>NC_006270.3:2387500-3117500 GCF_000011645.1 Bacillus licheniformis DSM 13 = ATCC 14580
TCCACCGTTACGCCGCCAATCGCATCTACTATATCTTTAAACCCATCCATATTGATTTTGATATAATAATTGATTGGAATGTTCAAAAATTGTTCTACAGTTTCAACGGTTCCTTCAATTCCGCCATACGTATAAGCCGAATTCATTTTCGAAAATTTATTTTTTGATTTGATAAACACCCTTGTATCACGCGGAATACTGGTCATTGTCGTTTTCTTTGTCTTCGGGTTAACAGTCATTACAATCATAGAATCCGGGCGTCCTTTATCACCGGGGCGCTCATCTATCCCCAATAAAAGAATGGATATAGGATCGTGCGGAGCAGTATCCTTCTGCTCGGCATCCCGATGAAGAGGTTCGTACATTCCATTTATTGATTTGGCGACTGTACGGTAAATCCCGTATGACACCACACTGCCGATCGTTATCACTAGCGCGAGGACAAACAATATCACATTTTTCATCTTTAGTTTTCCTTTTCTCATTTTTACCATAGTATCCCTTCCTTGTTGATGCATCTCATATTTTTTAATTCCATCTGAAATGAACCGGTTTTATCGAATCATGAATGGGCTTCATTTCATATCCGTTTTCTTGGAAGTATTTCAATAGTTTCTCTAAATGGGCCGCAGTTGTCGGTTTTTCATGCATCAATACAACTAGCGGCTCAACACCGGAAAGGTTATTGACTTGCTGAATCACATTATTCACGAATTGACCGTTTGTATTTGCAGATTTCCAGTCCTCTGAATCAACAGTCCAGTCCCAAAGGTTAAAATGGTCGCGCTTAATTACTTCTTGAAATGGACCGGTGATATAGGGCTTTGATCCGTAAGGCGATCTGATCAAATGTGTGTCAACGTTGGTCGTTTCTTTGATGGCTTTAAGCGTATCATTCATTTCTGCCGCGAAGCTTTCAGGAGATTTATAGATTTTCGATACTTGATGCGTCACTCCGTGAGAGCCGACAGAATGGCCGTTTTCAACCATTTTCTTCACAATATCGGGATTTTGTTCAATATTCGGTTTTAACATGAAAAATGTAGCTTTCGCATGATACTTATCGAGCAAACTTAAGATTTTATCTGAAGCCGCAGGATTCGGACCGTCATCAAATGACAAATAGACGACCTTTCCGATTTCCGGCGCTGTTTGCTTACTTTCTTTTTTCTCTGCTTTATGTTTGCCTCCCGGCACCGATGCTGAAGCCGCGGAATTTTCTTTTATCGGTTCCTGCTTTGGGCCGGCAAGCGCATTCCAAGAAATGCATAACAAAGTCACACCGAATACAATCAACATACCTAGCACTAATTTTCCTAGTGCGCTCAATTTATGATCTTCTTTTGGTGAATTTGACACTTTTTCCAACTCCTTAGACTTTAATTAACAATCACTAGGTTTCTTTTAAACTCGTCACTCACAAGTGACAATTTTTTAAGCTGCTATTTTTGAAGACAAAGTTCTATAAGAAGGATGCTCTTTAAATATAAGAGGAAGATATCGCAGAAGTTCGACCAACTTGTAAACAAAATGTCACAAAAAGAAGAAAAACATCATTTTTTGAGGAATGATAATCAGGCTAATTACCCTGCAAAAAAAGTGAAAGAAGTCTTTACAAAAGAAAAACCTTATTTCGGTTAAATGCCGAAATAAGGTTTTTTTGCCTGATATTAAAGTGGAGAACGAACAATTATTTAAATGTGATGATATAAGCTTGCTCTTCTAAAAATCGCACGGATGCACTCTCCATGGCAGGGTACTGGTATTGAGCGTTAACAAGCAGGCTGTTGCCGTCCGGACTCCAAAATATTTCCGAAGGGATGGTGCCGTGGTATATCGGTTCTTCATAGAGGATATTTTTCCCCTGAAGCTTACCTGCATAGATATTGTCTTCATCCTTTAAAGAGTAAGCGATTTTCTTAAAGTCGTTTGAGAATTTAAAAACAGTTACTTTATCGAGCAGAGCAGAAAGCTCTCCGTTTCTGCGATCATATTCGCACAGGGTTTCCCCGGTGTCCAGGAATACAAATTGATCATTGTTTAACCAAACAGGCCCGCCGCGGCTGTCCAGACGCTTGTCCTCGATTTTAATGCGGCTGCCGTCAATGGTTCCCATTCTGATCCCGTACTCGTCGGAACGCTGCAACACGGTAAACAGCAAATCTCGTCCATTATCGGAGATGTTAACTCCGGTAAGCGAATCCTTCTCCGCAAAATCATTCAATGAATACGTTTTAAGCGTTCCGGAAGCCGTATCATAAACACGAAGGCCGGTCTCATCCCCCTGCCCGACATCTAAAACAAGATAGCAAACGTATCTGCTATTATTTGACCATGAAACATCTTGGACATAGACCTCACTGCTGGCGGAGGTGCTGGCGATTTCTGTTTTTTTCCCGCTCGCCGGCGAAAACAGCTGCATTGATGCCTTACTTAATGACAAAGTGACTCCGGCGATACGCTTTCCGTCTGGAGACATTTTTAGGTTGGACGTGTTGCTTTCAATGCCTTTTACGATTTCAGCTTTTTCATAGGGGGAGGAAAGGCGCTGAAGACTGTGCGCTGTACGTTCGGATGTCCCTTCTCCCTTGAAAAAACCGACAACGGAATCCGGTGAAGACCACCCGAGCAGCTGCCCGACTTTTGGAAGACGATAGATCGTATTGACTTGAAAAGGGCGGGTCTTCTGGTCATAGATATGATTTTCTTCCCCGCTTGGGATAATAATCGTTTCCGATCTTTTTCCGACATTATAACTGGACACGATAATGATCAGAAACAGCAGCACTCCTGCCCATATAATAAACGGTTTGTTTTTCATCATTTCTCAACCTTTGCGTAAGCTAATTCAACTTGAATCACTGTGTGGTTTTCTTTGTAGAACATCTCGATTGTTCCTCCGTGTTCGTCAACAATTGTTTTCACAATGCTTAATCCCAAACCTACACTTCCTTCTTCCTTAATCTTCTGATTGACTGAATAAAAAGGTTGGAACATTTTGGTGTGTTGGTCATTTTCCAATGGATCGCTTGGATTCTTGAATGTAAAAAGAATGTTTTCTCCAACGATTTCGGCCTTAATGATGATTTCCGAATGAGATAAGCTGTATTTGATGGCGTTGTCCAGCAGATTGATAAAAAGCTGGCGCAGCCTGCTCACCTCACCAAGAACGTACAGGCCATCTTCAATGTCACAGGTGATCCTTTTCTTATACCGTTCTGCCCGAAATTTCATCGACTCGCAAACATCTTTTAAAATTTCGCCTGCGTCGATCCTGTCAAATTGAGCACTCTTGGACGTTTCCCGGGATACTTCAAGAAGCTTGATCACCAAATTATGCAGGCGCCGGCTTTCTTCGACAATGTGGTTCATTCCTTTATCAAAAAATTTCCGGTCCGCTTCCCCTTTATCTTTTATGATCTCAGCATATCCTTGGATGGAAGTCAGAGGTGTTTTCAGCTCATGCGTCATATTATCAAAAAACCGTTTTTCTTGTTCGTTAAGTTCTTTTAGACGGTCGCGATCCCTTTCGATGGTTAAAATTTGTTCCCGAATCCTGCTGATCATATCGTTAAAGTTGACGGCAAGCTGGCCAATCTCATCTTTTCTATTAAAGTGGATATCCATATCCAGCTTACCCTTCTTGACTTGTGAGGTGGCATCTGTCAGCTTGACGAGCGGAATCGTGATATGTCTGGACAGGATATAGGAGAAAAGGAACGCCGCCACAAATATTGCAAGCGCGATATAAAAAACAATATCCAGAATCTCTCCGCTCTGCTTATACAGCAGGTCGAAATTTTTCGAAAAGCGTAATATGCCTACTTTTGTGCCTTCAATGACAACCGGATATGAGAAAAACACTTTTGCTTTATTCCGGTTATAGGTGATATGATAGGCAGTCTTTCCTTTGATCGCCTGTTGAAGATCTTCATCACTCCCTCTGGAAAACACCTTCTGATCAGAAGAAGACAACAATGCGCCATCTACTGTATAAACACCGACATTGCTTCCTGTGGAGTGATTTAAATTATCTACCATTTCATCGGCCATATCACCGAAATAAAGTTCATTGTTTTTATAGTGATTGATTAAAAATGCTTGGTTTACATAGACGGTACTGTTTTTTTTCAGTTCGACTAAATCCGATGTTACAATTTTTTCGTTACTCGACCAAATGACGTTCTTAACCGTGTGATTGAGCACAAGGAAAGAGAGAGAAAAAATCAGAAAAAAGCCAACAATAAACTTGCCCTTGATGGTCCGTAACACTCTCTACTCCTCCTGCTTCTCGAATTTATATCCGATGCCGAACACTGTTTTAATCAAGTCGCTTGCATCAAGCTTTTTGCGGAGTCTTTGAATATGGGTATCGACTGTACGGGTGTCACCGAAAAAATCGTATCCCCAGATGAATTCCAAAAGCTCTGAACGGGTAAAAACTTTTCCCCGATGGTCAACCAAAGTCATTAGCAGATCATATTCTTTAGGAGTTAATTCGACGGCTGCCCCGTCTTTTTTCACCAGTCTTTCGCCCGGAACGATCACAATATTTTTAAACCGGATCTCATCCACTTTTTCCGTTTCCCGTTCGTTCACATGATGGGCTTGTTCCAGACGCCGAAGGATCGTGCGTATTCTCGCGACAACTTCGCGCAGATCAAACGGCTTTGTAATATAGTCATCGGCCCCGAATTCCAACCCCAGTATTTTATCCGTGATATCTGATTTTGCGGTAATCATCAGTATTGGAATATTACAGCTTTCGGTCACTTTTTTGCAAATATCCAATCCGCTGCAGTCCGGCAGCATCCAATCGAGGAGCAGAAGGTCAGGTTTGAACTGATCTAGTTTCCTCATTCCTGAAGAACCGTTATTGACCGTGCACGTTTCAAAGCCTTCGGACGTCAGCCCGTATGAAAGCAAATCAGCAATTGCTTCATCATCTTCAATAATCAGTATTTTTGTTTTTTCCATCAGTCATCACTCATTCCCTGTTTCATGCTTATTTTATCTAAAAAATCTCTTTTGTTTCTCGCATCCTTCTATAGAGATTATACATAAATCCAAACCAAAGTCTTCATTTGACAGCCCTTCAGTCATCCCACTCTTATTGGGAATGGCTGGCGGACTTTAGTGTGTGCAGTAAAAAGCGAACCGCCTTGTATAGATTACCAGAACGGGAGCGGCCATTTCCATATGCGGTTTTCACTATGATAAAGTTTGCGGTTGTCCTAAATTCTTCTTTCATCTCCTCTTAGACGCTCATCTGTCTTCCTGAAATTCTCACTCTTTTATCGGCTACAAAGGCATAAACGTTTCAGGATATACAGAAATTTTACAAATTGGATACATTTTGCCCTCAAATAACTGAGCACCTGTTCTGTATGAACAGGTGCTCTTTGTTTCGTATGGAACAAGATTCTTCGTCAAATTTGGCCATCATCCTGCTTATTTCTTGGAATGTAGAACGTGAAGGAAGTACCTTCGTTCAGCATGCTGTGGACGGTGATCGATCCGTTGTGTGCATCGACGATGTTTTTGACGATCGCAAGCCCGAGGCCAGTCCCGCCTTTTCCTCTCGTCCTTGCTTTATCGGCCTTATAAAAACGTTCAAAAATAAACGGCAGATCCTCTTCGGGAATCCCGCTGCCGGAGTCTTTCACGGCAATCTTCAGCCCGCTTTCAGCAGACTGCACATCGACATGAACGGTGCCCCCGGCATTTGTATGGCGGATCGCGTTGTCAATCAGGTTGGTTAAAACCTGCTCCATTTTGTCCGGATCAAACACAAATTTTGCTTCATGCAGATCAAGATTGTGAGAAAGCGTAATATTTTTGTCCCCGGCCACTCCGTAAAACTTTCTGAACACTCTCTCAAAAAACTCGCGGAGCTCCACCGGTTCAACGTTTAAGGAAATATGCCCCGCCTCCATTCTGGCAAGGTCCAGCAAATCATTCACAAGCCTTCCCATTCTTAAAGACTCGTCATAGATGACCTGGGCGATTTCCTTTTTTTCTTCCTCAGAGCTTGCGATGTCGTCAACGATCGCTTCACTGTACCCTTGAAGCATCGAAATCGGTGTTCTCAGCTCATGGCTGACATTGGCGATAAAATCTTTTCTCAGCTTATCAAGCCGTCTTTCCTCCGTCATATCCCTCAACACGGCAACCGCTCCGCGTACATGGGACTGATTGTACAGCGGACTCATGAGCAGCACCCATGTTCTGCCTTGCAGGGTCATTTCAATCATCTGCTCTTTCTCCGTGCTGACGGTGTTTTGAAAAAGCTCTCGCGCTTCGGGAGGCAGTTCATGGCCTTCTTTTACATTCATGTTCTGCTCATAATACCAAGCCTGTAAAAAGCGTTCAGCCGGAGGGTTTGTCACAAGGATTGTCCCGTCGATATTAATGGTGATCACGCCGTCGGCCATACTGCTTAAGATATTCGACAAATGCTCCTTTTCCTGATTGAGTGCCGTAATGTGAAACTTCAGCTGGCGCCCCATTTGGTTAAAGGCAATCGCCAGCTCGCCGATTTCATCCTGGGTCAGAATCGGAATCTTCGTATCAAACTTCCCTTTCGCCAAGTCCTGGGCACCCTGCCGCATTTTTCTGAGCGGGTAGGTAATCCGGCTTGAGAGGAAGAAAGCGAAAATCGTCGTTAACACAATCGCAATCGCAGCGGCAAAGAGGATATACCTCGTCGTATGCTGTGTCGTATCCTTGACGGCAAGAAGCGATTGAGAAAGAAACACCATGCCTTCATCTTCGCCTTTCCCGTAGGGTACGCCGACAATCAGCTGATCGTTCTTTTGATTGGAGATAACCGTCCTCTTCTGCACTTTTTGATGCTTGCGAAGCGCTTCGTTCAGATCTGGATCGTTTTTAATATCTTTTAATGTGATGGAAGCCACTTTTTGATGTTCCCGCGGTGAATACCAATATTCATTCTCATTTTTGATGACGGCGATGCTCGTCAGTTCATCGGCAAGCTCCCATGTAATCGATCTGGCTGTCTCCTGGTCTTTATGGTTTTCCATGATGACGGCCACCTTGCTGGCGAGCTTTGTCAAATCAGCTTCCGCTTCATCTACATGGTAGTTTTCAATAAACTCGAGCAGAAAGAACGTAAGGATAAATAAGACAAATGAAACCAAAAGCAGTATGGTAAACCACAGTTTACCGACTACGCTCTTCCAAAACTTCATTCGTTTCCGACCTCAAATTTATACCCGACGCCCCATACTGTTACGATTTTTTTCGCAGCTTTCGGCGAGACTTTGTTCAATTTTTCACGTAAACGTTTAACATGGGTATCGACCGTTCTCAAGTCGCCGAAAAACTCGTATTGCCATACTTCCTTCAGCAGCTTTTCACGATCGTATACTTTATCAGGAGTTTTGGCCAGAAAGTAAAGCAGTTCGTATTCTTTCGGCGTCAGGCTGACTTCCGTTCCGTCCGCCATGACTCTGTGAGCATCGTGATCAATGGATAAGTGAGAAAAAACAAGCACATTTTTTGCCGTTGTATCCGTATTCAGGTAAGAGGTTTGCGATGATCTTCTTAGGAGCGCCTTGACTCTCAGCACCACTTCCCTCGGACTGAAAGGTTTCACAATGTAGTCATCGGTTCCGACTTCAAAGCCCTGCACCCGGTTCGCTTCTTCGCCTTTCGCCGTCAGCATGATGATCGGAGTGGCTTTTTTATCGCGTACTTGGCGGCATACTTCAATGCCGTCGGTTCCCGGCATCATCAAATCGAGCAGGATTAAATCGTAATCGTTGCCGAGGGCTTTGTCGATGGCTTCATCGCCATTCTCGGCTTCTTCGATCTTGTAGTTTTCCCTTTCAAGGTACATTTTTAAAAGTCGTCTGATTCTTGCCTCATCATCTACTACTAATATTTTTGTCTCTTTCGTCTGTTCCATCGTAAACCTCCTGATTTGAATCTTCTTACATTCATTTTATTAGAAAAGCGATTGTAAGCCAAGCCAAGAATGCCTTTCCTCAATTTAAAACAAAAAGCTGCGGAAGGCCCGGTGAAAAGCCCGGACCTTCCTGCACCGCACGGATCATGCATAAGAGTGAAGCCCGGCGATCACAAGGTTTACAAAAATAAGATTAAACATAATAATGGCAAAACCGATGACGGCGAGCCACGCCGATTTTTCGCCGTGCCAGCCTCTCGAAAGCCTGAGATGCAGATAAGCTGCATAAAACAAAAATGTAATCAGCGCCCAGACTTCTTTCGGATCCCAGCCCCAGAATCTGCTCCACGCCAGCTGTGCCCATATCATCGCGAAAATAAGCGCGCCAAGCGTAAAAACCGGAAAGCCGATCGAAACGGAGCGATAGCCGATTTCATCGACAAGGTCAAGGTTCACATTTTTCACGAGCGGCTGAAGAAGCTGACTGATGCGTTTTCTGATGATCAGCCTGATGACACCGTAAAGCAAGGCGCCGGTTCCAAACGACCAGAGAACGGTATTCAGCTTCCGGCCTGAAAAAATGGGCGGCACATTGACAAGCGGCTCCATTCTCTCCTCCGTTAAAAGTTCTCCTTTATTCGGGCCGATAAGAGCGGGAAGCTCGTAAATCATGACGTCTTCCTGGTTGTCTTTATCAATCCACTTAAACTGCGCCTCATAGCCCCCAATGCGGAATGAGGTCGTCACAAGGATAAACGCGAGCGTTGTCACAAGCATAAACATGACACATTCGAGCCAGAACGTTTTTTTGCCCGGCTTTGAATGATCCACATGCTTGAGCAGAAAGATCACGCCGGCGACAAAGCTGATGGCGAGAATCGCCTGCCCGAGGGCTGCAGTCGTGACATGAATATACAGCCAGTTGCTTTGAAGCGACGGAATCAGCGGTGTGATATCGGTCGGAAACATGCTGGCATATGCGATCAAAAGCAGGACAACGGGAAGCGTAAACAGTCCCAATGCGGACAGCTTGTAAATAAAGTAGATGATGATGAACGCCAGGACGAGCATCATGCTGAAAGCAGTTGTAAATTCAAAGAGATTGCTGACCGGCGCGTGTCCGGAAACGATCCATCTCGCAATAAAATATCCAAACTGGCATACAAATCCGATGATCGTGATCAACACTGCGATCGATGCCCAGCGGTTCTTCTTCTTCCGGTCTGAAGCCTTGCTCCTGATGGAGCCGCCAAAAAAGAAGACCGCTGAGAGATACAAGAGAAATGCCGCGTACAATAAATTGCCGCTTAACTCTGCCATGAAAACCCCTCCCTATGCTGGCCGTTTATTTTTTTTCCTTTGACAGTTCTTTTTGATCGGCCGGTTCGGATATCCCCGTATCCGCGAGCGCGGCCTTCAAGTCCTGCTTCAGCCCGTACCAGTTTTTGTTCGTATGTCCGGCGACGAGCACATGCCCGTCCAGCGTTCTGAGCCAGATCCTTCTATGGTGCCAGTACATCCCCTGAATGACGCCGATCATAAAGATGGCACCGCCGACCATGAGCACCCACAAAGTCAAATCTTTTCTAATTGTGAGGCCTGAGAGATTCTTCGTTTCGACATGGTCAAACTTCATTTTGTATTTATTGTCGTCAGAACCTTCGATTGTTTCCTGAATCGCCACGAAACTTTTTTCTCCTTTAGGCTTATCCGGTGCGGTGATCTGGAATACAAATGCCGGATTGTTCGGATTCCTCGTTTTCGTGCTCGGTTCCCCGTCTTTGTTAAAATAAAAGTCCGGCAGGTAGCTTGCTATATGAACTTTGTAACCGTTACCAAGATCATATTCCGGTTTCGGCTCCAAGAGGTCGATTGCCACTTTGCCGAAGGATTTCCCGCTGTCTTTTTCAATCAGCTGAAACACCATTTTGTCGAGCTCGCCTTCCTTGTATGTCAGCTGATAGAGTGCATATGAACCGAATTTCAACGGGTCATTGACCTTGATCTTGCCGTTTTTCACTTTCTTCAATTCAGGCGCTTCGCCCGGCAGGCTGTCATTTTTTCTTTCATACAGTTCAACATCGGTTTGATATGTTTTTGCGACAGTCCCGTCACCAGCTTTGGTGATCGCCTCTGAAAATACTTCTTTTTCTTTTTCACTGTCGTACATTTCTTTTATAAACCGGTTGTTTTTCAAATAGTAATGGCCGTCAGTTCCCGGAATTGGCACCGTTTCCCCTTCCCTGATCCAAAGGGTTTCGTCGACATACATGCCCGGGACAAATCTGAGCATGACCCCGATGAGGAATATAATCAGTCCGATATGGTTAACATATGGGCCCCACCTTGAAAAACGGCCTTTTTCGGCAAATAGGTTGCCGTTTTCTTCCTTGACGCGGTATCGTTTTTTCTTCAGCTTACCGATGATTTGCGATTTTGTGTCCTCAGACATGTCCGCTTCCGTCCGGCTGAATAGGCGCTGCCTCTCCATAAAGTTCGGATTTCGCGTGACGCCCTGGTTTTTCAGGGCCCTGTACAAAGGAACGACCCGGTCAAGGCTGCAGATGACAAGCGAAATGCCGATTGAGGCAACCAGAATAATAAACCACCATGAACCGTAGAGATTGTGAAAACCGAGAGCATAATAGATTTGTCCGAGAAGCCCGTATTGTTCGCTGTAGTATGTATCAGCCTGCGCACCCGGCGGCAGGAACATTTCCTGCGGAAATATCGTTCCAAAAGCGGATGCTGTCAGCGTAATGACGATCAGCCAGACGCCGACCTTTACAGACGAAAAGAAATTCCATATTTTATCTACGATCGTTTTATTATAGGTTTGAGAGCGTCTCGCACTTCCGTCATACCGCATGTCAAGGAGTTTGGCATCCTGTTTGACCAGCGGCTTTCCGCACGATTCACACAAAACGGTACCCGCCGGATTCACATGGCCGCATTCGCATTTGATTTCTTTCATCATGACGATCCCTCTGGTTTGATCATATTCATATAATCGTGGATCATCCGTTCTGTCATCTCGCCCGTCACGACCTTGACAATCTCTCCGTCAGGGTTGATCAAAAACGTGGTCGGCAGCGGTGTGACATCATATGCGTTAAGGACCTGCCTGTCTTTATCAAGCACAACCGGAAAATTGACGCCGTGGTCTTTCATAAAGTTTCTGACGGCGAGGTTCGATTCGCCGACATTGACGGCGACGATTTCCACCCCTTTATCCTTAAACACCTTGTATTGATTCGCCATATAAGGAAATTCTCTTTTGCATGGTTCGCACCATGTTCCCCAAAAGTTTAAAAATACCCCTTTGCCTTTTAGTTCGTCCAGTTTGAGACGGTTGCCGTCAACATCCTCCAGCGAAAAAATGGGAGCTTTTTCCCCCACCGCCACACTCTCCGTGTTTTGAAACACGGCGCTGTACAGCGTGTAGCCAAGCGCTGCAAGCAGCACAAGGAGGATGCCTGTCCGAATGTAAAAACGCTTTTTTTTCATAATCCGCCCCCTCATGTAGACATTCAGTATCATTATATCATCTCAAGACTGACTGCCATTTGCCTTTTTTGAAGGTTGTGTGAAAATTTAGAAAGCCGCTTTACCGTGTTCTGCCAATGCCCTGAGCCTTTTGACTTCATGAGGCGTAAGCTCTCTTTTTTCCCCTGTTTTCAAGCCCGCCAGGTTCAAAAAAGCATACTCTTCCCTTTTCAGCTTGAGCACCTCGTGTCCGATGGCTTCAAACATTCTCCTGACCTGGCGGTTTCGCCCCTCATGGATCGTGATTTGGACGATGCTTGTCTGCTTTTTCTTATCAAGCGACAAAAGCTTCACTTTTGCAGGAGCTGTCTTTCCATCCTCAAGGCGCACGCCCCGCTCAAGTTTTTTTAAATTCTCCTTTAAAGGAATGCCTTTCAGCTTTGCTACATACGTTTTATTAATTTCGTATTTCGGGTGCATCAATTTATTGGCGAAGTCCCCGTCATTCGTTAGCAATAAGAGGCCGCTCGTATCATAATCAAGCCTTCCGATCGGATAAATCCGCTCCTCCACCTCGGTGAAAAAGTCGGTCACAACTTTCCGGCCTTTGTCGTCTTTAACTGCTGATATAACCCCTCTCGGTTTATACAGGAGAAAATAAACGGGTTCTTCGCTTTCAAGCTGGACGCCGTTTACCTCAATCCGATCGGAGCTTGATACTTTAACGCCAAGCTCTCTGACGGTTTTGCCGTTGACCGTGACTCTCCCTTCTTTTATAAGCTCCTCCGCCTTCCGCCTCGATGCGATACCGGCGTGGGCGATTACTTTTTGAAGTCGTTCCATATCTTTCACCTCATGTATTATCTTACTTTTTTCCAGACCAACAAACAAGTTTGCGAGGCGCCTTCTTCCTTAGGAAAGTAGCTCTCCGCCCTTAAATGTATCCTTTCTCACCTCAAAAGTAAAACAGTTTTGGCTAAAAAGCAAAAAGCGCCTGTTGATCAGGCGCTTCCAAACAGCAATGTTACAATAATTACAGACGCGATAACCCCCGCTAAATCAGCAAGCAGTCCCACCTTTAAAGCATCCCCCATTTTCTTGATTCCGACCGCTCCGAAATAGACGGTCAAAACGTACAGAGTCGTGTCTGTCGATCCCTGCATGACAGAGGCCAGCCGGCCGATGAACGAATCGGGCCCGTAAACGGCGATCAAATCGGTCGTCATGCCGAGCGCTGCCGTTCCCGAAATCGGCCGGATCAGAGCCAGCGGAACCACTTCCGTCGGAATTCCCACGGCGGAAAACACGGGCTTTAAAAGATTCATAAAAAAATCGAGCGCCCCTGAAGCCCGGAAAACCGTGATCGCTACAAGCATACCGACTAAATAAGGGATAATGGAAAATGCAATTTGGATTCCTTCCTTCCCCCCCTCAACAAACGCTTCATAAGTCGGAACTTTTTTGAATGTACCGTATAGCAGAATCGTGGCGATGATAAACGGGATAAGGGCCAGAGAAAGCCAGTTGATGAATTCCAAATGCTCACCCCTTCTTTTTTCTTCTATAATAAAAGTATCGGTCGATGAAGATCGCAAAGATCCCCGATATTAAAGTCGCCAAAATGGTCGGACCGACGATGTCTGTCGGCGCCTTTGCATCATATGTCATCCTGACCGCGATGACGGTCGTCGGAATCAAGGTAATGCTTGACGTATTGACCGCCAGAAAGGTGATCATTGAGCGGCTCGCTTCCCTGCGGTTCCGGTTGAGCGCCTTCATCTGTTCCATCGCTTTAATACCGAGCGGTGTCGCTGCATTGCCCAATCCGAAAAAGTTGGCCATTAAATTGGATAAAATATATCCCATCGCCGGATGATCCGGAGGGATCTCGGGAAACAGCTTTGAAATGAACGGCCGGCACAGCCTGCTGAATTTTTCGAGAAGCCCGGACTGTTCAGCGATTTTCATCAGCCCCAGCCAAAAAACAAGGACGCTCATCAGTCCGATCACAATCGTGACGGCTTCCTTCGATCCTTTAAATACAGCTTCATTAACTTCCTGAACCGTTCCGTTGAAAAGCGCAAACACCAGACCGATCACCGTTAAGCCGACCCAGATTATATTGACCATGATGAACCGCCCGCCGCTTTTTGGAATACGGATTGAAAGGTCTCGAAAAACGATTTTTTCGGTTTTTTGTTTCGCTCGTTTTCATAATAGATCGGTACGCTTGCAATCGTTTTTCCGTCGAACATGACGTTCATTTCTCCGATGATGTCCGGGATTTCTTTTTTGTTTTTACGCCATGATTTTTTCGGTTCAAGAAGCTCGATATCAACCTTCACATCTTCTTTTTCCTCTTCGTTTAAAAGATATGTGACATCCCGTTTAATAAAAGCTTTATTTCCGTAAAAAGAGTCTTTTAATTTCGGAATCTCGCCTTTTTTGGCGATGATATATGTTTTGTAGTGGCCGAATACATAGTTGAACATGTTCATATGATCATTCCAGTCGTCAGGGGCATTGATTGTGACGGCGATCAAATCGGTTCCGTCTTTCGATGAAGTGGAGACGAGCGTACGCTTTGCAAGCTTTGTATATCCCGTCTTCCCGCCTGTACTGTATTTGTAAAGCCCTGTTAAAAGCTTGTTTTTATTTCTCCAGATGCCTTGCATCGTTTCTGCTTTATAGCGTTTCGTTCCGGCGATTTTTTTGTACGTTTCATTTGTCATCGCATATTTTGTTAAAAGCGCCATATCATAGGCCGAGGAATAGTGATCAGGGTGGTCATCAAGTCCGTGCGGATTGCGGAACAGGGTGTTTTCCATGCCGAGCTCGGCCGCTTTTTGATTCATCATGTAGACAAAGCCTTCCAGGCTTCCGCCCACATGTTCGGCAATCGCAACGGCTGCATCATTTCCCGATCTCAGCATCAAACCGTAAACAAGGTCCTTCAGCTTCACCTTTTGCCCGCTTGTTAAATAGATCGATGATCCCTCTGTCCTGACCGCTCTGTCGCTGACCGTGACCGTCTCATCCAATTTGCCCGATTCCACGGCCAAAATGGCTGTCATAATCTTCGTAATGCTTGCAATGCGCCGTTTTTCATGCTCATCCTTTGCAAACAAAACCCGTCCGGATTGCCCGTCCATGACAATCGCGCTTTTTGCGCTGATATGAAGGGAGGGCTGTGCTTGAGCGGTTTCGTATGAAGAGCATAAAAGAGAGCATATCATGATGGCTGCTGCCGCTTGTTTTAGAAAAAAGCGCATTTTTTCTCACGTCCTTGTGGTTGTTTGTACAAGTTTATGCGCTTGTCTTTTTGTTATGAACACCAATTGGATGATTTCCCGAGAAAAATCTAAAGCAAGATAAAAACCCCCCTTTCATGAAAGGGGGAGTTCCGGCTCACGGTTCATTTAAGCTATGATCTCGGCTGAACCATCTTCATTCGATAGTCAGTCGCATAGTATTCCAATTCTTCTCTCATCGATTGATATCCTGTTTCAAGCGAAGCCATCAAATTTTTTAATGAGGCCGGCGCTGGTTCGTGAAAGCAAATGGCGTTTTTTCCCGTGTAGGCCGCTCTGCTGTCTTCGTACCAAGTATCTTTTTTCGGTGTAAAAAATTCTTCTATGCATCGATGATAGACCTGATAGAGCGTCCTTTCGGCTGCAGCCTCCTGAAAAGGATCCTGCTGCAGCCTGATTCGGCAGGCCGCAAGCCCTTCTTCACAGTAAACCGCCAGTTTTCTCAAGTTGCTGAGGACATCGCGATAATAATCTCTTCTCCCGGGCTCTTCGGCTTCAAGGGATGAAAGCGTCGTTTCGTTTAAATAATCGCACAGCGTCTGAACGGTCTGTGCTAAAAATTCGCCTGCCTGCTCGGTTTGGGCTCTTGCCATAGATTTTCCCATTGGTGTCGGCACCCTCTCCTCATCGCTTTGTTACAATCGTATTCTTTCATGAATGAAATTAAACATAAAAAATACGATAATATATATTATCATACTTCGATCCTTAAGGTGAATCTATTTTAAATCTTCGAACGTCTGGTTAAAGTTTTCGAAGAACAGATCGGCTTCTTCCTGAACCCCGTCTTCTTCTACATTTTCGGGCAGCGGCGGAAGCTCTTCAAGCGTTTTTAAGCCGAATTGTTCCAGAAATGTTTCTGTTGTACCGTACAAGATCGCCCTGCCCGGTCCATCCGCCCGTCCGACTTCGCATAACAGCGCTTTTGCGACCAGGCTCTGAAGAATCCGTTCAGATTTGACCCCTCTGATCTCCTCAACTTCCGCTCTCGTGATCGGCTGCTTATAAGAGACGATGGCCAAAACCTCGAGCGCAGCCTGAGAAAGCCCTTTTGAAGGGGCTTCGATCAGCTTTTTCAAATAGACGGCGAATTCTTTTTTGGTCGAAAGCATGTACGTATCCGCATACTCGACAAGCTCGATGCCCCTGTCTTCTTTTTCATAGGTTTCTTTGACATCAAGCATAATATCCAGCAGCTCGGCTTCATCGACCTCCAAAACGGATAATAGCTGTTTTTTTGTCAGGCCCTCGTCGCCGGCGGCATACAAAAGCGCTTCGACAATGGCTTTCCAATTCACGATATCAAGCGTCATGAATCGCTTCACTCCCTGTTATGTAAATATCTGAAAAGTTGTGTTCCTGTTCAATGATGATCAGCTGGTTTTTCATCAGCTCCAAAATCGCCAAAAACGTCACAACGAGATGCTCTTTCTGTTCATACGGGAACAGTTCCATAAAATGCATCCTTTTGCGGGACGATTTCAAACAGTCGACGATTTGCGTCATTCGCTCTTCTATCGGTATTTCCTGTCTTGAAATTCTTGTTTCAGACGGCCGGTTGATTTTTTTGCGGTTCAGCACTTTTTGAAACGCCCCGAGCATGTCGTAAACGGTGACGGACAGCTTTTGCTCGCTGAGTTTGATTTCCTTGGCGTAGTCGCTTAAATCGCTCGGCGGCTTTGCGAATGCTTTTTGCCGCTCTTCCTCGCGCTCCTTTAAATTTTGCGCGGCACTTTTGTATTTTCTGTACTCTATTAATTTTTCAATCAATTCTTCTCTCGGATCCTCTTCCTCCTCGAGAAACTCTTCGTCAAACAGCTCTTCTTCCTGCTTTGGAAGAAGCATTCGGCTTTTGATGCTGAGAAGGGTCGCAGCCATCACCAAATACTCGCTGGCCACGTCGAGCTCAAGTTCGCGCATCGTGTGCACATATAATAAATACTGCTCGGTTATCTTCGCAACAGGTATGTCATAAATGTCTATTTCAAGGCGGTTGATTAAGTGCAGCAGCAGATCCAGGGGCCCTTCAAACGCCTCGATTTTCACCTGATATTCCATGTTCATTTCTCACCATTTTCAAAATCGCTTCTAAGCCGGCTAAAACTGGCTACCCTTTAGTATAAATTACGCGTCTGCATGAAGTCCAATATAATTTAAGAAGCTTTGGCATCCGCCTATACGGTTTGAGTGTATTCTGCATAGAATACCGTGTAAAATCTTAAATCTGAGGAGGGAACAACATGGGAGGTAAAGGCTTCGGCTACGGCGGAGGATTTGCTTTGATTGTCGTTCTGTTTATTTTGTTGATTATTGTTGGAGCGGCATGGATCTATTAACATAAAAGATGAGAAGCGTCCGTTACCGGGCGCTTTTTTCACAGCCTGGATATATCAGCCGTTTTTCCTCCGTTCCGTTCTTATGATACACTTTAACGGAAACTTAAAGGAGGATGTCAGATGTATCCCCAAGCTTATATCGATTACCTCGCCGAATTCCACGGGGCAAGGGATTATTTTGAGTGCCACGAAATTCTAGAAGACCATTGGAAAAAGGACCCTCCCGGCGAGCGGAAATTACACTGGGTCGGGTTGATTCAGCTGGCTGTCGCGCTCTATCATCAGCGGAGAAACAATTTTGCCGGCGCGGAGAGATTAATGGCGAACAGCATTCGCATCCTGGCGTCCGAAAAAGACGCAGTTGAATCGCTCGGATTGGATTACAGCCGCTTCATCGAACTGTTAAGGCGGACTCACCAAAAAATCGAAGCCCATTCCCCTTATGAAAGCATCATGCTCCCGATCGCAGATGAAGCATTGATCAAAGCATGCCGGAAACAATGTGAGAAAAAGTCATATGAGTGGGGAGCAAACGCTGCACCAGACGCCTTTATCATTGATAAACACCGGCTGAGGGACCGGACTGAAGTAATTGCCGAGAGGGATAAACAAATCAAGCGGCGAAAAAAGAGCAGAGGCTAGAAGCCTCTGCTCATTGGTTATATGTGATGTCTTCATTTTCATGATCCTGACAGCGCTCAAAGAATCCTTTAGTTAATTCATTCGGAACCAGCGGTTTAGGTGCAAATATTGGCGAAATAGCCGACACCATTTTTTTGCCGATTCCCTGATGACGGTGAGACGGATTTACACTGATATGCTTGATCTCGACTTCTTCTTCTCTTTTCTCTACTCCTACACAGCCGACAATATCCTCGCCTTCTTTCCATAGGAACAGTTGCCTTTCAGTGTCCGTTTCATAGTCTTTAATTGTCTGCTGAAGCTGCTTGACGTCCTTCTCATTCGGCATAAACGAAAGGAGCCCCATCGCAATCTTTTCGAATGACTTTTTATAACGAATTAACATAAATACCCCTCAATATATCAAAATGTGGATCTAACGAAGGCTAGTCGCTTCACATCACATTATAAACATTTTTATAACCTTTTTAAACTCTTTTTCGGCAATTATTGAAGCGACCGGGTCAGGTTCGCCATTTCAATCGCTGCCGCGGCAGCTTCTGCACCTTTATTTCCGGCTTTTGTTCCGGCGCGTTCGACCGCCTGCTCGATCGTGTCTGTCGTCAATACGCCGAAGATCACCGGAACGCCTGTTGACATGCTGCTCGCTGCAATCCCCTTAGCCGCTTCATTGCAGACATAGTCATAGTGGCTTGTCGCTCCTCTGATAACCGTGCCCAGCGTAATCACTGCGTCGTATTTTTTCGTTTCAGCCATTTTTTTGGCGATGAGCGGAATTTCGAAAGCGCCGGGAACCCAGGCGACATCAATATCATCAGCTTTGACCCCATGTCTCAACAGCGTGTCTTCTGCGCCGCTTAGAAGTTTGCTTGTAATAAAATCGTTGAACCTTGACACAACGATCCCAATTTTCAAATCTGTTCCAATTACATGACCTTCTATTTTATTCATATGAATCCCGTCCTTTTTTGTGATTGATTTTAGTTTAAAAATGAAGCATATGCCCCAATTTTGATTTTTTCGTTTTTAGATACTTTTCATTATCTTTTTTTGTCTCCATCTGCAGCGGCACCCTGTCTGCGATCGTCAGGCCGTAACCTTCGAGACCTGCAATTTTTCGCGGGTTGTTCGTTAACAGCTTCATTTGCTTCACGCCGAGGTCCCTTAAGATTTGGGCGCCGATCCCGTAGTTGCGAAGGTCTGGAAGAAAACCGAGCTTTTCGTTAGCCTGTACGGTGTCGTATCCTTCTTCCTGCAGCTTATAAGCTTTCAGTTTATTGATTAAGCCGATTCCCCTTCCTTCCTGTCTCAAATACAGGAGTACGCCCCGGCCCGCTTGTTCGATTTGCGCGAGCGCAGCGGCAAGCTGCGGGCCGCAGTCGCAGCGGTAAGAGCCGAAAACATCGCCCGTCAGGCATTCTGAGTGTACCCGGACAAGCACAGGCTCGTCACCGAAAGGTATGTCGCCTTTGACGAGTGCTATATGTTCTTTGTCATCGATTTCGTTTGTATAGCCGTAAACCTTGAAGGTACCGAATTCGGAAGGCAGCGTAATTTTCACTTCCCGGTTGATCAGCGTTCCCTTGCTGTAGCGGTATTCGATCAAATCTTTAATCGTGATCATTTTCAAGCCGTGCTGATCGGCTATTTTTTTGAGTTCAGGCACCCTTGCCATCGTGCCGTCTTCATTCATGATTTCGCAGATGACGCCGGCCGGCGCGGACCCGCACGCTTCTGCAAGGTCAACGGCCGCCTCCGTATGTCCGGCTCTTTTTAAAACGCCGCCTTTTTTCGCGATCAGGGGGAAAATGTGCCCCGGCCTTTTAAAATCACCCGGATGCGCGTGATCAGCGATCAGCGACATGACGGTCAGCGACCGCTCCTGAGCGCTAATCCCCGTCTTTGTATCGCGGTGATCGACACTGACCGTAAATGCTGTGTGGTGAGAATCGGTATTTTCGTCCACCATCGGTTGGAGCTCAAGCCGGGAAGCGATCTCTTCATTGAGCGGCGCGCAGATCAACCCCCTTCCGTGCGAAGCCATAAAGTTGATTACATCGGGTGTTGCGTATTCCGCCAGCGCAACGAAATCGCCTTCGTTTTCCCTGTTCTCGTCATCGACTACGATGATGACTTTTCCCTGCTTCAAATCGCGAATCGCTTCTTCAATTGTGTGAAACATAGACGCACAGCCTCCTTTCATTTAAAACCCGTTTTCTTTAAAGAATGCTTCAGTCAATGCCTGTGCCTGTTTTTCTTGTTTTGTTTGGTGGAGAAAGCGGTAAATGTATTTGCCGATCATATCGCACTCGATGTTGACGATGCTTCCGACCTTTTTTGCAGGAAAAATCGTTTCATCCAATGTGTGCGGGATAAGCGAGACTGTTACCTGATCCTCCGTCAGTCCGAATATGGTGAGGCTGACGCCGTCTACGGCGATCGAACCTTTTAACACAAGCATTTTGGCCAGTGAAGGGTCAAGTTTTAAATCATAGTATACGGTGTTTGCCGCTTTTTCTATGCGAACGATCGATGCAGTGCCGTCGACATGCCCCGACACCATATGCCCGCCGAAGCGGCCGTTTGCCGCCATCGCCCGTTCAAGATTGACGCGGCTTCCTTTTTTCAATGTGCCGAGTGATGTTGCTTTCAGCGTTTCAAGCATGACATCCGCCGTGAAACTGCTGGAACCGAACTCATTTACGGTCAGGCAGACTCCGTTGACAGCAATGCTGTCGCCGAGCTTCACATCTTCGATCACTTTGTTGGATTGAATGACTAAAGACATGGCGCTTCCCGCCTTTTTCATGTCCAAAATCGTTCCGACTTCTTCAATGATGCCTGTAAACATATGTCACCGCCTTATTCTTTTATCGGTCTTGCTGCCAGCTTTATATCCTGGCCGATCTTGGTAATGGTTGTGAATTGCAGTAAGGGGACATCTTTCATCGATTGAAAGCCTTCACCGGAGAGGATGCTGGGAGATTGCAGCCCTCCGATTAATTTAGGGGCAAGATAGAAGATTATTTGCTGATAGAGTCCTTCTTTGACGAAGCTTGCGTGAACCGTTGCGCCTCCTTCGACAAAGACTGAAGCGATGCCGCGGTCTGCAAGGTGCAGAAGCACGTCGCGCACCTGAAGTTCATCCGCATCGAGCACGGTTACCTGCACACCTTCTTTTTCCACGTTCCGAACCTTTTCGGGATCTGCCTTGGACGTCGTGTAAATCCAAGTAGGCGCTTCTTTATCCTGAATCACTTTTGACTGGAGCGGGATTGACAGCGTCGTATCGAGAACGACGCGCACCGGCTGATTCACCGCACCGGGGAGACGGCATGTCAAACTTGGGTCGTCTGCTTTTATTGTGCCCGATCCGACTAAAATACACTGGTGGTTTTTTCGGTATTGGTGAGCATCCATCCGCGCTTCTTCAGAAGTAATCCATTTGCTGTCGCCTGTTGCGGTGGCGGTTTTGCCGTCAAGGCTTGCAGCGGCTTTTAATGTCACATACGGAAGGCCTGTCCGCATAAAATGCATGAACTTTTCATTCAGCTCTTCCGCCTGTTCTTTGAGAACGCCTGTTTCCACCTCGATCCCGGCGCTTCTCAGCATCTCGATTCCTCTTCCGGAAACGAGCGGATTCGGATCTTCCGCAGCCACGACCACCCGCTTCAAACCGGAACGAATAATCAGTTCCGCGCAAGGAGGCGTTTTGCCGTAATGGCTGCACGGTTCAAGCGTCACATAGATGACGGCTCCTTCCGCATGGCGGCCTGCCATTTGAATGGCGTGCACTTCTGCATGTGCTTCGCCGTATTTTAAATGGGCTCCCATTCCGACCACTTCGCCGTCTTTGACGACAACCGCTCCGACAAGCGGATTGGCCCCGGTCTGGCCTTCGCCCTGCCTCGCCAGCTCCAATGCAAGATTCATATAATGCGCATCCGTCATGAATTTCCCTCCCTTCTTTCAAAAAAATAACCCCGGATGTTGATCCGGGGGTTGTTTTTGTGCATGAGAAATAAAACTATGCTTATTCATTATTTTTTACATAGTCTCTTCATCCTTCTCCCATCCAGACTTTCACTGTCGGCTTCAGCTTTTCACTGAATCCACCGCTTTGCACGAAGCACAGCGGGTCACGGGCTCTAAAGCTGTCTCTCGCTTTATTACCGCCGGTCGGGATTTTCACCCAGCCCCGAAGGATACAATCGATATTTACTTGTCCTTATGCGTAATTATAGCGGCCGCATATTAAAATTGCAATGAAAACTGCTTGCACAGAAAAACCCTCTGAAAAACAGAGGGTTTTTATTCTGCCACCTTGACGACTTTTATTAATCCGTCGATTCTGTTGGCATTAGAGAAGTAGGCCTTTACTTTGTCTCCTTCTTTAATGTCGGACAGATCCTGGTTAAGATTTTTCGCATTGAAAATGATCTTCGTTCCGTTATCTGATACCCCGTGGTATTCAGTGCCGTCAATTTTGGTGATCTTATATTGATAAATGGTATAGTTCTTTTCCTCAGATGAGACGGTTTGGCTGAGCGCCGTTGAGACATCCTGAACGCTTCCGTTTTTTAAATAATAAAAGCCTCCGGCCAGTACGGCAGCCAAAACGAGCAGAACCGTGAGCTTGAATTTTATTTTCCCCATGATCAAAACCTCCAGAACACGTTCTGAACTATCCTATGTTTATTTCCTATGAATGATGAAATAAAACATGTTCGATTCAGACGGAAAATATGTGGTTTTTAAGTATAACGCAAAATGAAGGGAAATCGTTTCATATTCAGACGAAATACTACTTATAACCTACGAATGTACATTCTGATTTAGGGGTGTTTGCGAAAACAAGCTTAAAAATCGAGTCTAAATCACTACATTTCAAAAAACCGTTTGTTCTGTCTTCTTCGCTTCAGGTTTCGTTGTAAAAGTCGTTTCGGATGGCGATAACAGACTGATTTTTAAAATACTCGCTGTCTTTTGTTTTTGCCCAGGCGAGAAACTTCACATGCTCGGAATGGAACAGTGCCTCGTGTTGGGGCGAGCGAGCAGCAGCCGCGCCGAGTCTGTGTTTGATTCCGCGGATGAACTTCCAATATTGATAGAAAGGCAGTTTTAATTTTGTCATAAATCCTGCCGAGTCTTCAATCACATATCCTTCCTCTTCAATCGACGGGTCATTTGACACAGACAGGTACCATTTATAAAAATCGGTCCACTGATGAAAAGTAATGACTTTTTGCTTACATTCTACGCGGAATGTCTCCGCAAAACGAAGGACGTCTTCATACAGCAGCTTTTCATATTTCATCTGCCTCTTGACAATGTCGAGAAGGACAAGCTTGTCCGATTCGTACTCGATAATGTGCGGATCTTTTTCTGGCAGCACGACTTCAAACACTAACGAAACATTGCGTTTTTTCACATATTCTTTCATAGCCTCTGTTTGAGATGCGTCAAACGTTTTGTAAAACAGCTCTTCCACCCATTTCGCATGGCCGTCTTTTTGTCCGCTTGATGTATAGGATTTTGAGGTGAAGACAAGCTCATCGGTTTCAGAATTGTAGCCGACCGTTCCCAAAAATCCATTCGCCTTATCATAGACGGTGACCGGAAAGCGCAGCGTGTTAACGAGAACATGCATTTTCGTCGTCAGACGCTCCTCGATGTTGAAAAATTTGTTGTAGCTTCTGCTGACGATTTCATTCGTGTTTCTATTAATAAACAGCCCTCTTGCCTTCATGCTGACGCTGTCCCATTTTCTCTCCTGAAAAGCCTTTCTCGTAAAGTTAAAAGAGGAAATGCCGCCGGCTAGTTTTTGCTCAGACACATAATCATGTTCGTCCAAATGCTTTAGAAAATGTTCGACCGTCAGCTCCTCGTGCGCGTGATGAGAAGTAAGCGGAGGAGCGGAAGTTTTAAACACATCATTTTTTATTTCGTGTGTTTGAATTCCCGACCGATCAATGGTGACAACTCTTAAATGCCCGCCGTGCTCCACCTGCCCTTCCAGGTTATATGATTTTGCAGCTGCATGCACTGGAAGTCGGAACATGTTTCTGTGCCCGTGGATTTGAATGATGTTCCGCCCTTCCATATTTTTCGTAAAGACATGGTCGATATCTGTCTCATATCCGCCGACACCGTTGATCAGCTGGCTGGTAGCCGTAAACAGAAGGTTGTCAGGGAGCGCGGAAATGCCGCCGTGCGTGATGATGTAAGTGTCTTGTCCATACGTGAAGTAGGCAATTTGGTGGAAGCGCCTGGCCAGTTCCCTGATATCTCTCTTGTCAAAACCTGCTTCGTCTAATTCTGGTTTTGTCTTCTTGTTGAATACGCTGCTTCTTGTTACTTCGTCATGCCCGTATTGCTTTAAATATTTATCATGATTTCCTTCGAGCAAAATCACATTTTTGCGGTCTTTGATACGGAGAAGGAATTGGACGACTTTTGCGTTTTCTATTCCTCTATCAACCATATCGCCTGTAAAAATATATAACTCGTCATCTTCGAGTCTGCCTTTCAAATAGGAATCAAGCACCGTAAAACAGCCGTGCACATCCCCGATGACATGTATTTTTTTGTAGCTGTCAAGCCGCCTCGGCTTATACTGCATAGCATCGGCAAATTCTTCCGGCTTGATCACTGTTGTCCAGGAAGGCGCCGGTTCGGATAAAATCCGCTCGTGCATGGCGTGAACCACGCTGTCTGGCACCCGCTTATGCTCAGCCCTCTCGCGGTTTCTCAACAGGGCGGTCTCAAGCGGAACATTGGGAAAATCAACCACATACGCTCTGTAGCGATACTTTAAAACGAGAGCTTTATAGCCGGAAATCATGCTTTGTTTTGCATGTGTGGCATCAACGATCGTGAATTCTCCCCTCTCCATCCTTTCTTCAAGCAGGCTGAACAAAAGCTTCCATACCTTGCCGTCATTTTTTTGGGAAATGTCGTATTTCCCTTCCAAATTTAACACTGGTGACTGATGGATCAGCCTCAGCTGATCGGCAGACAGCGTATATTGATTCAATTGATGATCCCTGATCCAGGTTGATTTTCCGGTGCCAGGGCAGCCTCTAAGCAGTACTAAAGTCCTCATTGTTGATCTCCTTATTCAGTTCTGATGAGTTAATTTTAGCATTCCTTCCAAGAATATACGTAATTTTTTGCTATTTGTTTCAAAAACAAATAAAAAAGATCCCCATAAAGGGGACCTTTTGTGTCCTTAATGAAATTCCACATCTATCCTCTTTTTTTCGTCGGGCTTGTCTTTCGGCATTCTCACTTCAAGCACGCCGTTCCTATAAGAAGCTCTTATTCCTTCACGGCTGACGGGAGCAGGAAGCGCGACTGCCCTGTGAAAACGGCCTGTAAATCGTTCTTTCCGGTGCATGTTTTCCTCTTTTACTTCGCTTGACCTGTTGATGGTTCCGCTGATATGAAGCATATTGTTTTCAACCTCAATATGAACATCTTCTTTGCTTTCAAGGCCCGGGATATCGCAGGAGGCGACGATTTCATTCCCGGCTTCATGCACATCAACCCTGATATCGCCAAAGCCGTGCTCTCCTCCAAAGTTTGCCGGAAAATCGGCAAACACCCGATCAAACTCTCTTCTGATCGTATTCAAATGTTTAAATGGTTCGTAAGGTACTAACGGCATTTTCTTTCCTCCTTCATGTTTTCATAACCTTATGATTTCTTGTACGCTTTGATTTATGCATGCCAATATGAGGTCAAGCTCAGGGAAGAAGAGGCTTTTTAGCGGACATAAAAAGAGCAGTGCTGATATAGACCAAGCACTGCTCTTTTACTGAAATATTATGTTACGTTTCGTTCTCCGATATGAATCGGTGACGTTTTGACAGATGTTACGTTTCTCTCAGCAACTTGCACCGGTGCGGATGTTACGTTTCTCTCTGCGATTTGCACTGGCGCGGACGTTACATTTCTCTCAGCGACTTGCACCGGTGCTGATGTTACATTTCTCTCTGCGATTTGCATTGGCGCGGATGTGACGTTTCTCTCGGCGACCTTCACACCATCTGTTTGCGTCATCAGCGCAGCACTTGCCAAAGAAAGTCCTGCTACTGAAGCAGCGGCGGTTAACAACAGTTTAGATTTCATACGACCAGTCCCCTTTTTTCATTTGTTTTCGAGCACTGAATACCGTTTGATAGAAATAAACAGAGTCGCTCAAGCGCCCAATTTCATTATAGTATTCAGCTGCTTCCAATGCCAAGTCCTCAATATCGGGATACATCTTTTTTGACCCGAGCAGCTGAAATGTCTCCAGCATTGGAGCCCTGCCGTCATCATCAACATACAAAGCTTTTAAAAAATGAAATTTTGAAAGGTAGATCGCATCGTCTGATCGGCGGGCGATGTCAATTCCTTTGTTTAACGCGTCATCCGCCTTTTCCAGCTGCTTCAACTTGAAATATGCAAGTGCAAGACTGAAAAACGCTTTTGGAAGAATATCTGATGACTCTTCTTGATAAATCGCAGCAGCCCTGTTGAAGTACTCGGCTGCCTGATCGAAATCCCCCATCTTATAATAGCAGTTTCCCAAATTGTAATAGGTGTGTCCTTCCAATATGAGCTGGCCTTCTTGCTGTGAAAGCTTCAGCGCCTTTTCAAGATGTGACAGCGCTTTTTCATTCGACTCTAAATCGTCATAGTTCCCTGCGATGACGAACTCGCATTGGATTCTCCGAACCGTGTAGGTTTCATGCGCCTGATAGGTTTCAATCGCTTGAAGCGCATAGTTCATCGACACATGGCTCTGTTTCATATGATAAAACACTTCAGCCATTTTAAAATGAAACTCGGCTCTCTCTATTTCGTCCTCGACGTGCAGCAGCTTTTTTTCGGCGCGCCTGTAAAAAGAGATCGCTTTAATATAATCATGGTTTTTATATTCATACATCCCTCTAAAAAAGTTAAAATAATATTCGAGCAGGCCTGTCAGCTTTCCTTGTTCATCTTCGATATCTTTTAATATTTCAGAAAAGTCAGGCGGGGTTTCGCCTTCTTCCAAAGGTTTTACGTAATCAAGCATGATTCTGTGTCTGAATTCCATTAAGGCGTAATACAATAATAAGTCTTGATCCTCTTCCATTTGAGAAATTTCGCGCTCAATTTCTGCCTTCAGCATTTCGGCGTCCGTGACGTTGAATTTACGTATCGCGTTATACCAGTCATTAATTTTTACGCCGACTGCCGTCGATGGGATTTTTACGCTCACCCCTTACGCCCCTTCCTTTTTTACAGATTGCGTTCTCTATCTAGCTCTTCACTTGAATATATTTTACATAAAGGGTCATTTTTTCACAATTATTTTATTTATTAGCATCGTTATTTCCTATCAGGATGTGGACGAAGAATCGGCCTCAAGTCCTGTTGCACCTGGAAAATAAACACCGTTACAGACAAAAAAACAGCCCGGCTAAGCGGGCTGTTTTTTGCGCTCTCTGATTATGCATCAAATACTTCGACTTTTTCCATGCCTTGTCCCTGCTCCATTGAAGTGACGGCATCAAGGCCTGATGTGACCTTTCCGAAAACGGTGTGAACGCCGTTCAAGTGCGGCTGAGGCTCATGGACGATAAAGAATTGGCTGCCTCCGGTATCTTTTCCTGCGTGAGCCATTGAGAGAGAACCGGCTTCGTGTTTGTGCGGATTCCCTTCTGTCTCGCATTTAATCGTATATCCAGGTCCGCCTGTTCCGGTGCCGTGCGGGCAGCCTCCCTGGCTGACGAAGCCCGGGATGACGCGGTGGAACTTCAGCCCGTCATAGAACCCTTCGTTTGCAAGTTTTTCAAAGTTGGCGACAGTTCCCGGCGCCGCATCCGGATATAGTTCAAACTCGATTTTTTTGCCGTTTGTCAGTTGTATGTATCCTTTTTTAGCCATCTTGATTCTCTCCTTTCATTTCACAAGGGTCATTATATCATATTGAAGAAGCAGAGAGCCAATCGACCGAAATAAACGCCGCTCTTGTATCGTTTTTGTAAAAAATTTTAAAAAAAGGTTGAATCGCCTGTGAAAATCATGAATGATAAAAGAGCGGCGAGATACGATGCCGGGAGGGCATTTGACTTGAAGAGAAAATTCTCTCTTTTTTTCTTTGAAACCTCACTCATCTTTCATCCGTCTATATTTCGGAACGCATTATTTCCGTTCCGGCAGGCTTCTTTAAAAGTACAGCAATTCTGCCTGAAGCCTGCATTTTTAAGGAGGGCATTGAGCTTGAAAAAATCGATACTAGGAATCTTTACAGCATTGTGTCTGCTCATTTTCCCGCAGGTCAGCTTCGCTGACGCCGCAGTGGGTGATGTCATCGTCACGCTGGGGAAAGACTTGTCAAGCCAGGACAGACAAAAAGTATTAAAAGAAATGAATGCGCCTGAAAATGCGACCATCATCGAGGTGACAAATGATGAGGAGCATAAATATTTAGGGGATTATATACCGAAAGCACAAATCGGAACAAGAGCGATTTCTTCTTCTTCAATTACCGTAGCGAAAAAAGGCACCGGTTTGGAAGTTCAGACACACAATATCAGCAGAATTACAGATGAGATGTATTTGAACGCGCTGATGACGGCCGGTGTAAAAGACGCCAAAGTCTATGTCACCGCTCCGTTTGAAGTGTCAGGCACAGCCGCTTTAACCGGATTGATGAAAGCGTATGAAACGACTTCGGGCGAAAAAATTTCCGAAGATGTGAAAAAGGTCGCGAATGAAGAGCTTGTCACCACTTCAGAGCTTGGCGAGAAAATCGGCAGTGAAAACGCGTCAGCGCTGATGGCCAAAGTCAAGGAAGAAATCTCGAAAAACGGAGTTCCCGAGTCAAAAGAGGAATTGGAGAAAACGATTGATTCGGCTGCTTCCGAACTTGGCGTGACACTCACAGAAGATCAGAAAAACTCTCTTATATCTTTATTTAATAACATGAAAAATATTAATATCGACTGGAACCAGGTTGGAGACCAGCTTGACAAAGCAAAGGATAAAATCACGAAATTCTTGGATTCTGAAGAAGGACAAAACTTTCTTCAAAAACTGATCGACTTCTTTGTGTCTCTGTGGAACGCCATCGTTTCCGTATTCACCGGCGGCGGCACCTCAGAGTCCAACGGTTAACACAACCGCCGAAACACCTCCTTTTTCACTTGGAGAGACCCAAATAAATGAGACAAGGAAAAAACACCCCCTGAATCGTATTAATACAATATGATTCTTAGGAGGGTGTTTTTCTATGGGCACAAGAGTACATTACGCAGAAGAAGTAAAATGGGAAGTAATTAAAATGAAACAAGCTGGAATGACAAACAAAGAAATAATGGAACAACTGGGGATAAAAAATAAGACTCAAATTAAAACATGGATGCGATGGTACAAAACAGGCCAAACCTATCGATTTTCGCAACAAGTTGGAAAACAATATTCCTACGGTAAAGAATCGGAGGAAATGAGTGAGCTAGAAGAATTAAAACTAAAGAATAAACAGCTAGAGGCTCAATTGGCAATTATAAAAAAGTACCAGGAGATCGAAAGGAGTTGGAGCCACGAGTCATTGTCCAAGTTGTAGAAGAACTCTCAGCCACTTTTAAAATAATTGATATTCTTGGAGTATTAGGCATACCTAAGTCAACATATTACCGTTGGAAAAAGAAGTATAAAAAAGTTGAGCTAACTTCATTAGAAGAGCTAGTAATCAAGCTGTGTAAGAAAAACTTCTATCACTATGGTCATCGTAAAATTAAATCCATCTTAAACAGAAAGTATGGGATAAATGTAAACCGCAAAACTGTACAAAAAATTATGCAAAAGTTTGAGATTCAGTGTCAAGTTAAGAAGAAGCGACAAAAGTACATTTGTGGTGAGAGTAATATTATTGTGCCGAACACTCTCAATCGTAATTTTAAAGCAAGCCGATTAAATGAAAAATGGGTAACCGACATTACCTACTTACCTTATGGCTCGACTATGTTATATTTATCAACGATTATGGACTTATATAACAACGAAATAGTGGCTTACAAAATAGGTACGAGCCAAGATATTAACCTAGTATTAGACACATTGAGGGAAGCTGTAGAATTACGTAAACCAGTAGGGTTACTTCTTCATAGCGACCAGGGATCTGTCTATACTTCACATGCATATCAGAATTTGGCCAAAGAAAAAGGCATTACCACAAGCATGTCTCGAAAAGGAAACTGCCATGATAATGCCGTCATTGAATCCTTTCACTCCTCGCTAAAGTCGGAAGGATTTAACGCTCAAAGTAGAGCATCTATATCCAATTCTAAAGTAGTACAAATTGTAAATCAATACATGTATCGATATAATCATGTACGAATTCAGGCAAAATTAAACTACCTGTCCCCACTGGAATACAGGGGACAGGCAGCATAGGTGTTTTTTCTAAGTCTCATTTTAACGGGTCAGTTCACACTTGAAGGGGGTGTTTTATTTTTGCAGAGGGGAAATCCCCTCCGTCTTCTTCATAGTTTTCATGAATAAAATCTGTCAGCAGCTTTGTAAATCGGTAAAACGTTTCGTTTTGCGTCGCCGCCCTGTCTTTTAGTGTAAACCGGTCGAATAAAGATTTGCGGAAACCCGTGCTCATTTCAAGCTGAATGCTCAGCCCGGAAAGCGACTTGTTGGCGATGTTATTCGGATGGGTTCCGGCATACTTGTCATCTGTCCCCAGCATTTCAGCGGCAAACCCCGAGCGGTTCAGCTCATCAACCAATATTCTGATTTTAGCGCGGTCTGTGCCGCCTACTTTAATATCGCGGTCTTCACTGTAATAGCCGTGGAGCGACATGACATACTGGTGGCTTGCAGTAATTGCGAGCGCCGCTGGCTCGTCAAAACGCGTGCTTGTAATGTGAAGGTCCGTATTGCCTGATGATTTCAGCCCTTCAAACAAGTACAGGGAATAGTTTTTGGACACTTCATTGGCGATTTCGCTCGTTCCGGGTTCGATGCCGCCTCCATGGATGGCCATGATGAGCATCGGCACTCTTGCGTTCTTCTCCGTAATTCGGTAAGAAGCTGGATCTTCATTCCGCTCCAATTCTTCAAAGCTTGAATATTGATCGCCGGACTGTGTTGCGCCATGGGCCGCAGCAGAATATGGGAATGAGATCACAGCCGAAATCAATAAAATATTCACAAAAATGTTTATTGCTGTAAAACGATTTACTGTGTTACAATCAACACATTGCTTCAGGCACTGGAGCAATCGGTGGAGTAGGGATACTTTGGCCGGTTTCATCTACTCCGCCTCTAAATCCAACAAATCAGCAAATCTCATCCTTTTCACCCTGGTCATTGCCTTTATCATCTCCTTTGTAAATTTTTTGTTAAATTCACAATATTATATACAATTAGCCCGGTCGCTGTTCTATGCATGTCATGATCTTTTTAACAAAAAACACCTCCCGATCACCGGGAAGTGTTTTTCGTGCTTGAATTAAAAATGGAGACCCCCCTCTTAGGGAATCTCCATTTTTTTATTGTTTGACTTTCGATTTCAGCGGCAGATCCAGCTTGACGATATCCTCATACGTCTCTCTCTGAATGACGAGCTGCGCTTCCCCGTCCTCGACAAAGACGACGGCCGGGCGCGGAATGCGGTTGTAGTTGTTGGCCATGCTGTAGCCGTACGCACCGGTGCAGAAAACGGCGAGCACATCTCCGTCGCGAACTTCGGGGATTTCCAAATCCCAAATCAGCATATCTCCGCTTTCGCAGCATTTTCCTGCGATTGATGCGGTATCATGACAAGCATCGTTCATCCTGTTGGCGACGGCTGCTTCATATTTTGCCTCATAAAGCGCCGGCCTGATATTATCGCTCATGCCGCCGTCGATGGCTACATATTTGCGAATGCCCGGCACCTCTTTTTGAGAACCGATCGTGTACAGCGTAGTCCCCGCATCACCGACGAGAGACCGGCCTGGTTCGATCCAAATCTCAGGGATGTCAAAGCCGAAATGCTCGGCATTTGCTTTGACCGCCTCGATGATTTTTTCAACATAAACATCAGCTGCAAGCGGCTCGTCGTCTTTTGTATAGCGGATGCCGAAGCCCCCGCCAAGATTGAGCACTTCCGGAATGAAAGAGTAAGTCTCCCGCCATTCCGCAAGCTTCTCGAAAATCTTGTCTGCTGCAAGGACAAATCCTGCCGTATCAAAAATTTGCGAACCGATGTGGCAGTGCACGCCGAGGAGCTTAAACGCAGACGAGCGGAGGACTTGTTCGATGGCTTGTTCGACCTGTCCATTATGCAGATCAAAACCGAATTTGGAATCTTCCTGCCCCGTCGTAATATAATCGTGCGTGTGCGCTTCAACTCCCGGAGTGATTCTGAGCAAAACGTCTACAGTTTGTCCTGATCGCTTGCAAAGATCTTCTGTAATGGCGATCTCGTGAAAGTTATCGAGCACGATGCAGCCGATTTGATGCTCCAGCGCCATGGCTAGTTCTTCAGGGCTCTTATTGTTTCCGTGAAAATGAATCCGCTCAGCTGGGAACCCTGCTTTGATCGCAGTGAAAAGCTCTCCTCCCGATACCACATCCAGAGACAGCCCCTCTTGTTCGGCAAGCTGAATCATGGCAACCGATGAAAACGCCTTGCTTGCATACGCTACCTGCGCTTTTAAACCGGCTTCCTTGAATGCCTTCTGGAATTTTCGGGCGCGCTCTCTAATCAGCGCGACATCGTATACATAAAGAGGTGTTCCGTATCTTTCTGCCAATGATAGAACATCGACACCGCCGATTTCGAGGTGCCCTCTTTCATTTTGTCTGCTAGTACCGTGTAAAAACAATTGTCATTCCCTCTTTCTCTATCGACAAAGGTGCAAGGGGCGCTCCGGTTGCTGCCCGATGCATCTTCCGGCTTCATGATAGTGCGATTCTTATGTTGTATTATAACATTTCGTTTTAAAAACTAAACCACCATTTGTCCAAATTTTCTTGATTTATAAAGGAAATGATTCCCTAAACAACTAATCCATTCTATTGATTATAGAATAACAGAAAACAGCGCTTGATAGAAATAGGCATACACAACGTCCATTCAATAAAAAAAGAGCCGAAAAGCTGAGATTTTCGCCCATACAAATAGGCATTTACCTGAATATAATCTTAAAGATGAAAACCAAAAAACGAAGTGGGAAAGAGGTTATCATATGTATCCAAATCGTTATCCCTACACCCCCGCTCCCGGCTATGCACCTGAAGATGTATACGCCCCTTATCAGCCGGCTGCGCATTATGAACAGAGAATTTATGAGCCTTATGAAGGGCAGATTATTACAGCTCCGGCGAATACGAGATTTTGGCGGAGAGGAACTGAGGTTTTCCTTCATTCGTCAACGATTGACCCGTACGGCCGCGAAATGCTGTATGTCGTCTATCCGATCAGAAGACAGAACAACATCTGCAGCCTCCGGGCAGTCGCGATCTCTGCCAATGAATACAGAGGCATCGGTACTCAAAGACCGGAATTCGATTATTGAAAAAGAGGCTTTTCCCCGGGGAAAAGCCTCTTCGAATGCCGGCTTCACGGCTGTCTGGAGCGGTTTCTCGGATGAACGATGCTCGGCCTGACTTTTCCCCCTGGAACGGACGTGCGCACGAGAACATGCCAAAACGCTTTTCCATTGAACGGGAGGAGAGGCCATAAGTAAGGCGTTCGCAATGACCTGATCGAAGTCATCACTATAGTTAAGATCGTTAATCCGATGACAAATCCCTCCACTTTAAAAAGCGCCACCAATATCAGCATAAACAGCTTCACCATTTTATTCGCCAGGCTCAGCTCGTAGCTTGGTGTCGTGTAGGCTCCGATTGCCGAGAGGGAAACGTATAAAATGACTTCGGGAGAAAACAAGCCGACATTGATCGCGATATCGCCGATCAATACAGCGGCGATCAGGCCCATTGCAGTCGAAAGCGCCGTCGGCGTATGAATGGCGGCCATTCTTAAAAATTCGACGCCGAGATCCGCCAGGAAAATCTGCATGATAATCGGAATATGGGTGTCTTTATTCAACCCGATAAACGATAAATTATCAGGCAAGAGCGACGGATGAATGACAAACAGCAGCCAAAGCGGCAGCAAAAAGGTGGAGGCCAAAATACCGAAAAACCGCACCCACCTTAAAAACGTCCCAACAGCCGGCGTCTGTCTGTATTCCTCAGCATGCTGAACATGGTGAAACAAAGTGGTCGGTGTGATGATGACGCTTGGCGACGTATCGACGATCACGATGACATGCCCCTCTAAAATATGGCTTGCGGCTACGTCTGCCCTTTCCGTAAACCTGACAAGCGGAAACGGATTGTAGCCTTGGCCGACCAGGAATTCCTCTACCGATTTATCCGACATCGGCAGCCCGTCGATCTTCACATCTTCAATTTCTTTTTTTAATACTTCAACAAGATCGGGATCTGCAACGTCTTCCAAATAGCAGAGGCAGATGTCTGTTTTAGAGCGTTCACCGATATGAAGCATTTTGTAGCGCAAGCGCTCATCTCTGATCCGGCGTCTAATCAGGGCTGTGTTGACGATGATGTTCTCGACGAGTCCGTCCCTTGCACCGCGTACGACTTTTTCTGTATCAGGTTCTTCCGGCGTTCTGCCCGGGTAGCTTCTGACATCGATGATAAAAGCAAAGCCCGCATCTTCGACGATGATGGCAACCAGTCCTGACAACACTTGGTCGACAGCTTCATCAAGCGTTTCCGCTTTTGAAACCTGCTGGTTCAAAAGCCTGTTTTCGACGATGTCTTCGACCTCGCCCGATTCTTTTTCTTTATCATTCAGATGCACCAGTTCTCTTAACAGGTGAATGATGTATTGTGTGTCGCACAATCCGTTGACATAATAAAGCTGAACTTCATGTCCGAGAATAAAGACCTTCCGTACGCCAAGGTCAAAGCTTTCTCCCATGCCGACCCGCTTCTTGAAATACGCTTCATTCTTAGAAGGATCAAGGAATACGTTCGTCTTCTCTTGCTTTTGAGCACTCATGATACCCGCTCCTTTCTAAAATGAGCTCGACCGCTTTCATTGTAATCGGCGAACCTTTTTCCACATCGTCTTTTCTGTTCATCTTACCGATATCACCGATTCCGACAATGATCGGAACATCCAGCTGGTCAAGGCAATAGACTGTATCACCATTCATTCGTTTGACATCGAACTCTTTGACCCCGTGTTTATCGACGCCGTACTCTGTCAGTTCGCCTTCTGCATCGATTGATACATCGACTCTCGTCCACTCTGCATAATGAGTTTTTGAAGCGACGGCGATGACTCCGAGCACCTCGATATCGGGATGCATCGCTACATATTTCATAGCTGTCTCTCCCGGGCCTTCACCTTGAAGTCCGGAATCATCAAACATGACGAATACAGGATCATGAGGGGTTTGCAGGATCATGGTTACAAGCTCCGGTCCTGTTTTAACGCTCGGATTCCCCGCCGATTGGGAAATGCAGCGGCCACCCGTTTTTCTTGCTGCATATTCGATTGCTTTTGCAGCGTATATATCGCCGTCTGTGACCAAAATGACCTTGCGTTTTGCTGGCATTTTCCTTTATCCTTTCGGTTTAAAAATCACGGCAACAAGAAAAGCGAACAAGATAGCGGCAGATATACCGGCAGATGTCAGTTCAAATATCCCCATGCCGATTCCGATAAAGCCATGTTTCTCAGCCTGGTGCATCGCGCCGTGCAAAAGAGAGTGGCCGAAGCTGACAATCGGGACTGTAGCCCCGGCACCGGCAAATTCGATAAAACGGTCGTAAATGCCGAATCCGTCAAGGATCGCTCCAGATACGACAAAAGTTGACATGACATGAGCCGGCGTCATTTTGAAGATATCAAGCAAGAGCTGTCCGATGACGCAAATCAGCCCGCCTGCAATAAAAGCAATGACATACTCCATCTTAAGCGTTCCCCCTTTCGGCCCGTTCAAATACGACGCCATGGGCAATGCATGGTATCGATTCTTTTTGCTGGATGATCGTCGGGCTTAAAAGGGCGCCTGTCGCGACAACAAGCACTCTGTTCAGCCTTCCCGCTTCAATTTCTTTGAAAATATGGGCAAAGGTGACGACCGCGGAACAAGCGCATCCGCTTCCACCTGCAAAAACTTGCTGGTCAGGCGTATAGATCATCAGCCCGCAGTCATTATGTTTTGTCCCGACATTGATTCCTTCCTCTTTTAACAGATCCTTCAAAATCGGGCTGCCGACGCCTGAAAGGTCGCCGGTTAAGATCAGATCGTAATCATCAGGGGTGCGTCCCAGATCCTCCAAATGCTGCTTGATCGTATCCGCAGCAGCGGGTGCCATCGCCGACCCCATATCTTGCGAATCGGTAATCCCCAAGTCGATAACCCTTCCGACAGTTGCGCTTGTAATTTTAATTCCGCCGGGCTGCTGGCTGAGGACGACCGCTCCGCTTCCGGTCACTGTCGAAGTCGCGGTTCCCGGTTTTTGCCCCCCGTATTCCGTCGGGTAGCGGAACTGCCTTTCTGCCGTAGCATTATGGCTGCTGGTTGCCGCTAGGGCGCGCTTTGCGAAACCCCCGTCAATCAACGCCGAACTGATCGCGATCGATTCCATTGATGTCGAGCATGCTCCAAATAAGCAGAGAAAAGGAATTTTCAAATGCCGCGCCACATAGTTGGCTGTCACGTTTTGGTTGAGCAGATCGCCAGCCAAAAAGATATCGATGTCTTCCTTTTTAAGATTTTGTTTTGATAACGCGGACTGAACCGCATCCTCCATCAGCTTGCGCTCTGCCATTTCCCAGTTTTTCTGGTTGCAGTGCATTTCATCATAGCTTTTGTCAAATAAGTGTCCAAGAGGACCTTCTTTTTCTTTGGGACCGACCGCTGTTCCGCTTGAGTTAACAAACAGCGGGTTCTCGAATTCCCATGTTTGTTTTCCTGTTAATTTCATGATGTTTTCCTCCTAAAACAGCTTGTCAAAGGCAAAGCGGATCATCCCCACAATATAAGCGGCCACAACACCGAACACGATGACGTTTCCCGCAAGCTTGAACATGTTTGTCCCTACGCCGAGGACGTAGCCTTCGCTTTTATGCTCCAGCGCTGCGCTCGTCATACTGTTGGCAAACCCTGTAACCGGAACGGCAGAACCAGCGCCGGCAAACTGTCCGATTCTGTCGTAGACGCCAAGGCCTGTTAACAGAGCGGAGATCAGGATCAGCGTGGCAACCGTCGGGTTCCCGGCCGTTTTTTCATCAAAATGGAACACAGCCATATAAAAATTCTGGAAAGCCTGGCCGATCGTACAAATCAGACCACCGACGAGAAATGCCTTGATACAGTTCAGGACATAAGGCGGTGAAGGCTGATACGCTTTAACTTTCGATTGATAATTATCTTTCAAACTTGACATCATAATCCTCCTTTTATGACAAATGAACAAAAATGAGCCATTGGAACATCGATCCGAGAATCTTGCCGAAAACAATGGCCATTAAAAGTATCAAAATCCGGTCTCCCATCCCGATGCGTTTCGCCAGTATCGGCAGCACGTTCAAGACTTCTGTTAGCGCCGCTGCAAGCATTCCAATGAAAACGCCCGCAAAAAGGCCGATCGGAACAAGCAGCCATTTGGATAAAAAAAAGCGGGACATGTTCAGCGATTCCCATCCTCCGAAAACCGCGCCTAAAATGACAGCCCATTCATACGCCTGGATAAATCCTTTTGTTTTCGTCAGCTGAGTCAGCCTCGGGATAATGCCAAGCACGGTAAGAAAAGCGACAAAGCCGGATCCAACAGCAACCCCTCCTGCGAGTCCGAGAAAGATGATAAATATCACGCTAATGATCATGAATATCCTTTGTCGTTTCTTTGTTTTCGTGCATGGCCACATAATGGTCCAAATCAAGCTGATATTTAAACATCTCGACCTCCAGGGGGCTGGGCTCCTCGTTAAACCGTTTTTTAAATAAATGATTAAAAAACAAGATCATGCCGAGGCCAAGACCGATGCTGTACGGAACCTGCAAAAGGTATGGATAGCGGTTCACCTTGCCCGTCACCATTTCGTAAAGCAGGATGTGCACTTCCCTCATGCTGACATCTTCATGAAAGTTCATGACGGCAAGGCCGGCACCGACGAACAAGAGCAGCCAGACGGCGATGAAAAGCACGGGCGACAGATCCCTTTTCGGATATTGGATCTCCACGATGGTTTCAGAACCGCCGACGGTTTGGACATCAAGGTCAGGAAACGATTTATGTACAGCTTCAATCACCTTCATCACGTCCAGCACCACCATGCTTTGATCCGCTTTGCTGACCTGATAAATAGGCAGCCGTTCAAGCTTTTCTTTGTATCCGCGGTCACCCGCTACCTGTGCGATATGGCCGAGCAAAATCAATTCATCCGGATCTGCCTCAAGCCGGTGGCGGAGTCTGATAAAAACTTGACGTTCCATCTGGGTCACTTCCTATATGATGGTTATAGTTGTAGTATGAAGTACATCCCATTTATCATTCAGAAAGGCGCAAAAGACCATAAATTACCACACAAAAAAACCGGAACGCTCCCAAGAGCGTCCGGTTTTTCATCGGACATCCGAGGCTGCCTGCAACATGAGCAGCCTCAGCTTTCAAAATGGTCCATCTGGTTTTTGATTTGCTTTAAAATCTTTTTCTCAAGCCTCGAGACTTGCACCTGGGATATGCCGAGGCGGTCGGCAACTTCAGATTGCGTCTTGTCTTTGTAATACCTTAAATAAACAATCAGCTTTTCCCGTTCATCCAAATCCTTGATGGCTTCCTTCAAAGCGATTTTATCGAACCACTTCTCTTCCGACTGATCGGCGATTTGGTCCAGAAGTGTAATCGGGTCCCCGTCGTTTTCGTAAACCGTTTCATGAATGGACGAGGGAGAGCGGACCGCTTCCTGGGCCATCACGACCTCTTCTGAACTGATTTCGAGATAATCGGCGATTTCCTGAACGGTCGGAATCCGGCCGTTTGACTTGGAAAGCTCGTCTTTCGCCCGCCGGATTTTGTTGCCGAGTTCTTTCAGCGAGCGGCTCACTTTGACGGTTCCGTCATCTCTGATAAACCGCTGAATCTCGCCGATAATCATCGGAACGGCGTAGGTGGAAAACCGAACGTCATAGGAAAGATCGAATTTGTCCACCGACTTCAAGAGGCCGATGCAGCCGATTTGAAAGAGGTCGTCAGGCTCATAGCCTCTGTTCAAAAAACGCTGAACGACAGACCAAACAAGACGCATGTTTTTTTCTATGAGGAGGTCCCTTGCTTTTTGATCGCCGTTCTGGCTGTTTTTAATCAGTTCTTTCACTTCATGGTCTTTAAGCTGAGTGTTCTGGTTTTCTTTTTTAACCTCCACATCCATAACAAATCTCCCTTAATTGCAAAGCGCTTTGCTTTTTGATAAGTGCTTTGTTAAGTGTATTGTGGTTCCCATCTCAGGTGAGGAGTCGATCGAAATATCATCCATGAAATTTTCCATGATCGTAAAGCCCATTCCCGACCGCTCGAGTTCAGGCTTTGTCGTGAACAGGGGCTGGCGCGCTTCTTCAAGATTAGGGATGCCGACTCCTTCGTCGCGGATCGTTAAATAGACAATATGGTCCTCGAGAGTGACGGAAATATATACGTTTCCCTGCCCTGAGTTTTCATAACCGTGAATGATCGCGTTTGTGACCGCTTCGGATACGACCGTTTTAATTTCGGTCAGTTCATCCATCGTCGGGTCAAGCTGAGCGATAAAAGCAGCGACTGTCACCCGTGCAAACGATTCATTTTGGCTGAGCGCTGTAAACTGAATGTTCATTTCATTTTTCATGACGCCACCCCCAACGTTTCAAGTGCACGCTGCTCTGATTGCTCAAGGCGAATGATTTTAAACAGCCCGGACATATCAAATAAACGTTTGACAGCAGGGGAAATGGCGCAGACGATCATTTCTCCGCCGAGCTGCTTAATCTCCTTATATCTGCCGAGCACGACGCCAAGCCCTGAACTGTCCATAAACGAAAGGTCTGCAAGATTCATGACAATATGGCGAATGTCGGTTTGTTCCAGATGGTCACTGACTTGTTTTCTCAAGGTTTCTGCTGTATGGTGATCGAGTTCACCTGTCAACCGAATGCATAATACGGATTCTTTGACGTGAATATCGATTCCGAGGCTCATCCTCATTCCTCCTTGGTTTAAATCGGATAATGAGTGTTTCGCTTCAGACTTTATAAATTCCTTCACCGTGACAAAACTAGTGACCGTTCGGCATTATTCACTCCACTTCGTCCAGTGGGTCATCGTCCGCTTGAACATCGTCCACATCCCCGCTTTGTCCATATCTTTTTCAGCGACAAGAGGACTTTCAGCGAGCACCTTTCCATCCTTTTTCAAAACGAGCGTCCCAAGCTCTGTGCCTTTTTTGACAGGGGCCTGGATATCTTCTTTCTGTTTGATTTCTTTTTTAACAGATTCGATATTTTCGCCTTTTTTCGTCAAAAGGGAAATCGGTTCTGATGTGACAAGGTTTATTTTTTGCTCACGGCCTTTATTGACCTTCAAATCGGAAATGATTTCGTTACGTTTATACATCGGATGCGTTTCATATTGGCTGAACGCAAAATCAAGCATTTTTGTGATTTGGGCATTTCGTTCTTTCGGCGTGCTGGCTCCAAAAACGACAGCGATGACGCGCATGTTTCCTTTTTTCGCTGAAGCTGTCAGACAGTACTTTGCTTCATTTGTAAAGCCGGTCTTGACTCCATCAACTCCTGGATAAAATTTGATGAGGCGGTTTGTGTTGACGAGCCAGAATTTTTTATCAGTGTTTTCTCTCAGATAGTCTTCATACGTTCCCGTAAATTTCGTGATGTTTTCATATTTTAAAAGCTCTTTCGCCATGAGCGCCATGTCATAGGCTGTGCTGTAATGGCCTTCTTCAGGCAGACCTGTCGTATTTTGAAAAGACGTATCCTTGAGGCCGAGCTCAGCAGCTTTTTCATTCATTCTTTTGACGAATTCCTCTTCAGACCCCGCAATATGCTCTGCCATTGCAACAGAGGCATCATTACCCGATCCGATGGCGATCCCTTTCAGCATATCTTCAACCGTCATTTCTTCACCGGGCTCTAGAAAAATTTGCGAACCCCCCATTGAAGCGGCATACTCGCTTGTTCTGACTTTGTCTTTCATTTTGATTTTGCCTTCATCAAGGGCCTCCATGATCAGCAGCATGGTCATCACCTTTGTCATGCTGGCCGGAGGAAGCTTTTCACGGCTGTTCTTGTCATACATCACCTTACCGGTATCCCGCTCGATTAAAACGGCAGATTTTGCGTCATCAGCAAGCTCCGACGGTTTCTTTGCGCTCTCTTTTGCAAGCGCCGACGGCGCAGTCATCAGGATTATCGTAAAAATCAGCAATTTGGATAAATGACGTTTCATCACCCAGACCTCCATTTCGTAATCCTCTCTATTTTTTCCAATCCGGTTGGATTTATACGGATCGGTTGGAAAAAATTTCTCAACGACCAAAAAGAAAGAGCCAATGCAGGCTCTCATTTGAACTTGCACTGGCTCATATTTCAACTTCGCTGTAGTTTTAGCCGATTTTGGCGACTGCCGCTTTAACAAACCGCAAGAAGTCGGCTTTTACTTTTTCGGTGACTTCGATCACTTCATCATGGGAGAGCGGCTGATCGAGGATTCCGGCTGCCGCGTTTGATATACACGAAATGCCGAGCACGCGAAGGCCCGCATGTTTTGCCACGATGACTTCCGGAACCGTCGACATGCCGACGGCATCCGATCCGATCGTTCTGAGGAACCGCACTTCGGCAGGCGTTTCGTATGTAGGTCCTGTAACGGCTGTGTAAACCCCTTCTTGTACGCTGATGTTCAATTCTTCGGCTGTTTTTTTCGCCAAGAGGCGCAGTTCCTTATCATATGCGGACGACATATCCGGGAATCTGACGCCGAGCGAGGAATCGTTTGGACCGATCAGCGGGTTCGTTCCCATATAATTGATATGATCGGATATGATCATCAAATCGCCGGGACGGAACGATTCATTGACGCCGCCTGCGGCATTGGTCACGATTAAAGTCTCGATCCCCAGCTCTTTCATGACACGGACAGGGAAGGTTACCTTGTCCATGGAATACCCTTCGTAAAAATGAAAACGCCCTTGCATCGCGACGACTTGCACATTTTCAAGTCTGCCGATGACAAGCTGTCCGGCATGCCCTTCAACAGTGGAAACAGGAAAGTCCGGGATGTCTTCATATTTAATGCGGACGGCGTCTTCTATCTCATCGGCAAGCACGCCAAGGCCGGATCCCAATATCAGGCCGACCGCAGGTTTGATTTCCGTTTTGCTTTTAATATAGTCTGCGGCATTTGCAATCATCTGTTTCACGTCGTTTCCTCCTATTTCAGCAGGGATAAAAAGCTTTTTCCGTACTTTGGCATATTCGTTTTAAAGTTGTCGGCGATCGTTGCGCCGATGTCCGCGAATGTATCTGCGAGCGGAAGCGCCCCAGGCTTTTCGTGTTTTTTGCTGTATACAAGAAGCGGAACGTACTCCCTTGTATGATCAGTGCCATGGTGAACCGGATCATTGCCGTGGTCGGCGGTAATGATGAGCAGATCATCTTCGCGCATCTTTTCAAATACTTCAGGAAGGCGCGCGTCGAACTCTTCGAGCGCTTTTCCGTATCCTTCCGGATCGCGGCGGTGTCCGAACAGCGCATCAAAGTCCACGAGGTTTACAAAGCTGATCCCAGTAAAACCTTTGTCAAGCGTTTGCACCAGCTTGTCCATCCCGTCCATATTCGATTTCGTTCTGAGCGATTCCGTAATGCCCTCGCCGTCGTAGATATCGGAGATTTTGCCGATCGCAATCACATCAAAGCTGTCATCTTTCAATTCATTCATCACGGTTCTGTCAAACGGCTTCAGCGCATAATCATGGCGGTTCGGCGTCCGTTTAAATTCGCCCGGCTTGCCGACAAACGGCCTCGCAATAACGCGTCCGACCATATATTTCTCGTCAAGCGTCAGCTCGCGCGCGATCTCGCAGATCTTGTACAATTCCTCGAGAGGCACGACTTCTTCGTGTGCGGCAATCTGCAGAACGGAGTCTGCTGAGGTGTAGACGATCAGCGCGCCGGTTTCCATATGCTCCGCACCGAGTTCATCCAAAATCGCAGTGCCTGATGCAGGCTTGTTTCCAATCACTTTTCTTCCGGATTTCTGTTCAAGTTCGTGGATCAATTCGTCCGGAAAACCTTCGGGAAACACCCGGAAAGGTTTGTCTATGTAAAGTCCCATAATCTCCCAATGGCCAGTCATCGTATCTTTTCCGTTTGAGGCTTCTTTCATTTTGCCGTAATAGGCAAGCGGCTTTTCCGCCTTTTCGACGCCTTTGATTTCACGGATGTTGCTGAGCCCGAGCTTTGCCATGTTCGGCAGGCTGATGCCTCCCATGTGTTCGGCAATGTGGCCCAATGTATCTGCGCCTTTGTCATTAAATTTTTCGGCATCAGGCGCCTCGCCGATTCCAACGGAATCCATTACTATTAAAAATACGCGGTTATAATCAAATGCAGGCATTTGTCGGCCTCCTTTTTTTCTTTCTGTCAGCTATAGGCTGTCACGCTTGGCATAAAAAAACCAAAATACCGCTATTAGCCAAGTATAAACCGTTTACACAACAGTTGACAATACGAACGGAAATAGTGAGAAACTTCCCGCAATTTGCTACTCCCTCAACATGAAAAACCGTGCTACCGCCTGTCCTTTCAGGCTATGCACGGGGATGGTATTGCCTATACACATCTTTCAGCCTTGTTTTCGTCACGTGCGTATAAATTTGCGTCGTCGAAATGTCGGCGTGTCCGAGCATTTCCTGAACGGCCCGGAGATCGGCTCCGTTTTCGAGCAAGTGTGTGGCGAATGAGTGCCTCAGCGTGTGCGGCGTCAGCTCTTTATTAATTCCCGCTTCCAAAGCGATTTTCTTTAAATTTTTCCAAAACCCCTGGCGGCTCATTTGTCTGCCGTGGTGATTCAGAAACAGGGCGTCTTCGGTATTTTTTTTCAAAAGCTTGCCCCTCGCTTTTGACAGATATTCGCCGACCGCATGTGACGCCGCTTCGCCGAGCGGAACGATCCGCTCCTTTCTTCCTTTCCCGAAGCAGCGGATAAAGCCCATCGATAAATGGACATCGGACAGCTTTAATGCGATCATCTCGCTGACGCGGATTCCTGTCGCATACAATAACTCCAGCATTGCTTTATCGCGGTAGCCGAACGGCCCCGTCAGCTTCGGCGTATCCAAAAGCGTTTCGACTTCCTGTAATGACAGCACCTTCGGAAGGGTCCGTTCCGTTTTTTGCGATTCAATATGGACGGACGGGTCCTGGGCCGTCACTTTTTCCCTCAGCAGAAACTGGTGAAAGCTGCGGATGGAAGCGAGATGCCTCGCGACCGTCTTTCCGGATTTTCCGGCGTCTTTTAAATGCTTCAAAAACTGGATGATGTGCAGCCTTGTCACCTGGTCAAAAGAGCTCAGCTGCTCCTGCTCCTCTAAATAGGCGGCGTAGCTGTTCAAATCCCGTTCATAGCTCACAACCGTGTTGTGGGAAAGCCCCCGTTCAACAACGGCGTAGTGGATAAAGTCTTTAATATGAACTTTCACGCTATCCTACTCCCCGTTCAAATAAAAAAAGATTAACCGGTTAAACCAGCTGCCCTGCTCGTCCTCTTCCATCGAGGCGACCTTGAGGGCTGCTCCTTCAGGTTTATCATACCGATGATAGTTTTCATACTCTGAATTTATCCATATCATAGCATAATAAAACAAGACGGTAAAACCGGTAAACAGCACAAACACCTTGATCATATCGGCGGCCGTTTTCAGCATTTTCATACGGTTTCAGGTCCCTTCTTTTGATTCGATTACTAAAACTTATGCCAAATGAGACAAGTTTTATACGTCTGAATCAAAAAAGAACCCGCTCATGGCTGAAAGGGTTCTCTCCGGTTTAGGCTATTCCGATTCCTTTTGCTGACAGTCATGACAGATGCCGTGGAACGTCAGCCTGTGGTCTTTTATTTTAAATTTCCAATCCTTTTCAATGATTTCTTCCACGTCTTCAAGCAAATCTTCTTCAATTTCAACAACCGAACCGCATTCCATACAAACCAGGTGGTGATGGAAATGGGCGGCACCTTCTTTGCGGAGGTCATATCTTGACACACCGTCGCCAAAATTGATTTTATCCACTACTTTTAATTCAGTTAACAGTTCAAGAGTCCGATATACTGTCGCAAGACCAATCTCAGGAGATTTCTCTTTTACGAGGAGGTATACATCTTCTGCGCTTAAATGGTCTTCCTCATTCTCTAGCAGCACCCTTACAGTAGCCTCGCGCTGAGGGGTGAGTTTATAGCTGGAAGAATGCAGTTGCTTTTTAATCCGATCAATACGTGTTTCCATTGACTTTCCCTCCTACGCCGCATTACCTAGCTTATTATAACAAAACAAGCGCAGAGAGCCAACTATAATCATTATAAATTGAGAAACAAAATGAATATTTTTTAATAATCATTATAAATTAATGCTGTTTCGGCAAGACGTACTCTGTCAGCTTTTCCATCAACACTGGCGAAAGGTATGCTTCAAAGAAAGAGGATATAAGAGACATTGCGAGAATCAGGACGAGTACAAAAGCGTAGCGGCCAAACCAATGGACAGGTGCTTCTGCAAGGCTGCGTTTAACAAAAAGCTGGCGGATGAGCCTCATCGAAAAGGCGATGGCGCAGGTGCCCATGATCAAGTACGCCGGGATCAGCAGAATATTTTGCGGGAGCACGGAGACAAAAGACAGGAAAAAGCCGTTGATTCCCATTTGATTGACCAAAAAGCCGACTGTAAATCCGACGACGATCCCTTTTAAGAAGACCATGATAAAAATGACGGGCAGACCGATGATGGATATCCCGAGAATCCACATTAAGCCTAAATATTTCATATTATGAAGAAAGCTCTGCAAAAACATTTCCTTTGAGCTGGCTGCTTTTCCTTCGGAAAGCTGTCCAAAAAATTGATTCAAATAGTAGAACAAATCTTCTTTTTGACCGATCGTCATGCTGTTGACGATGACCGCGCCGAAAATCACACCCATTAAGAACAGCACAGAAACAAATAAATAGATCGACAGATGGTCCTTCATATGTTGAAAGATGAGCTCTTTGATTGTGGGCTTCCGCATGTATCTTCCTCCCAGACGTGCTTTTGATTTTAATAGATTGTATGAGAGAAAAGAGAGCCGCATGACTTTTTTTAAAAAAAGACGGGCGCCCGTAAAAGGCGCCCCGTCTAAAGTTATGATTCCTTCCTGTTTTCCGCGGAATGCTCCCTGTCCGTATTCACAGTCTTGTTGGCAGCCATCACAAACGGCAGATAAATCATCGTTGAAATGGCGAGGCAGAGAAAGCCGACGCCGAGCGCAAGCCAGTTTCCTCCGGTCCCGAGAAACGGAATCAACGGCCCTGGCGTTGTCCACGGAACAGCGTATGCGATCGGCGGAATCAGCTGAAACTTGATGAACAAATAGCCGATGACAGTATTGACTGCCGGAACGATAATAAAGGGAATCATGAAGATTGGATTGAGCACGACCGGAAGTCCGAAAATGACAGGTTCATTGATATTAAATATTCCCGGCCCGATCGAAAGCTTGCCGATATCTTTATAATCCCGCCGCTTTGAAGCGATGAATATCGCGATCAAAAGCCCCAGCGTCATGCCTGATCCCCCGTAGTTCGCAAAGGCGTCATTCAGCGCCCATGTTTCAGGAAACGGAGCGTTCCATGCAGAGCCTGTTTTAGCGGCAAAACCGAGGTTTTCAAGGTTTGCTTCTGCAAAAATCGTTTCTCTGATCGCCGCAATCGTATTCGGACCGTGAATGCCGAACAGCCATAAAAAGTTGGCGACGATTCCAAGAAAAACAACGGTGAAAATATTCGTTCCCATCTCTCTCAACGGCGCCTGCAGCACAGTATACACCAATTCATGCAGACCGTTTTTCGACAGGGACATCAGCGCAAAGCTTAATATCGCAAAACCAATCGTAATGAAGATGATCGGAAACAGCACTTTAAATGTCCGGGCGACCGCAGGCGGCACCTGCGGAGGCATATGAATTTGCAGTCGCTTGGCATTTGATAGCCTGCTGAACACTTCACCGACGATGATTCCGATGATTAAGGCGACGAACAGTCCTTGGGCGCCGAGCCATTTCGTCGTTAAAAAGCTCTCGTTTTCGATCAGGCGGTACGGTGAATAAATGATAAAATAACAGGATACAGCCGTTAATCCGGCAAGCAGTTCATCCGCTTTCATTGAGATGGCTAAATTGCGGGCGACGAGAAACACGACAAATATGGACATAATATCGAGCGACCCCCGCAGTACGGGCGTAAAGACCGACTGGTAATCAGCCAAGTTCGGAAATATCTTTTCAAGAAATAAAATTTTGGCGATAAACCCGTCCGGAGATAAAATGGCAAAATTCAATAAAATGATAATCGATCCTGCCATAATAATCGGAAATGATAGAATAAAAGCATCTCTGATCGCACATATATGGCGCTGTGAATTCAATTTTGCAGCAACGGGAACCAAAAACCGCTCCACGTTCCGCTCAAACTTCTCCATAAACCCGCTCATCCCTATCTCCCCTCCTTTTTTATTTCATCAGCTGCAGCGCTTTTTGCAGCACAGCTTCGCCGTTCATGGTGCCGTAGTCTCGCATGTCGATCACCTGGACCGGCGTGTCTCCTGCGCTCGCCTCAACCTGTGACTTTTGGTACCTGACTTGCGGCCCCAACAATACGACGTCCGCGCTTGACGCGGCAGTCCCCGCTTCGGATACAGGCAGAGCAATGATGTCGACCTCTTCGTTCAGCGCCTCTGCATGCTTTTTCATTCTGCTGACAAGCAGGCTCGTTGACATGCCGGCCGCACAAACCAATAAAATTTTCTTCATTATCAATTGACCCCCTTTGGATTCATCTTTTCCTCCGCCGCAAAGAAAACGCTTTCATTATGATGCGGAGAAACATTTCAACCTGGTCTTTTATCCTATGATCGAGATAGACAACTGTTTCATAAAAATCAATATTTTTATAGCTGTTTCAAACGGCTCGTTTAGTCAACCTCAACAAACGCCTTGAAACATTTGTTTAGTTTATCTAATGAATTTTTCAGGATAATGAGTTATATTTTTCCTTAAAAAATCCGGAGGGATTACATGAAACCTGTCCATCAAGAAAAAATTCAAACAGACCTCACGCTCTCAAACAGCGACTTGCAGCCTCTGAAGCCGGAGGAACGCACATGGAAAGCGGTTAATTTCGCATCGATCTGGATGGGCTGCATCCATAACATCCCGACTTATGCAACGGTTGGCGGACTGATTGCGATCGGACTTTCTCCGTGGCAAGTGCTTGGGATTATCGCCGTCGCTTCGATTGTTCTCTACGCGGCCCTCGCGTTGAATGGACATGCCGGCGCAAAATACGGCGTGCCTTTTCCAGTATTAATTAGGTCTTCTTTCGGGATCTACGGGGCTAATATACCGGCGCTCCTCAGAGGTTTCGTAGCGATTATGTGGTTCGGCATTCAAGCGTTTGCGGGAAGCACGGCGATCAACATCCTGATCTTAAACGTATGGAGCGGCTGGAAAGACATCGGCGGCGACTGGAACTTATTTGGTTTGCATTTACCGGGTCTTTTGTCATTTGTTTTCTTTTGGGGGATTCATCTTCTCGTCCTCCATCACGGAATGGAGTCGATTAGAAGGTTTGAAGTCTGGGCCGGCCCGCTCGTTTATCTCGTCTTTGGCGGGATGGTGTGGTGGGCGGTCGATATTGCAGGGGGGCTCGGTCCGATTTATTCGCAGCCGGGAAAATTTCAGACATTCAGCGAATTAATTTGGCCATTTCTTGCCGGTGTGACGGGGATTATCGGCATTTGGGCGACGCTCATTTTGAACATTCCCGATTTTACGAGGTTTGCAGCCTCCCAAAAAGAACAAATCAGAGGACAGTTTTACGGTTTGCCGGGCACATTCGTTCTGCAAGCATCACCGTCACCTCCGGCTCACAGGCTGCCTTCGGGGAGCCGATTTGGGACGTGGTCGATATTCTCGCCCATTTTGACAATCCGTACGTGATCGCTCTTTCGGTCATTACGCTTTGCATCGCCGCCATTTCGGTAAACGTTGCGGCAAATATTGTCTCGCCTGCCTATGATCTGGCCAATTTTTTGCCGAAATACATCGATTTCAAGCGAGGCAGCTATTTGACAGCAGTTTTGGCCCTGTTCACTTTTCCATGGAAGCTGATGGAGAATGAAGCGAGTGTGTTTTCGTTTCTCGGCACGATCGGCGGAATATTGGGCCCGGTCGCAGGCGTTATGCTCGCCGATTATTTCATCATCCGGAAGCGCACCCTCTGCCTCGAAGATCTCTATTCCGCAAAAGGACAGTATATGTATTATAAAGGCTATAATTACAGGGCTTTTGCTGCGGTAGCTCTCGGAGCGCTTATATCTCTCATCGGCTCTTACATCCCCGCCATGAAGCCGCTTTATGACATCTCCTGGTTTTCGGGCGTGCTGATCGCTGCCTTCGCCTATATCTTTTTAATGCGCATCCATCCGCCGGCTGCCATTTCAAATGAAACGGCTCAATACGAAGGCGGCGGAAGAAAAATAAGCGGGTAATATCGAAAAAGGATTTTTCGCTAGTGAAAAATGCCTTTTCTTCTTACCTCTTTTTTTCAAAGGCAGCTTATGATAGACTCATATTATCAAAAATTTTCCACTGGTCGATGGAGAGCAATGATGCAAACGGGCGCCGAGTTCGACGGACAGGCCTTTTGGATCACGTCGCCTGCGGTGGCAACATTTCATGAAAAACACCTGCGGGAGGAATACTTTATGAATCCGATACTGCTCGATTTTCCGGACAGCTTCGAAACAGAGCGCCTGCTGATCAGAGCACCGCGCGCCGGTGACGGCAAGGCAGTATATGATGCTATTGCAGCTTCGTTTTCAGAACTAAAGCCGTGGATGCCGTTTGCAAGGGAGATCCCCGAGGAAGAGCGTGTAGAAATCAACGTCAGGCGGGCACAGGCCGATTTTATTTTGCGCAACGATTTGCGGATGCATATTTTCCATAAAGAAACGGGAAAATTCGTCGGCAGCACCGGTCTTCACCGCATGGACTGGAAAGCGAAACGGTTTGAAATCGGCTATTGGCGCAGTTCCGAATTTTCCGGACAAGGGTACATGACAGAAGCGCTTAACGGTCTCATTGATTTCGCGAGAAGACACGTCAGAGCCAAGCGGCTTGAGATATGTTGTGACAGCATGAACACGAAAAGCAGAAAAATGGCGGAGCGCCTCGGTTTCGAGCTTGAAGCCGTTTTACAAAGCGATGACCTTTCGAACGATTTGAGCGAATATCGGGACACATGCATTTATTCGCGCATCTTCTAAAAAAAGAACCCTTATGATCTTCATGAAGCAAATCATAAGGGTTCTTTCGTTTATGTTTCATATGCAGCTTTGCAAGCTCTTCCCGCCTGCTTTTCGTTTTTCTGACGTGCGTGCCGAAGTCCGGCGCCTTGCCTCTTGATGCGGCGGCATCTCTGCCTGTGTTTCTCAACATGTGCTCGCGCTTTTTCCTTGCCTTGCTTTTGGCCATGTTCCCCACTCTCCTGTCAAATTTTTACCTCACTATTATAGAAAGGCGGGGTTCTAAACGCAAGTCATACGGTTTCTTCCGTTCTGACCATATCCACATGCGGAATGCCGTCCTCCATATAGACGTCTGAGATTGCTTTAAATCCGAAGGAGCCGTAAAAGGAACGCAAATGATTCTGGGCGCTGATCTTGACCTTTGTCTCTTCCCACTCGCCTTCCAAAAAGCGGATCGCTTTATCAAGAAGCGCCTGCGCATATCCCTTTCCCCTGTCTTCTTTGCGGACGATCACCCGGCCGATTGATGCCTCGGGGTATGCTGTGCCGCTCGGGAACAGCCTGCAATACGCAGCGATCTCTCCTTCTTGGCTCAGAAATAAATGGTGCGCCCGCTCATCCAAGTGATCAAGCTCGTGATACGGACAGTTTTGTTCAACGATAAAGACGTCTATTCTGAGCTTGATGATGCGATACAACTCTTCCTTCGACAATTCCTCATACGATTTTAGTTTCCACTCCATCCCTGTTCTCTAAAGCCCCCTTTAGCTCTGCACTTTTCCATAGGTTCCGCCGCCTCCGGCTTTCAGCTCTAAATCCCCGTTCCTTGCTTTGATCACGAGCTCTGCCGTCTGCGGACGAATGGTTTCTTTTAGATCGCCTTCTTTTACACGGTGAAGTATATTCATTTCAGTGCCGAAAGCCTCTTTCAGCTTCTGAATCGTTTTCGGGCCGATGCCGGGGATCAGCTGCAGCGGAACCTGGTGAACGTACGGCGGGCGCTTGACCGGGCTTTCATCCTGATCATAAAGCTCCATTAGACGCGTGCTGACGCCTTTTGTAAACTTTCGGCTGCCGCACGCTTTGCACAACGTTTCATCTGCCTCCTGCAGACGGCCGCATGTTTCACAAGCGGTTTGAAAATATTTGCCCAGCTGCGGATTCATCCCGTAATTCGCGGCAATGCTACGCCCCTCTTGTCCTTTTAAAGCAAGCGAAAACTCTTGAAAGCTGGCATGTTTGATGTGCAGCTTATTATACTCCCTGCCGATTTTTCCAAGAGAATGGGCGTCCGAATTGGTCAAAAATGCATAAGGATTCAGTTCGGATACGTGTGAAGCCATATCGGTGTCGCTGCTCAGCCCGAGTTCAACCGCATCAATCATCCTCGGGTCAAACACTTCTTTCAGCGAAAATTCGACTCCTTTTCCGTACAGGCTCTTGTGCGGCGTAAAAATGTGCGCGGGAATGAACAGGCCGCCGAGCTCTTTCACCTTCCGCTGAAGACCGATGCCCGTCTCATAGATGCGCTGGGAGCTCAGGTGGATATTCGTCACCCTTTCTGAGAGCCAGCCGGAAAACTGCTTCATTGCGGAGATCGACGGCATAAAGGCAAGCACATGAATCGGGCCGCGGCATCTGTCATCATTGATTTCCAATTCAGACCCGCATAAAAGCACGGTATCTTTATACTTGATTCCGCCGTCTTCAAGCTCTGTATAACGCCCTGAAGACACCCCTTTTTCAATTTCGGCCAGCACCTCGGGTGAATGACAATCTATAATGCCGATCAGTTCCATCCCTTTATGTTCGCTTGCTTCAATCAAAATTTCGTCGAGCGTTAGCGTTCTGGCAGCCGTTATCTTAACGGGCCGGCCTGATTCCGTCCGCCCGATATGGATATGCATGTCTGCGAATATTTCTTTCATTTTTTTGCTTGCAGGGCCTTTCTCAGCTCCAGATACTGCACGGCATAAGCCGTTTTCGCATCATAGATGTCCTGAGTTTCCATCAGTTTCAGCGCGCCTGAAAGCGGCACCTCCAGTACTTCAACAAATTCGTCTTCATCAAGTTCGCGCTTTTCTTCAAGCGGCGTCAGCTCTTCAGCCAGGTACAGATGCACCAGTTCGTCCGCAAAGCCCGGCGATGTGTAAAAAGCGGTGATTTTCTCAAGCTTCGCCGCCGTGTATCCCGTCTCTTCCTCAAGCTCCCGCAGCGCGGTATATTCGGGTTTCTCCCCTTTTTCAAGCTTGCCCGCCGGTATTTCAACGATCGTCCGTTCAAGCGCTTTTCTGTACTGCTTAACTAAGATGATGTTTTCTTCATCAGTTAAAGCAAGCACCGCTACAGCGCCCGGATGCTTCACGATTTCGCGCTTTCCCGTTTTACCGTTCGGCAGTTCGACATCTTCAAGATAAAGATCGATCACCTTGCCTGAAAAAAGCTTTTCCTTTGATATGGTTTTCTCCTCTAAATGCTTCAGTTTGATCATCTCCTAAGTTCTGCTCTGGCTTTAGATCCCATACATTTTATCATACACCATGAAAGGGGGACGCGCCATGAAGGTCTACCGCCTGAATGACCGCATCGTCATGTCTGGGAAAGCATGGGAAATCCGCGCCAAGCTGAAGGAATACGGACGAACGCATCACTATGTGAAAGATTGGCTTTCTGAAAAAGAAAATCGCCTGCAAAAGCTTAATTTTATTGACATCAAGAAGGGCTGCATGAAATAATACTTGTGAGTAATGTTACTCACAAGTATTATTATTTGGAGGCGGATGATGTGGGAATTGAAAAGGGCCGCAAAGGCAAACAAAGCCGGAAGCGGCTGCTCGAGGTCGCTGCAAACGAATTTGCAAACCGGGGATTCCATGAGACAAAAGTGAGTACGATTGTGAAAAGAGCTGGACTGACTCAGCCTTCTTTCTACCTATATTTCCCAAGCAAGGACGCCATCTATGACGAGCTGATCAATGGCTTTCACGCGAACTTAAAAAATCTGATCGAATCGTTCCGTTTAGAGAAAGGAATCGAGAAAAAACACGTATCAAAACGGGTAACGGCCGCTGTAGAGGCTGTATTTCGATTTTTGGCAGAGGACCCCGATTTGACTCGCATCGGTTTTTTTCTCAGCCCTGAAGCAGGCGAAATGAAAAAAGATTTAACGCTCGCCTTGAAAGAAAACTTGAAAGCAGAGCAGGAGCTCGGCTACTTCCGATCCGACCTGGAAATGGAGACCGTTGCTGAATGTCTGACAGGCATGATTGAGCACCTTGCCGATATCTATTTGCTTGACGGATCAAAGGACCCCTCAAGTCTCGCAAAACAAATCACGGATCTTTTGATCCACGGAATGCTCGTAAATCCGCAGCATCCAGAAACGGAGTGAACACAGTGGCATTTATTTTCTTAAAAGCAGGGCTGGCGGCATTTATGCTGACCGGAGGCGTAATCAAGGTGCTGCACGTTCCTTTTCAAGTCGAACATTGGCGCCATTATGAATATCCGCTGTGGTTTCTTTCTGTTACAGGATGTCTCGAAATCGCCGGAGCGCTTGGCATGATCGGCGGAATTTGGAATGTGCATCTGGCTGTCGGTTCGGGGCTGTTATTCTCCCTGCTTATGACAGGAGCCATCCATGCCCACCTGGTCCGGGCGCGGCAGCCTTTTTTCACGGCCATCCCTGCCGCGGTTTGTTTGATTTGCGCCCTAAGCATGATCATCGTCGAGCTGTACTTCTGATCCCGATGCCGATGGGTTGAAAACTTCGCTCCTTTGTATTACGGTCAAAGTAAGAAAAAAAGGAGTGAGGCTTATGAAAAAAAGGACGCTCGGACATTCCGATTTACAGGTGAGTGAAGTCGGCCTAGGCTGCATGTCTCTCGGAACGGACAAAAAGCACGCACTGTCAATTCTGGATGAAGCTTTGGAACTCGGCATCAATTACTTGGATACTGCCGACCTGTACGATTTTGGACGCAACGAAGAAATTGTCGGTGAAGCGATCAAATCAAGGCGCCAAGATGTCATCCTCGCCACAAAAGCGGGAAACCGCTGGGAGGAAGGAAAACCGGGCTGGTTCTGGGATCCCCGGAAAGCATACATAAAAGAAGCCGTCAAACGCAGCTTAAAGCGGCTGCAAACCGACTATATCGATCTTTATCAGCTGCATGGCGGAACGATCGAAGATAACATCGACGAAACGATTGAGGCCTTTGAAGAGTTAAAACAGGAAGGCGTCATCCGCCATTACGGCATTTCCTCGATCCGGCCGAACGTCATAAAGGAATACGTCAAAAAATCAAACATCGTCACAGTCATGATGCAATACAGCTTGTTGGACAGACGGCCTGAGGAATGGCTTTCTCTCCTTGAAGAACATGGAATCAGCGTGATTGCAAGAGGACCTCTGGCAAAAGGGATTCTGACAGAAAAACCCCTGTCAGATGCAAACGCATCGATTAAGAAAAGCGGCTATTTATCATATTCCTACGATGAACTCATCAAAACAAAGGCGGACATTGAAAAAACAGCGCCTGATTTATCCGCAACCGAAACCGCGCTGAAGTATATTCTCGCCCAGCCGGCTGTCGGCGCGGTCATCCCCGGGGCGAGCAAACTCTCCCAGCTTCGGGAAAACGTTGAATCTGTCGGCGGACGCAGCCTGACAGAACAGGAAATCAAAGCGCTCCGCTTTTATACAAAACGCGACGTGTACACTGCGCATCGCGAATGAATTCAATAAGAAAGCACCGTCTCTTTGGCAGACGGTGCTTCTTTACTTATACTTCCTCCAGTCGTCAAGTCCGCTTTCGTTGAGGAGTTCTTCAAAGCTTTTATTTTTTTCCCTTTCCTGTCTTTCCTTGATAAGCCGTTCTTTCTCACGCTCTTTTCTTTTCTCGTCCTCCTCTTTCAATTCGCTTTTCATTTGCTGAAGCTTATGTTTCAAATCGTCGGCGAGTGCATCTTTCAGCAGCTGCCGGGTATTTGGGTCTTGTTTTTTCTTTCCCATTTCCTGTCCTCCGTTCTCCCTGTTTGTGATGATAGTTTATCAGGAATCTAAAAGTTCAGGCAAGCCGTCACTCTGGGAGCCGCCCCCCTCGGCAAATCTCAATGGTTGTGTGGTATGATAAAGAGAGAAGCATTTAAGAAAGGAAGAATACAACAAATGTTGATTTGGCTGGCTGCTATCGGAGCGGTTTTGCTGTTCATTGCTGCGCTCGGAATCTATTTTACGAATCAAATCATGTACATTAAAAAACGGACCGACCAATACATTATTGAGCGGGAAACTGCCGACGGCCATTATGACGAAAAAGCTTTCGCCGCTCTCCCGAAGGAAGAAATCACCCTCGCTTCTTCTTACGGCTACAATATTAAAGGGTACTACGTGCACCCGCACAAAACGAAAAACACCGTGATTATCTGCCACGGAGTGACGATGAATCTGCTGAATTCAATCAAATATATGAATCTGTTTCTGGATCTCGGCTGGAACGCCGTCATATATGACCACAGAAGGCACGGCGCAAGCGGCGGAAAAACGACGAGCTACGGATATTATGAAAAAAACGATTTGAAAACGGTTGTCAATTGGCTGAGGGAAAAACACGGCGAACAAGCGCTGATCGGGATTCACGGCGAATCGATGGGCGCTGTCACAACCCTTCTTTACGCGGGAATGGATGACGCCGAGGCTGATTTTTATGTGGCCGACTGTCCGTTTGCCACATTTGAGGATCAGCTCATTTACCGGCTGAAAGAAGATTTTCATCTTCCAGGAGCTTTCATTTTGCCGCTCGCCAGCCTCTTTTTGAGATGGCGGGACGGCTACCGCATCCGTGATGTCTCCCCTTTATCCGTCGTCGGAAAGATCAAAAAACCGGTGCTGTTCATTCACAGCAAGCACGACGACTATATCCCGGCTGAATCAAGCGAAATGCTTTACGAGAAAAAACCGGGGAAGAAACGGCTTTATATTGCTGAAAGAGGAGCGCACGCAATGAGCTACACCCAAAACAGAAACAGCTACAAAAACACGGTGCGGGACTTTCTTCAAGAAATCACAAACCGGCACAAAGAAGGCGAACGAGCATAAGTCTCGTCCGCCTTCTTTTGGTGCTACAGGATATCTGTAATGTCGCTCATATGATCGCCGATCCAGGAGATGGCCGTCTCAATTGTATCAAATTCCTTTGTTTCAAAGGTCATTTCATCCTGAAGAAGCCAGACATCCTTTTTGACGGACTCTGTCCCTCCGATTGACCAATGAAGGAGTGTATACGGATGATTTTGATGTAAAAAGGACGCCCATGTTTTATTTTGAGCGGTTTGCTTTAAAGATTTTACCTTTTGATTCAAATCGAACGCCACCCTATTTCACTAAAATACTCATTCTGGGAGAAAGCACCTGTGCCGGACTCTTCAGCATCAACGCACCCGCTTTCTCATAATAGTCGATGGTCATCGCTTCATCAAAAAAGACTTTTTGCGATGACTGAATATAAATCGGAAGCCCGTTTGTCTCAAGGGGCTCGCAACTTCCCGATAATTCGTCCGTCAGCCACAAGACCGGCACACCGCTGACCGCGCATCCGCATCCCTCGGAATCATAGCGGAGCTGGATCTTTTTATCAGGATAAGGCTCTGTTGCCCGTTGAATGGCTTGTCTTGCCTGAGCAGTGATTTCAAGCTGCATGATATCATCCTTCTTTGTTATGTTTACGGACATTGTACCACGGGTCGGGAAAAAGCGCATCGTTTCCGGCTGTCAGGCATAAATATGAAGGGATTCGGAGGTGGAATGATGTCCAAAAAAGTGCAGATTAAAGTGATGGACAACGGCGGTTTCCGGGTCACGGGAGACGTCGAACTGATCGACATGGAAGGAAATCCTTTCCCTGAAAAACCGGCTTTTTCGCTGTGCAGATGCGGAAAATCGCTGAAAATGCCTTACTGTGACGGAAGCCATAAAGGAATGTTCGACTCTTGTGTCAGAGCTTGAAGCAGGAGGGGGGCTTTATCTGTCCTCCTCCGCCTTTTCCCATTGTTCAGCCAAGCGCTCAGTCTCTTTTATCCAGCCGCTTTTGCCGTCAATATAGCCTGCTATGTCAAGCGGAAACATCTCCGCCAGCTTCATCTTCAGTGCAGCATATTCTTCGGCCCGCTCCGGATGGGAGATTAAATAATCCCGAAACGCGAGATGCCGTCTGATATCGGGATGCCCGCTTTCATACAGATGGACATGGTGTGTACGCTTCCGTCTCCCTTTTTGATAGAATCTTCTTCCCGGAATTCCGTTTTCCCCCTTCGGTTCATAGCCGAGCATTTTCATCCCCTTTTCGAAGCCGGCGGCGGAGCCGAGATCTTTCACTTCGATCAGTATGTCAATGATAGGCTTGGCGCTCATTCCCGGAATTGACGTGCTTCCGATGTGGTGAATATGCAAGACTTCATTCCGGAAAAGCGCTTCAAGCTGCTTTTTTTCCTTGAAAAATTCGCCCTTCCATTCTTCTTTATAGGAGACGACTTTAACCTTTCTCGGTGCTTGCAGCGTAAGCCTTGAAAGAACAACCCCTTTTTCAGGTTCATACTGTTCAATTTCAGAAAACCCCAATTTCCGATACAGCGCTTTTGCCGGCTCATTCCCCGCACCCGTCGTCACTTCAAACGATTCGGCTTCCTTCACCATCAATATATAACGAAGCAGGGCCATTGCAATCCCCTTTCGAAAATGGACCGGATGAACGGCCAGCCTGCAGATCGTCAGCTTTTCAGCTGTATGTATGAAGGAAGCGATTCCGGCTAATTCTTCCCCCTCAAACGAGCCGATGAAAGTTTCTCGTGAATCCATTACATCAAAAACCGTTTCATTCAGCTGCGGAATGCCCTGAAATTGAATGATCTCCGCTTCTCTTTCATAAGCCGGCCTTTGAACATTTACAATGCTGCGGGCTGTATGCGGATCTTTTTGGTTTAACAATTGAATCATTGCATTTCCTCCCCGCTGGTGCCATCTGACGGGGGCCGGCCGGAACGCTCCGAAATTCTGGCGTCTTCAACTTTTGCAATCCGTACGGCAAAGTCAGAGTACCATTCTGTTCGGCCTTTTTCCTTCGCCTGCCGGTGTTCGCCGTGAAACTTCCATTTTTCAATCGCTTCAAGGCTTTCCCAATAGGAGACCGTTATTCCCTTTCCGTTCATGTCCCTTGCGCTTTCTGCTCCTAAAAAGCCGGGCTGTTCTGCGGCAAGCTTTAGCATGTTCTCAGCCGTCTCTTTGTAGCCGTTATCCCCATTCGTTCTGACCGATGTGAAAATCACCGCGTAATACGGCGGCTCCGGCGTTTTTGAAATCATATTCATCCCCCTTTGATTCACAGCTCTTTGATAACCAGAACTTACTCCTGATCCGTTCTGCCATCATTCGAAAACCTTGGACACTTTTTTCCATCGAAAATCCCTGGTGATAACCAATCGGCACATTGTTGACATGCAGCGGACCGCTTTGCAGCCGGCACACGCTGCACATGAGAGAGAAGCTTCAAAGCCCATGTTTTCATCAAGATCCACCCGCTCTTTTCAACATTGTACCTGACCATCCGCCAAAGTGTTCTGCAGTATTGGATATGCTTCCTTATTATACCGTTTCCCGATCCTAATTTACCATTTTAATACGTACGTCAGTAGATTAATAGGAAAAATTCCTTAGTTCCAATTCAACAGCACAAACCGATTTGCTTTCTCCCAGAAAAGCTTCACTCTCCTTACCCTATAAGAGAACCGGCGCGCAGCGGTAAAAAAACGTTTCATATACTGCTCTTTTTTCGGGTATGAAAAATAGATAAAATTACACTTCGTTTTCATATTTTCGTTTTATAGAATTGTCGTTGTTGTGAACTTATTACTTTTTTAGGAGGAAAAACTATGCGTCGTCATTCATTTTTATCTATTCTATTGATTTGCATGCTGTCTGTTGTGTCCGTATTTTCGTTCCGGCCTTCAGCAGCTTCCGCCGCTTCCCACAATCCGGTCGTCATGGTCCACGGCATCGGCGGAGCCGATTATAACTTCATCGGCATTAAATCGTATTTACAATCTCAAGGCTGGACAAGCAGTGAGCTTTACGCCATCAACTTTATCGATAAAACGGGAAATAATATAAACAATGCTCCGAGATTATCCGAATACATCAAGCGTGTGCTGAATCAAACAGGAGCATCAAAAGTCGATATTGTCGCCCACAGCATGGGCGGGGCCAATACGCTCTATTATATTAAAAATCTGGATGGTGCGGATAAAGTCGGACATGTCGTCACCCTTGGGGGCGCTAATCGTCTCGTTACAAACACGGCGCCTCAGAATGACAAAATCTCATACACTTCGATTTACAGCACAAGCGACTATATCGTCTTAAACAGCCTCTCCAAACTTGATGGTGCAAACAATGTGCAAATCTCAGGCGTAAGCCATGTCGGTCTTTTGTTCAGCAGCAAAGTAAATGCCTTGATTAAAGACGGGCTGACCGCCAGCGGGAAATAAGATTGAAGGAGCCTTGAAGAGCTTAACTTCTTCAAGGCTCCTCATTGATCGGAATTGTCACCCCTCTTGCCAAAATAAAAAGGACTCTAAATAAACGCCTATTCCGACCGTTCATTCAGTGTCCGTCAACCCCCTCGATATGTGATTACTCCACTATGATTTCAAAGACTCTTTGTTCGAGATTGTATTTAGCGTCTTGGAATGTAAATTTATAATCATCTGTGTCGGCATCAGGTGAAAGCCAAGCTCCGTATTTTCTGATCGTCTGGACGATGCTTTCGAGTTCAGCAGGAGTGAAGTCACCTATGTCTGTGCCTTCGGTTTCAGCAGTATGGCGTATTTTTACTGTAATCATCATCACTTTTTGGCTCCTTTCACTTGCTGTTTGAACATCTTATTAACAGCATATTTTTTTCCTCTGTAAATCGTTCCATTAACTCCCTTGATTCAAATTATTCGGGCTTTCTTTTTTACAGACCTATTTTATATGGAAAAGCCGGACGGGATCCGAAAAATGTGTCTTCGTACTTTCGTCATATAAAGGCAAATATTCCTGTTTACAACAATGAGAATATCCCCTATGATTATGAGGTAAATCGAAATCATTACTACTTGGAGGTATAACTTATGGCTTACATAGCAAAACGCATGATCATACCGATTATTTTTCTCTTCATTCTCGCTTCCTGCTCCGCCGGAGGCGCTGGCTCAGCGAAAGGGGAAGAGAAGAAACTCACCTTTCTTTTCAATATTCCGAGTCAAACCCTTGACCCGAATCTTGATGTCAATTATACGGCTATCCGCGCCGGCATCAGTGAAACACTCGTCAAAATCAGTGCGGACCTTTCCATCGAACCGTGGATTGCCAAAGATTGGAAAAGCAAAGACGGACAAACTTGGGTCTTCACCCTTAAAGACAATCTGACGTTTCAAAATGGTAAAAAAGCGGATGCCAAAGCGGTAAAAGCGTCTTTAGAACGGACGATGCGCGAGAGTAAAGCCATGAAGAACGCCCTAAAAATCAAGGAAATAAAGGCTGAAGGACAAACATTGACGATTACAACGAAGGAGCCGTTTCCCGAATTCCCTTCAGAATTGGTTCATCCAAACACATCGATCATTGACGTCAGCGCAGCAAACATTTCTCAACAGCCCGTCGGAACGGGACCTTTCCAAGTTTCCTCTTTTGAGGCCGGCCATAAAATAGAGTTAGAACGGTATGACGATTATTGGGACGGCAAACCGAAGCTGAAGCACGTCACATTCTCGTTTAATGAAGACGCAAACGCCCGCGTCATGGCTCTCCAATCAAAAGATGCCGATATCATTTACAGACCGAGCGTTGAGGATATTGACCAAATTCAAAAAGATTCGTCGATTACCGTTGATTCGGTACCGAGCTTGCGCGTTCACCAGATTCTTTACAATACAAAGAAGGATCATCTTGCTGACCGCCACCTGCGCCGCGCCTTCGACGCACTACTGAACCGCAAAGAAATCGCTGAAAGCATTTTGAACGGACATGCTCAGCCGGCAGACGGCCCCTTCCTAGCCGATTTCCCATTTTCCTCCGATACGGTTCAAAAGCCGAGCGGACTTCAGGCTGCAAAAGCTGAGCTGAAAAAAGCCGGCTACGAGCTTGAAAACGGTAAAGCCGTAAAGGACGGAAAAGCCTTGTCTTTTACACTGCTAACCTATCAGTCTCGTCCGGAATTGCCTTTAATCGCGCAAATTCTTGAATCAAATGCGAAGGAATTGGGCATTTCGATTAAGATTCAGCAAGTCGAAAATATTGATGAATATTTGGCGAAAAACGATGACTGGGATTTAGCGACATACAGCTCAATGACCGCGCCAAGAGGCGATGCCAGCTATTTGCTGAACACCGCCTATATGCCGAACGGCGCTTTAAACTACAGCGGCATCGAAAATCAAACCTTGATCAAATGGATTAAGGAATTCAACCGCACGATCGACAAAGAGAAGCGGAACCGACTTGCCAAAAAAGCAGCTGAATTGATCGAGAAGGAGACATTGAACTCTTTTATCGTGACTCCCGAAAACATCACAGCCTACCGAGACGGTGTATTAAATTGGGAAACGAGCAAAAGTGAGTATTATATGCTGACGAAAGATTTGGATGTGAAAACGAAATGAAGCAGATCGCCAAGCGGCTGTTTGAACTGGTCCTGTTCTTATTCCTGCTTTCATTTATCAGCTTTGTGTTTATGAAAGCGGCTCCCGGTGATCCGGTGAAACAGATGCTTCGCGTAGATGATGTTGCGGTAACGGACGAGCAGATCGAGGCATTCAGAGAGGAGCTCGGTTTGGACAAACCGGTTTATATTCAATATTGGAACTGGTTCAAGCGCTTTTTCCAATTTGATTTGGGAAAATCCTATACAACACACGAACCCGTCATCGACGAGCTCAGCCGGAAATTCCCGGCGACATTGCTTCTAACCGGCGCATCGCTTCTCGTTATGCTGCTGATTGCCGTGCCGGTCGGAACGCTTTCCGCTTTATACCGGGATCGGTGGATCGATCATCTCAGCCGCTTGCTCGCTTTAGTGGGAGCCGCGCTCCCGAGCTTTTGGCTCGGATTGATACTGATCGATCTCTTTTCCGTCAGGCTGAATTGGCTGCCGTCGATGGGAGCCGGAACGTTTAAACATTTGATTCTCCCCTCTCTCACGCTTGGGATCGCGATGTCGGGCGTTTATGTCCGCCTTGTACGGTCAAGCCTGATCGAAAGCCTTGGTCAGGATTTCATCAGATCTGCCAGGGCACGCGGCATCAGCGAGGCGAGAATTTTCTTCTTTCACGCGTTTCGCCATTGTCTTGTCCCTGTCATCACGATATTCGGGGTCAGCCTCGGCAGCCTGCTCGGCGGCACGGTGATTATTGAAGTCCTGTTTGCATATCCCGGCGTCGGCAAGCTTGTCGTTGATGCCATCGTTCAGCGTGATTATCCGATCATTCAGGGGTACATTCTTTTCATGGGGATCGCGGTTGTCCTGATCAATCTTTTAGTCGACCTCTCTTATCGGTACCTCAATCCGGAAATTCGCTTAAAGGAGGCTGGTCGCCGATGAGAAAAAACGTATTTCGATCTAAAACAGGACTATGGTTTGTGCTGCTGTTTTCCGCGGCGCTGTTCACCGTCCCCTTCTTTTTGCCGTTCGATCCGCTCCGCACAGATATGGCCAACCGTCTTCAGCCGATCAGTATGCAGCATTGGCTCGGAACCGACCATTTGGGCAGAGATATATTTTCCCGGATGGTCGCCGGTGCGAAAGCGACGGTCGGCACCGCCTTGGGCGCGATTCTGATTTCCGTTTTCATAGGTGTTCCTGTCGGGCTTGTCTCCGGGTTTTTCGGCAGACGGCTGGACCGGATGATGATGAGAATTGTTGACGCGGTTATGGCTTTTCCGGACTATATTGTCGCGATTGTTTTAAGCGGTTTGCTTGGTCCGGGGCTGATGAACTTAATATTGGCCGTCGTCGCTGTCAAATGGGTCGGCTATGCAAGGCTGGTCCGCAGCACGGTTTTTTCGGAAAAACAAAAAGATTACATCGCCTTGGCCGAGCTTACCGGTTTAAGCTCCGGGGCGATTTTAAAAAAGCACCTGCTGCCCCATGTTCTCGGCAACCTTTCCGTACTTGCGACACTTGATATCGGAAAAACGGTGTTAATGATTGCTGCCCTGTCCTATATCGGCCTGGGTGCTCAGCCTCCATACCCGGAATGGGGCGCCATGCTGAACGACGGAAAACATTACTTCTTGCATGCGCCTCAGCTTATGGTGATTCCCGGTCTTGCGATCATGTTCATCGTTCTGTTGTCCAACCTGTACGGTGATCGTTTAAGGGACAGGTTTGACGTCAAACACAAGAAAGGAGTTTCTTAGCATGCCGATGTTATCCATTGAGGACTTATCAATCAGCTCCCGGCAGCACACCATTGTCAAAAATGCCTCCTTCTCGATTCATGAAGGGGAATGGTTCGCGCTGCTCGGGGAAAGCGGCAGCGGAAAGAGCCTGACCGCTTCGGCCATAGCCGGGCTGCTTCCGGACGGACTAACGGTGACCGGCGGAGACGTGATATTTGAAGGCCAACAGATGCTTCAAGCCGGACGCAAAGCACTCCGACGCGTGCGCGGAAAGGATATCGCCTGTATTTTTCAGGACTGTCACGGAGCATTCACCCCTTTTATACGGATCGGCAAACAAATTGACGAAATGGTCAAAACGCATACAGGTTGGTCTAAGAATAAGCGAAGAGAAGCGATTCTCCATGCTTTTCGGGAGGTTTCTCTGCCGGAAAACAGAGTATATGAAAGCTACCCGTTTCAATTGAGCGGAGGGCAGCTGCAAAGGGCCGCGATTGCTCAAGCGATGGTGCTCCGCCCCAAGCTTCTCATCGCAGACGAACCGACGACGGCTTTAGACAGCATCACGGCCGCGGACGTCTTGCAACAGCTCGCCGCGATGCGCGCCAAAACAAACTGCGCCATCCTTTTTATCACTCATGACCTGCGGCTTGTCAAAAGATACGCCGATCAAACCGCCGTCATGCAAAACGGAGAAATCGTCGAAAGCGGCTTAACCGCTGATTTAATTAGACAGCCGGCACATGAATATACGAGGTGTTTATTCGCGGCCATCCCGCCGCTGAAAAATCCTCCGCCAAGGCTGACGGCAGCCCCGCCTGAAACAAAGGAAGCGGTGCTGGCGGGAACAGGAGGTGCGTGATGACCCATTCTGCAGAGACCGTTCTTTTTGTCAGCAATCTGACAAAACATTACGCTTGCGGCCACAAAGCGGTTGACAACGTATCATTCTCCATTCGAAAAGGCGAATGCCTCGGGCTCGCCGGCGAGAGCGGCAGCGGGAAAAGCACCCTCGCACGCTGCCTTTTGCTGCTCGAAAAAATCGATCACGGAGAGATTAGGCTTCATCAACATCCGCTTACCGGCATAAACAAAAAAGAGACCCGGAGACTGCGTCGAAAACTGCAGGCTGTTTTCCAAAATCCAGCTGCATCATTCAATCCAAAGCTCAATATTATCGATTCAGTTATGGAGCCGCTTGATGTTTCCAAACAAGACATGCCGTCATTTTTAAGGGACTTCCGAGGCAGCCGCCGTCTGACGGCTGAGCGTCTGTTCTCAATGGTCGGCCTTCCCTCGCGCCTCCTTGACCGCTATCCGCACGAATTAAGCGGCGGGCAGCGCCAGCGGGCCTTGATCGCCAGAGCCATCAGCACTCATCCGTCTTTAATCATCTTTGATGAGCCTACAGCAAGCCTGGATGTCACCAGTCAGGCGAAGATCCTGGATCTTCTCAAAGATTTGCAGGATGCTATGGGCCTTTCTTATTTATTTATTTCCCACGATCTGGCCGCTGTCCACTTCATGAGCCATCGCATCATGGTCATGAAAGACGGGCAGATTGCCGATCAATTTGAAAAAGAAGAGCTTTTTTCTGCCGAAAGGCACCCATATGCCAAAAAGCTGCTTCAGGTGTTTGAATCCTAAGGGGGGTCTTAACAGATGAATCACAAGCAATATCTAGCACTCGCCGTTCCGCTGATCATTTCAACGATCACCACTCCTTTATTGGGTGCGGTCGATACGGCGGTCGCCGGCCAGCTTTCCTCCCCTGCTTACATCGGCGGTGTTGCAGTCGGAACGATGATTTTTAATACGATGTATTGGCTCCTCGGTTTTTTGCGGGTAAGCACATCCGGATTCGCCGCTCAGTCACTCGGCTCCCAAAACAGATCAGAGAGCGTTTTGGCCCTTGCCCGGCCCGTTTTCATCGCGCTGTTTGCCGGACTGATGTTCATCATCTTGCAAAAACCGCTTGAATACGCAGCGCTGACGCTCATACAGCCCGACCGCCATACCGCTGAATTCGCCTCGCAGTATTTTTCGCTGAGGATTTGGGGAGCTCCATTTGCTTTAATCAGCTATTGCATTCTCGGCTGGCTGATGGGAATGTCTCTAATCAAAGTGACATTGCTTTTGCAGATTTCGATGAACGTCTTGAATATCGTGCTTGACATCGTTTTTGTCTACGTCTTTCACATGGAAGTATACGGCATCGCTCTAGCCACTTTGATTTCGGATGTGACGGGCTGCCTGATCGGCTGCTGGCTTGTGAAAACGAATGCCGCCATGCCGTTTAAGCTGCCGTCCGTCAAGCTTTTATTCGACCCGAAACCGTTTAAAAAAATGATGGTTGTCAACCGAGATCTATTGATTCGGACATTGTGCCTTTTGACGGTTTTCAATTTATTTACGGCTAAAGGAGCCGGCTTCGGCGCTGAAATTTTAGCCGCAAATGCGATCTTGATTCAAATTCATTATTTGATGGCTTATGTTTTTGACGGGTTTGCCAATGCATCGAGCATCTTTGCCGGGAAAGCCGTTGGAAGAATGGATCGGGATCTCTATTCCCGTACGCTTTCCCTTTCGATCCAGTGGTCGCTGATCTCGGCCGCGCTGCTTTCAGTCGGCTACTTTCTCTTGAGAAATGCGATCCTTCCATTGTTTACACCGCTTGAAAGCGTTCTGGAAGCAGCGAAAACTTACGATGTTTGGATCGCTCTCTTTCCTTTGGCCGCAAGTTTCGGACTCGTTTTTTACGGGATTTTCACAGGCGCCACCGAAATAGGCCCGGTCAGAAATTCAATGTTTTTGGCTGTTCTCGTCTTCCTGGCCGCCTTTTTTACCGCTGTCCCCGCTTTCGGAAACCATGGGCTGTGGCTCGCTTTTCTTTTATTCAGCCTTGGGCGTTCCGTATTCTTATGCATGGCTGTTCCCGGGCTGACCACCCGGCTTTTCGGAGAGCGCAGTGCTGCGAGAGAGGCAGGCCAAAGACCGAAATCATTAAAACACCCCGGCTAAGCTTTAGCCGGGGTGTTTACGTTTATTCTTTCGTTAATTGTGCGACGAAATGGTTCAGATGATCCAGCGTCATCAAATTTTGATTGCATTTTTCACTGTCACAGCAAATGTAATTGCCTCTGTCCGTATAGGTTTCTTTCCCGCTTTTCACGCGGGCCATGAACAGTCCGATCTCTTCGGTCCTGTTGCATATCGAGCAGATTCCTTTTTTATTGCTGGATTTGATGGTGCCGTGGATTCCGGTCAGCTTTCCGCCGACGTCCACAATCATGTATTTCCTGCCTGATCCTGCATCGTTCCATCCCAGGTAGGAATATCCGCTGAAATCCATCTGCTCAAATTCGGGCGTCTTTAGTTTTTTCACTTTAGAGAACAGCTTTTTAGCAGTCTTTACCGTTACATTCTGAAATGGAATCACATGAAGTTTTAATTCAGCTAAAAAGCGCACCGCTTCACCGCTGTCTTCCACTTCTGCCAGCTTCTCCAGCAAAGACTTTTGATCGCTGCTGAGATCAGGAAACAGGTTGAACACTTGATCCAGCGCATTGCACTTCAAAGCGTCAAGGACGTTTTCGTCATTGATGTTCGCATGTCCCTGGACGAGGCTGTCCGTTTGAAACTTAATAAAATTATATTGGTCATTTCTGATAAAAGGTGTCTTCATTTCTGCCAGCTCCTTATTTATAGATCTATATTTTAAAATAAGGTGCAAAGCCGGATGATCAGAAATGATACCTTGCTCTGTCAGGCGATTTGTTTATAACCCCGCCTCATGCAAAGTATCGCCTTTCAAGATAACAGGCTTTGCATGAGACGCTGCAGTCGGCAAATGAATGTCATTTACCATTTTATCCACCTCCGAATACTGATTCCATTATAAACGACAATCGTATTCAATCTCAATGATATCCTCTATCTTTAAAATGCAAATTTCATCCGCCCGGCTTACGATCCGCAGCTCCCTTTTCAGAGCGTCAGCATAGTGAATCCGGCCGGCGAGCGTTTTCACTTCCCCCTGCCGGTAATAAGCAAATTGCAAAAACCTGTTTTCTGCCATCGCTTCACAAATGATTTCATTGAATTCTTCATATTTTTGTTCATCCAGGATCGGTTTTTTGATTTTTTGAAAGCTTTCATGATATTCCCTGAGCAATTCCACGTGCTCAGGCAGCATCATGGAAACCCATTTGATACTGCCTCTGTCGCGAAGCATAAATGATTCTCCTTTCTATGCCTGATGGCCTCCGACCAATTTTGACCGCAGACGGGCCGTCCCGGCGTTTGTGTAGGAAACGGCCCGCAAAAGCGCTGTTGAGCCGTACCGTTCTCTGATGCCGTCCATCACATACCCGAGCTGCCGCTTCTTTTCCTGATCGGGGCGAAAAAGATCAAGCTGCATATTGGTGTCATCTTGAATATTGGACAAAGAGACGGAAATTTTCCGAACCGTTTTGCCGGCATAAAACCGCTCGAACAGTGCCAGACATGTATGGTAAAGATCAAGCGTGACATTTGAAGGGCTTTCCATTGTTTTTGAACGGTAAAATCCGCCGCCAAGCTCATCGCGGCTGTATTCGATGCCGAGACTGACGGTCCGGCCCGCCTGGCGGTGGGCGCGCGCCCTTTTGGCCACTTCCTCACACATTTCAAGAATGACATGCTTGACTTCCTCCGGATTCGGATAATCGCGAAGCAGAATCTGGCTTTTTCCATAGCTGACCTGCCCCTCCATGAGCGGCGCTCCAATCGCTGAAAGATCGATGCCCCAAGCGTGATAATAGAGCTGGTTTCCCATCACCCCGAATGTTTTCTCAAGCCGACTGAGATCATAGTGCGCCAGCTGGCCGACTGTAAAAATCCCCATCCGGTTTAACGTCTTTTCCAGCCTGGAGCCGATTCCCCACATGCGGCGCAGCGGAGACAGCGGCCACAGCTTCGTTTTCACGTCTTCGTAGCCCCAAACGGCCACCCCGCCTGCTGATTTTTTCGCTTCAAGGTCAAGGCACAGCTTTGCCATCAGCAGATTCGGTCCGATTCCGACAGCACAGGGAAGGCCAAACTCCCTTTCCATATCATCTTGAATTTTCATCGCAATCGTTCGGGCGTCTCCCCACATGCTTTCAACACCGTCCACCTGAATAAAGCTTTCATCCACGCTGTACGTATGAATGGCATCAGGCGGCACATAGCGGCAGAACAGCCGGGTGAGCTCTGTAGAAACACGGACAAACAGCCCCATCTTCGGATTGACCAGCTTGATGCGCGGATCATCCGGCAGCTGATAAAGCCTTGTTCCCGTTTGAACGCCGAACTCTCTTTTCAGAGCCGGAGAAGCAGCGAGAACGATGCTTCCCTGCCGCTCCGTGTTTCCGACAACCGCCAAGAAGCAAGTCATCGGGTCAAGTCCGAGCAGGACTGCGGCGCAGCTTGCATAAAAGCTCCGCATATCAACGCACAAAACCGAACGCGACGGATATTGACTGTAATCCATACTCTCCCTCCAGAAGAACTGATGTTCGCACAATTAGTGTATGAATACTATACTCCGAATATACGTTCGATTTCCAGGCGTAATTTTATCCAAAGAAAATCCTGGCGGAAAGCAATAAAAAACACCTTCTTTGGAAAGAAGGTGACATGGTTGACCATTCCAGTTCGGAATTTCGCCTTATTCAGTTTGATGATTCAAATTGAATGCTCTCTTGAGAACATCAGTTTTTCTTAGTAAGATAAAAGAAAAAGCGCTCCTAAAGGAGAAGACAAATGGATGAGAAACTGATTGAAAAAATGCTCGGACAGGCGCTGAAGCAGTACGGACGCAATGTTGCAACCGATCCGCTCAGCCCCGGCGAAAAAGAAATCCTGAAGCTGGCTTTGCAGGAAAGGCGGATCGAGGAGCCGAATGAAGGGCTGCATGCCCATATCGAGGATGTCATCTATGATTATGTCACAAATCAAGGCTTGTTCTCATCATAAAACGATTTTTCTTTGCGGCTTCCTTTGTACAGGAAGCCTTTTATCACCCAGCATTTAGAAATTCCTCTATTCACCGCCATCTGTTTCATGTATGATAAACAAATAAAAACGTAACGGAGAGTTTATCATGAAACAAAAATGGCAGAACATCCACCCGCTCAGCTGGACCATTATTGTCGGAACCATTTTCGGACGCATGGGAACAGCCATGAGCATCCCTTTTTTAGCAATTTATTTGACACAAGTGAAAGGCGCCTCTTCCGGCTTTGCGGGAGCTGTCATTGCAGCGAGCTCTCTGATCGGAATTGCGGCAAGCTTTTATGGCGGGTACTTATCAGACAGGTTCGGCCGGAAAACCATCATGCTCGTCTCGATTTTCGGCTGGACGTTCGTGTTCGCCGGTTTTGCACTCGCCGATCATGTCTGGACATTCTTTATCATGAATGCCTTAAACGGATTATGCCGCGCTTTGTTTGAACCGACTTCAAGAGCGCTGCTTTCAGACGTATCCAAACCCGAAACGCGCCTTTTCGTCTTTAATCTCCGCTATACCGCGATCAACCTCGGCGTCGTCTTCGGCCCGCTTTTAGGCCTGTATCTCGGATCTTCCAAAACGACGCTGCCGTTTTTCATTGCGGCTTTCATTTATTTTATTTATGCGGCGGTGCTGGTCATTCAATTTAAACACCACACCGTACCGGCAGCTGAGCGTAATAAGCGTATAAAAGTGCGGGACGCGCTGGAGGTGACAAAAACAGACCGGGTATTTACGATTACGCTAATCGGTTCGATTCTTTGTTTGTTCGGATATTCCCACTTCACATCGACGCTTGCACAATACATGGCGGCCAGCCCGTTCATTGAAGACGGGACGAAAGTGTTCGGCATGATGCTGACGCTGAATGCCTTGGCCGTTCTTGCCGTACAGTACCCGATCGTACATATCGCCAAACGGTTTTCACCGATTTTATCGCTGATTGCAGGAAATGTGCTGATTAGTGGAAGCCTGTTCAGCCTCTCTTTTTTCCATGATCTATGGTCCATTGTCTTGATCATTATCGTGTTTACGATCGGGGAGGTGCTTCTCTTTTCGATGATGGATTTACTGGTCGACCGGATTGCCCGGCCTGAGCTGAAAGGCACTTACTTTGGGGCTATGGGCTTCACCCAGCTTGGAAGCGTGGTCGGCCCTTGGGCGGGGGGAATGCTGCTGGACACCTTTGGAGCGGAAAAACCGTTTTTCACTTTTGCAATCCTGTCTGCTGCCACCATTTGCGGCGTTCCTTTCCTGGTAGCAGCCTACCGGAAACTCAAAATGGATGAAGCAAAAGTCAATTTAAGTTCGAAAAAAACGATGCAGCATTAATTGAAAACAGGCCGGCTCGAACAAAGGCCGGCCTTCGGCTGCCGCCCGCCTCAAGGGGCAGCAAGTTCAACTTTGATGCGGTCCGGATCTTCGGTATACAAGGCATAATGCCCGTTTCCGCCGGCAAACGGATGTCTGTCTTCATATAAAATGCGGCATCCCCGCTCTCTCAGTTTCATTGTCATTTCGTCGACCTGCTCTTTGGATGCCGCGTAAAAAGCAAGATGGTTTAAGCCGACGCGGCACCTGTGATAACCCGCTTTGATAAACTGCTCTTTCGCCTGCACAAGCACGAGATAGGCGCCGTTTGCTTTCCAGCTGATGCCGCCTTCCCATTGTTGAAAAACCTCATAGCCGAGCTCCCCGAGAAACCAGCCCCAAAAGCGCTTCGACGCTTCCAAATCTGAAACGTACAGTTCAATATGATGGATCATGCAAGCCTCCTCTTCTATACCCGTCTGACCAAAATCTCTTCCACCTTGTGGCCTTCGCCTTTTCTCAAGATTAAATCAGACCGGAATTTTGTAGGCAGAATGTTCTCATACAAATTCGGACGGTTGACGGTCTCCCATATTGACTTTGCCATATGGTCCGCTTCTTCGTCCGCGAGGTCTTTGAATTTATGGAAATAAGAACTCGGATCTTGAAAAGCCGTCTCCCTGAGCATGCGAAAGCGTTCAAGATACCATTTGATAATGAGGTCTTCTTCGGCATCCACATAAATCGAGAAGTCAAAAAAATCGGAAACGAAAACCCGCGGTTTTGTACGGTCGTCTTCGATCGTCGGTGTCTGCAGCACATTAACGCCTTCGATGATCACGATATCCGCTTGTTCTACCGTTTCATAAACCCCTTCCAATCTGTCATACGTTAGATGGGAATAAACGGGTGCGTGGACAATTTCCTTTCCTGATTTTAAATCGTTCAAAAACTCAAGCAGCGCTTTGACATCATAGCTTTCGGGAAACCCTTTCCTCGACATCATCTGCTTTTCTGTCAGAACCGCATTAGGATAAAGAAAACCGTCGGTTGTGATCAGACTGACTTTCAGCCGTTCCTGCAAACGGGAGAGCACAGTCTGAATGATGCGGGCCGTCGTGCTTTTTCCAACCGCGACGCTTCCGGCAATCCCGATGATAAACGGAATCTTGGCCGCGTGAGGATGATTCAAAAAACCGTTTACCCGGGTGTTCCGTTCATATTGAGTTGCCCGGTGTAAATAAAGCAGCCTCGCCAGCGGAACATAAACGGTTTCGACTTCTTCCAAAGACAGATAGTCATTTAAACCTTCAAGCTTCTTTACTTCCTCTTCGGTCATCTTTACCGACATATGCCCGCCGAGATTTGCCCAGGCATCACGGGTATGACTCGTATATAACGTGTGCAAATTCAAATCCTGATTCGCCACTATTCTCACCTGCCCTCTGTTCAAACGCTGTTTACTTAAAAAAGTGCATGAATTCTGAGACCGCTTTATTATTATATAGAATTTTTCGAATATTTACGAGGAACAACGTTTCAATCAAAAAAACCGTCTTCCTCCAGAGACGGGTGGGTCCGGTTTCCTTGCATGGCGGATGCGAATGGCTCTCCTTCCTGTCAACCCTGAGCCAACGGGTGTCCTTCGTTTGCAAAAGAAAAAAGAGCGCAGGCGCCCGCACTCTTTTTTCAAACGACATATTTGCTTTGCCTGTGCGCCATGTAATAAGTGACCGCAGACAGCAAGCCGACGGATGCGGCTAAAATGATGATGACCGGAATCATGTCCACCTTCACCGGTGTAAACAGTTTAAAGCCGCCGCTGAAACTGAAAACCGCATGCCCGAGATTAGACAGCAGGTTTTTTAAATCGAACCTGCCCAAAGCAGGGATCAGCAGGCTGTAAACGACATAAAGCAAAGCAGGCGTAATAAAGCTTCTGAAGAGGACGCCCAAATAAAATCCGATCGTCGAAAAGATGAAGCTGACCGCCAGAACGACAGCGAGCTGAAGCAGGATATTGCTTTTTGAAACAGCGGGTATTGTGAACTCGCCGACCGGTATATCCCTTGAAGCAAGGGAATAAAAGACGAGGCTTGACACATATGCCGTACATACAACGGCGATCACGGCGGCAGCCATCACCATGTAAACCGAACACTGTTTGGCAAACAGAACGGATTTCCAATCATGGCTGACCGCTTTCACTTTCATCGTCTTGAATCTGATGTCGTATGAGGAGATATAGATGGCATACAGCGTGAAAGCCAAGGGAAAAATGATGAAGCCCATCAGCTCAAGCGTCATAGTGACTGACTGTTTCGGCTCCAGGTGATGGAGGGACAAGACGAAATTCTCATAGTCGAACCTTAAAATATTTTCGACGATCTCTCCGTCGCCATCCTCGCTTTTCAGCTCACCTTCCTTCACCTTGACGGGCGACTCCAGCGCCTGCTTAATATCGATGCCGAGTTCTTTATATTCATTTTCAGTCTTTTTGAACTGCTGGTAGCTGTCCATTGTATTTTTATAGTGAACATATATGTATCCGGATGAAATGAATAATAGAGGAAGCAATAAAATGATGAGCAATTTAGAATACGATTGAAATGCAAGCTCTTTCTTGAAAATATTATAAATATTCTTTATAGACATCGCCCAATTCTGCTCCATTCGTTTTAAAATTGTCTATGTGGATAGCTGAACCGTCTTTCAACACGTATAATTGATCGACGATTGAAGAATAAAACTCAAACTGATGGCCGGCGGCAACAATCGTCATCCTGCTTGACCAGTCATTGATGAGCTCCTGAAGCTCCATCATGGACCGGTAGTCAAGCCCGTTTGATATCTCATCCAAAAACAAGAATGACGGTTTGTTTAATGCAGCGATCATTAAGGCCAGCTTTTTCTTTTGTCCGTATGAATAGGTCTTGACCTTTTTTTTCAGCAGCTCCCTGCCGAGAAACTTTTGCGACAATTGTTCAAGCTCTTCTTTGCCGGCAGGTTTATTGATCAGTAGTTTGATATTTTGATAGCCGCTCAGATGATCGTAAAACGGGGAATCGTCATAGATGACGTGGACTTTGCTCCTGACTGCTTCAAGCGGCTCGCCGTCGTACAGTATGCCGCCTTCGAAAGGTTCAAGCTTGAGCAGGCATTTCAAGAGCGTCGTTTTTCCGGCGCCGTTTTCTCCCATCAGAAAGGTGACTTTGTTTTTTTCAATATTCATGTTGAGACGGTTGAATACCGATTTGCTTCCATAAGATTTCGTCAGGTCATCGATTTTGATCAATTTGAAAAATCCTTTCTCGCATCAGGATGGTGTTGCAACATTCTCCATTATACAACGCTGCCATTAATTTCTAAATAGTCTTTTAGCAGCGTTGTATGAAATGGCTTATAGTAAATTAATCGTTTCCGTATTTTCCTTTTTTATTGACCCACCTTCTGTCTGTAAAGGTTGAGCTGGCCAATTCAACATCTCCCCACGGTGTAACGGTTCCGAAGCTCAGCGTTTTTTTCGCTCTCCATTTGTGAAGCCCTGATGACTTATAATACCTTTTAATCCCCTTTGCCCTCACCACATTCGGAAAGACGTAGCCGACATCCTGCGATCCGCTGCTTTTCGATACTTTTTTGCCGTTGTAGTACCAGTCGATATAATCTTTTGACCAGGCGAGGAAGCTTCCTCTTTTAATTGTCAGCCTTTTTCCTGCATAAGCCGTCACACCGCTTTGAACGGATGCCTGTTCAGGAAGTGATTGAACGTATTCTGTCTTGGCTTCAAGCAGTTCCTTTTGCTCGCTTGTCAGCTGCCCGTCCCCAGCAGCCGCAGCGAATGAGGATGGAACCAGGAGCGCCGCAGACAAAGAAAACCCTAAAATCGCTTTTTTCATTTCGTTTCCCTCCGTGTTTTTGAAATATTTGTATGTACGTCTTCAGCTGCCATCCATAAGCTACTGCCACATCCAAAACAATTTAAGGTCCGAGTTCTCTTATTTTAATGGATGAAAAAATAGATTCCTAGCAAAATGGACCATTTCATCGTTACCTATTGGAAACTATCCCCTCCTCCCTCTCGTAAAATTATAACATATTTTTCCTTACCTTCAATCAAATTCTCTTATTTTACCATTTTTCCCGAGGGTGTTCTTAGGCGAACACCTATTACCTCTGATTAAAATGTAAATTTGTGTATTATTTTTGAATTTTATTGAATTTCTACACAATTAGACATTTTTTTCTCCAGCCGAGTGATAGGATGTACATGCCTATGATGTCATAGGCAAAAAAACAATCTTTAGGAGGTCGTTAGGGATGTTTCAAAACAAAATCAAAAAAGCAGTCGGAGCGGTTGCATTTGCAGGTGCTTTGTTAGTGTCTGGATTGCCCGTAAGTGCGGATACACTGCCTGAATTAATATGGGTGAGGGACAAGTATCCCGGTGCGCAATACGAATATAAGGTAATAAATGGCGAGAGATATGTCGATGTTTACAGAGTAATAAATGGTAAAACAGATGTCACACGCGAAAAATGTGAAACGATGTACCAAGACCGCTGCTATGTCAAAAAATAAACAACGTGCAGCTGGCGTCTGAAATATGAACATGCTTCGATCCGCTTTTGGAGAACAGAGCGTGAACGAGCGGCTGATTCTTTTACAGACGCGGGCTTTAGAGCGCAAGCAAGCGGGAGGCGTTTTGATGCGCCTCCCGCTTTCCGTTCTGTGAATGTCGATCTTTTTTAAAAGTCAACAACCGCTGCAATGAAACTGTGTTCCCCTCTATTCATTGGAAAAAGGCATTCCTATTAAACAAGGCATCCCACCGATCAGAACGCCTTGTTTTTTCAAATAAATTCCTTATATTCATCCTTCGGCCACTATCCTTTAAAGCCGTTATCGAGTACCTCGATCATCGAAGAAGTCGTTTTTGCATGGTTTTTTGTTTGCTGCACAAGCTTGATGATGTCTTGGTATGCCTGCTGCGCTCCAAGCACCAGCAAAGGAACCCCGATCGGATCGATTTTCAGCCTCCTCGAAAATAAACCGCCGAATGTCATCGCTATTGGCACAGTCGGAGACGTGTTTGAAAAAATGACTTTCTCCTGAAGTTTCCCGTTTTTTTCAAACAGCTCGAGAACGCCTCGCATGGCTGGAATGACAGCTTTTGACGATCCTCTGCCGATCGTGTACACCTGGTTGCCTTCTTCATCAAGTCCGTGAAAGATTAATTTTCCCATTTCCTTCGGACTTAATTGATTAAAACAGTCGGTGCTTAAAATTTCGTTTCTTGTTGGTTTTCTGCTGAATGGGAGCTTTTTCAGATGATAAGCAGCGGCAAGTGCAGATGAATGAGTGCCGCCGTAACAATTGTATATATAGATCAACCTGCTCACCCTCTTCATGTCTTTGGTTTTAATGTGGCCCAAATATACAATGCTTATTTATACCTCGTTTCCAGAACTTCTTTAACAGCTGAGACATACGCTTGAAACGTCTCATTTTTAGAACTTGCCCGCGTCCACAGGCCGAACTCCGAAAAAAAAGCCTCTCGTTGAGGCGTGCTGATTTCCAATTGAATGCTTTGACCTGTTTTGCATTGATTATTGATATTTTCAGGATTTCCTCCTGCAAGCCGGTGGCTCGGGCTGACCAGCTCCGCCGAAAAACCTTTGTTCAGCAGCGCTCTGACAATCGCTTTCGCCCCTCCTGTATCCGTTCCCCCCACAAGCGTATGTTCAACGATGTCATGATATCCATGAAAAGCCAGCACATAGCTGTGCTCTTTGACCGCTTTGAGGGCCTGAGGTTCATCAAAATGATTGCTTGTGATGTGGAGATCCCAGTTTTGCGAGGGTTTGATTCCCTCAAATAAATAAGTGGAATAATCGGCGCTGAAGGCGCGGACAAGTTCACTGACACCTCCTTCGATTCCTCCGCCGTGCGGTGAAAGAATCAACAGTTCGGTGCCCATGTCTGTGTATTCGATTTGGTAATCTTCTCCTTCTGTTTCATGTTCGGCAAGCTCGGCAAAATTGGCGTATTTGTCTGCGGATGAAGCGACGCTTTTCAGCGGAAATTGAAAGATGACCGTTAAGCAAATCCCCGTGACTAACCAGATGATGCAACGATTTTTCATCAATGGGTTCCATTCTTCCTGCACCGTTAAGAAACTCCTTTTATCGTGTATTTTGTTGCGAGTATCACGTGATATCATGTTTCGGCCGGGATGAGAGAATTCCAATAAATGGTAAAATATTACTCCCTTTCGTCACCCAGTTGCCATTTTATATAAGAAGAACGGCAAAACGAAAGCGACCTTTACCTTATTTTTCATCAGCGGCCGGCACGTGTTCCCGGAAGCACGGAATCTTTCGGCGTGCCGTATTTTTATATCAATTGCCTCAGGCTGGACAGGTGCCATCAGATCAAGCAGCGCTTAAAGAAGGAAGCAGAGGTTCGATGCCGGGTTTTGCAGAGGGACAAAGTCTCCCTGTTTTTATATGATATTTTGAGCCTCTCTGCAGGGGGCATCGCTAAAAAAATGCAAACAAAAAAGGAACGGATGATTCCGTTCCTTTCTTCGAGAAACCATTATTTTTTATAGAAAGCGCTTCGACCTGTTCGTTCAACCAGCGAAGGGAAAAGCTGGTAGAGTTTGCTGACGCTGTTCATCCAGCCTGGAAGATTGATTTCGCGCTTGTTCGTCATCATTGCCGAGACGATTTTCTTAGCAACCCGATCCGGATCTAGCATCCATCTCCCGACGCTTTTTACATAATCGCCTTTTTTATCTGCCGTCTTGAAAAAGTCTGTTTGAATCGGTCCAGGATTGACCGTTGTCACGTTGACCCCTGTTTCTGCAAGCTCCATTCTCAAGCTGTTTGAATATCCGAGCACCGCATGCTTTGTTGCCGCATAAAGGCTTGACTTGGGCGTCGCTATTTTGCCCGCTTGTGAAGCGATATTGATAATATGGCCTTTGTCTTGCCTGATCATATGCGGGAGTGCCATTTTCGTGCAGGCGATCAGACCGAATACGTTGACCTCAAACATCGCTTTCATATCTTCAAGGGAAGCGTCAAGCGCGCTTTCAAAAATGCCGAACCCCGCATTATTGACAAGAATATCAACCGGACCGGCCTCTTGAAACGCCGCTTCAACTTCATCCGTCCGGCTGACGTCCAATACGATTATACGGCACTTTGCGCCGGTTTTATCCGCGATGTTTTGCTTCAAAGCATCGAGGCGGTCTCTTCTGCGCGCAGCCAGAATGATCTCCGCTCCTTCCCCTGCAGCATGATATGCGATCCGTTCGCCAAGCCCTCCTGAAGCTCCTGTAATCATCACTTTGTGCGCTTTCAACTTCTGCTCCATGTTCGTCACCTACTTTGCATAATAGTAATCGATTCCATCGGCCGCATCAACTCCGATCCTCCCCTGGGATTCCAGATCGTCAAGCTGCCCAATCGTTTCTGACAGTGTTAAGAACAGCTCTTTTTCATAGACTGCAGGGAACAGTTTTCGACATATCTGATAAGGTGAATGCGGTTTTTCAGAGAGGATGCGGTACACCTCTTCGGCTCTGTTTCGCTGCTTTTCCAGCCTTTTGGCGACAAGCTCATTCACTTTTGTGATTTCCTCCCCATGGCCGGGATAAATCATGTGAAGCGGAAGCTCCTGCAGCCTGCCGAGAGATTCCAGGTAATCCAGCAGCGGAGTCGGGCGTTTCCCTCCTTTTTGCGGCACTTCCAGAAGCGGATTTGAAGAAGACGGCTTTAGCAGCAAGTCTCCCCCGAGCATGCTTCCAAGTTCTTCATTATAAAGGACAATATGCGAAGCGGCATGTCCGGGCGTCTCAAGAACCCGCCACCCGTCAAGCCCTTCAATTTGCCCACCTTCTGAAACGGTCTCTGTCAATGTCCGATTACATGAATACCGGTACGACGCTTTTATGGTATGGCCTGGCGGCTTCATATCGCCGGGAACGCCGAATCGTTGAAACAGGTATGTAAAAAAGGACTTTTGTTTTTCAATAAAATCGGGATTTTGACTGATATACGGTTCATTGAACGGATGGCCAATGATTTTTACCTCTGCCGGGAATTCGTTCAGCAGTCCGGCGTGATCAGCGTGATGGTGGGTCAGGACGACCTGGTCGATATCGCTTAATGACAGTCCCTGTTCGGCCAGCTCGCTCTTCAAAACGGCTGCCGCCTCCTTTGTGTTGGGCCCGGCATCCACCAGAGTGAGCGCCTCGCCTCTGAGCAAATAAATGTTGACGTCTCCGACTGCAAACGGAGTCGGCAGTGCAATAGGAATGATTCTTGCGTCTTTCATCGTTTTATTCTCCTCATCCTGCGAATTGATGTTGATCATATTTTACCTTTTTCTCCCGCGCATGTCATTTTTGCCTCAAATGCCTGTTGACATTTCAGCATTCCTCATAGCATAATGAACAACAAATATATGAAGGTGAATGAATGAAGACGCGATGAAGAGGAATAGTAAACGAGCAATGGCTAAAGAGAGTGAAATCCACGGCTGAAAGATTTCACAGCCCGCTTGCCTGTTGAACCTGCCCTCAGAGCGCTTAGGCAAACCTAAACGTATCCCGCGTTACGGGGCAAGAGCTGAGCATGTATATGCTAATGAAGGTGGTACCGCGAAACCTTTTCGTCCTTTGCGAAGACGGAAAGGTTTTTTTGTTTTTAGAAGGAGGAATCAAAATGAAACGAATAGGATTTATCGGAGCCGGTTCGATGGCTGAAGCGATGATTAAGGGGCTTGTCAAAAGCGGTGCAATGGAACCTGAGGCGATATTCGTTACGAATCAGTCGAATACGGCCAGGCTTCGTGAATTAAGCGAGACTTACGGGGTATGCGGAGAAGCAGATACGGCAAAAGTCGCCGCCCGGTCGGATACACTCGTTTTGGCGATGAAGCCGAAAGACGCGGCAGGAGGAATAGCCGCACTCCGCCCCTATTTGCGAAAAGAACAGCTGCTGATCTCTGTTCTTGCAGGCATTCCGATTCATACGATCCAGCACTATGCCGGGCTTGAGCTGCCTGTTGTGAGAGCCATGCCGAATACATCGGCCGCCATTCAAAAATCAGCCACAGCCTTTGCGGCAAGCCCGCTTGTCACGAAAGAGCAGATGCAGGAAGCGGCTGACCTCTTTGCGACGGTCGGCAGCGTTACAATCGTTGAGGAATCTGCCCTTGATGCTGTGACAGCCGTAGCCGGAAGCGGGCCCGCTTTTGTTTATCGGTTTGTCGAAGCCCTGCAGGCGTCGGCTGCCGAGCTGGGGCTTCCTGAAAAAACGGCGAAACAGCTGATTATCGATATGATGGCAGGAGCGGCTCAAATGCTTGAAACCGGCAGAGATCCTTCTGTCATGAGGAAAGAGATCACAAGCGCCGGAGGGACAACGGAAGCAGGCCTTAGGATGCTTGACGACCATCAATTTGAACAGACCGTCATATCCTGCGTCAAAGAAGCGGCGAATCGTTCTGCGGAACTCAGGGATATGTTTGCCGCCAAAATTTAAAAAAGTCGGGAACAGCGTTTTCGCTCGTTCCCGATTTTTCTTCAAGCGGTCCCGTATCTTAGAGAAGCTTGTGTATCGCGAGCCGGAGGATATCTGGCAGCTTTCCAAATGAAAACGGCACATGGAGACGTTCCGTCCATTTGTGAGGATCTTTGCCGGCCGGCCCGATATTGATGACCGGCACAAACAGTGCGTTTTCGCGTCCTTTTGGAAGTGAATAGCCGTGATGAAAAAGCGGCATATTGGATGTGAACGCATCGACTGACTGTTTTTGCAGCTGCAGGTAGCTTAAATCGGACAGGCCGGGGAAATATTGGACTTCTGTAAATTCAATTCCGTGCCTGTCGGCCGCATACTGCTTCACTTCTCTCATCACCTTTCGGATCAGAGGATCGTCCTTTGAAGAAACAGCCGGATAAAACGGCGGACTGTAAAACAGAACGATCATCGGAGCATCTTCTTTGCAGAGTGAAGCCAATTCAGAGACGATTTTCGTTGAAAAGTCGCGGTCTCCAAGCTCCCCCCTGTTCGCAAATGCAAAGTTGAGGATGCGTTCCGCCTCGGGCTTCCCGGCTTTTTCCTGTGCTTTGTTCCACAGCTCCTCAAACGTCATCACGGAAACGGCCGGGTTAATTGGCGTGAAGGCTTCAAACCGCTGATATTCGGCCGTTTTACGTTCGATATTTGTTTGAATATTGGCGGCCGCTTCCCTGGCTGTGTCGAGCAGCATGCGATGGAGCTCGGCGGCGGAACGCTGCATCATCAGCACATTAAAGAGCGACACCGCTGTGTGAGGAGTCTGAACCGAGTAGGCCTCCTTCAGATCTTTTTGCATCAGATTGGCCGGGGGAGGCGTCACCTCTCCGTCCGCTTCTTCGCAATAGTCGACGTTTAATTCGAGCAGCCTGTTGATCTCAGACACCATTAGATTCGCATTCACCCCTGCAAACGGCTCGCCGACATGCGTCTCAACCCCTTTGCAGAAAAATCCGGCAAGCGCTTTGCCGATGCTGCCTGAATAGACGTACTGCTTCGGATCACCCGGATGTTTTTCAAACATCGGCTCACAGTTTAAGCACGCTGTATAATGAAGGCCAAATTCTTTTTCTAAAGCTTTCAGTACAGGTACTGCTTCAAGCATCCCCTGCGAGTTGACTTCTTCGTCCGGAACCGTAATTAATAGAAGGTTTCCGTCAAATTCTCCGTTCATCGCCCGTTCCAGCATAGAAAATTGAACAGCAAGACCCGCTTTCATATCCATGCTTCCCCTACCGAACAGCCATTCGCCGCTTTCCAGGTCTTTTTTGACCCGTTCAGGCAAAAGTTCTTTTTTATCATTTAATAGGTCCATGAGTTCCGGGACTTTGCATGCCATATGTTTGAATTCTCCGTAGTCTGCCGTATCGACCACGTCAAAATGGCTCAAGAGGAGCACCGTATTTGATTTCTTTTCCTTTTTGACGAGGGCGGTTAAAAAATAGCGCCCATCCTCCATCGGGTGAAGCTTTAAGTATTCAGGATTCTTTTGAAAGTACGAACGGTCCTTTAAGACATCATGCATATATTTCGCAAGCGCCACTTCTCCGGCCGTGCCTGAGATGCTTTCGTATTGAACAAGAGAAATGAGCAGCCGTTTCAGTTCTTCCACTGTCTGCCACTTCACAAAGCAAGCCCCCTCTTTCACTGTTTTCCGCAAATGTATGTGATATCATATTTAGTAAAAAATAGAATGTGTACAACTTTATTGTACTGAACATTCTTACATATGGAAATGACTTGAGCAGTTTATATGACGAGAATGGGCAGAATTGGTATAATCGAGGCGAAAACTTACGGGAGGCGAAAAAATTTGAGTAATCGAAAACTATTCACACCATGGAGTTTAAAAGGAGTTACACTAAAAAACCGGATTGTCATGTCGCCGATGTGCATGTATTCCTCCCATGAAAAGGATGGAAAAGTGCAGCCTTTCCACATGACCCACTACATCTCCCGCGCCGTCGGACAAGTCGGACTAATCATGGTAGAAGCTACCGCCGTCACTCCGCAGGGAAGAATCTCTGACCAGGATCTGGGCATATGGGATGACGCGCATATTGACGGACTTGCTGCATTGACGTCACAAATCAAGACGTACGGCAGCAAAACGGCGATTCAGTTGGCGCACGCCGGAAGAAAAGCCGAGGTCGAAGGTACAATCTACGGACCTTCAGCGATTCCTTTCGACGAAAATTCGCGAACGCCTGTTGAAATGACAAAAGAGGACATAAAAGAAACCGTTCAGGCTTTCAAAAAAGGAGCTGAACGCGCGAAAGCCGCCGGCTTTGACATCATCGAGATTCATGGAGCCCACGGATACTTGATCAACGAATTTTTATCACCGCTTTCCAACAAACGCGAGGATGAATACGGAGGTTCACCGGAAAACCGCTACAGGCTGCTTCGCGAAGTCATCGACGCTGTAAAAGAAGTCTGGGCCGGACCATTATTCGTACGCGTTTCAGCTTCAGACTACAAAACAAAAGGCCTTGATGTCGCCGATTATGTCGGTTTCGCCAAATGGATGAAGGAACAGGGCGTTGATTTGATCGATGTCAGCTCCGGTGCTGTTGTGCCTGCTGATATCAACGTCTTCCCAGGCTACCAAGTCGGCTTCGCCGATACAATTCGCGCTCAAGCCGAGATTCAGACAGGAGCTGTCGGATTGATCACTAGTGGCCTTCAAGCTGAGGAAATCCTCCAAAATGGACGCGCTGATCTCATTTTCGTTGCACGGGAGCTGCTGAGAGATCCATACTGGCCGAAAACCGCTGCCAAACAGTTGAACACAAAAATTGAAGGGCCTGTTCAGTACGACAGAGCCTGGTAAACTTAATATCCCGCCTTATGGCGGGATATTTCTTTTTTTCAACTCGTGAGAAACGAACATCCTTGTTTGTGCGTCTTTCCTAATAGAACACCATATACAAAGAGAGGATGACCTCTATGACCATAACGGAAAGAATATATACTGTTGAAGGGTGCATGTTTTATACAAAGCAGAGAAAAGGAAAAAAGAACGCAACGATTATTTTTGAAGCGGGCTACGGTTTTTCTTCAACGACTTGGCAGCCCATTTTATCCGATATAGACGAAGATCTCGGCTTGTTTGCATACGACCGTGCAGGCCTTGGCAAAAGCGGGCCGAGCACCAGCAAACGAACAGCGGATCAGATGGTGAAAGAACTAAAAGCGCTGCTTGCAGCAGCAGACGTCAAACCGCCCTACCTGTTTGTCGCCCATTCGTTCGGCGCCGTCATTGCAAGGCTGTTTGCAAGCCGGTACAGCGATGAAGTCATCGGCATGGTGCTGCTTGATCCCGCTTGTGAAGATCAGGAGGAAAAAGTGCTGCCGCTACTTCCGGACACATTAAAAGAAGATTATGTCAAACAGTTTTCGATCGAAGGGTCCCATGAGGACTTTAAACAAAGCCTGGACATGCTGAAGCAGGAAAAGAAACACCTCGGTTCGGTTCCTTTGCTCGTCCTCTCGGCGGGAAAAAGGACGGAGGCGGCGAAGCAAGCTCATCAAGAATGGCTGAAGCTTCACAGCAGACTGCTGTCTCTATCGCATCAAAGCGGCTGGATTCAGGCGAAAAACAGCTCGCATTTGATCCATCATGATGAGCCGCACATCGTCCAGCTTGCGATCTATGATGTGTGGTATGCGGCACAGCAGCAAACATACGCCTATCAAGCCGCCAATTAAACAAAAAACCAGCAGACAGTCTGCTGGTTTTAGTTATTTTGTTTCACGGTGAATCGTGTGCCTTTTCAGACGCGGAGAATATTTTTTCAATTCCAGGCGATCCGGATTTGTGCGTTTGTTTTTTGTCGTAATATAATTGCGGTCCCCTGTTTCGGTGCACGCCAATGTAATTTTTACTCTCATGTTGTCCTCCTTAATAAAACGTAATCATTACGCTTTATTATACATCATTTTAGAACCGTGTCAACAAAAAAAGCTTCCCGTCCCGGATTGTCGGAACAAAGAAGCTTTATAACTGCCCATTAAGTTCTTTTGATCTCATGCTCATAAAAGTCAAAAGCTGCCACGGTATCAGGAAAGATCGCTTTTGCTTCATCGACCAGTTCAAGCACGTTTTCCCCCTGGTATCTTGCACTGATATGGGTTAAAATCAGTTTTTTTGCACAGGCTTCCCGCGCTGTTTCAGCAGCTTGTTCTGAAGTGCTGTGATAATAGTCTCCGGCGAGCTCCCTGTCGCCTTTCGCAAATGTTGCTTCGTGGATGAGAACATCGGCTTTTTCGGCAAGCCTCTTCACATTCTCGCATGGCCTCGTATCCCCGGAAAAGGCGACAATCCGCCCTTTTTTTGGCGGTCCGATAAAGTCTGCCCCATGAATCGTCCGGCCGTCTTCCAATGTGACCGTCTCCCCGTTTTTCAGTTTTTGATAAACAGGGCCCGGCGAGACTCCGATCTCTTTCAGTGCTTCAGCGTCAAGGGCGCCCGGAACATCTTTTTCCTGCACGCGGTACCCAAAAGCGGGAATGCCGTGAGATACGCTTCTGGCCGTCACGATAAACTGGTCATCCTCAAAGACTGTCCCTTCTCCAATCTCCTTAATCACAAGCGGATATGTGACATGCGTCCCCGATACGTCAAGCGCCGTTTCAAGAAACGTTTTGATTCCTTGCGGTCCGTATACGGTCAGCGGGCCTTCCCCTCCCTGGAAAGATCGGCTGCTGACAAGACCCGGAAGCCCGTATACATGATCGCCGTGAAGATGGGTAATAAAAATCTTTTCAATTTTTCTAGGTTTGATCGATGTATGTAGAATTTGATGCTGTGTGGCTTCCCCGCAGTCAAACAGCCAAACAGACCGCCTTTCTTCTAAAAGCTTCAATGCAACGGATGTGACATTCCTCGTTTTTGCGGGGATGCCCGCTCCCGTTCCTAAAAATAATAACTCCAATATCCTTTCCTCCTGCTAAAAACTTCATCTATCACAAGCATACAGGAAGTCTTGGAAAAAAGAAACGCCGGCCTCGCGTCGGGCTATGCAACTAAATACCCTGACCGTTTTCAGTAAAGTTTTCATACGATTCGATCTCAAATGTTTGCTTTAAGGGATTATTAGCTTTAAAATGAAGAAAATAAACTTATGCTTCGAATAAAGTGAGGTACGTTTAATTGAAAAAAGATCAAATGGAACCAAAAGCAGTTATCGTAATATTTGGCGCAACAGGGGATTTGGCAAAACGAAAACTATATCCTTCTATCCACAGGCTCTACGAAAACGGACAAATCGGGAATGAATTCGCGGTTGTCGGAGTCGGCAGACGCCCTTGGACAAATGAAGACTTTCGCAGTACCGTACAGCAATCGGTTTCGAAGTTTCCGTTAAACGAAAAGGATGTGGACGAGTTTACATCTCACTTCTACTATCATCCTTTTGATGTTACAAATTCCGGCTCATACCGGGAATTAAACGAACTTATAGAGAAGCTGGAAAGTACATATGATATTCCGAATAACCGGATGTTTTACTTAGCGATGGCTCCTGAATTTTTCGGAACGATTGCAAAGTTCCTAAAATCAGAGGGTGTCACTTCAACAACAGGCTGGTCAAGGCTCGTTATCGAAAAGCCTTTCGGGCATGATCTGCCGAGCGCAAAAGCCTTGAACCAGGAAATCCGTGAAGCTTTTACAGAAGATCAAATTTATCGGATTGACCATTATCTAGGAAAGCAAATGGTGCAGAACATCGAAGTCATCCGCTTTGCCAACGCGATTTTTGAGCCGCTTTGGACAAACAGATACATCTCGAACATTCAAATTACGTCAAGTGAAGATTTGGGTGTGGAAGACAGAGCGAGATATTATGAAAAATCGGGTGCGCTTAGAGACATGGTGCAAAACCACATTCTTCAAATGGTGGCGCTGCTTGCGATGGAACCGCCGATCAAGCTGAACACGGAAGAGATCCGCAGCGAAAAAGTGAAGGTTCTCAGAGCCCTTCGTCCGATTCAAAAAGACGATGTCGACCAATTTTTTGTGCGCGGCCAGTATGACGCAGGAGTCGTCGACGAAAAACATGTTCCGGCTTATCGCGATGAGCAAAACGTAGCAAAAGATTCGAATACGGAAACGTTCGTTGCCGGCAAACTGCTGATCGACAACTTCAGATGGGCCGGTGTGCCGTTCTACATCCGGACAGGCAAACGGATGCAGAAAAAATCAACGCAGATTGTCGTCCAATTTAAAGACATTCCGATGAATCTTTATTACGGAAACGGCAACACGATGCACCCTAATCTGCTGGTGATTCATATTCAGCCGGATGAAGGCATCACCCTTCATTTAAACGCAAGGAAGCTTGGAGGCGGCACTTTTGCCCAGCCGATCAAGCTCGACTACTGCCATAACTGCGGGGACGGCATCAACACGCCTGAAGCTTATGAAAAGCTGATTTTGGACTGCTTGCACGGAGACGCGACAAACTTTGCCCACTGGGATGAAGTTGCGCTTTCCTGGAGTTTTGTTGATGCGATTTCTCAAAACTGGGAGGAAAACAAAACCCTTTCCCCTAACTATAAGGCGGGCTCCATGGGGCCGAAAGCTTCTGACGACCTGCTCGCAAAAGACGGCTTTCATTGGTGGCCGCTTTAATAAAAAAACAGCCTTCACAATTGAAGGCTGTTTTTTTATGCTTTCAAGGCCTGCATCTCTTCCGGATGGCTTTTGTCCCGCTTCCACATCAGCTGAAGGACGAACAGCAGAAGGAATATGCCGAGGCCGATCATATCGGAATAGCCTTCTGGATAAATCAGCAGAAGACCGCTGGCAGCCGCCAGTATTCTTTCAAACCAGAACACTTTTCTCATCCAGAATCCGATCATGCCAGCGCCGATGGCGATCATTCCGGACAATGCGGTAAAGACCACCCAGAGAATTTCATACCAATGCGCATCAATCATGAGAAGCTCCGGAGACAGGACGAATATATACGGGATGATAAAAGCGGCAATCGCAAGCTTTGCTGAATTGATCCCCGTTCTGATCGGCTCTCCTCCCGCAACCCCCGCAGCTGCAAATGCTGCCAAAGCAACGGGCGGCGTAATGTCAGCTACGATGCCGAAATAAAACACGAACAAGTGGGCCGACAGATCAGGAACATTCAGCAAAATCAAGGCTGGCGCGGCAATCGTCGACGTAATGACATAGTTTGCCGTCGTCGGCGACCCCATTCCGAGAACAAGAGCGGCGATCATTGTCAAAAAGAGCGAAGGCAATAATGCGCCTCCTGCCAAATCGAGCAGGCCGTTTGCAAGTTTGAGGCCGAGACCCGTCTTTGTGACGACTCCGACGATGATGCCGGCAGCTGCCGTTGCCGCCGCAACGGAAAGCGCCATTCTCGCTCCTTCCGCAAGAGCCAGCACAATCCCTTTAACGCCCATTCGCGTTTCTTTATTGAACAAACCGACCAGGATCGCCAGAACGATCGAATACAAAGCGGCATGCATGACCGTGATGCCCGACATTAACAAAACGACGACCGAAATGATCGGAAGCAGCAAATAAATCTTTTTGAATACTTCCTTGCGGTTCGGCATTTCTTCTTTCGTTAGTCCGCGCAGGCCGAGGCGCTTCGCTTCAAAGTGCGTCATGATCCAGATGCCCGTAAAGTATAAAACAGCCGGGATCGCCGCGGCTTTCGCGATATCCCAGTACGTAATGCCTCCGCCGATGAACTCAACCATTAAAAAGGCGGCGGCTCCCATGATCGGAGGCATCAGCTGTCCGCCGGTAGATGCGGAAGCTTCGACTGCACCGGCGAATTCTTTTTTATAGCCCAGTTTTTTCATCATCGGAATCGTAAACGATCCGGAAGTGACGACATTGGCGACAGAGCTGCCGCTGATCGTTCCCTGAAGGGCGCTTGAAAAAATCGCGACTTTTGCCGGTCCGCCCGTGCTTCGTCCGGCGATCGCTACGGCAAGGTCATTAAAATACTGCCCCACTCCTGTCCTGACAAGAAAAGAACCGAACAGGATGAACAGGAAGATGAAAGTCGAGGACACAGCGAGCGGCGTGCCCAGGATTCCTTCCGTCGTAAAATACATCGTCTGAACGAGCCGTTCCATCGTCAGGCCGTTGTGAGACAAAAAGCCCGGAAGATACGAGCCGTAAAGGCCATACAAAAGAAACAGGCCGGCGATGATCGTAATCGGCAGTCCGACAGCCCGTCTCGTCGCTTCCAATACGAGCAGGACGGCCAACAGCCCGACATAAAAGTCAGTTTCCGTGATCAATCCGATCCCGCCCACAATCGTTTCATAATTGGCGACCCAATAAGCGCCGACGCCTGCTCCTAACACGGCTAAAATTGCGTCATACCAGGCGACTTTGAATTTGCCGGTCTTCCGCAAACCTTTTGTCGCCGGAAACAGCAAAAAAATCAGACCGAGCGCAAACCCTAAATGAACGGACCTTTGAATTTGAGCCGGAAAAACGCCAAAAATGGCTGTGTATAATTGAAACAAAGAAAAAGCGAGCAGGCCGGCAAATGCAATGGCCCCTGTCAATCCTTTGAGCTTTCTCGTTCCCGCTTCAGGATCGTATTTCTCCAGCAGTTCCTGCTGATCTTTTTCCGAAAGCTGCTCAGTCATTGATCTTCACTCCCCTCAGTTGTTGCAAGACATTTAGTTTTCGGACACTCATCCTTGTCCATGTGCCGGGACGGATGTACCGCTTTAACTCATGTTCAGCGCCTGAATACTTGATCCTGTGATTCGCCCTCACCCTGCCGATCCGCATATCGATGAACGGAAAGGTCCTCTTCATGTTCGAAATGGTGTAGACGCCGTTTTTGATGTCGAGCCTTTCACCTTGTTCTGCGTTTGCGGGCATTCCGACGGCCGGATCATGATAGGTCAGAGCGGTCTGCCGAATCATCCCTTTTTCCCACACATACGATTCGATCACTTCTGTCCGATGGATGGAATGCGTATAGACCACATCAAAGCTTTTCTTCTTTTGGAGGGGAAGAAAAGCGATGATCTCGCCGCTGTCCTCTTTCTCGAACACGACGGCGGTCTGATAAGGAATCAGGCATGCCGCTGCAAAAACGGCAATGATCAGCGCCGGCACAAGCCGTTTTATGATTTTTAATTTCCCCATTTTTTCCATATCCCCTGCCGAATAGAAAAACGATAGACCGATGTTTCATTGCAACGGTCTATCGATTGCCCGGGCTTATTCATCGCTTATCTTCCTTGGTTTTACGATTTTTCGATCCCTTTTTCTTTGAAGTATTTAGCCGCTCCCGGATGAATGTCGATATCGCCCAATCCTTCAAGCGCGGTTTCAGGCTTGATAAACTCGCCTTTCGCATGATTGATTTTATCGGCTTCAAACAGCGCTTTCGTCATTTTATAGACGGTGTCCTCATCCATCTTGTCGGATGCGACGAGCATCGCTTTGACAGCGACCGTGTTCACATCGCTCCCGATGCCGTAGGTTCCTTTTTTGATCGTATCCTCCGCATAGAACGGATACTTTTCAATCAGCTTTTTCTGCTTGTCTTTTTCAATGTTTATAATTTTGATTTTATTTTGTGCGGAAAGCCCTTCGACAGCGCCTGTAGGCGTTCCAGCCGTGATGAATGCGGCATCGATAGCGCCTGACTGAATGCCGTCGGTTGATTCTTCAAAAGACAGGTTTTGCGGTTTGATGTCGTCAAAAGACATCCCGTGAACCTCCAAAATCTGCTTGGCATTAATGTTGACCCCTGCTCCCGCAGCACCCACGGAAACCGTTTTGCCTTTTAAATCCTCAACCGAATTGATTCCGCTTTTTTCTGTTGTCACAATCTGTACAGTTTCAGGATACAGGGCGGCAATCGCCTTGATTCCCTCAATTTTTTCTTTAAACATCTCTTTGCCTTCTATGGCATAAGTGGCAATGTCAGTCTGGGAAAAAGCGACTTCAGCTTCCCCTTTTTGCAGAGTTGCCATGTTTTCAGCAGAAGCCCCTGTAGTCTGCGTCGTAAATTTGTCTCCTGTGGCATCCTCCCAAAGGTTTGCAAACTGACCGCCAAGCGGATAATATGTACCGCCGGTTCCCCCTGTCAGCAGACTGTAGTTTCCTGATCCTTTTGACGCAGATCCGCCGTCCTTATTTCCTGATGCATTGTTGCTTCCGCACGCAGCCAATCCCATGACGAGCGTCAGCAGCAATACCATCCATGATAGGCTTTTCCACTTTTTCATTCATTCTCCCCCTTTGCTTGATGGACAAATAACAATCCTATCGTACCATGAAAAATGTATTAGTTGTCAATATATTGTTTTATTTCTAATTATTTAGTTAATTTTATGAGCCGCTCGTTCTGAATATGCGCACGGCCTCTGAAATTCTCGTCCGCTACAGCGATGTTAGTCCATAATCCCTTCGGAGGACAAGCGTGCTGGAAGATTCTATGACAAAACAAAAAAACCCGCGGTTATGCAGGTTTTTCATTTCCGAATATGGACGCTCGAAAACACAAACTTATCATAGCGATGCCTTGCAAAAGAATATTCAAACGGTTCCCCCGTATTTAAAAAAGCGACCTGTTCGACTTCAAGAACCGGATCGTCAGGGGCGCATTCCAAGTACTCTCGGTCGAGTGCACTCGACTTATCCGCCCTGATCTTCCGGTGCGATCCGGCGATTGTCAGTTTCAGCGTCTCGGTGATGTGCCGGTAAACGGAGCCGTGAAGGACGTCTTCATTTAATTCAGAGATGACGTTCGAAGGCATATACGTTTCTTCAATGACATACGGTTCGCCTTCAACCTTTCTGAGCCTGATGATATGATACACCGGAACGGTCTTTTCGATTGACAATTGCTTTGCCACTTCATCTGAAGGGAATTCGACGTCAAATTGAATGATGCGGCTTTCGATTTGTTTGTTGGCAAGAAGCTTGGTCAGCCCAAGGTTTTCGCGGTCTGTTACACTGACGGGAAGCTGCTGAATCGATGATTTTACAATGAAGGTGCCGTGTCCGCGCTTGCGGTACAGCATGCCTTCTGACACAAGAATATCGAGGGCTCTTTTCATCGTCATTCTGCTGCAGGAAAATTCCTTGGCGAGAGAAAGCTCATCAGGTATGGGCTGATCAATCGGATAGTATTCCTCCTGAATCCGCCTCCTCATTTCGTTTGAAATATATTCGTATTTTCTCATGTTTTAACCACCATTACTAAGGATTCTGTAGCCTGTAACACCTTCTTTATCATTATATCGGTTTTAATGCGGAAATAAAAAGATGGCCCAACTGACCATCTTTTAGCCCGAGTCCCTTTTTAAAAACCGTTGTTCTCGGCAACTTTCTTAAACCAGTATCCGCTTTTTTTAATCGTTCGTTCGCCGTTTTTGTCAAGGTTGACAGATACAAAACCGTAGCGGTTTTTATAGGCGTTCGTCCATGACCAGTTGTCCATGAAGGTCCAAAGATGATAGCCTTTGACATTCGCTCCTTCCTGAATGGCTCTGTGCACCCATTTTAAGTGTTCTTTTATAAACGAAATTCTGTAGTCATCGCGGATCATGCCGTCTTCGCCGCGGAAACGTTCTTCTCCTTCAACGCCCATCCCATTTTCAGAAATAAAGCATTCAATATTTCCGTAGTTTTCTTTGACATTGATTAAAATATCATAGATTCCTTTTTCATATATCTCCCAGCCGCGGTGGCGGTTCATTTTTCGTCCGGGCATTTCATAATGGTCAAAAAACCGTTCCGGCATAAAAGGCGCGTCCGGATGAGGCAGGTGCTCCTTCGCTTTCACCCGTCTCGGCTGATAATAATTGATGCCGAGCAGATCGACAGTGTGATTTTTGATCAGCTCCAAGTCTCCTTCTTCCATGACAGGCAAATAGCCTTCTTCTTTTAATATATCTGTTAAAAGCTGCGGAAACTCACCCTTAACGGCGGGATCAAGAAACGATCGGTTAAAGAAAGCGTCGGCTATTTCAGATGCTCTTACATCTGCCGGATGCTGGCTTCGCGGGTAGGACGGCGTTAAATTTAAAATGATGCCGATTTTGCCGTCGCCCCCGAGTCTGCGATAAGCTTCGACAGCTTTAGCGTTTGAAAGAATTTCATGGTATGCGACCTGGACGGCTTTTTGAAAGTCGACGATGTTCGGATAGTGAAAATCGTATAGATAGCCGCCTTCTGCAGGAACGATCGGCTCATTGTGGGTAAACCATTTTTTCACTCGGTCCCCGTACAGCCTGAAGCACGTTTCCGCGTATGAAGCAAAGTGATCGACGACTTGCCTGTTTTCCCATCCGCCGATTTGCTGGAGCGCAAGCGGCATGTCAAAATGATAAAGGTTGACAAAAGGCTCGATGCCAGCCGCAAGCAGTTCATCGATGACTCGGTTATAAAAGGCAGCTCCTTCTTTGTTCAGCCGCCCTTTTCCATCAGGAAACAGACGAGCCCACGAAATGGAGAAACGAAAAGAGTGGTGGCCAAGCTCTTTCATCAGCTGAATATCTTCTCTGTAAGTCTCGTAAAAACGCGAAGTCTTCTCAGGGCCTACTCCGTCAAAAAATCGGTTTGGCTCTTTTTCGTACCAGTGATCCCAAATGTTCTTTCCTTTGCCTCCTTCGGCCGCCGCTCCTTCAGTCTGAGTGGCGGAAGCCGCCGACCCCCACCAGAAGCCATTTGGAAAACGGTATTGAATTTGTTCTAGCTGCGGTTCTGTTTTTGACATGTCATCAATCTCCTTTTAAAGTCCTAGTGTTGTCTTTTCTTGTTCCGCTTCATTGATCTCCTGCTCTTTTTTCATATTCATCCGGTCGATGAATTTCAAAAATGGGAACCAGATCATAAAGACAACGGCTAAATTCACAATCTGAAGAATGCCGCCGGCAAGCGAATTGGTCGCCATCATTCCGCTGATAAAGATCGGCACAGTCCAAGGAATCGTGACCCCGGTCGGCGGCGGTACAAGCCCGGACGCCATCGCGAAATACGTAATCAAAGTGACGATCATCGGCGAGATGACCCACGGAATAAAAATGAGCGGGTTCATGACGATCGGCAGACCGAAAATGATCGGTTCATTTACGTTGAAAATTCCCGGGGCTGCTCCGAGTTTTGCGACCTGCTTCATCTGCTTGCTCCTCATAAACAGCAGGATCGCAATAATCACGCCAAGGTCATGCCGGTTCCGCCCATTCCGACGGTGTAGACTTCCATAAACTGCTTATTGATAATATGCGGCACTTCTCCTGTTGCGGTATAGCTATTCAAATTTTCGATCGAAAGCGTATTCCAGATCGGATCCATAACGGAGTTGATGATAATTTGTCCGTGGAGTCCGAAAAACCAGAGCAGCTGAGTGAAAAATATGGCAATCAAGGTCGGAATGATACCGCTTCCAAGACCGACAAGCGGAGCCTGCACCAGGTTGTAAATTAAATCGTGCATATTCGTATTGAACGCTTGGGTTACAAGGATATTGATCACCAAGTAGACGGACAAGGTCATCACCGCCGGAATCAGCGCGGCAAAAGATTTTGCTACAGCAGGCGGAACGCCGGCAGGCATTTTGATCGTATAGTTTTTCTGGACAAAAAATCTGAAAATCTCAGCGGATGTAAAGGCGGTAATCATTCCGAGGAACATCCCTTTCGCACCGAGCCTGTCAATCGGGATGACGTTCGGAATCACTTCCCCTCCTTCGCCGTTTAATACAAACGGAGTCAGCAGAAGGAACGATGCCAAAGCGACGACTCCTCCAAAAACCGCTTCGACTTCATAAGTTTTGGACAAATAATACCCGATCCCGAATACGACGAAAACGGACATGATGCTGATCGTTGCGCTCGGCGCTATGCTTAAAGCCGACTGGAACGTTTCAAGCGCGGATTTGCTCATCATTTTATTGAGAAACGGCAAATTGGTTAAAACGACAATGATCGATCCGAAAATGGTGAGCGGAAAAGCCAGCATAAATGCATCCCTCAGCACGCCTAAATACCGGTTATTATTCAGCTTCCCGGCAATCGGCACCAAGAGGTTGCTCAATTTTTCAAACATGGTCTCTTATCCCCCTTCGATTTTGCCATGCAGTGCGAATCATAGACTTTTCTCTTTGAACAATTCCAATAATTCAGAAACGAGTTCCTTCATCGTGAGCGTCGACATCAAATGGTCCTCGGCATGCAAGAGCAGCAAAGAGAACTCATTTTTTCCCCCGCCCGCTTCTTTTTGGATCATTTGAAAATGAATATCGTGGGACTGCTGCAAATCGTCTTCTGCCTGTTGTAGCAGCTCCTCTGCTTTCTGAACGCTGCCGGCGCGGTATTCCCTGATGGACTGAATAACCTTGCTGCGGGCGTTTCCGCTGTGAAGAATGAGCTGAAAGCAAATTTGTTCGCCTGTTAATTCATCGAGCTTTAATTTTTCCATTATCGTCAATCCCCGATCAGGCTTAGCGCCTGTTCATAAGCTTTCTTTCCATCAGCCATTCCGTAAGCCAGCATATCAATCACATCAACCTTAATACCGTACTGTTCAGCTTCCTTCTGCAGCTCGCCTTTTAAAAAGCTCATTTGCGGGCCGATGAGAACGACGTTCGCCTCTGCCATCTCTTTTTTCGCCTGGTCCTGTCCGACCGCCCAAATTTTTGCCTCGTCACCGATTGAATGCGCGTATTCCTGCATCTTGGTAACCAGGAGACTTGTCGACATTCCAGAGCTGCATGCGAGTAAAATTTTCTTCATGGTGATCTCCTCCCTTTATTAAAAGCGCTTTCACACAACTATTATTATATCTTTTTATTTTTAAATGTCTAGACATTTAAAAATAAATGTATGTATTTATTTTGAACAATAAAAAAACCCCTCTTCTTTCCAGAGGGGTTTTCAAATAAATTATCTGGCGTATTTTTTGAATAGCTGAACTGCTTCTTTAGGCACGTAGAAGGATCCATTGCTTTCAACAATCACGCTGTCTAGTTCGTATTCCTTCCCGTTGATTCTGATAATGTTTTTGTTCACAGGCATTTCGGCTTTTGCTTTTTTGCGCGCTGCGACAAGAACTGGGTTAGCCGGATCTTTTTGATCGATCGTTACGCTGGCTCCGGCTTTTTTAAATGCCTGTTTTGCTTCGATAAATAATTCGTTTGTTAATTTGTCTAAGTTGAAGCCCATTGCCTTTGCCATCGTTTTGGCGATATCGGTGTTTTCGACGAGACCCTGCGGCTTTTCTGGACCATACGAATACAGGAAGACGTCTTCACCCGTATGACCGCCTGTTGTGAATCCGATGTTGGCCCGGTTGCTGAGCAGCTTGGTAAATAATGAAGCCGCTTCTTTTTTGTTTTTCACGCTTTTCAGCTGTTCCTTCTCTGCCGGCGTTAAATCATCAAGTCCGTAAAGCTTCGCCGCTTCTTCGATATTCGATAAGTCGTCTTTTAATTTGCCAGTTGCGCCTTCCACCGTCATTTTAGCTTTTTTCAGCGGATCGACATAGGCTGATACCGGTGTTGTGTCATAGCCTTTCGTCGTGTTGCTGTTGCCGATGGAGATGCCGCTGTTGCCATGGTCTGAGACGGCAATAACCATTGTATGTTTATCTTTTTTAGCGAAATCAAGCGCTTCTTTCACCGCGTTATCAAACGCCAATACATCGCTGATCATGCCGATCGGATCGTTTTGATGCGCTGCCCAGTCAGGCTTGCTTCCTTCCACGAATAAAAAGAAACCGTCCTTGTCTTTAGAAAGCGTCTGAATCGATTTTTTCGTCATCTCTGCAATAGTCGGCTGCTCTGGATGCGTTGCGCGGCGGTCCATGTCATACGCGAGATCGCGCTGTGAGAAGGCGCCCCAGATTTTTTTCGATTTTGACTTGAGGAGTTGATCTTTCGTTTCAACGAAATCGTACTTTTTATCTTTGAGCACTTTTACAAGGTCTTCACCGTCTTTGCGGCTTTTATCCTTTGTACCCGGCTGAAGCGATTCTTTTCCTCCGCCAAGGACAACATCCATGTTTTGATAAACCTGCTGTTCACCGAGCACTTCAAAATTATTGCGGTCTTTATGATGGCCGGAATAGCCGGCAGGCGTGGCATGCTGAATTTCAGATGTTGCAATGATGCCGGTTGCTTTCCCCTTCTGTTTTGCGCCTTCCAGCACGTTTGCTACAGGCCGGTAATGATCTTTTTCACGGACCTTCTCGACTCCTGGTGTATTCACTTTTGAAGGCAGCACACCGATATAGGAAGAATTTGATTTTCGTCCCGTTGCCATCGCAGTTGCTGCAGGTGCAGAATCAGTGATCGCCGATTCTGCCGAATACGTCCGGACACCGCCGCTGACGATCTGGTCCATTGCGAGCGGTTCGCCTTTATACCAGCGTGCCAAAGTTGTTGCAGAAGAGCTTGTCCCATCCATGACCATCATGATCACGTTTTTGACCTTCGGCTCTTCTTTTTTTTTCGCTGTTTCCATTGCCGCACTGCCTGTTCCCGCCGATCCTAAAGCGACTGCGCCTGCCAGTGTAATGCCGACGATTCTGTTGCGTAAGAAACCCATTCTTATGTACTCCCTCCATAACTGCATTTTGTTGACACACCTACACTATCATTGCTATGTAAACAGCACTTTTGCTTTCTATTAATCTTATGTAAATTTTCATGGGCTTATGATGAAAAGAAGGCATCCGCCTTCTTTTCACCCTTTTCCCGCTTGGAATCCCGGGTATTTTGTCATCCCGCCGTCTACATACAGCGTCAGGCCCGTCACATAGCTTGCTTCTTCGGATGCTAGCCAGGCCGCGCAGGCTGCGACTTCCTCCGGCTTTCCGATATACCCTATAGGAATCAATTCAATAACGCCTTTTTTCAATTCGGGATCAGCGAATTTTTCGGCGTTAATCGGCGTATCGATTGCACCGGGGCCGATCGCGTTTACCCGGATTCCTTTCGGGGCATATTCAAGGGCAAGGGTTTCCGTCAGCAGTTTTGCCCCGCCCTTGCTTGCCGCATAATGGACAAAATGCGGCCACGGGATTTGCTGATGGACGCTGGACATATTGATGACCGAGCCTTTAATATTATGGTCGAGCATATAGCCGATCGCTTCCCGGCATCCTAGAAACATCCCCGTCAAATTGGTTGATATGACGCGGTTCCAGTCCTCTAGAGCCAAATCCTCAGAAGGTACTTCATTTTCCACCCCTGCGTTGTTCACCATCACATCAACGGAACCGAATGAATCAACAGCCTGTCTGATCAGCGCTTTTACATCATCTTCTTTTGAGACATCTCCTTGAACGGCAATCGCGCGCGCTCCGCTGCTTTCTATTTTCTCCACCGTCTCTTCAGGATTTTCTTCTTCCTTGAAATAATTGATCACTACATTGGCTTTTTCAGCACCGAAGCGCAGTGCCATCGCTTTTCCAAGGCCTGTACCCGCCCCTGTGATAACGACCGTTTTTCCCTCTAAACTTGGATACATGGGTTGATTCCTCCTTATTGAAACTCACTTTTGAGTAGGTTTCCACACAACCGCTTAAACATGCATCCTTCCGAAAATCAAAAAAACCGCAAGCTTTTCAGCTTGCGGTTTTACATCTTATTTCATCCACTCAGTGTGGAAAATGCCTTCTTTATCTGTACGCTCATACGTATGGGCGCCAAAGTAGTCGCGCTGCGCCTGAATCAGGTTGGCCGGCAGGGTTGCAGTGCGGTAGCTGTCAAAGTAAGCGAGAGCGCTTGAGAAGCAAGGTACAGGAATTCCTTGTTCAACCGCAAGAGAAATCGTTTTGCGGAGGGCTCCCTGATAGCTTTCAACGATATTTTTGAAGTACGGGTCAAGAAGCAGGTTGTCAAGCTCTGGATCGCGGTCATACGCTTCTTTGATTTTTTGCAGGAACGCCGCGCGGATGATGCATCCTCCGCGGAAAATCATCGCGATATCGCCGTATTTCAAATCCCAGCCGTATTCTTCTGATGCGGCTTTCATTTGAGCAAAGCCTTGGGCGTAAGAACAGATTTTGCTCATGAAGAGCGCTTTTCTGACCGCTTCGATCAGCTCTTCTTTGTTCTCAGCGGCAGGTTTCGCTTCAGGTCCTGCCAGAAGCTTGCTCGCTTTGACGCGCTCCTCTTTCATGGAAGAGATGAAGCGGGCGAAAACAGATTCCGTAATGATTGGAAGCGGAACGCCCAGGTCAAGAGCGCTTTGGCTTGTCCATTTTCCTGTGCCTTTTTGACCTGCTTTATCGAGGATGACGTCAACAAGCGGCTTGCCGGTTTCCTCGTCTTTTTTCGTGAAAATATCAGCCGTGATTTCGATCAGATAGCTGTCAAGCTCTCCCTTATTCCACTCGGAAAAGACTTCGTGAAGCTCATCTGATGACAGACCGACAATGTGTTTCAAAATAAAGTAGGATTCTGAGATCAGCTGCATATCGCCGTATTCGATGCCGTTATGAACCATTTTTACATAATGGCCGGCGCCGTCAGGACCGATGTATGTCGTACACGGTTCGCCGTCCACCTTGGCAGAAATAGCTTCAAGAATCGGCTTGACAAGCTCATGGGCTTCCTTTTGTCCGCCTGGCATGATAGACGGCCCTTTCAGAGCGCCTTCTTCACCGCCGGAAACGCCGGTGCCGATGAAGTGAATGCCGCTTTCGGCCAGCTCCCTGTTTCTTCTCTGCGTATCTTTATAATATGTATTTCCGCCGTCAATCAAAATGTCGCCTTTTTCAAGATGAGGCAGAAGCGATTGAATCGTTGCGTCTGTCGGTGTTCCAGCTTTGACCATTAAAAGAATTTTGCGCGGTTTTTCAAGAGATTCAACAAACTCTTCAATGCTGTATGTACCGACAACGTTTTTGCCTTCGGCTTCTTTCAGAAACTCTTCGGTTTTCTCGCTTGATCTGTTGTAGACAGAAACTGAAAACCCGCGGCTTTCAATGTTTAAAGCCAAGTTTTTTCCCATTACTGCTAAACCAACTACACCTATTTGTTGTTTTGCCATGTCTAACGTCCCTTCTAAAGCGTTTAGCATTATAGTTTAATTTTTATTTAAATTGAAATTACCACACTTTGACCTACATTTTCAAGCTATTGATCTTGTCTCTCGTCTTGGAAAAAATCTTTGTTAAAGCTTGTTCCGCTCGTTTTGCTTTCTTTTTTCACAATCCTGACCCCTTTTTTGATGAGGTCTGTTCCATATTTTTCATTCAGTTCGGCCATCACTTTTTGGATCGGCTCATCTTTGGCATCCTCATGAAAGGAAAACAAATCAAGCTGTTTGACGGCTTCCTTTCGATTGACGAGGTCTGTTCCCGTCACGCCCAAAAGCCTGACAGGGCTTCCGTGCCAATGCTGCCTGAAAAGGGCTTTCGATTCCTTCGCAATTTCGTCTTTTGAATCGGTCGGATTCAGAAGGGTCTTGCTTCTTGTTATGTTCGTCCAGTCCGCAAAGCGGATCATGATGAAAACTTTTGCTGCCATGACCTCTTTTCGCTTCAGCCTGTCGCTTACTGAGATTGAAAGCTTGTCAATCAGTCCGAACAGCTCTTTCTCATCTGTGCTGTCATGCGGGAGGGTCGAGGAATTGCCGACGCTTTTGAATTCGTATATTCTGTCGGGATTCACTTCTCCTGTGTCGATGCCGTTTGCCCTTCTTTTTAAACGGGGGCCGTTGATGCCGAGGAGGCGCTTTAAAGCATACTCATCTGCGGCAGCCAAATCGCCGATCTTTTCGATCTCGAGCGTCTTAAGCTTTTCGGCGGTTTTCCGGCCGACTCCGTACATCTCGCTGATGTCCATGGGCCAAAGAATCCGGGGCACTTCACGCTTTCTCAAAATCGTAATGCCGAGCGGCTTTTTCATATCCGAAGCCATTTTGGCCAGGAATTTATTCGGAGCGATCCCGATGCTTGACGGAAGCAGCAGTTCCTTTTGAAGGCGCTCCTGAATTTCCTTTGCCGTTTCGCATGCCCGATTTCTGTATGGCGTATCCGTTAAGTCCATGTACCCTTCGTCGATCGAAACAGGCTCGACAAGGTCCGTGTACTCCCTGAGCACTTGAAACATTTCTCTTGAAGAGCTTCTGTAGCGGTCGAAATTCGGCGGCTTGACGATCAGCTCGGGACAGAGCCGCTTCGCTTCCCAGAGCGGCATGGGCGGTTTGACGCCGCGTGCTCTCGCCTCATAGCTGCACGTGACGACGATTCCTTTCCGCTCCTTCGCATTTCCCGCGATGGCTAGCGGCCTGCCTTTCAGCGAAGGGTCATACGCCATTTCAACAGACGCGTAAAAGCTGTTCATATCGATATGAAAGATGACTCTCCCCTTTTGTTTATCAGCAGACAAAACGGCTCCCTCCTGGCACTCTGATTAGACATCCCGGCTTTCATATAGTAAGATGTTAAATGAAACGGAAGTGATAAAAGATGATTCTTGAATCTTTCAACGATGCTTTTTTTCTGATTGAGTTTTTCACAATCGTCCTCCCCGCACTGACGGCGATCGGTATCGCCCTGATCCTGAAGGATTGCAGTACGGGAGACAGCTGGAAAACGAAACGGTTTGAAGAATATCATGCAATACAGTTTGTTTCTGCAGTCGATTTTCTCATCATCCTATATCATCGCATTACGGTATGGATAAGTAAAGTCATTCGCATGAAAGCTTCATCGAACGACGATGAAGACCACCGTTTCCTTCTTCTTTCAATTTAAACGTGAAGGGCGTCCGGCATACGGGCCCTTATTTAGAAGGAGGAGAACGTGTTGAACACGAAACTAAAGCAATTGTTTGCGACTGCAATGTTTTTGATCATGACTATGTTTATAGGTGAACAAGCTTCGGCAGCCACCGGCAGCACCGGAGGAAGCGACAACTTCTTCCACCATTATGTCGTGGTGCCTTTTTCAGAGCTGATTAAGGGAATCGCCGGAATCTTCCACGGAAACTACGGATTGTCGATTATTTTTGTGACCATCATCGTCCGGGTTCTCGTTTTTCCGCTGTTTGCCAACCAGTATAAAAAGCAGCGGGCGATGCAGGAAAAAATGGCGCTTGTCAAACCTGAGCTGGATGCGATTCAAAGCAGGTTAAAAAAGACGAAAGACCCCGTGAAGCAGAGGGAAATCCAGCAGGAGATGATGCAGCTTTACCAAAAGCACAACATCAATCCGCTGGCGATGGGCTGTCTGCCGATGCTGATTCAGTTTCCGATTCTGATCGGTTTCTATTATGCGATCCGCTCGACGCCTGAAATTGCTTCGCACTCTTTTCTCTGGTTTAACCTCGGGCATTCTGATATTATCGTATCTTTAAGCGCCGGGTTCATGTATTTTATCCAGTTCTATGTGTCTCAAAAGCTGAACGCACAGAACGCCCAATCAAATCCGGCGGCTCAGCAGTCCGCCAAAATCATGGGCTTCTTTTTCCCTGTAATGATGACGATCTTTTCGATCAATGTCCCTGCAGCCCTGCCGCTGTACTGGCTGACAAGCGGACTGCTTCTGACGATTCAATCGGTCGTTCTTCATCAAGTTTACCAAAAAAACAAAAAAGCCATTCAGCCTGCTGAATCGGCTACAAAATAAAAAAGCTTGCGCCTTTAAAGGCGCAAGCTTTTTTGCGTTTCCCTTTAATCTTCTCGATCGCGACTAAAGGGCTGATGAGAATAATGAGACGGCTCTTTTGTTCGAGAACGCCGCTCTAAGAGCTGAAACGAACGGCAACTTCCCCTGTAAAACCCCGCCTTTATGAACGATTCGCTACTTCCTCAATAATGGCAACGACCATTTCTGCAGTTTTGACAAGTTCCTCAATCGGCATTTTTTCGTTTTTCGTATGGATCTGTTCATATCCGACTGCAAGGTTGACAGTCGGAATGCCGTGGCCTGCGATGACGTTCGCATCGCTTCCTCCGCCGCTCGTCAACAGCTCGTACGGACGGCCGATTTTCCCGGCGGCTTTTTTGGCAATTTCAACGACAAGATCACCGTCTTTGTATTTAAAGCCCGGGTACATGACTTCGATTTCCACCTCGGCTCTGCCCCCCATTTCGGCGGCTGCCGATTCAAACGCCTGCTTCATTTTTTCCGTCTGCTTTTCCATTTTTTCCGGAACAAGCGAACGGGCTTCAGCAAGAATGTCGACTTGATCGCAGACGATATTGGTTTGCGTTCCGCCCTCAAAGCGGCCGATGTTAGCCGTCGTTTCCTCGTCGATGCGGCCAAGCGGCATTTTGGCAATCGCTTTTGAAGCGATCGTGATCGCTGAGACTCCTTTTTCCGGCTCTACACCGGCATGAGCCGTTTTTCCATAGACAGTTGCTCTAATTTTCGCCTGTGTCGGCGCTGCCACGATAATATTGCCGACCTTCCCGTCGGAATCAAGCGCATATCCGTAATCGGCTTTGATCAGCGAACGGTCTAGAGCCTTCGCTCCGACAAGCCCCGATTCTTCACCGACCGTAATGATAAATTGGATCGTTCCGTGCGGAATGTTTTTTTCTTTCAGCACTTTTACGGCTTCTAGCATCGCTGCAAGGCCTGTTTTGTCGTCGGCTCCCAAAATTGTTGTGCCGTCTGTTTTGACATATCCGTCTTCAATGACCGGCTTTACGCCTTTTCCGGGTACGACCGTATCCATGTGGGATGTAAAGTAAATCGTGTCCGCTTCTTTCGTTCCCGGAAGCGTGCACACGAGGTTGCCTGCTCCGTGCCCGGTTTTTGGCTTTGTGTCATCTTCCACGACATCCATTCCAAGCGCCGCAAATTTTTCTTTCAGCACCTTGCAGATTTCAGCTTCATGTTTTGTCTCGGAATCAATTTGCACAAGTTCTAAAAACTCTTCTAACAAGCGTTTTTTATTCATACTAGTTTCCCCTCCATTTTTTAAAGCGGTATATTTCCATGCTTTTTGTCCAGCCGGATTTCTTTTTTGCTCTTCAGCATGTCAAACGTTTGGATCAGCTTCTTCCGCGTCTCTTTCGGATCGATGATATCGTCAACCATGCCGTATCTTGCAGCGGTAAAAGGGCTTGAAGCCTGCATGCACTTCCGGATTTTTTCCTCCCGGGCGGCCCGCGGGTCGTCTGACCGTTCGATTTCCTTCGCAAACAGCACGTCTGCAGCTTCCGAGGCGCCCATCACTGCAATTTCTGCATTCGGCCACGCAAACACGGCATCCGCTCCAAGCGCCTTGCTGTTTAAAGCGACATATGCTCCGCCGTATGCTTTTCTTAAAATGACCGTCACCTTGCTGACAGTGGCTTCCGCATACGCGTAAAGGATTTTGGCGCCGTGCCTGATCACCCCGCCGTGCTCTTCGCGTATTCCCGGAAGAAAACCGGGACAATCAACCAAAGTCAAAATCGGGATCTGAAAGGAATCGCAAAAACGGATAAACCGGGCGATTTTGTCAGCCGCATCCATGCTGAGGCTTCCGGCTAAATACTTCGGCTGGTTGGCCACGACCGCCGCCGTTTCCCCCGCTATCCTTGCAAAACCGATCACCGCGTTTTTGGCAAAATGGCACTGCACTTCAAAAAATGTTCCGCCGTCTGCGATTTCCGCGATGATCTGTTTGACGTCATACGGACGCTGACCGTCTTCAGGCAGGATCGTCATTAAAGCAGGCCTTATCTCATGATCTTTCGCCTTTCTCGCCTTGGCGGGAGGCTTTTCTTCGTGATTCTGGAGGATGTAGGACAAGAGCTTGCGCACCTCATGGAGGACGGCCTCATCGGAATCCCCGGAAAAATGGGCATTCCCGCTGATTGAATTATGTATATAGGCGCCCCCCAATTCACCGGAGCTGACAGCCTCGCCTGTCGCCGTTTTGATGACTTTCGGACCGGTAATAAACATCTGTCCGGTTTTTTCGCTCATGAAAACGAAGTCGGTCAAAGCGGGGGAATAAACCGCGCCGCCCGCACAAGGGCCGAGAATGACAGAGATTTGCGGAATGATGCCTGAGCAAAGGACATTTCGGTAAAAAATATGACCGTATCCATCTAATGATAGCACACCCTCTTGAATTCTCGCACCACCTGAGTCGTTCAGACCGATGAACGGCGCCTTATTTTTGAGGGCAAGATCCATGACGGCCGCTATTTTTTTGGCGTGCATTTCTCCGAGCGCTCCGCCGGTGACGGTAAAATCCTGGGAAAATAGATAAACGGGCCGCCCGTCGATCTTTCCGAATCCCGTGACAACCCCGTCGCCTAACGGGCCGCCGGACTGCCGGCTTCTGGCAAAGGCATTCAGTTCAGTGAACGTCCCCTCATCAAGCAGAAGATCAATTCGTTCTCTGGCGGTGAGCTTGCCTTTTTGCTTCTGCCTGTCGATCCGTTCCTGGCCGCCTCCGAGCGAAGCTTTTTGGCGGCTGTTGTTTAAATCGTCGACTCTTTCAAACATATTCATCACGTTCTGCCCCTTCTCTATTTGATTCCAAGAACGAAACTTGTCCGATGAAAAAAAGCAGTATAAAATAATGGGAGATTAAAAAACAGAGGTGAAAAGCTTGTCTCGAAAATTCATCAAGTTCATGGTTATTTTAATGATCGGCGTCATGGTGCTGACCACTCTGCTTACCGGAATCAGCATGATTTTTTAATACAGATCATGAAAGCAGGCGATTCTTTTTTCGGAGAAACGCCTGCTTTTTTCGGGCTCAGGCTTCCGGGAAGAATAGAAAAAACCGCACAAGCTTCTCCCTGTTTCATTAGATTGACCAATGAAGGAGAAACTCATGCGGTTATGCAGGAGATTTAATACCTTTAAAGTAACTCTTAATCACAAGATACTGTTCCATTTCGCCGAGAAAAATGAAAAGAGCAGCGCGCGCTTCAAATTCTTCTCGTGTCGTCGGCAGCTCCATCTCTTCGATTTCCTCTCTCATTTTCACGAGCCGCTTCAAAAATTTATGAGCCGTATTTCCGGGATGGATGGCTCCTCTTAAATCATGGAGAAACGCCGCGATCATCTGCCCCTGTTCAACCGTCATCGAAATCGACGTGATTTTCGGCAGAACCCTTTCGATAATTTCAAATTGCTTTTCTCTCATTTTAAAGTAGTGATAATAGAGGTTTTCGTGCCTGAGAAAATGATTTTCCACATCGCGGTATGCCAGGGTCTTCGCTTCATTGATCAAACGGTGCGTCTCAGGAATCTCTTTTCCCGTCCAATCCTGCTCCCCGGTCAGCAAATACCGTTCGATTTCTTCAAAAATCTTGGCAAAGTTATCTTCTATTTTCTGCTGATACTGTTTGAGCTCTTTATCGAGGCTCGGCATGTACAGATTCATCAGCAGGGCTACGCCGATTCCCGTAATGATGATAAGGAATTCGTTCCAAACGAGAGAAAGGGTGATCCCTTCCGACATATAAAGGTGAAGAATGATGACCGAACTTGTGACGATTCCTTCTTTTATTTTCAGAAGAACGGTTGTCGGAATAAAGAACAGCAGCATCAGACCGATGACAGCAGGATGATAGCCGATCAGCTCAAAAAATGCGTATGAAAAGACGATCGCAAGAATGCATGCTGCAAACCGTGCCCATGATGCCTGAAGGGACCGTTTTTTCGTCACTTGAATACAGAGGATCGTGATGATCCCTGTCGACACAAAATTATGGAGGCCGAGCAGCTGTGCGATATAGATGGCCGATGCTGTTCCAAGCGCTGTTTTTAATGTGCGATAACCTATTTTAAACATCGTTAACCCCAATCTTTTCTGCTAGTCTTAGTGAATAAAAAAGAAGAAGATCAGCATCTTCTTCAGCTTATTTTATAGTATTTTCTCTAAAAAGTCTTGAGCTCTTTTCGATTTTGGAGAAGAAAAAAACGCTTTAGGATCGTCGTCTTCTACAATGGTTCCTTCATCCATGAAAAGCACTCTGTCGGCGACTTCTTTGGCAAATCCCATTTCATGCGTCACGATCACCATCGTCATCCCGGTTTTCGCCAAATCCTGCATCACTTGGAGCACTTCTTTGACCATCTCGGGATCAAGAGCTGATGTCGGTTCGTCAAACAGCATGATATCCGGATTCATCGCCAGCGCCCTCGCAATCGCGACGCGCTGCTTTTGTCCCCCTGATAAACGGTTCGGATAATCATCTTTTTTATCGAGAAGCCCCACTTTCTCAAGCAGTTCTTCCGCTTTTTTCACAGCCGCCTGTTTGCTTTCTTTTTTGACATGGACAGGTGCATACGTAATATTTTCAAGAACCGTTTTATGCGGAAACAAGTGAAAATGCTGAAAGACCATGCCGATGTTCTCTCTGATTTTCAGCACATTTGTTTTCGGGCTTGTAATCTCTTGATCCTGAATGAAAATGCTGCCCTCCGTCGGCTTTTCGAGCAGGTTTAAGCAACGCAGAAACGTGGACTTGCCTGATCCCGACGGGCCGATGACTGCGGCTACTTCGCCTTTTTCAAAGGAAACGGAAATATGTTTAAGCACCTCGTGCTTTCCGAAAGATTTTGAGAGATTGCGAACATTAATCATTGACATTCAGCTTCCTTTCAATCGCTTTGCCGACAAACGTCAGGATCAAAACGAGCACATAGTAGATGAGGCCTGCAAACAGCATCGGCTCAAGCGGGCTGTAGATCGCAGCTCCCGCCTGATAGCTTCGCCTCATTATATCGCCGAGTCCGATGACGGTGACAACAGCCGATTCCTTTGTCAGTGTAATCGATTCGTTGATCAGCGCGGGCATGATATTTTTAAAGGCCTGCGGCAGCAAGAGATCCTTCATCATCTTTGCATACGGGACGCCCAGAGCCATCGCCGCCTCTTTTTGCCCTTTGTCGATCGCATTGATTCCTGCTCTGATGATTTCTGATACATAAGCAGCGGAATTTAAGCCGAATGCGATGACGGCCGCCCAATAAGCATCAATATCAAAGCCCAGCACCTGAGGCAGTCCGTAATAGACGATCATCAGCTGCAGAACGAGCGGTGTCCCCCGGAATATGGAAGTGTAAAAGTCTGCAATCCATGCGAGGGGCTTGATCGAACTGATTTTTAAAAGCGTAATCAAAACCCCCAGCAAAAATCCAAGCACGGCCGCAGCCGCGACCACTTTTAAGGTAACGCCCAAGCCTTCCAGGATGAAAGGCATTTCGGGTACTGTACTAGAAAAATCAAGAAAATTCATGATGACTCTCCCTCTCCCGCCTCATGATCAAAGAGGCGTACATCGCTTTAGAAAAAAAAAGTTCAACAAAAAGTTGAACTTTTTACGCTTACTTTTTTGTTTCTCCGCCGAACCATTTTTCTTTCAGTTTATCAAGTTCTCCGCTTTTCTCCATTTCTTCAAGCGCTTTGTTGAACTTCTCGGTCAAATCGCTTCCCTTTTTAAAGGCGATCGCGGAGCCGGCTTTTTCATCCGGTTCTTTCGGCAGATTGTAGCCAACCAGTTCTTCATTTTTATTAATATATTTTTCGGCAACGATATCTTCAATGATTGCAGCGTCAAAGGTGGCCCGCTTTGATTTCTTCAGTTAAATCCGAAATGCGGTTGCGGTTTTCAACTTTTAAATCGTAATCCGGCGTGAGCTCCTTTGCTTTTTCTTCCTGGATGGAGCCAAGCTGTACGCCGACCGTTTTTCCTTTCAGATCGTCAAGCGATTTGATGCCGCTTGATTTTTTTGTAACGATCATGTTGTGAGCCGTATAGTAGACATTTGAAAAATCGACCTGTTTTTTGCGTTTAGGCGTCGGCGTCATTCCTGAAAGCACAATGTCGACTTTGTTTGTTTTAAGAGCGGTCACCAAGCCGTTGAAGTCCATGTCTTTCACTTCGATTTCATGGCCCGTCTTTTCAGCCAGTGCTTCGGCCAGATCAACATCAAAACCGACAATCTTATCCCCGTCTTTCGATTCAAAAGGCGGGTAATCGGCAGAAGTTCCCATCACCAATGTTTTTTTATCATCAGAGCTGCTGCTCGTCCCGCAAGCAGTCAATGCAAATGTGACACATGCTGTCACTACCAGTAACATCCATTTTTTCATGTTGTGTATCCCCCTGAACCTGTTTGAATATTTATTCGTTGTTATGTATTTTAAACATTTTCCGAGGCGGATGCAATACCATTTTGAAAAATAACTAAAAAACCTTTAAATAAGCCTTTAAATACCAATTGAACGCCTGTGCCTTTATCTTTCTGATTGCATACAAAAAGCATTTTTATACACAAAAAAAGCCTGCCATCTGTTTTGGCAGGCAGTTTTTCCATTATACTTCTTCACAGTATTCTTCAAACAGTCCTTGAAGCTTGGTGATGACAGCCATCGGCTCATAGCCTTCAATTTCATGGCGCTCCACCATTTTTAAAATCTTGCCGTCTTTCAAAAGGGCGAATGACGGAGAAGAAGGCGGATATCCTTCAAAATATTCTCTTGCTCTTGCCGTCGCTTCTTTGTCTTGTCCGGCAAAAACGGTGACGAGATGATCAGGGCGCTTATCGTAATGAACCGCATGGTGCGCGGCAGGTCTTGCAATCCCCCCTGCACAGCCGCAGACGGAGTTGACCATGACAAGCGTAGTGCCTTTTTTCGTGAGCGCTTCATCGACCTCTTCAGGCGTTTTCAATTCGGTGTAGCCGGCAGCCGTTATTTCTTGTCTGGCCTGGCGTACGACATCGTTCATAAACAGATTAAAATCCATGTTCACTTTAAGATCTCTCCTTTTTAGCGCTTATAGCATGATGCTAAAGCCGCTGTTTGCTCATCTGTTCTAATGATACTTTGAAACCGCCCGGACCGCAAATCAGGCGATTCGTGTTCCTTCAGGTTTACGGAACGGGCAGCCCGGGGAAAAATAAGTAAAGACCCTATAAACAAAGGAGTACTTTATGAACCGAAAGAAAGCAATGCTGATTTACAACGGGAATGCAGGGCAAAAAAATGTTGAAAAAACACTCGGTGCTGCCGTACCGATTCTTTCACAAGCTATAGACGAACTCATCGTGAAACCGACGAGAAAAAAGCGCGATGCGTTCGAATTTTGCCTGGAGATCGGGGAGGATATCGGGCAGTTGTTTATCTTAGGCGGTGACGGGACGGTGCATGAATGCATTAACGGGATTAGCCAGCTTCAAACCAAGCCAGATATCGGCATCCTCCCTGGCGGTACATGCAACGACTTTTCGAGGGCGCTCCGCATTCCCCAGAACATAGAGAAAGCGGCGGAAGCGCTCGCCAATGGAAGTCCCGTCCCGGTCGATGTTTTAAAAGCGAATGATCATTATTGTCTCAACTTTTGGGGCATCGGATTGATCACGGAAGCTTCCAGCCATATCAATCAAACGGAAAAAGCGCTGCTCGGGAGAATCAGTTATTTTACAAGCGCACTGCGGACAATCTCCAATCTTGAGCCCTTCTCTTTTCGTCTGTCGATCGACGGAGAAGAGTTTGCTGACGAAGCGGTCATGGTCGTCGTGCTGAACGGCCCCTTTATCGGAACGAACAAGATCCCCCTTCCGCAGCTGAGCATCAACGACGGAAAAGCGGACATTCTCGTCTGCCGGAATACGAATCTGGCTGCATTGAAAGAGCTTTTTGCAATGGATGATCCCGAATGGGATTCCTTTAAAGGCGAGCTATCCTATTATCAGGGGCAAACCGTTCGAATTGAAACCGCCCTTCCCATGGAAGCCGATACAGACGGCGAAATCTGCACAAAAACGCCGGCTTCAATCGAGGTGCTAAACGGGCACCTCCGCATGCTCACCCCCTTAGAAAAAGAAAAAAGCTGACCCTAAACGGGCCGGCTTTTTTAATAGATGGACGTATGATCATCGATCTGTTCAAGAATCTCTTTCACACGGGCAAGGAATCTGCCGCAAATGAGGCCGTCAAGCACTCTGTGATCGAGGGATAAGCATAGGTTCACCATATCCCTGACCGCGATCATGCCGTGCTCCATGACGACGGGACGCTTGACGATCGATTCAACCTGCAGGATGGCAGCCTGCGGATGGTTGATGATCCCCATCGACTGAACCGATCCAAACGAACCGGTATTATTGACCGTAAACGTACCTCCGCTCATATCCCCGCTGGTCAGCTTGCCGCTTCTGACCTTATGAGCCAGTTCGGAGATTTCCCTTGCGATGCCTTTAATCGTTTTTTCATCGGCATGCTTGATGACAGGAACATATAACGCATCTTCAGTCGCTACTGCAATTGAGATGTTGATGTCTTTTTTCTGAATGATTTTATCTCCGGCCCACATGCTGTTCATTTGCGGGAATTCCTTCAGCGCCTGTGCGACTGCTTTGACAAAAAACGCGAAAAAGGTCAGGCTGAAGCCTTCTTTTTTCTTGAATTCGTTTTTTATTTTGTTGCGGTAGCTCACAAGACCTGTGACATCCACTTCCATCATCGTCCAGGCATGAGGGATTTCATGCTTGCTTCTGACCATGTTGGTCGCAATCGCATTGCGGATTCCAGTTACAGGAATCTCAACGTCTCCGGCCGCACTTTGAGGCGGTGCAGCTTGAGGTGCGGCTTGCGCCGGTTTTTGATCAGGTTCAATCGCTCCCGCGGCATTTGCACCCGGCTGTTTTTCCGGCGCTGCATCAGTTTGAGGAACAGCTCCGGAAGCAATGATGCGCTGGATGTCTTTTCTTGTGATCCGTCCGCCGGCGCCTGTACCTTCCACCTGCTCCAAATCGATGTTGTGCTCTCCGGCAAGTCTCAGCACCGCCGGGGAATAACGTTTTTTCTGAGATGTATCTTTCGCCTCCGGTTTGGCCGGCTCCGCTTCCTCTTGATCTGGCTTGGAAACAGCCTCAGCCTCCGGTTTCGCTTCTTCATTTGTTTCGACTTTGCAGATGACGTCTCCGACTTGCAGAGTTTCGCCTTCCTTCCCGACTAGCTCGGCAATCGTTCCCGTGAACGATGAAGGGACTTCAGCATTGACCTTATCCGTCATCACTTCAGCAATCGGATCATATTTGTTGACGTGATCTCCGACGCTGACGAGCCATTTGCTGATGGTTCCCTCAGTCACGCTCTCCCCGAGCTGCGGCATTGTCATTTGTTCCACTGCCATACGATGTGTCCTCCTTCGCTATATTAAAACTCAGCCAATTCTCTCATCGCTGCTTCTGCTTTATCCGGATTGACCATAAAGAATTTTTCCATTGTAGGAGCATACGGCATTGCCGGGACATCAGGGCCCGCCAACCGCTTAATCGGCGCATCCAAATCGAACAGGCAATGCTCTGAAATGATCGCGGCCACTTCACTCATAATGCTGCCTTCCTTCGTATCTTCGGTCATCAAAAGCACTTTGCCCGTTTTGGAAGCCGCTTCAATAATCGCTTCCTGATCGAGCGGATATACCGTTCTTAAATCAAGGATATGTGCGGAAATCCCGTCTTTGGCAAGCCGTTCGGCAGCCTGAAGGGCGAAATGGACGCACAATCCGTATGTGATGACGGTAATGTCTTCGCCTTCCCGCTTCACGTCCGCCTTTCCGATCGGCAGCACATAGTCGTCACTCGGCACTTCGCCCTTGATCAGCCGGTATGCCCGTTTATGTTCGAAGAACAGCACAGGGTCGTCATCGCGGATGGCCGCTTTCAAAAGCCCTTTGACATCATAAGGCGTCGAAGGCATGACGATTTTCAGGCCGGGCTGATTGGCAAACACGGCTTCAACCGACTGTGAATGGTACAGCGCGCCGTGCACGCCTCCGCCGTAAGGTGCGCGGATGACGATCGGACAGTTCCAGTCATTGTTGGAGCGGTAGCGGATTTTTGCCGCTTCCGAAATAATCTGGTTGACAGCCGGCATAATAAAATCAGCAAACTGCATTTCAGCGACTGGTCTCATCCCGTACATGGCGGCCCCGATTCCGACGCCGGCAATTGCGGATTCCGCCAAAGGCGTGTCCATCACCCGCTCTTCGCCGAACTGGTCGTAAAGACCGGCTGTCGCCTTGAATACACCGCCTTTTTTGCCGACATCCTCCCCTAAAACAAAGACGCGGGGATCCTTTTCCATTTCTTCTTTCAAAGCCAAAGTGACAGCATCTATATATGACATAACTGGCATTGTTCTTCCCCCTTACTCCGCATAAACATGCCGCAGCGCATCTTCCGGATCTGCATAAGGTGCATGTTCAGCATAATCTGTTGCTTCATTGACGATTTTTGTGATCTCATCCGATATTTGCTTCTCAGACTGGTCGTCCAGAAGACCTGCTTCTTTTAAGTATTGTGCGAATTTGTTAAGCGGATCATTTTTCTTCGCCTCCGCCACCTCTTCGCGCTCTCTGTAGCTTCGGTCGTCATCATCGCTGGAGTGCGGGGTCAGCCGGTATGATATCGTTTCGATTAATGTCGGCCCTTCGCCTCTTCCGGCCCGTTCCCTTGCTTCTTTAACAGCTTTGTAGACTTCAAGCGGATCATTTCCGTCAACGGTCACGCCAGGCATGCCGTAACCGACGGCGCGGTCGGAAATGTTTTCGCAAGCTACCTGCTTTTCATAAGGAACCGAGATCGCGTATTTATTGTTTTCACACATAAAAATGACGGGAAGCTTATGCACGGCGGCAAAGTTTGCCCCTTCATGGAAGTCCCCTTGGTTTGAAGAGCCTTCGCCGAACGTCACAAAAGTTGCAATGTCTTTCTTGTCAAGCCTTCCGGCAAGCGCTACGCCCACCGCATGCGGAACTTGCGTGGTCACCGGCGAAGAGCCCGTGACGATCCGGTTTTTCTTTTGGCCGAAGTGGCTTGGCATCTGCTTTCCTCCTGAATTCGGATCCTCGGCTTTTGCAAACGCCGACAGCATTAAATCTTTTGCCGTCATTCCAAAAGCAAGCACAACGCCCATATCTCTGTAATACGGAAGCACATAATCGTTCTCCCGGTCTAAAGCGAAAGCCGCTCCGACCTGGGCTGCTTCCTGTCCTTGACAAGAGATGACAAAAGGAATTTTGCCTGAACGGTTTAAGAGCCACATCCGCTCATCGAGTTTTCTGGCTAAAAGCATGGTTTTGTACATGTCGATTGCTTGTTCATCTGTTAATCCCACTGCTTCATGACGGTTATTGCCCATTTTTTTCACTCCTTCATGCTTTCTAAAAATGAATCGCTTTTCCATCCACGGCAAGGGCGGCTTCTCCGATCGCCTCCGACAGCGTCGGATGCGGGTGGATCGTTTGACCGACTTCCCACGGGGTGGCGTCAAGCACCTTTGCCAGACCGGCTTCAGATATCATGTCTGTCACATGCGGGCCGATCATGTGAACGCCCAAAATGTCATCTGTTTCGCGATCGGCGACGATTTTGACAAAGCCGTCCGTCTCACCGTACACGAGCGCTTTGCCAATCGCCTGAAACGGAAATTTGCCTACTTTAACGCTTTTCCCCTGCGCCTTCGCCTCACCCTCTGTCAAGCCGACCGATGCGGCTTCAGGGCTTGAATAGATGCATTTTGAAACAAGCGAATAATCGATGGCGTGCGGGTTTTCACCAGCAATATGCTCAACGGCCGTAATCCCTTCGTGAGAAGCTACATGTGCAAGCTGAAGGCCGCCGATCACATCTCCTATCGCATAGATGTGGGATTCTTTTGTCTGGTACATGCTGTTTGTCACGATAAAGCCGTTTTCCACCTGGATATCCGTGTTTTCCAGACCGATACCCTCAATATTTGCCTGCCTTCCGACCGATACGAGCATTTTCTCAGCGGAATAGGATTGTTTTTCTCCGTCTTTTTCCGCTTGAATGCTGACCGCATCGCCTTTCTCCAATGTGTCGGGCAGCACTTTTGCTCCCGTGATCATTGTGATGCCTTTTTTCGCGAGCTGCGCCTGCATTTCCCTAGAAATATCGGCATCTTCAGTCGGCAAAATCCGGTCTGCATACTCAATGACGGTGACATCAACACCGAAATCGTTCAGCATGGAAGCCCACTCGATCCCGATGACACCTCCTCCGACGATCAGCATGGAAGCCGGAAGCTGCTCAAGTTCAAGCGCTTCGTCTGATGACAGAACGTTTTCTCCGTCAAGCTCAAGCCCTGGCAGCGACCTGGGCCTTGAGCCTGTAGCGATGATGACGTTTTTCGGTATGAGCATCTCATTTTCATCCCCGTTCGCCATCTCAACGGAAACCGTCCCAGGCATCGGGGAAAAAATCGACGGCCCGAGAATCCGTCCGATTCCTTCGTAAACATCGATCTTTCCTTTTTTCATCAAGTGTTTGACACCGTTGTGCAGCTGGTCAATTATTTTTTGTTTTCTGCTTTGAACTTGAGAAAACCGCAGTCCGACTTCAGGAATGACCACTCCGAATTCGTCCGCCTTTTTTGCTGTCCTGTATACTTCCGCGCTTCTAAGGAGCGCCTTCGACGGGATGCAGCCTTTATGAAGGCACGTGCCGCCGAGCTTCTGCTTTTCAACGACGGCTGTTTTCAGCCCCAGCTGCGAGGCTCTGATGGCGGCCACATAGCCGCCTGTGCCCCCTCCAAGAATCACGAGATCGTATTCAGTTGCCATGACTTTCCCTCCTCTGGTTCGGATACTGTTTTGCCTCTTCTTCGCCGTTCAATACGCGAAATGCACCTTCAGCCAATGCTTGAAGTTCATTTTCTCCTGGAAAGACGACGACATCCGAAATCCAGTCTATGTATTGTCTGATCGAGGAAATAAACGATTTTCCATATGCCAGTCCTCCTGTCAAAATAATGACATCGACTTCGCCTTTTAAGACGGCGCTGGCCGCCCCGATTTCTTTGGCGATTTGATAAGCCATCGCTTCATAGATGAGCGCAGCTTTTTGATCGCCTTCCTTGATCATTTTCTCAACTTTTACCGCATCCGTCGTGCCGAGATAGCCGGCAAGCCCTCCGCCGCCGACAAGCATTTTCATCAGCTCGTCTTTCGTATATTCGCCGGAAAAGCACATATCGATCAGATCACCCGCAGGAATGGTTCCGGCCCGCTCTGGACTGAGCGGACCTTCCCCGTGGAGGCCGTTGTTGACGTCGATCACCCGGCCGCGGCAATGGACGCCGATCGTAATGCCGCCTCCCATGTGGGTGATGATCATTTTCATATCTTCATAACGCTTCCCAAACTGCCAAGCCGCTTTCCTTGCAACTGCTTTTTGGTTGAGCGCGTGAAAAATGCTGCGCCTTTCAATAGCCGGGGTGCCGGAAATTTTTGCGATAGGAGCCATTTCATCCACAACAACGGGGTCGACGATAAAAGCGGGAATATTTAACCCGTCGGCAATCTCCCTGGCGATGATGCCCCCGAGATTTGATGCATGCTGCCCCGCATAGCCGTTTTTCAAATCGACAATCATCGCATCATTGACTTCGTAAGTGCCGCCTTCAATCGGCCGAAGCAGCCCTCCCCTGGCGCAAACGGCATCCAATTTAGAAATATTGATTCCCTGTTCATGCAGGGTTTCGAGTATCGCCTGTTTTCTGAACGAATATTGATCAATAATGGTCTGATATTGCTGTAGCTCAGCCTCGTCATGACGGATTGATTTTTCGAAAATCGAACGGTCATCATGAAAAACGCCGATCTTTGTAGATGTAGATCCCGGATTGATGACGAGAATACGTTTTTCCTGTACCTGCATTGAATTAAAACCTCCAATAGAGAATAGGGGTTATGATTTTAACGTCTGCTTAAAATGTGATGGCCGTTTTGCAAAAATTGGCTTCTCGATTGGCGCATGCGCTCAATTCGTTCTTCCGCCAGACGGTCTGCGGCCAAGTATGTCGGAATGCGGTCGCGCTTCGAAATTTCAAGGACGCGTTCAATGTTTCCGTAGATGCCTTCGACTTTCTTCAGCGCGCGCTCCGAATTATAGCCGTAAAGCTCGTCAGCGACATTGATGACGCCGCCGGCATTGATGACATAGTCCGGGGCATAAACGATGCCCATGTCGTGGATTTGATCACCGTGGCGGGTTTCTTTCAGCTGGTTGTTGGCTGCCCCGGCAATCACTTTGGCTTTCAGCTGCGGAATCGTATCATCGTTGATTGTCGCTCCGAGGGCACACGGCGCATATATATCGCATTCCTGCGAATAAATATCATCCGGATCGACGGCGCGGGCGCCGAATTCGGCGACTGCACGTTCAACTGCTTCTTTGTTGATGTCGGTCACGATCAGTTTCGCGCCTTCTTCGTGGAGGTGCCGGCACAGGTTGTAGGCCACGTTTCCGACGCCTTGAACCGCAACGGTTTTGCCTTCAAGCGAATCCGTTCCGAATGCCGCTTTCGCCGCCGCCTTCATCCCTTTATATACCCCGTAAGCTGTTACCGGAGAAGGATTTCCTGATGAACCGAAAGCAGGTGAAATGCCTGTAACGAAATCGGTTTCGTCATGAATGATGTCCATATCTTCAACGGTTGTACCGACGTCTTCGGCTGTGATGTATCTGCCGTTCAAGCCTTGAATGTAGCGGCCGAAAGCGCGGAACATTTCTTCGTTTTTATCTTTGCGCGGATCTCCGATAATAACGGTTTTGCCTCCTCCGAGGTTCAGTCCGGCCGCCGCATTTTTGTAGGTCATTCCCCGCGCAAGGCGCAGCGCATCTTCAATTGCGGCTTCTTCACTTTCGTATGTCCACATTCTTGTGCCGCCGAGAGCCGGCCCGAGCGTCGTATCATGAATCGCGATGATCGCTTTTAAACCGGACTGTTTATCTTGGCAAAATACCAATTGCTCGTAGTCATACTGTTCCATATATCGAAATAGTTCCATTTTTTATTCCTCCTCATGTCGTGCTTCAGACGTACACAGCGCCAAAGCAATCGAATACAACTTGTTTTCTGCGGAATCGGCCCTGCTTGTCAAGGCGATGGGTGCTTTTGCCCCTGCTAAAATGGCTCCCACTTTTGCACCCGCAAAATGAATCAATGATTTATAAAGGACATTGCCTGTTTCAATTGAAGGAACAAGCAGGATATCGGCCTCGCCTGCTACGATCCCGGAAATGTTTTTATGCCGGGCGGCAAGCGGCGATATCGCGTTATCCAATGCAAGAGGCCCGTCAACAACGCAGTTTTTGATTTGGCCCCGATGATTCATCTGCGTCAAGGCAGCTGCATTCAATGTCGCTTCCATCGCGGGATTCACTGTTTCCACTGCGGCAAGACAAGCGACTTTCGGCATTTGCACGCCGACCGACCTCGCCACGCCGACTGCGTTTTCTAAAATCTGCTTCAGCTCATCAAGCTTGGGGCTGATATTCATCGCCGCATCTGTTACATAAATCAGCCTCTCAAACCCGCTGACTTCAAATGCTGCTACATGTGACAGCACGTGCGAGGAACGAAGCCCGTACTCTTTATTCAAAACGGCTTTTAATAGCACAGCTGTCGGGACATTCCCCTTCATAAGAACATCCGCATTGCCGCTTTTGACAGCTTGAACGGCAATTCTCGCAGAATCCGCCGGCGATTCCGAATGAATGATATCCACGTGCCGTTTTGAAATATTCTGCTCTGTCATCATATGTCTAAGTTTTTCTCTGTGCCCGATCAGCAAGAACCGGGCAAATTGTTTGTCGACCGCAAGTTTGACCGCTTGCAGCACTTCGTCATCTTCCGCATGTGCGACGGCGACCGTTTTATTGTCAAGCTCCGCCGCTTTTTGCAATAGTTGTTTCAGCTTCATAGTACCCACCTTTCTAAGCAAACATCCGCCCACTATATCATGCAAGTTTCGTGCCAGTATGAAAAAAGCGGTTCGGTACTGTGAACCTGTTTACAGTTTGCATGATTTTGCACTCGTTTTTGCAATTTATTGCATGCTATCTTTTGCAAGGTTGTATTTATCCATTTTGTAATAGAGGTTGCGAATGCTGATTCCAAGAGCTTTTGCCGTTTTCGTTCTGTTATATTGATGCTTTTCAAGCGTTTCTTTAATGATATGAGCTTCAAACCGTTCGACCGCATCAGACAGCTTTTCATCTTCAATTTCAGGGAAAGCTTCGCCGGCTTCCACCTTTTTTCTCGGACGGTCCGCTTCAGGAAGATGTTCTAGATCAATCCATTCCATTTGCGGTTTTAAAAAAATCATCGCCCGCTCGAGGACATTTTCAAGCTCTCTGACATTCCCCGGCCACTTCCGCGCTTTTAGCGATTTGAGGGCGTTTTTCGTAAGCCCCTTTACATTGCGCCCGTACTCTTGGTTGATCTTCCCTATCAAATGCCTGCTCAAGGCTTCAATGTCCTCTTTCCGCTGTCTGAGCGGCGGAATCGATATCGGATAGCGATTGATCCGGTAGTACAAGTCTTCGCGAAACCGGCCTTCAGCGAGCGCCTTTTCAATATTGACGTTAGTCGCCGCGATGACCCGGACGTTCACAGGGATCGGTTTGGTCCCGCCGACTCTGACGATTTCTTTTTCCTGAAGAACGCGGAGGAGCTTCGCCTGTGTGTTTAGCGAGAGCTCGCCGATTTCATCCAAGAAAATGCTTCCGTTGTTCGCTTCTTCAAAGAATCCTTTTTTCCCGCCGCGGCGCGCACCTGAAAAAGCGCCTTCCTCATAGCCGAAAAGCTCTGATTCAAGCAGTGATTCCGATATGGCCGCACAATTGACGCGGACAAACTTATTATACTTTCGGTCACTTTCGTTATGTATGGCATGGGCAAAAAGCTCTTTACCCGTTCCCGATTCGCCTCTCAGCAAAATCGTCGCAGGCGTCTTCGCCCCCAATTTCGCCTGTTCCAGCGCGACGAGCATCTGCTCGCTTGACCCGATGATGTCGGCAAATGTATATTTCGCCTCAAGTGTACGGATAATCTGCCGTGCTCTGTTCAGCTCGTTTGTGAGCGATTGAATTTCAGATACGTCGTGAATGACGCCGACGCTCCCTTTTAAAATGCCGTCGACGATAATCGGCGCAACATTGACGATCACTTCTTTTTTATTCGGGCCGACTTTCATTCTGACCCCTCTGACAGGGCGCCTCGTTTCGAGCACTTTCAAATGCATGCTCTCGCCTTCAGATATGTCGGTATTAGCCGGCTTCCCGATCACCTGGTCTTTTGTCAGACCTGTCATCTTCGTATATGCCCTGTTGATCATCATTCCGTTTCCGTTTTCGTCAACGACCGAAATCGCTTCATCGGAAGATTGAATGATCGCTTCAAGCATCGTTCTGACTTCCTTCAGGTTGGTCACCTCTTCAGCCAGCTCGACCGCATCGGTAATGTCCTTAAATATGCTGAGCGCCCCGAGGAGCGTTCCTCCGTCATCAATAATCGGAATTCGGGTCGTGACAATCTGCCTGTTCGGATGGAGAAATTGTTTTTGATGATACTCAGGCTCTCTCGTGTTGAGAATACGCGGCAGCTTCGTCGTCGGGATCACGCTTTGAATATGCTGGCCGATCGCTTCGCTGCGCTTTGTTCCGGTCATAACCTCCGCCATTTTGTTAAACAAAATGATCTCTTCGTTAATGTCGATAAAAATCATGCCGTCATTCATCGAGTTGAAAATACGGTCGTGTTTATACGTCTGCTCTTTTAACATTTGGATGAGCTGCTGCTTTTCATTCATCAGCTGAGAGATGATATAAGCGAGCGATCCCGGCACCACGATCGTTCTGTCGTGCTTTTTTCGCATCAGCTGCTTTAACACGCCGGCGTCTCCGGTCGTCTCAATGATGATGTCGATCTGTTCTGTGATGTATGGCGTCCAGTCGAGTGCCGTTTCGATATCGTTTTTCTGCGCGACGAAAAGCCCGGGAGCTTCCGGATTTTTATCGATGACCGCCTCGATATGCATCGTCTTTGTTTTCAGCAGCAAATCCAAGAGGGCGGTCCCCCCTTTTCCAGCACCAACGATCAGTACTTTTTGCATCATCCCTTTACCCCTTTGTATGAAAAATTTTGCACACTCTCACGTTCTCTTGCAACAATTTGCACAACATCTATGTTATCATGTTTTCCTTTCTTGACAAACTTTTTTTTCAAATAGACAATAAAGGTAAATCTTTGGTAAGGGGATTCGTGTATGGGGAGAATGATCGCACTGCTCGTTTTGCTGATCCCGGGAGGCCTGGCTGCTCTCGGAATTAAATTGATGCGCGACACGGTTTTCGGCATTTTGATCGGCCCGTTTCAGATCCTTTGGCTTCAGGGGCTGGCGGGGTTCATATGCTTCGCAGGCGGCCTTTATTTGTTAGGCGGATTTATTCTATACAGAGACAGAAAACGCAACCAAGTAAGCCCCCGTTTCAGAAAAAAGCAGAGCGGCCGCGAGGTGTGATATCTGTGAACAAGAAAAAGCCGCAGACAATATCTGCGGCTTTTTGCATCTCACATCTCGGCCTTTAATTTTAACGCTTTTTCGGGAAAGTCGGTGAAGAAACCGTCTATTCCCGCAGCAATCAGCTTTTTCATCTCCTCTTCACGGTTGATGGTGAACGGCCTGACCGCTTTTTCTTTCAAATGGGCGTTTTTGATCGTGTCATCCGACATTGAACGGCGATACGGATGAAATCCTGAAGCCGGAATCATCTCAATGTATTCCTCCGGCTTGTAGATGACATCCATGTAAAGCGCAGCCAATTCAATACTTGGATTCAGTCTGTGGCATAACGCAAGGCTTTCATGATTGAATGATGAAAGAATGATCCGGTCTTGAAGGTCGTACGCTTCAATCATCGACATCACTTTTTCTTCCATCCCTTCATAGCGGATAATGCTGTTTTTCAATTCAACATTAAGAAGAAATTCAGCATCTGCCGCCCACTCAAACACTTCTTCAAGGGTCGGCACAGGGACAGAACCGGTTTTTTCGGCAAAACGGTGGCTTGCGTCTCCATGTTTTATTTCCTCATATGTAAGATCTTTCACATACCCTTTCAGTGAAGTCGTCCTGTCAAGCTTTTCATCATGAATGACAACAAGACGTCCGTCTTTTGCCATTTGAACATCCAATTCGATGCCGTCGGCACCAATGGCCGCCGCATGCTTAAACGCCGCCATTGTATTTTCGGGAAAAGTGCCTGAAGCCCCTCTGTGTGCAAATATTTTCGTCATTTCTGGTTCACCTCTACAAGAATTGCAAGTTTATAACCCATTATGAAGGTCTTACTGTTTTCTTTCCACACATAAGGCCTTTTTTAACATAAACATAACACAAGAACCCCGGTCATATACCAGGGCCCTTCTATTATTCATAATAAGATACGACAGCGTCAGCAATCGCGTCTGCAGCTTTTTCCTGATATTCCGGACTTTCGAGTTTATCTGCATCAGTTTTGTTTGTGATAAAGCCCAGTTCGACTAAAACACTCGGCATTTGAGAATTTTTGATGACATAAAACCCTGATTCTTTTACACCTCTGTCCCGAGTGCCCAGCGCATCCGGAAGCCGCTCTTGAATGTCAGATGCCAGCCGTTCGCTGTCAGCGGCTTGATACGTGGAATCGAAATATGTTTCTGTACCGGACGCTTCAGGGACGGCCGAGTTTGCATGAATGCTGATAAACAAGTCTGAAGCATTTTTGCTCGCCTTGGCCACCCGGTCTTCCAGCGTCAAAAACGTATCATCCGTTCTTGAGGCGACTGTGTCGGCTCCTTCTTCTTTCAGCTTTTCATCAATCAGCATTGCCACTTCAAGGTTGACATCTTTCTCAAGCAGCCCGTTTCCGACAGCACCGCTGTCTTCACCCCCGTGACCTGCGTCAACATATACCGTCTTCCCGGAAAGCGGCTCAGCCGCAAAAGCAGCTGGAAAAGCCGCCATAAACGAAAACAGCAGCAAAACAAAACTCTTTATTAACAGTTTCACGATTTGTTCCTCCTACAATCCCTTTTTGCAAACGATCATTCTTTCTTTTTCATATCTTCAAGCTGTAATGTTCCGTCCTCTGCTTTCGTGTACTCCACTTCCACCTTTGTATCATCCTCGATCCCTTTATATTTGTCCCGTTTTTCGGGAGGGACCTGAAACATCGTTTCTTTGCCGTCAATATTGACGGCGACGGTATGCTGGTCCGCCAAACCGACAAAGGTGCCTTCTTTCACGAGCGTTTCCTCGCCTGTTCCTTTTCGGCTCTCATCACCGCTTTGCCCATTATGCTGCGTTGTGCCGCAGCCTGCCAATAACAGCATAGCGAACAGAACAAGGATGACTCCTTTCCTCATGTCGACCACCTCACCCGCTGAATTTTTTACACCCCGTACCTTATCTTTAATACCCGGGGCTGTAAAGCAAGCCGCAGCAGCAGGTTTTCGCCCGCTTTCCCCGTCCAATTCCCCAAGGATTTCCGAATTGTTAGAAGCCATCCGCGTAAAAACGTCTGTGAAAAACGATCTACCCAAGGCGAAAAATGGCTGTAAACTGGAAGAAATCAGATCTTTTTCATCATTTTTATTTTTTTGTATAAAAAAACGTCTTTTTTCTTATGAAAAAAGACGTTTTATTCGGCTTTCGCTTTATATGATCCAGTCTATGACAGCAATGCTCCGAGCGTGAGACAAACTTTGAGAAATAGACGGAAACACAACTGGCTGCCGCGCTATGTAGTTTTTTTGTCAGAACTTGCACGAATGCAAGATCAAATATTCTTTTTAAATCATTTTTACATTTAGGCCTTCATAGCGGATGATCAGCAGCGCTGCTCCATTTCTCATGCTTGTATTTGCCGCTGAACAGCTTGCTTCCGGTCTTTATTTGACGGCGCCTCTTTAATCTTTTTGGCAGGCATGCCGGCTATTGTAATATTTTCCTCAGTGAAAGATTTGTTGACCACGGCGTTTGCGCCAATTGATATGCCGTCAGCAATGTGAATGTCGCCAAAGAGCTTTGCCCCCGGCCCGATCCAGACATTGTCTCCGATTGTGGGAACATCGCGGCGAGCGTGATTTTGTCCGATATTAACCCCTTGATGAATGTCACAGTTTGCACCTATTTTTGCATTGCTGTTTACGATGAGCAATCCGTAATGGTTAATCCTCAACCCTGGCCCGAAAAAATTCACCGGATAGCGAAGATCTGTTTTCGTAAAGATCATCATACCACCCGCTTATTTCATACTTTTAACTCGAGATCGGCTCTTCGAAGAGTTTTACATTCTCCGCCATCTATTTCCTACTTGATACTAAAAGGAAAACAAAAAAAAGGGGGAGCCCCCCTTTTTTGGTTCATCCTTCATAAAAACCAACCCAAGTATTAAAAACATTACTGTAAAATTTCCCTTTGAAATACCATGTTCCATCGCTATCAGAAAATTTGTTACTGAAAACTCCAGAAGATGATTTTACACATTTTGATGATTTACTGCTTTTGAATGAGCTTGGCAAGTCACTTGGACAATTGATATATTGAGCAGTCGGATGTGCAATCACCTCAGATGAATGCGATGCAGCAAATACCGGCGCTGCAGAAATAAGTAAACCAACAGCCAGAGTCGTACCAGTTAATAATTTATTGACCTTCATTTTAAAACAACTCCTTTTCCATTTATTTCATTTCTATTTCATCATATAACATGCAGGTATGTCCAAAAAGTGTACAAATTACAATATTTCGGAATCAATAGATAAGCTTTTAGGATGACTTTACACAATACACACTGTGCTGAAATGATTCACCTTTTTGATCTTACATCGCAAACAGTACATTTGCGGGCAAAAAAACGGCCTCGTTTATAAAAACGAGGCCTTCAAATACTGTATTAAACCCTTCGGATCGTAGCACAATTTCATCGCAATATGGGCGAAAAATTCATCGGAATTACGATAAACTATTCGTTAGAAACAGGTCGAAAATTCGACGGTTAAATCTTCGTTAAAACTGCGTCATATCAACGTTTAAGAAGCCTTATGCTCCAGTCTCAGCTTGTCTGCGACCATCGCGATGAACTCACTATTGGTCGGCTTTGCTTTTGACATGCTGACTGTGTAGCCGAAAAGTGACGAAATCGAGTCGATGTTGCCTCTGCTCCATGCGACTTCGATGGCGTGGCGAATCGCCCGTTCGACGCGGCTTGCAGTCGTGTTGAATTTTTTGGCGATATCCGGATAAAGCACTTTTGTAATGCTGCCGAGCAGTTCGATGTCGTTATATACCATGGAGATGGCTTCTCTTAAGTACAAATAGCCTTTAATATGAGCAGGTACGCCGATTTCGTGGATGATGGTCGTGATGCTGGCGTCCAGGTTTTTCTTCGGCGATTCAGGCTGCGGCCGAAGCACACTGCTTTGAGAGGACGGGGCACGGTGTGTCAATTGAGATCCGTTTCCGCTGACCTGGCGGATATGTCCGACTAAATTCTCCATGTCAAAAGGCTTCAAAATAAAATACGACGCGCCTAAATCTACAGCTTTTTTGGTCACGTCTTCCTGGCCGAACGCCGTCAGCATGATGACATTCGGCTGCTTTTTAAGCTGCGATTCCCTCAGCCTTTCAAGAACGGCCAATCCGTCGAGATGAGGCATGATTATATCCAGCACAAGCACGTCGGGCTCCTTGTCTTTAAACAAAGAAAGGCATTCCTGTCCGTTGTATGCGACACCAAGCACTTCCATGTCGCTCTGTCCCTCGATATATTCGCTTAATAGGCCGACAAGCTCCCTGTTATCATCAGCAACACATACTTTAATTTTCTCCACGTTTCTTCCTCCCCAATGTGTATGTTGATAAATTTCATCATTCTTTTTCTAATATGTTTAATTCGACAGCACCACTTTATTCCCTTTTTTTAAAAAGGATTTTTCCAATAATAGTGGTATGTCTAGCTTTTTCTCTGTTTTTTTCTGATTTTCTCGATTTTTCGACTTAAAATGCGACTTGACAAACCGGGGAACGTGAATTTGTCGAAAAATCTTTTCTTCTTTCATTTTAACGCACAACGCCCAAGAAAAAAAGGCGAAATCAAAAACTGCCGGAGGAATCCGGCAGTCAGCTTGCTTTTTCTTTTTTATAAATATCGATTCCCGCTTCAGACAGCATCCATTCAATATGCACACCGTACCCGCTCGTCGGATCATTGACGAAAACGTGGGTTACGGCGCCAATGATCTTTCCGTTTTGGATGATCGGGCTTCCGCTCATCCCTTGAACGATGCCTCCTGTTTTACTCAACAGCCTCGGGTCGGTGATTTTCAGCACCATGCCCTTTGTGGCCGGAAACTTCTGAGGTGTCGTACTGACGACCTGAATATCGAATTTCTCGACTTTGTCGTTTTCAATAACCGTTAAAATTTGGGCAGGGCCTTCTTTTACTTCATCTGAAAATGCAATCGGAATGGCTTTGTCAGCGATGCGGTTTTTAATTGACTCGTGAAGCGTTCCGAAGATCCCGAATGGACTGTTTCTGTTGATATCGCCGATCACTTTTCGTTCTGATGCGAAACGAGCCAGTTTCTCTCCGGGATTTCCGCCTGTTCCTTTTTCAATCGAGGTGACGGTCGATTTCACGATTTGTCCTTTTTCAACAACGATCGGTTTTTTCGTATCCATATCTGAAATCACGTGGCCAAGCGCTCCGTATTTTTTCGATTTCGGCTCGAAAAAAGTCATTGTGCCGATTCCTGCGGCAGAGTCCCTGATATATAAGCCGATTCTGTATTTGTCTTCAGCCTGGTCTTTTTTCGGAACGAGCTTCGTTTTGATTTCCTGTTTATCTCTTTTTATCGACAGATGTAAGGTTTCTCCTGTTTTTCCGGCCTTTTGAATAAAAGGGGTAATGTCATTCATTTTCTCGATTTTCGTGCCGTTGATTTCGGTGATAATGTCGCCTACCGCGATTCCGGCTGCTTCACCGGGCGATTTTTTGCCTTCAGAGGTATTGATTTGATGAAAACCCACGACCAATACACCAACGGAATGAAGTTTTACACCAATGGACTGCCCGCCGGGAACCACTTTCAAATCAGGCAGGACATTTACTTTCGTTTTTTTAACCGGAAATCCGGCAAAGTCATAGACGAGTTCTGCCTTTCCATTCTTTTCGCCTTTTATTTCCACTTCGTTTTGATTTTCTTTCAATGTGAATGCTTCTGATGATCCATCTTTCGGAGTACTGACGGATAAGCTCGTTTCAACCGCACGGGTACCCGTCTCAAAAATGTTCAAATTTTTTGGTATTACAATGTATTCTTTCACCGGTTTGTAAAATCCTACACTTATTAAAGAAACAAGGAGAATTATACCCACAGCTTTTCTGATTTTTTCAACATCCACCTTTTCACTCTCCTCGCACCTAACCCACACCATATAAATTTCTTTCGCTACATTCATTACTTTTGCCTTCCGGACGGCGATTTATAACTGTGAACGGAAGAAAAACATTGGATAAAATGATAAGAAAGAGTTTGTATAAGAAAATGCCGACAAAAAAATAAGCTGTTCAAAAAATGAACAGCTTATCCGCTGGTTTTGACTAGCTTAGCTTGATTTAAAAGTTCTTTCGCATGGCGCTTCGTCAAATCCGTTACTTCAACGCCGGCAATCATCCGGCCGATTTCCGCTATTTTTTCCTGTTTTGACAAAGGTGTGACGCTTGTTGTTGTTCTCCCGTCTTTCGACTGTTTCGTGATCAAAAGGTGGGTGTCAGCCATCGCGGCCACCTGCGGCAAGTGGGTAATGCATAAAACTTGAGAGCCGATAGAGACGCGGTGTATTTTTTCAGCGATCGCCTGCGCGACTCTTCCGCTTACACCAGTGTCCACTTCATCGAAAATGATCGATGTAACATCCTGCTGAGCGGAGAAAATGCTTTTCATCGCCAGCATGATTCTTGAGAGCTCTCCTCCTGAAGCAACCTTTGACAAGGATTTAAGCGGTTCTCCCGTGTTTGTGGAGATCAGGAAACGAACGGTGTCAATGCCGTGCTTTGTGAGCTGAACAGGCATTCCGTTGACGACGGGTGCATCATCATCCCGTTCCGCTTTTTTCACATGAAATTCCGTATCAAATGTCGATTTTTCCATATACAGATCTTTCAATTCCTGCTGAATCTGTTTGGCCAGCTTTTCCGCCCATTTTTTTCTGATTTCGGACACATTGGCTGCTTCAATCGCCACATCCTTGCCGATTGATTCGAGTCGTGATTTTAAAGCCTGCAAGTGGCTGTCCCGGTTTTCGATCCGGTCGATTTCTTCCTCTATCTTAGCCGAATAAGCTTGGATGTCTTCGACAGTAGCGCCGTATTTGCGTTTCAGCTGTTTGATTTCGTTTAAACGCGATTCGATATAATCGAGGCGCTCGGGGTCGTATTCGAGTTCATCCAGCATATTTCTGATCTGAAAGGTTGAATCTTCGAGAATGTAGTAAGCGTTGGCTACCGATTCAGATACTTTATTGAGCCCTTCATTAATGCCTGAGACGTTTTCAAGCTCGCTTGAAGCCATGCCGACCCAGTCAAGCCCGGCCTGCTCATTGCGAAGCGCATTATAGGCATTTTGCAGCGCTTCGTATATTTTTTCGAAATTTGCAATTTGACGGCGCTCTTCCTGAAGAAGCTCGTCCTCTTTCGGCTCAAGGTTTGCTGATTCGATTTCGTCAAGCTGGAACTGTATTAAATCGAGCCTGTGAGCCATTTCCTGCTCGCTTTCAGAAAGCTCTTTCACCTTCTTCATGACATCCATGTAGCGGCTGTAAACTTCCTGATACGCTTTTAAAGCATTCTCGATTTCTTCTCCTGCGAACCTGTCCAGAAGCTGAAGATGGTGCTCGTCCTCCATCAGCAGCTGATTGTCGTGCTGCCCGTGAATGTCAAGCAGCAGTCTGCCGACTTCCCGCAATGCGGCAATGGTGACAAGTTTTCCATTGACGCGGCAGATGCTTTTGCCGTTTGCGTTAATATCTCTTCTCATGACGATCATGTCGTCCGAGGCTTCAATCCCCAGCTCTGTGCACAAATCAAAAACCGGATGGCCGCCGTCAAGGAGGAAAAGCCCTTCCAATTCGGCCCTTTTTTCGCCATACCTGACATATTCGGACGATCCGCGGCCTCCGACAAGCAAAGAGACGGCGTCGATGATGATCGATTTTCCGGCACCTGTTTCACCGGTTAGAACCGTCAGCCCTTTTTCAAAAGAAACGGTTAATTCTTCGATAATCGCAAAGTTTTTGATCGATAATTCAGCTAACAAGCTTTCATGACACCTCTTTTCAGGCCTTCGTTTATAAAAGCTCCAATATTTTCTTCTGTACGACTTTCGTATCATCATGCGTCCGGCAGATGATCAAAATGGTATCATCTCCGCAGATCGTTCCCATGATTTCTTCCCAATCCAAATTGTCCATCAGCGCCCCGATCGCCTGCGCGTTTCCCGGCATTGTTTTTAACACAATCAGATGGCTGGCTGAGTCGATTTTGACGAATGCGTCCATTAACGATCTTTTTAATTTGGAAAGGGGATTAAAGCGCTGATCAGCAGGCAGGCTGTATTTGTAGGAACCGTTGTTTGTCGGCACCTTCACCAAATGAAGCTCTTTAATATCCCGTGAGACGGTGGCCTGCGTCACATTATAGCCGTCTTTCTTTAAAATATCGACAAGCTCATCCTGCGTTTCAATTTCATTCGCGGTGATAATCTCCCTGATTTTAATATGCCTTTGACCTTTGTTCATTTCACACCTCGTTTTATACACAAATTGTGTATGTTTATACATTTATGTTAAATGATTTTGTCGGAAAAGTACATGTTTGCAGTAAAAAAGGAATAATAGCCCACTATTATTCCTTTTTGCGTGCCGGCCAACCCTCGCATTCGCCGTACGGCCCTGCAAGGGTTTTTAATCACGCTGATCCGGTTTTTTCGCTTTTAATGTCTTGTGAGCCTCTTCGACAATTTGATTGATCGTTTCTTCCGCTATCGGCGTTCCGGATTGCGCCTCTCCGTCCCAATGCAAATGGAGAAGGAATTCGATGTTGCCGTCGCCGCCGGTAATCGGAGAAAACGAGGCGTTTCGGCAGTCGTATCCTTCTCGAGCCGCAAACCGGCTGATGTCATCAAGCACAGCTTTATGGACGAGGGGATCGCGGACGATCCCTTTTTTCCCGACGGATTCCCGCCCTGCTTCAAACTGCGGTTTGACGAGAGCGATGCAGTCGCTTCCCGGCACTAAAATGTTCTTCAGCACAGGGAGGATGATTTTCAGTGAGATAAAAGAGACATCGACCGTCGCGAACTCCGGCAGCCCTTCCGTAAAATCGGCAGGTGTGCAATACCGGAAATTGGTGCGTTCCATCACAACAACCCGCTCATCCTGCCTCAGCTTCCAGGCGAGCTGATTATAACCGACATCAACGGCATATGAGCAAAGAGCGCCGTTTTGCAGCGCACAGTCTGTAAAGCCGCCGGTGGACGAGCCGATGTCAATCATCAGCTTGCCTTGAACGGAGAGCTGAAACTCCTTTAATGCTTTTTCAAGTTTTAATCCGCCTCTTGAGACGTATTTTAACGGGTTTCCTTTAACGGTCAGCGGGATCGTGCGGTCGACCTTTTCGCCCGGCTTGTCCAGTCTGTTTTCATTCGTATAGACAATGCCGGCCATGATGGCTCTTTTCGCTTTTTCCCGCGTTTCCATTAACCCTCTTTCTACTAATAAAACGTCGAGCCGTTCTTTTTTTCCTGTCATGATCCAATTCCTTTATGAGTCTTTACGGGCGTCAAAAGTCTTATTCGTCTGATGACGTCTTCTTTTGTCATTCCGATCTCTTCCAGAAGCTTGGCGACGCTGCCGTGTTCAATAAATTGATCAGGTATCCCCATTCTGTCAATGATCGGACTGTAAGACTGATGTTCATGGGCAAACTCAAGGATCGAGCTGCCGAATCCGCCTTGAAGCACAGCCTCTTCGATCGTTAAAATCGGAAGCCCCTCGTTCAGGATTTCCTTCAGCATGTTTTCATCGAGCGGCTTGATAAAACGGGCGTTTACCACTCTGACCGAACGGCCTTCTTTTTGCAGCTCCTCCGCGGCAGCAAGCGCCATCGGAATGGTGGTGCCGAACGTTAAAATGACCGCGTCTGTCCCAGGTCGCAGCACTTCCCACGTTCCGATCGGGATCGTTTTTAATTCTTTATCCATTTTGACGCCGAGTCCGTTTCCGCGCGGAAAGCGCATGGCAATCGGGCCGTCGTCGTATTTGACAGCCGTGTTGACCATGTGCTGGCCTTCGTTTTCGTCTTTTGGCATCATGAGAACCAAATTCGGAATATGCCGTAAAAAAGCAATGTCAAACACGCCCTGGTGTGTTTCCCCGTCGGCGCCGACGAGACCTGCTCTGTCAATGCCGATAAATACATTTAGATTTTGCCGGCAGATATCATGGACAACCTGGTCATAGGCGCGCTGAAGAAATGTCGAATAGATCGCCAGAAACGGCTTCATATTCTGTGTCGCAAGTCCCGCCGCCATCGTTGCCGCATGCTGTTCCGCAATGCCGACATCAAACATGCGCTCCGGAAATTCGCTCGCAAACCCTTCAAGTTTTGAACCGACAGGCATGGCCGGAGTAATGGCCACAATCCGTTCATCCTCGCGGGCAAGCTTCCTGACCGTTTCGCTTACGAGCGAGCTCCATGATGGTGCAGCAGCTTTCGGTTTGACAAAGTCACCGGTATCGATTTTATATGGGCCGGTTCCGTGCCATGTTCCGGTTTTATCAGTTTCCGCAGGCTTGTAGCCTTTTCCTTTTTTCGTAATAACATGGAGGAGTACCGGGCCTTTCGTTTTCTTCGCATACTGCAAGTTCTCAAACAGTTCATCGTAGGAATGGCCGTCTACAGGCCCTAAATACGTAAATCCAAGCTCTTCAAAGAACATCCCGGATACGAGCAGATATTTAAGGCTGTCTTTAATCCGTTCGGCTGTAGCGGCAAGCTTTCCGCCAACAGCAGGAATCCGCTTGAACAAATACTCGAGCTCATCTTTGACCCATTGGTATTTTCCGGCTGTACGCAGCCTTCCGAGCATGGAATGAATCGCTCCGACGTTTGGAGCGATGCTCATTTCGTTGTCATTCAAAATGACAATCATATCTTTTTGTTCATGGCCGATATGGTTAAGCGCTTCAAGAGCCATGCCGCCGGTCAGTGCACCGTCTCCGATGATCGGGATGATATATTCGTTTGTGCCTTTTAAGTCTCTCGCAGCCGCCATCCCCATCGCACCGGAGAGAGAAGTCGAGCTGTGGCCCGTTTCCCAGACATCATGTTCGCTTTCATTCCGCTTTGGAAAACCGCACAGCCCTTTATGCTGGCGCAGCGTGGCGAAGTCCTTTCCGCGGCCGGTCAACAGTTTATGAACATACGATTGATGCCCCACATCCCACAAGAACTTATCTTTCGGGCTGTCAAATTCTTTATGCAATGCAATGGTAAGCTCGACAACGCCGAGATTCGGACCAATGTGCCCTCCGGATTCAGAAAGCGTTTCAATTAAAAAACGGCGAATTTCAGCGCTCAAGCTTTCCAGTTCTTCATTTGAAAGGTTCTTCAAAAATGCAGGGTCCTTTATCGATAACAGATCCAATCGGATCAACTCACTTTCAGCATGATTTCTGCAAGTATGCGCCTTGCTTCGTTTTAGGTTTTCAGCTTGAATTATTATATGATGAATTCATCCCCATGCGCAAACTTGCATATGCGGACGCTTCGTTTGAAAAAACAGCCGCTAACACAACGTGATAACGGCGCGGCGTTTTAGAGTTCAACTCTCTACATTTTATCACAATAAGCCTTTGATGCTCAAATGGAAGCCCTGTATCAATGATCCCTAGCGGCAATCATATCGCAGAACTCGTACATAAGCTCTTTTTCAAGCGGAAGCTCTGAAATCAGCTGTTTTGCTTTTTCAATATGTTCATCAAGTTTTTGGCTGGCGCCCTCAAGCGAAAGGAGCGACGGATACGTCGACTTTCCGTTTGAAGCGTCGGATCCGATCCGTTTGCCGATCTTATCCTCCGAGCCTTCAAGGTCCAAAATGTCATCTCTGATCTGAAAGCCGATGCCGATATGATGGCTGAATTCGCGCAGCTTTTCGATCTCTTTTTCAGATGCATCTGCAAGAATGGCTCCCGCAATGACGCTGAAGCTGAGGAGTTTAGCCGTTTTTCCTTCGTGGATTCGCTGCAGTTCATCAAGAGATACAGACTTTGATTCCGCTTCCATATCTAAAATCTGACCGCCGACCATGCCTTCGGCCCCCGCTGCCGAAATCAGCTCGTTCACCAGTCTGATGCGCTTTTCAGCGGATACATCAGAAGGCATATTGGAAGTGATCATTTTGAAGCTTTCGGTTAATAAGGCGTCTCCCGCGAGAATGGCCGTCGCCTCCCCGTAAATTTTGTGGTTTGTCGGCTTACCTCTTCTGAGGTCATCGTCATCCATACAAGGGAGGTCGTCATGGATTAATGAATACGTATGGATCATTTCAACCGCGCATCCGACTGGAATTCCGGCTTCTTCGTCTTTTCCGTACGCATGAAGAAGCGCAAGAACCAATATCGGTCTCAGCCGTTTCCCCCCGGCTTCCAATGAGTACAGCATGGATTCCTTGAGGATGGACGGCGCTTGCAAGTCTTTAATATACATCGGAAGGCGCTCTTCAATTACTGTTTTTCTCGATTTTAAAAATCCTTCAAGTTTACCGGTCACCTTTTTCCTCCTCCCGAACACTGAAAGGAGCTAATTCCCCGTTTTCCCGCAAAATGAAGTCCATCTGTTTTTCGACATTTTGCAGTTTTTCGTGGCATATTTTCGAAAGAGCCATCCCCTCCTGGAAATAGTCGATCGCCTTTTCCAAAGGCACGTCCCCTTCTTCAAGCTTTGATACGATCTGTTCCAAACCTTTCATCGCCTCTTCAAATGTCAGGTCATCCCGGTTTGTTTTGTTTTCTTCAGCCATTTGTTTCGCCTCTCTTTTGCAGTACCTCACAGGTCAGCGTCCCATCGTTTAATGTGACGCGGATCTCGTCTTTTTCATGAACCTGTTCAATACTTTTAATCAATTCGTTTTCTTTATATGTCAAACTGTACCCTCTTTCCATCACTTGGAGAGGGCTTAATGCATTCAGTTTACCAAGAACCGTTTGAAACTGCGAGTGAATCTGCTTCAGCTGCACTTTCATATTCCGCTTCAGCCGGACTGTTTGCTCTTCATGCCTTTTTCGCGCTTGTTTAAGCTGCTCCTCGGGATGAAGCATCTCCAGCTTGTATGTCTGTTCGTTCAGTTTTTGTTTTTTGCGGTCGACGGTCATCGCCAGCTGTTTTTGGAAACGGTCGAATATCAGGTCGAATTCCTGTTCCTTTTGGGCATATAGCCGCTTCGGGTATCGGAAGGCATAGGAGGACTGAAGGTTTTTCACCCGCTCCTGCCGCTTTTTTAAGTCCTGCTGCATCGATTTTGTCATTCTCGCTTCGAGCGTTTTCAGACGCTCCAGCAAATCAAGCATATTAGGTACGGCCAGTTCGGCCGCTCCTGTCGGGGTTGCCGCGCGCAAATCGGCGACAAAATCGCTGATTGTAAAATCCGTTTCATGCCCGACGGCAGAAATGATCGGAATGTCAGAAGAAAAAATGGCCCTGGCGACGGCCTCTTCGTTAAATGCCCACAGCTCTTCGATCGATCCTCCTCCTCGACCGACGATTAATACATCGCATAAGTCTCTGCGGTTAGCCTCTTCAATGCTGCTTACGATGGACTCGCCCGCGTTTACTCCTTGAACGAGCGTAGGAAGGACGATCACTTTTACAAGGGGATATCTTCTTTTAATGGTGGTGATCACATCGCGTACAGCCGCTCCAGTTGGAGACGTGACAACACCGACGACGGATGGGAACGCGGGGATGGGTTTCTTGTATTTTTCATCAAATAAGCCTTCTTGCGATAGCTTTTTCTTAAGTTCCTCATACGCGAGATGAAGCGCACCTATGCCGTCCGGCTGGATTTCTTTTGCATAAAGCTGATAGCTGCCGCTCGGTTCATATACCGAAATGCCGCCTCTCACCAATACTTTCATCCCGTTTTCAGGGGTAAAGGCGAGATTCCTGTTTTGTCTGGCGAACATGACGGATTGGATGCGGGCGTTATCATCTTTCAGTGTGAAATAAATATGGCCTCTGCTATGTATTTTAACATTTGACAGCTCGCCCTTGATCCAAATATCTTCAAGATGAGGGTCCACGTCAAATTTGCGCTTAATATATTTTGTCAAAGCCGTGACCGTGACAAATGATATTTCACTCATGGCACAGTCTCCTTTCTAAGAAGGCACAAGAACGTTCATCCGCCGGCGCGAGACCAGGCGGATGAACGGCTGTACATTAAAGTTGAATTGTACGCTTCGCTGATTTAACCGTGTTGTGGGCCAGCATTGTAATCGTCATCGGACCGACACCGCCCGGTACAGGTGTAATATAGGAAGCCTTTTCCTTCGCTTCTTCAAAATCGACATCACCGGCGAGCTTTCCGTTGTCAAGGCGGTTGACGCCGACATCGATGACGACGGCTCCCTCTTTAATTTGATCCGCTTTGATGAAATTCGCCTTTCCGACAGCGACAATCAGAATGTCGGCTTTTTTTGTATGAGCCGTAATGTCGGCCGTTCTTGAATGGCAGTACGTAACGGTTGCGTTTTCGTTCAAGAGCAGCTGCCCTACCGGCTTTCCGACGATATTGCTTCGTCCGACGACAACAACCTCTTTTCCCGACAGGTCAATCTCGGTTTTCTTTAAAAGCTCCACGATCCCCGCAGGCGTGCAAGGCAGAAACGTATCTTCGCCAAGCAGCATCTTCCCTACGTTTAATGGATGAAAACCGTCAACATCTTTCTCAGGGGATATTCTCTCGATCACCGCTTGTTCGGAAATATGATCCGGAAGAGGCAGCTGGACAAGAATTCCGTGAAAGTCGTCATTTTGATTGTACTGGTCAATCACTTCAAGAAGCTCCTGTTCAGTGAAGCTTGCATCGAAATGATCCAGCTGAAAACGAATCCCCATTGCTTCAGCTGCTTTTTTCTTTCCCCGTACATATGAAAGAGACGCCGGATCATCACCAATTAAAATAACGGCCAGTCCCGGGGTAACTCCTTGTTTTTTCAGCTCTTCAACTTCCTTGGCCAGCTGCCCGCGCTTTTCCTTTGCTGTTTCTTTCCCGTCGATGATGGTTGCTGTCATTTGCTCTCCTCCTAGATTATTCAAGATCGGATTTAATGTTAGAAAGAACACCGTTTACAAACTTCGCCGACTTGTCATCACCAAATTGCTTTGCCAGTTCAATCGCTTCATTCATAGAGACGTTGACAGGTATGTCATCTAAAAAGATCATTTCGTAGGCGGACAAACGCAAAATCGCGCGGTCGACATTCGCCAGCCTGTCAAGCTTCCAATTGACGAGATGCCGCTTGATCATCTCATCGATTTTCTCTTTGTTCTCTAAGACCCCGTAAACGAGCTGTTCGAAAAAAGCATCGCTTTCCTGCCCGTCCAAGGCATGCTGCATCGCTTCATTCGGTTCTATATCACTGACATCAATCTGGAATAGTGACTGCAAAGCCTTTTCTCTTGCTGTTCTTCTTTTCATTCTTTCTTTTTCTCCTTTTACCCTCTTTGCTGCTTGCCGTTTAAGCCACAAAGAGATCATATCATATTTTTAGTCTTTCCGCATGCAAAAATCGCGGTTTTATCGTCAATAACCGAATAATAAGGAACAATCGTTTATTATCATTCGTTTTTCGAACTTCTCAACAAACTCTCCGGTTATCTTATTTTTGATCGATATCGGCGGAAAGATGCTTTTAAACGTCATTTTTTAAAACGGAACATGAAAAAACCAAAGGGCCGTCATTCCCCTTGGTTCTTCCACTTCACCGCACTACATCTCTTGATCGATTTCCACCTCGTGCGTTTTTGAATCGAATTGAATGCCAACGATGTGAATATTGATTTCATTAATCGAAAGAGCTGTCATATTGAGAAGCGTCTGGCGGATATTATCCTGAACGGCATTCGCAACTTTAGGAATCGACACGCCAAACATCATCACGCAATAAACATCAATGATAATTCCGTCATCGGACAAATCAACTTTGACGCCTTTGCCGTGATTCTTTTTTCCAAACCGTTCTACGACACCTGTCGCAAAATTGCCGCGCATTTCAGCTACGCCTTCAACTTCGGAAGCTGCGATTCCGGCAATGACTTCAATCACTTCCGGAGCGATTTCCACTTTTCCCAAATGATTGTCTTCATGGCTCATTTCCAATAAGCTGTTGTCGTCTTTCAATATGTTCACCTCCGTTAAAATTACGACCCCATTACATCATATATTTCTAAAAACTTCGTATTAAATTCTCCGCTTACGAATGTTTCGTGCTCAAGCAGCTTCAGATGGAACGGTATCGTCGTATGAACGCCTTCGATGACGAATTCGCTCAGCGCTCTTTTCATCCTTGAAACAGCTTCTTCCCTCGTCTTTCCGTAAGTGATGACTTTGGCAATCATGCTGTCGTAATAAGGGGGAATCGAGTATCCCGGATAAGCCGCGGAGTCCACTCTGACGCCGAGCCCTCCCGGAGGCAGATACATCTCGATTTTTCCCGGAGAAGGCATGAAGTTTTTCTCAGGGTTTTCCGCATTAATCCGGCATTCGATTGCCCATCCGTTAAAGGTGACTTCATCCTGGGTGAGGGTTAATTTTTCGCCTGACGCCACTCTGATCTGCTCTTTAATCAAATCAACGCCCGTCACCATCTCTGTCACCGGATGCTCAACCTGAATGCGCGTGTTCATTTCCATAAAGTAGAACTTCTGCTCGCGGTAATCGTAAATAAATTCTACCGTTCCCGCTCCCGTGTACTTCACGGCTTCAGCCGCTTTGACAGCGGCCTGCCCCATCTGCTCCCTGATTCCTTCATCCAGAGCAGGTGAAGGGGTTTCTTCAAGCAGCTTTTGGAGCCTTCTTTGGATTGAGCAGTCGCGTTCCCCCAAATGAATCGTGTTTCCGTGTGTGTCTGCAAGCACTTGGATTTCGACGTGTCTGAAATCTTCAATGTATTTTTCAATGTACACACCCGGGTTGCCGAAAGCGGTGGCAGCTTCCTGCTGAGTGATTTTAATGCCGTTGATCAGCTCTTCTTCCGTCCGGGCGACCCTGATTCCTTTTCCGCCGCCCCCGGCAGTTGCCTTTATAATGACAGGATACCCTATATCGCGGGCCAATGAAACCGCATCTTCAATATCTTCAATAATTCCTTTGGAGCCCGGTACGATCGGAACACCGGCCTGCTGCATTGTTTCCCTTGCAACATCCTTTGTCCCCATCTTGGAAATCGCGTCTGCTGTCGGCCCGACAAAGGTTACATTTACCTCTTCGCAAAGCTCGGCAAAATCGGCGTTTTCTGCCAGGAAGCCGTAGCCGGGGTGAATCGCATCAGCACCGGTCATTTTGGCGACGCTGACGATGTTCGTTATATTCAAGTAGCTGTCTTTTGAAAGCTTAGGTCCGATGCAAAATGCTTCATCAGCCATCTGAACATGGAGCGCCTCTCTGTCGGCCTCGGAAAAGACGGCTACCGTTTCAATCCCCAGTTCTTTACAAGCTCTGATAATCCTGACAGCAATTTCTCCCCTGTTCGCAATTAATAGCTTTTTGATCATCTTATTGCTCCTTACTCTGCTTTTACTAAAAATAAAGGTTGTCCGTATTCAACCAGCTGGCCGTTTTCAACTAATACTTCAACGATCTCGCCTTTCACTTCGGCTTCGATCTCATTGAAGAGCTTCATCGCTTCCACAATGCAGACGACAGAGGACTCTGTTACCTTCGAGCCGACTGTTACGTAAGGGTCGGCTTCAGGCGAAGAAGATGCATAAAACGTTCCAACCATCGGAGAGGTGATCTTGTGGAAGTTTCCGCCTTCTTTTGCCGCTTCTTCTTTTGCAGGCGCATCCTGAACAGGCGCTTGCTTGGCCTGAGCTTCCGGAGCCGGTGCCTGAACAGGCGCCGCAGCCACTTGCTGAATGGTTTGCACGGTTCCGCTTTGTTTTTTCAGTTCAACCTTCGATCCTTCGTTTTCGTATGTAAATTCATTTATCGAAGATTCATCAATTAATTTTATCAACTGTCTGATTTCATCAATGTTTAACATGCTATCGCACTCCTAATGAAAAAGATTTTACGCATTTATCAGTTAGTACTAAAAGTACATACTATATTCATCTTACAGGAGAGGAATGCCGAATTCAACTACAATCATGGACGCCCTGCACCAACAGGGGCCTTAGGCATAAAAAAATCCCGCTTTTTGCAAGCGGGATAGGTTTAATCTGCTGGCTCGAACGTTACAGCCACATCGTTTAAGTTTTTCACTTCTTTTGCGACGATGTCGATGATATCGGTGGCAGCGGCTTTCGAGTGCTCCTTCGCCTTCACCGTAATATTGACTTTATCGCCGTCGGCGTTGACCAAGGCGTCTTTATAGCCTTTTGTTTTGATGAGGGTTTCAAGGGTCTTTTCCGTTCCTTCAGCTTCGCTGAGCTCTGTCATCTTGTCGTAAGCTTCGCTTTTTTCTTTTGCCGTCGCTTTATCGCTTCTGACGATTTCGGTTAATTCCTCCCTCTCCCTGCTGCGCTGATCGTCCATTTCCATGCGGTATGTTGTGAATAAATCTTCATCACCCGATGATTCCTCTGTGACAACCTCTCCGTTCTGCTCACTCGCAGACGTTTCTTTATCTTTTGTATCTTTCCCTTTAGTTTTGTCTTTAGCAGGCGCGGTATCATCTTTGCCATCCTTGGCAGGCTCTTCTTTCATCGGTTTTTCTTTTTCAGCGGCAACTTGTTCCTTGTCATCAACCGTGACGACATTTTCTCCTTCGGGCGACATAATGTAGTAGACACTCAGTACAACGACGAGACTTAACATGGTTAAAAGCCAAACCGTTTGTTTTTTCAGCATCATTTATGAATCCTCCTTCATTTTTTTAGGGGCAACAGCGACGCGGTGGCTCGGAACATCAAGAACCCTTGTCACTGCTTCAATAATGGTCTTTTTTATTTGAACGTTGTCGACTCCCTGAGCGACAACGAGAACACCCCTGATATCGGGCTTTTTCGTCTGAACGACGACAGGCGTCTCTTTATCTCCGTTTTTGATGATGACGATTTCTTCGTCTGAAGACATTTCAGACACCGTCCGCTTGCCTCCCTGTTTATCTGTCTCATTCGTTGAAGTTTCCTGGGTTTTTCTGTTTTTCTCGAATATTTTCAATGAGGTTGCATCAACATTGACGACGATTGACACGTCCTCAACGCCGATGATGGTTTCCAATATGTCTTTGAGCTGATTTTCATATTCCTGTTCGTAATCTTGGATCGATTCCTTCGGTTTGTCATCTGAGGCGGGCTTGAACACTTCTTTTTCTCCTTCACCGCTCTGTACGGTGCTTTCAGACGTAGCTTTTTGTGAAGCCGCCGGCTGATCTGCCGCTGGCTCTTGGGAAGGTTCGGAAGAGAAGATCTGGCTGACGAGCATGAAGGAAACGCCGAGAACAAAAAGCAGCAGAAAGTAGTGATATTTCGTCAGCTTTTTTCCGTCTTTCTCGTCTTTCGGGAGCAGGTGGCCGATCAGCTTTTCGATCCAGGTTCTTTTATTCATTGCCGCTTCGTTCTCCCCCTTCGATATGAACTGTAATCTTGTCGGGGCTTATTTCCCAGATGCCTGCTAGCTGTTCTCTGACTTCCCCCGTCTCTTTCTTTTCTCTTTCCTGCATGGACTGGTAGCTCCGGTCCGTATTGATCTCGACAGGAGCGACGGCTTGGACCGTTTTTTCCGATGCTGGTTTCAAGAATACCGAGACTTCCGCATGCTTACTGAGGTCTTTCTCTGTTTTCAGCTGGCTGTCAGAAGAGACCTCGACTCGGTCTATCTTGTATTTGTCGCTTGTAAACCTGCCCTCTGCGTTCTTTTCCAATTGAACAGCCATCTGTTCTAAGATATATGCTTGTTGTGAGGCTTGTATTTCTTTTTTTTCTGAATTCAGCTGATTTTTTATTTCGTTTGACTGAACTTGTCCGTTTTTTGTAAGCTTCTCAAAAATCACATCCGGATCTGTCCTGAATAAAGAGAAGATCGGGTTCAGTATTACAACGATCAAGAGCAGGCTGATCACCATTTTCGCGTATTTTTGCATGCTCGAATTCGGCAGAAGCATATCGATGACGATCGCCATCAGAATAAATAGAATAATATTCGTGAGCCACTCTGTCAGAAATTCCATCTCATCCCTCCCTACTTCATCATCATCGTCAGATTCCCCGCTGTAATGATCACGGTTAAGCTTAAGAAAAACATCAGCGAAACGATGGCCATGGCCGCGAAAATGTAGATGACGCTTTTGCTGATGACATCCAGGCAGCTGATAACCGGGCCGCCTCCGAGAGGCTGGAGAACCGCCGCGGCAATTTTGTATATGAGCGCGAGGGAAAGGATTTTGATCGCGGGAAAGGCTGCGATGCAAATTAAGATTGCCACACCGAGTATCCCGACGGTGTTTTTCAGCAGGAGAGACGCGCTGATCACCGTGTCTGTCGCTTCGGTAAACATGCGGCCCAATACGGGGATGAAGTTTCCGGTAATGAATTTTGCCGTCCGCAAAGTAATGCCGTCCGTCACTGCGGCTGAGGCGCCCTGAACCGAGATGACACCGAGGAATACGGTCAAAAATGCAGCCAGCGTGCCGATCGCCGCATTTCTGAGGAGCTGGGCCAGCTGTGTGACTTTATATTGGTCCGTCATCGTGCTGACAATGCTTAAAATCGCTGATAAAAATAAAAGCGGCAACACGATATATTGGATAAACAAGCCGCTCGTGTTCATGAGAAAAAGAATGACCGGATGAAAGAATGCGGCTGAGGCGGCTCCCCCCGAAGTCGCCATCAGCGCCAGAAGCAGAGGTACGAGCGACAGGATAAAGCTTGTCATCGTCTGAATCGCTTCATTCGCATATGTGACGGCAACCCGAAAGCTGTTGAGCGCAAGAATAATCAGCACCATGTAGACAATTGCATACGCCACTTTGCTGACGGTGCTTTGTTGAAACGCGTTTTGCAAAAGCTGAAGCAGGACGCAGAAGATGGTCAACAGGATCAGCGTCCCCAGCAGTTTCCCGTTAGCCAGCACTTCATGGAACAAGTAGGAAAACAGCGCTTTGCCCCATTCCTCAGGCGAAAAGTGCTTTTCTCCTTTGACAAATTCAAGCAGGCTTCCTTTTTGACTTTCGGGAAGGTGTCCCCCATACTCTGTCAAAATGTTGTTCCAGAACTCCCCGACCCGGTCTAGTTCCAAACCTTCAGCCTGCTCTCTTGCAATGGCTTCTGCCGATTCTTCTGCAGCGGTTTCCCCAGCCGGCTCCGCTTCTTTTGGCGAAGCTTGTACATTATGCGCTCCAAAGCATACGATTCCGATGACCAAGAGCCAGAACAGAAAACGCTTCACTCAGGAAATCCTCCTTTCTGACTAAGACATGGAAGGGATGAGTCCGATGATCGTTTCGATAATCACGGTTAAAATAGGCACAGCCATGACTAAGATGAGGATTTTGCCTGCCAATTCGATCTTCGAAGCAATCGCACCCTGTCCGGCATCCTTTGTCAGCTGGGCGCCAAACTCCGCAATATAAGCAATCCCGATAATCTTCAAAATCGTTTCGACATACATCATGTTGATGTTGGCATTGGCAGCTATTTTTTCAATCATCCGAATGATTTCGTAGACCTGATCTACTAAGAATAAAAAAATCGTGCAGCCGGCAAAAACGACAATCAAAAAAGCAAACGTCGGTTTTTGCTCTTTCACAATCAAGCTGAGGAAGGTGGCGATCATTCCCAGTCCTACGATTTGAACGATTTCAATGAGTGAGCCCCCCTATCCTTGAAATAGAAAGACAGCTTTTATCTTTTGGAATAGATCATCGACAACAGTTGCCACCATGAACAATATATAAATGAATCCTAAAAGCGTGACCCATTGGGCATATTCCTTCTTCCCCATTTGATCCAGTATGGTGTGAAGAAAAGCGACGACGATCCCGACGCCGGCAATTTGAAAAATAATATTTACGTCTACTCCCATTTCGTGTATGCTCCCCTCTTCATTACATCAATAGAAGAATCAGTAGCAGTCCCGTCAAAAATCCAAGGCTTTTGACCATTTTTTCATTTTTCGCCTGGGCGAGATTTGCTTCAGCTTCCTCTGTCTCTAAATGGGTTAACGCCAGTTTGATATGTTTTTGCTGAGAAATCAGATCATGACGGCCCAGCGTTTCGCCGAATTGCCGTAAAATCTCGTATTCTTTCTTTTTAAGAGCCGTTTCGGGCCATACTTTCTCCAGGCTGTCTTCCCATGCCGTCCCTGCTGAAGCGCTGCCTTTTTCAAGCTGTTCTGCAAATGTCTGAAACAAAGAGGCTACCGGCTCGGTAAGCTGGTGTGCGATCTGTTTTGATGCCTGACGGAGCGGTGTATGCCCGTACATGATTTCAGCCTCCAAAGACTGCAAAGCGGCCAACAGCTGGCGGATTTGCTTCGGCCTTTCCCTGAAAGGCTTCGCCATTTCAAATCCTGTCCATGTGGCTGCTGCCAAAATAAGCACGGCACCTAAAAGCTTCAGCATGATAACATCCTCTTTGCTGCCCCGAGCGGCTCTCCGTTCCCATTTAGGATGCGGCTCAGGCTGCCGGGACCGTTCTTTCTGGAAAGTTCCACGATTCGCTCAAAAACCCGGTGCTCTTGAAGCATTTTCAATGATGGACGCCTGGCGAGATCTGCATATGTGTAGCCGTGAGCCGAAACGATGACAGTCACCCCCGCGTGGACCGCTTCCAAGAGCGCTTCTGCGTCTTCCATTCTCCCGATCTCATCGGCGATCATTACCTCCGGACTCATCGATCTGATCATCATCATCAGCCCTTCCGCTTTTGGACAGGCGTCAAGGATGTCTGCCCGGTCGCCGAGCCGATATTGCGGTATGCCGTTTACACAGCCTGCGATTTCAGACCTTTCGTCAACAATCCCCACTTTTTTGGCAGGGGCGTTGCCGCTTCCCGAACTGATCAGCCTGGCGAGGTCTCTGAGCAGTGTTGTTTTTCCGGTTTGCGGCGGACCGATAATCAGCGTGTTCAGCCACGAGTTTTGAAATAAATGGGGGACATACGGTTTGGAAATGCCGATTTTTTCTTTGGCAATGCGAATATTAAATGATGATATTTCTCTGATTCCTTTGACGGCCCCGTTTTCGACGACAACCCGGCCGGCAAGCCCCACGCGGTGTCCGCCTCTGATCGTGACATATCCTTTTTTCAATTCCTCTTCCAGTGTATACATGCTGTAATTTCCCAATCTGTTTAAAAGAAGCGCCGAGTCTTCAGGCGTCGCCACATAAGGGAGAAAGCGCGGCTTTCCTTTGTTCACCAGTTCCAGCGGACGACTTGTCCGAACCCGAATTTCTTCTATCTGATCGATTTCATGGTCGCCAAGACCGCTGAGCGCGCGTTTGATCGTATCGGGGAGAATCTCTGTGATGTGGTGCAAAAACACTCCCTCCTCTTTTTGCTTGTCTTCTATAAAAATGTATGATCAAAGGAAGACATTATGACAAGTCGGCCTCTCTTATCATGTGTCGCTATTTATAGATCCCCGCGATGATCAAAACCACTCCCATAAAGATCAAAATCAGCTTTGCGTAAGAAAGCTGCCCTGCAATCTGATAGATGCCGATTGTCATTGTAATAATAAAGATGAGCGGCCCGACCATGGCCAGTACGCTGTTGACCGCCACAGCTTTTCTGACGTCGTTTGTCAAAAGCATCACAACAGCCGCCGTCAGTTCGATCAAAGATGATACCACCCTTAACGCCGCCATTGTCAAAACCGTCGGATTGACTTGTCCAAAGAAAAGCTTCATGATCTTAAACCTCCAGTAACACTTCCTCTTTTTTTACACTCTATGCTCTCCTTTGAAAAAGTAGTCTTCCGATTTTTCTATTTGGCATGTGAGAGGTAAAAGATTTCAGACAGCAAAAAAAGAGCCGGCTTCAATGAAGCCGGCTCTTTCCCGCTGTTACCTTTATGCTCTTGATACGTAAGAACCGTCAGAAGTATTGACAACAAGCGTATCTCCTTCGTTTACGAAGAATGGCACGTTGACGACAAGGCCTGTTTCTGTTTTTGCTGGTTTTGTTCCGCCTGAGGCTGTGTCGCCTTTAATGCCCGGTTCTGTTTCAACAACTTTCAGTTCGACCGTGTTCGGAAGTTCGATTCCAATCGTCTCTGTCTGATACATCATGATCTGAACAGACATATTTTCAAGCAGGAATTTGAGCTCGTGTTCGATTTGCTTCTCGTTCAGCTCAAGCTGCTCGTAAGATGTCGTATCCATAAAAACGTGCTGATCGCCGTTGGCATACAAGTACTGCATCGTTTTTGTTTCAATTTGGGCGCGGGCCACTTTTTCACCTGCGCGGAATGTTTTTTCCTGAATCGCACCTGTGCGAAGATTTCTCAATTTTGAGCGGACAAATGCCGCGCCTTTTCCCGGCTTAACGTGCTGGAAGTCAACAACGCGCCAAATCCCTCCGTCTACTTCAATCGTTAAACCTGTGCGAAAATCGTTTACTGAAATCATGATTATCCTCCTATTGCTCCAATCAAACGGATTATAAAATAATTAAATCTTTCGCGGAATGGGTAAGGGATTCGTTTCCTTCCTCTGTCAGGACAATATCATCTTCTATCCTGACCCCGCCTTTGCCCGGTATGTAAATTCCCGGTTCAACCGTTACAACCATGCCTTTTTCAAGCATCTGGTCAGAACGTGCTGAAAGCGCCGGACTTTCATGAACTTCCATGCCGAGGCCATGGCCTGTTGAATGGCCGAAATAATCGCCGTAGCCTTGTGAAGATATGTAGTCCCTTGTGTATGCGTCAGCCTGTTTCCCGGTGATTCCCGGCTTGATGCTCCGCATGCCGATAGCCTGCGCCTCAAACACGGTTTGATAAATGCGTTTCAGCTCATCATCCGGCTCTCCTACCGCGACTGTACGCGTAATGTCCGAGCAGTAACCTTTATAGTAAGCCCCAAAGTCCAGCGTCACAAGGTCGCCTTTCTCGATCGCTTTGCCGCTTGCCACTCCGTGCGGCAGACTTGAGCGTACGCCTGACGCCACGATCATATCGAAGGACGAATGATCGGCTCCCTGGCTCCGCATGTAAAACTCGAGCTCATTGGCGACTTCAATTTCGGTGATGCCGGGCTTGATGACCGTCAGAATATGGCTGAATGCATCATCTGCAATCTTTGCAGCTTCCTTTAATATCTTAATCTCTTCACTTGACTTAATCAAGCGCAACTTTTCCACAGATTGAGAAACGGGAACGAGTTCAGCTGCGCCAAGCTGCTCTTTGTAGGCGGCATACGTTCCGTATGTCATTTTATCCTGTTCAAAACCGATTTTGTTTATCCCCATCTCTTTGATCACTTCGGCGGTCTTTTGAACGATTCCGCCGGCATGCTGAACGATGTCAAAGCTTTTGATTTGATCCTTCGCCTGTTCTGTATAGCGGAAATCCGTAATAAAGACTGCTTGATCGTCTGAGATGACCGCCAGTCCTGAAGATCCGGTAAATCCGGTGATGTACCGCAAATTAACGCCGCTCGTCACCAATATACCGTCAATGCCTAAACCGCCGAAAAGCTCTCTCAATTTGTTTAGTTTCATTGTCCACTAGTCCCCCTATTTGTTATTTGTGTTCATAAAATAAGAGATGGCCAGCTTATAACCTTCAAAGCCGAGTCCGGTGATCTGGCCTCTTGCAACCGGAGCGATGACCGAGCGGTGCCGGAACTCTTCCCTTGCATGAGGATTTGAAAGATGAACCTCAATCACCGGTATGCTGATTGCAGCCACCGCATCGCGGAGGGCATAGCTGTAATGCGAGAAAGCCCCCGGATTCAAGACGATTCCATCGTATTGCTCCTCTGCCTCATGAAGAGCATCAATCAGGTCCCCTTCGTGGTTTGACTGAAAAAAAGTCAATTCTGTCTGAATGCCTTCGGCAAATTGAAAAAGTCTTTGTTCCAAATCGGTTAATGTGTCTGTCCCGTATACATCGGGTTCGCGTTTTCCAAGCCGGTTTAAATTCGGTCCGTTCAAAATTAAAATATGCGGCAACTCTGCCTCCCCCTTCTCATCACGCAAAAAAATGTCCACTTACAGTGAACATTTTATCATATTGCTTCCTGATCAGGCACTATTCTCTTGTTTCTCCAAGGGCGCGCGTCAGTTTTTCAGAATTGAGCTCATTGTATTCAAACGAAATGGAATAGCCGACGAATAAACCGTAAAGCAGATAAATGCACAGCGTCGTCACAATCGTTTCCCTCTTTAATTCAGCCACTGTCTGAACATCGGGAAACATCGGATTGAACAGGTAAAACACGACAGCCCACAAAACGGCTCCATAGACAATGCCTGCCCACATGCCTCTGACCTGCTTCAAAGTGCCGTAGTAAAGCAAGGCAGCCCCGATGGAAATCACTCCGATCAAGAGTATGCTGATAAACGTTCCGAGAAATCCGTTTTTCCAGTCGCCGATGACAAAAGGCTGGAGAATCATGTTCGCATTGACCTCGGAGAACTTAAAAAGGTACGCCAGCTCACCGAGTGCACTCCAGAGCACTCCGCCGACAAAGCCAGTCATGATCACCCTTCCGGTGAAAGTCATCGGGGTTTCACGCTTATTCTGCTCAAGCTCTTCCGGCTGTTTTTGATTGTCTTCATTACCCATACAGTCCAGATCACCTCCATTTCCAGTATGTCCAAAAACAGCCGCGGCAACATCAGCTTTCCCAGATTTTTAAAATCCGAGTGTAAAAAGCATGAAAAAGGGTATACTTTAATTAGATTTGGCTTTGTAAGAGGTTCGAATTTCTTAAATTTTTGAGCCCGTCAATCTAGAGGTTTCAGCGTTTTTCCTGTACAATAGGTGTAAGGAAATGGTTAATGTACTCATAGATTGATACAGATAGGTTGATGCAAATGTCAAATCAAACAAAACAGCCCGCATACGGAGGGCAGGCTGTCGTCGAAGGCGTCATGTTCGGCGGCAGGCGCCATTATGTAACCGCGATCCGCAGAAAAGACGGAAGCATTGAATTTTTCAAGCTGCCTCGGAAAACCAATCCGACGCTTGAAAAATTAAAGAAAATTCCTTTTCTCAGAGGGATTATCGCGATTGTTGAAGCGAGCGCTAACGGCACCAAGCACTTGAATTTTTCGAGCGAACGCTATGACCTCGACCCTTCTTTAGACGATCAATTGAAAGAAGAGAAGCCGTCCAATCTGACAATGATTTTTGGTCTCGCCGCAGTCGGCGTCCTGTCTTTTTTGTTCGGCAAGTTTATTTTTACGCTCGTGCCCGTTTTTTTAGCGGAGCTCACCCGTCCGGTCTTTCAGTCGGACGTCGCGCAGATTATGATCGAAAGCTTCTTTAAGCTGCTCCTTCTCCTAAGCTATATTTACGCTATATCATGCACTCCTTTTATTAAAAGAGTTTTTCAATATCACGGAGCAGAACACAAGGTCATAAACTGTTACGAGCAAAATCTGCCGGTCACGGTTGAAAACGTTCAGCGGCAGTCAAGACTGCACTACCGTTGCGGAAGCAGCTTTATTCTATTCACCGTCATCGTGGGCATGTTTGTTTACTTGCTTGTTCCTACTGACCCTCTCTGGGTTCGTATTTTGAATAGACTCGCACTGATACCCGTCGTTCTCGGCATTTCATTTGAAGTCCTGCAGCTGACAAACAAACTGAGAGACATCCCTGTATTGAAGGCGCTCGGCTACCCGGGCTTATGGCTGCAGCTTTTAACAACGAAAGAGCCGTCTGACGATCAGGTGGAAGTGGCAATCGCAAGCTTCAATGAGCTTCTTCATATGGAAACCAAAGCAGAGGACGAACAGAAGGAACCTTCTAATATCGTAATGTAATGTAACGAATTGGTTAATTTTTTGGGAGGTGGACAGTTATGAAGCAACGCGTACATCCTGTCTCAGCTTTAATTATTGCGTTTGGAATTTTTGGGTTTGTTTATTTCGCCGTCACAAGTCCGGGCCGCCTGCTCCAATACTTGCTTGTTTTTGCCGCGGTCGGCGCCATCATTTATTTCGTGATCAGGCGCATTTCCAATCGCAATATGGGCAGTGAGGGAGCCGCTTTTAAGAAAGCAGCCAAACAATCCAACAAGCGTTTTCAGGATCATAAAAAACGCTCTGTAAAAGGCAGGGTCAATCACCTGAGAAGCGTACCGTCTATCAATAAATCGAAGCCGGTATTGGTGAAGAAAAAAAGCCAGACCCAGCTGACAGTGATTGAAGGCAAAAAAAGCAAAAAGAAAAACAGGGCTTTCTTTTAAAACGTCCACTGTTTCAAAAATAATTCTGTTCGTTTTTTTCCTAGCTCGATTAGAGCTAGTTTTTTTTCTGCCGACATCGCGAATTCAGTCGACAAAACTTCCTCAACAGGCAAAAAAATGATGTTCCGCTCATGTTTCGTGGCAATGTGCCTGGCGTCATGCGCCTCTTTCATCGTCTCAAACAGCGCCCCGAACAGCTCGAACGCATTTTTAATCGTTTTCTTCGGCCTCTCTTTTTCATTGGGCATCAGCGTGATGCCCAATACCGGCCGTTTTTTTTCTGTTGTAAACAGCCACATCGGAAAATTGCTCAGAACTCCGCCGTCTACGACGACGCTGATTCCGAGAGGTGACTTGAGCTTCACCGGCTCAAAAAAATAAGGGATGCTGCAGCTCATCCGGACCGCCCTGGCGACGGAAAATCGCCCTGGATTCAAACCGTACCTGTTTAAATCGTCAGGCAGCACAAGCATCTTGCCGTTCGATAAGTCGGAAGCGATCAACTTCAGCTTTCCCTGTTCAAGATCCCCGAACACTGAAATGCCCTTCGCTTTCAACTTTTCGGAAATCCAGTTTTCCAATTTATCTCCTTTATATAAACCGAGCCGCCAATAAATCGATGCCCATTGCAGCAATTTCAAAGGCAAGAGTGAAAACCTCGGGTCAAGGAGCTCGCTTTCATTTAATTCCTCCATCATTTGGCGGATCTCCGCGCTTGTATAGCCGGCCGCGATAAATGAGGCAATGATCGAACCGGCGCTCGTTCCGGCCAGCCTTTTAAATCGGAAGCCCCGTTTTTCAAGCGCTTCGTATGCTCCCACAAGCGCAACCCCTTTCATGCCGCCGCCTGAAAAAACCCCGTCGATGTACATCGCGATCTCCCCCCCTTAAAAGATGGCTCTACATCATTTTAAGAAACGGACAGAAAAAAAAGACCATGAGACAACGAGCGGCATCCGGAAAAAATGATACGAAAAGAAAAAAACCGCCGTTACCCAGCGGCTTCAGCGTGTCGACAAACCCTCGCATTCGTTGTCAGGCCTGCGCGTCGGTGCTCACGAATTCCAACATTCGCTCCGCTCCGATGCTCGGCCTTCCTAGACTGCAAGGGTTTTCAATCACGCTGAAAGGGATGACAAAATCCCAAAACAAAAAGTCGTTTTGGGATTTGTCAACAATCTGAAACCGCCGTTACCCGGCGGCTTTTATTGATTTTCCTGTTCGTTTCTTTTTTGGACGCTTCTCAAATCGTCGATTCTTTTGCTGTCGTCTTCAAAATACTGCACAAGATCTCCGATACGGTCAATGCTGTTCCAGCTTAAATGATGTTCGATTCCTTCAACATCATCATAAATTTTCTCTTCGTCAACACCAATGATTCGTAAAAACTGCTCCAATAATTCATGTCTGTATACTAAACGCTTGCCTATTTTCTTTCCTTTAGGCGTCAGCACGAGGCCGCGATACTTTTCATAAATCAAATATTCGTCTTTATCGAGTTTTTGAACCATTTTTGTAACCGAGGAGGGATGGACGGCCAGAGCTTCGGCTATATCTGAGACTCTTGCATATCCTTTTTCTTCAATCAGCATATAAATTTGTTCTATGTAATCTTCCATACTCGGTGTTGTCATCGAATCCCTCCAAATTACACCTATTCAAATCATAACAAGTTTACACTATGTGCATGCAAAAAACAAGCAACAGGATAACGTTTTCACCCGATTACCTTCTATAATTCCATTCATCTGTCGCATACTTCGTCCTGGCGAGATCTTCGACAAATTCCGTTTCCTCTTCCGTCAGTTCATAAGGCTCCAAATGAATGTTAAGCCCTTTTTCAAACCCTTTTTTAAAAGCTTCGCTCGCTTCTTCAATCGTGACTTTTTCTTTCGTCAGCTCATTGATGGCGACCGCTTTTTGTTTGAAGTTTCTCTGCATGCGCTCTCTGAGGCGGTCATTTTTGTAAATAAACAAATCAAAGAGCTTGTCCTCATCCAGATCAAGAAGGATCGAACCGTGCTGAAGAATGACTCCTTTCTGCCTTGTCTGGGCGCTTCCTGCGACCTTTCTGCCTTCGACAACGAGCTCGTACCACGACGGGGCGTCAAAGCAGACGGAAGATCTCGGGTTTTTCAGACTCTGTTTCTCTTTTTCCGTTCTCGGTATGGCGAAATACGCATCAAGCTCCAGCTCTCTGAAGCCTTCAAGAATACCTTCAGAGATGACGCGGTACGCTTCCGTCACCGTCTTCGGCATTTCCGGGTGTTCTTCAGACACAATGACGCTGTAGGTCAGCTCTTGGTCATGAAGCACGCCTCTTCCTCCGGTCGGCCTTCTCACAAAGCCCAAACCGTGTTTTTTGACGGCATCCAGATTGATTTCCTTTTCGATATTTTGGAAATAGCCGACTGAAAGCGTTGGCGGATTCCAGCCGTAAAAGCGGATGGTCGGCGGAATCTTATTTTCGCTGTGCCAAAAAAGGAGCGCCTCGTCGAGCGCCATATTAAAAGCGGGATCCCGTCGTCCCGAATCGATAAAACGCCATGTTTCTTTTTCCATAACCTACCCTCTTTTTCTTTGGTATAAAATAAGTCTACCATTCCCTCTTAAAATTGAAAATAAATTCGGCGAATCAGATGACAGATTTCTGAGGCTTTACTATAATAGTACTTGTCTTAACATATCGTTAAAAATCTCCCGCATACTTACTTAGGCGGGACGAATTCAAAAAGGAGTCGGATCAGATTGTCTACCAGCAGCATTGTCGTTCTCTTGATTTGCGCCGCGCTCATCATCTACGCGGTCGCTTCATACATCTATCAGCAGCGCATTATGAAAACCTTGACAGAAGAAGAATTCCGGGCAGGCTATCGCAAAGCGCAGCTCATCGATGTGCGCGAGCCGAATGAGTATGAAGGCGGCCACATTTTGGGTGCGAGAAACATTCCGCTTTCACAGCTTAAGCAAAGAAAAAGCGAAATCCGGCCTGACAAACCGGTTTACCTGTACTGCCAAAACAACGTCAGAAGCGGAAGGGCCGCCCAAACGCTCCGCAAACACGGCTGTAAGGAGATTTACAACCTGAAAGGCGGGTTCAAAAAATGGGGCGGAAAAATTAAAACGAAAAATTAATAACCGAAGCTGTCTCTGCTATGGAAGGCTTCAGTTGAGTCCAGCATCCTAAAGCGGTTTAACGTTTTAGGATGTTTTTTTTGCATCCGGGAGGATTCGGGTGATGAGCGGTTATCCCTTTCCGGCAAAAATAAGCCGGCGAGATGGGTTCGCCGGCTTTGTTCGTTATTTTTTCAAGTCTTCGATTGAATTGACATCTTTCATATATGTCGGAACGACAAGGCCAATTTTTACGCCTGTCATGCTAGTACCGATATCTTCGTATTTGCCTTTGTATTTTTCAGCATATGTTTTATGCGTTTGCGGCAGCCATGCAGCAAGTGAAGCATCGACGCTTCCATTTGCAATGCCAGTCCACATCGGGCCTGCTTCTACTTGGCTGAGCGTAACGTTGTATCCTAAGTCTTCAAGAACTTTTGCGATGACATTCGTGCTCGCAATTTCGCTGTCCCATGCCACATAGCCGAGCTTAATTTTTTCACCGTCCGCTTTATCGACGCCTTTTGTCCATTTCTTAACTAGATCTTGATGTTTTTTCACGAAGTCTGCTGCAGCTTCTTCCGGTTTTTTGCCTTCCTGAACGGCAAGCATGACTTCTCCCATATCATCCTCTGTCCAGCTGAATTGGCTGAGCAGCTTGTTTGCGCCCGGATGGTCGTCCTTGAATCCTTTGCGCGTAACAGTATGGATTTCTTCGGCATCGCCGTAGGAACCTTTAGGATCTTTTAAATATTTCAGATCGTATTTTGCAAACATCCAATGCGGCGTCCAGCCCGTAATGATGATCGGATCTTTTTTGTCATAAGCTTTTTTCAATGCGGCTGTCATTGCTGAGCTTGATCCTGACGTTACAGTCCACTTGCTGAGATCGTAGTCCTTGAGCGCCTGGTCCGTCGCATTCATAATGCCCGCTCCAGGATCAATGCCGGTAATTTTATAATTGACTTGATCGCCTACTGACGCATTTTCATTATTATTGCTGCTTCCGCAGGCAGCCAGACCCAATGTGAGTACCGCTGCAGTGCCGATTCCCGCTATCTTTTTCCACATTATGCATTCCCCCTGCTCTTTTTCAATTTTATATTTTGTGTAACCCGGTCAAGTACGATCGCAATAATAACAATCGCAAGTCCGGTTTCTACACCGGTACCCGTTTGCAGCTGGGTCACAGCCCGGTAAACTTCTTCTCCGAGTCCGGGCGCGCCTACCATTGATGCAATAACGACCATTGACAAAGCAAGCATGATGCTTTGATTGATACCGGCCAGAATGGTTTTCGTCGCGAGCGGCAGCTGCACTTTAAAGAGCCGCTGGCTTGTCGTTGAACCAAATGCTTCTGTAGCTTCAATCAGATCTTCAGGCACCTGCTGGATCCCTAAGATCGTCATCCGGATTGTCGGAGGCATCGCAAAGATAACGGAAGCGACAACACCCGGCACAACCCCGATATTGAAAAAGAAGATGGCCGGAAGTAAATAAACGAATGCCGGCATTGTCTGCATTAAGTCAAGGATGGGCGTAACGACTCTCCGAACCGTTTTCTTTTGGGAGCCCCAGATTCCGACCGGAATGCCGATAATGACAGAAATCAGAACGGATGTGACGACAAGCGCCAATGTCTGGAGCATGGCGTCCCAATATCCTAAATAATCAATGATAAAAAATCCGATTAAAGTAAACAGCGCAATGCCTCTTTTGCTGATCAGCCAGACGAGCGCGGCAAAAATAACGGTCAACATAACCGGCGGAACAAAACCCAGCCCTTGGACAATCTCATCAACAAACGATTCCACTCCGCTGGCAATTCCGTTAAATACACCGCCGAACGACACCGTCAGCCAGTCAACAAACTGATCGATCCAATCGGCTAAAGGAATGCGGGGAAGCGATGATAAAGTAAACATTATCTCACCTCCTGAATAACAGCTTCATGGGCTGGTTCATGAGCATTAATATACCGGTCATTTCCGGCAAGCGCTCCGATTAATGCGCCTTTGACGATGATCCCTTTCATCCGCTGTTTTTCATCGACGACAGCAATCGGAATGCTGGCATCAGAGACCAATTCAAAGATATCCGTCAGGACAACATTCTCTTCTACGGTTGTGATTTCTCTTGAGATGACGCTCTCCAGCGTCTGGCTTTTTTCGGCTGCTTTCTTCGCTGTTTCAGCATCGACGGAGCCGAGGAGCCTATTGTGTTTGTCAACAGCATAAATCGAGGAGATCCCCAGGTTTTTCATCAGCGTCAGTGCAACGCGCGGCCCTTTGTCTACGCGCACGGTTTCAGCCCGTTTCATAATGTGGCCGGCCGTCAGCACTTTAGATAAGTCGACATCTTCAACGAATTTTTCAACATATTCGTTCGACGGGTTCATTAAGATCTCTTCCGGCGTACCGATTTGAACGATGTTTCCGTCTTTCATCAATGCGATTCGATCGCCGATTCTCAGCGCTTCATCAAGATCATGGGTGATGAAAATAATCGTTTTTCCTACTGATTCATGCAAATCGAGGAGTTCATCCTGCATATCCTTGCGAATCAGGGGGTCAAGCGCGCTGAACGCTTCGTCCATCAGCAGAATGTCCGGATCGTTCGTCAATGCGCGGGCAAGCCCGACGCGCTGCTGCATCCCGCCGCTCAGCTGATCCGGATATTGCTGTTCATACCCTTCAAGCCCGACAAGCTTTAATGATTCCATAGCTTTTAGCCGGCGTTTTCTTTTATCCACTTTTTGCAGTTCCAATCCGTACTCTGTGTTTTCAAGAATTGTTTTGTGCGGAAACAGAGCGAATTTTTGAAAGACCATGCTGATTTTTTTTCGGCGGATTTCCCGAAGCTGGTCTTTGGACATATTTGTTATCATGTCACCATCTATGTGCACATGTCCTGCAGTCGGTTCAATCAAACGGTTTAAAAGCCGCACCAAGGTTGATTTACCGCTCCCTGATAGACCCATGATGACAAATATCTCACCTTCATACACGCTAAAATCTGCTTGGTTCACCCCGACGGTCGCCCCGGTTTCTTTCAGAATTTCTTTTTTGGTTTTGCCATCGGCAAGCAGCTGCGTTGCTTTCTTTGTATTCTTTCCAAACACTTTGGACACTTTTTCTACTTTTATCTTGATTCGCTTTTCGTCTGAATTCATATTTCTCCTCCCGTATGAAGCAATCTAATATACCGTAACATTTATGTAACATATGAGACAAACGGCATATTCGCTATCATTTTGTATCATACCTTCATATTCATCGTTGTCACTCTCCACCCTTGCGAATCCTTCTAAATGCTCCATAATCCTCTTCTTTCAAGGTAAATTAAACCATTATCTCACTAGAAAACATTGAAACTATCGCGTTTTGCAAAGTAATTTTTATTTTTACTTTTAAATTTGATGAATTTACTATTTAATACGGGAGACATCCTTCTCATTCAATCAGTAAATCGCTTACATAAAGATATTATTTTTCACATAAAAAAAACCGGCGAAATCGATCCGCCGGCTTTCTTATCATTTTTCATAGCGCAGCACGGGCTTCCGCGCAGCTTTTGTTTCATCCATGCGTTTCACAACGGTTGTATGCGGTGCTTCCTGAACGACTTCAGGCGTTTCCTCCGCTTCTTTTGCGATCTGGATCATCGTATCGATAAACGCATCGAGCGTTTCTTTCGACTCTGTTTCTGTCGGTTCAATCATGATGCATTCCTCGACATTGAGCGGGAAATAGATGGTCGGCGGATGGAAGCCGAAGTCCAAAAGGCGCTTTGCAATGTCAAGCGTTCTGACTCCCAGCTTTTTCTGGCGCCTTCCCGACAGCACAAATTCGTGCTTGGAGTGTCGGTCAAACGGCAGATCGTAGTAAGGAGCAAGCTTTCTCATCATATAATTCGCATTTAAAACGGCGTTTTCCGTCACTTCTTTGAGCCCGTCCGGCCCCATTGAACGAATGTACGTATATGCCCTCACATTGATCCCGAAGTTTCCGTAGTAAGGTTTCACCCTGCCGATCGAATGCGGACGGTCATGGTCAAAAGTATAGCGTCCGTCTTTTTTCACAAGCACCGGCTTCGGCAAATACGGTATCAATTCCTTCTTAACGCCGACAGGACCTGACCCAGGTCCTCCGCCTCCGTGCGGTCCCGTAAAGGTTTTGTGAAGATTCAAATGGACGACGTCGAATCCCATGTCACCCGGCCTTGCTTTGCTGAGTACGGCGTTGAGGTTCGCTCCGTCATAGTACAGCTTTCCTCCGGCACTATGGACGATTTCAGCCATTTCTAAAATATTTTCCTCAAAAAGGCCGAGCGTATTTGGATTGGTCAGCATTAACGCGGCAGTTTCTTCGTCTACGACACGCTTTAAATCTTCCAGATCAACAAGGCCGTCGTCATTCGATTTGACGGTGACCGTTTCAAATCCGGCAACAGTCGCAGACGCCGGATTTGTACCGTGGGCCGAATCAGGAACAATAACCTTCGTCCTTTTATGATCGCCGTTTGCCTCATGGAACGCGCGGATCATCATCAGCCCGGTCCACTCGCCGTGCGCGCCGGCAGCCGGCTGAAGGGTGACCTCATCCATTCCTGTGATCTCTTCCAAATGCTCGCTCAAGTCGTACAAAAGTTCCAGCGCACCCTGCACGGTCGCTTCATCCTGGAGCGGATGGATCGCAGAAAATCCAGGGATTCTCGCGATTTTTTCGTTAATCTTCGGATTGTACTTCATCGTGCACGAACCGAGCGGATAAAATCCCGAATCCACTCCGTGGTTGCGCCTAGATAAAGCCGTATAATGGCGCATAATATCAAGCTCGGACACTTCGGGGAGATCTGCCGGTTCGTCTCTGATATACGCTTCGTCAATGACGTCTGTCACATCTGTTTCAGGGACGTCAAGCTCAGGAAGGCTGTAGCCGACCCGCCCTTCTTTTGATACTTCAAAAATAAGCGATTGATCCTGATTATTCATGGCAATCCCCCAATTCATTCATGAGTGTATCGATTTCCTCTTTTGTTCTGAGCTCTGTCACGGCGATCAGCATGTGCCGTTTTAAATCCGGATATGAAGCGCCGAGATCGTAGCCTCCGATAATATTTTTCTCAAGCAGGCGTTCATTCGCTTTTTCGACAGGTTCATTGAGTCTGATGACAAACTCGTTGAACATCGGCCCCTCAAACGCGACTTCAAGACCGGCCCGTTTAGCTGCTTCTTTTGCGTAAGCCGCTTTTTGCAGGTTCTGCCATGCGATTTCCTTGACGCCTTTTTTTCCGAGCGCCGTCATGGCGACTGACGCAGCAAGCGCGTTGAGCGCCTGGTTGGAGCATATATTTGATGTTGCTTTATCCCGTCTGATATGCTGCTCGCGGGCCTGCAGGGTGAGAACGAATCCCCTTTTCCCGTTTTCATCTTCCGTCTGACCGACTAGACGGCCAGGCACTTTTCTCATCAATTTTTTCGTGACGGCAAAGAATCCGCAGTGCGGACCGCCGAAAGCAGCAGGGATTCCGAACGGCTGGGCATCTCCGACAACGATGTCAGCGCCCAACGCCCCGGGCGGTGTTAAAAGCCCGAGAGCCAGCGGATTGGCGGAAACGATGAACATGCTTTTCCCTTTATGGGCGATCGGTTTAATGTCTTTCAGCGGCTCAATTCGCCCGAAAAAGTTGGGATATTGGACGATCACTGCTGCTGTATCTTCGCAGACGGCTTCATCAAGAGCCTCAAGATCCGCTGTTCCGTTTTTGGAAGGGACTTCTACCACATCGATGTACTGTCCTTTCGCATACGTTTTTAGAACCTCGCGCGATTCGGGATGGACGGTTTCCGAAACGACGATTTTTTTCTTTTTTGTATGTCCTGAAGCAAGCATTGCCGCTTCGGCTAACGCCGTTCCTCCGTCATACATCGACGAGTTGCTGATATCCATGCCCGTCAGCTCGCAAATCATCGTTTGAAATTCGAAAATCGCCTGGAGCTCCCCTTGAGAAATTTCTGGCTGATACGGTGTGTAGGCCGTGTAAAATTCCGACCGCGAAATCACGTGATCCACGATGACGGGCTGGTAATGATCGTATACGCCCGCTCCCAAAAAAGAGGCGTACGTCACTGTATCTTTATTTTTAGCCGCGAGTTTCGTCAGCTCTTTTGTAAGCTCCGTCTCGGACTTTGCCTTTTTAATTTGGTATTCCCCTTTAAATCTGACGCTTTCGGGTATATCGGAGAATAGCTCGTCGATTCTCTCGACTCCAATTGCCTCAAGCATCTCCTTTTTATCCTGATCTGTAGCTGGCAGGTAACGGTGCTTCATCTTCAGTCTCCTTTCAAGGTCTTGGCAAACTTACGGCTGCCGTTTGTAAAATGGGGTTTTCACGATTTTGGCTTTCAAACGTTTATTTCTGATCTCCACTTCAACTACGGTGTCGAGGGCGCAGGCTTCTTTTTTCAGCAATGCGAGGCCGACGTTTTTCTTTAAAGTCGGCGACTGTGTGCCGGTTGTCACCTCGCCTGCTTGTTCGCCTTGATAATAGACGGCGTATCCGTGTCTTGGAATGCCTTTATCGATCATTTCAAGGCCAACCAGCTTTCTGTCCGCTCCATGTTCCTTTTGGCTTGCCAGGACGGCTTTTCCGATGAAATCCGAGGCTTTGTTCGTTTTGACGGCAAATCCGATGCCGGCTTCGATCGGCGTAATGTCTTTTGAGAGCTCCTGTCCGTAAAGCGGCAGCTTCGCTTCAAACCTCAGCGTATCCCGAGCCCCGAGGCCGCACGGCACCAATCCCGAATCCTTGCCCGTTTCAAGGAGCAGCTTCCAAATGCAGGCTGCATCTTCATTCCGGCAGTAAATCTCAAAGCCGTCCTCTCCCGTGTATCCCGTTCTGGACACAAGCGCCTGCACGCTGCCAACCGCTGCATCATCCCGGAACATAAACGGCTTTAATTCTGCAAGGTCATGATCTGCGACCTGTTTTAAAATTGCTTCGGCCTTCGGCCCTTGAAGGGCAAGGAGCGCAATCTCGTCAGATACGTTTCGAACCGACACGTCACCCTTTATATGCTTGTTCATCCAATCGACGTCCTTGTCGATATTGGCTGCGTTAATGACGAGCATATAGACATTGGCCGCTTTTTTATAGACGAGGAGATCGTCGATCGTTCCGCCGTCTTCATAGCACATAGCCGTATACTGGGCGCCGCCTTCTTTCAGCGTCGAAACATCGTTTGTCAACAGCTTTTGCAAGAACGGAAGGCTGTCCGTTCCTGTGATTTCGACCTCTCCCATGTGTGAGACGTCAAAAAGCCCCGCTTTCGTCCTGACGGCTTCGTGCTCCTCTTTAATAGAAGAAAATTGGACTGGCAGTTCCCAGCCGCCAAAATCAATCGTTTTCCCGCCATATTCCTTATAAAGGTCAAATAAAGGCGTACGTTTAAGCATTCTGCTTCCCCCTTCGCTTTTCAAACTAAAAACAAGTTTGCCAATCATCAGAAAACAAGAAAGATTTCAACATCAACAGGATGGCTGCGCCGCTTTATACGGCACAAAAAAGGACAGAGAAGCCCCTTTGTCAGTTTGGAGGCTCTCTGTCCTGGCACCTGAAAGTTTACTTTGCATCAAAAGCAAAGATGTCCCCTTTGGTGGTTTGCAAAACATAATATGATACAAACTCTCTCCAGAGTTGCGTCAAGCAAGAGTTCTTTTGCCTGAGAGATTCACTGTTTCCCCAGCTTGCTCCTTCGGCGCCGCTTTTAGGTTTCCCTCTGCCGGTCTCTCCCCTTGCCGTCATTCGCTCATATTCATTTCTTTTCATGGACATACTATATAAAGCTTACGATTTTTTTACTGATGATCTACAAATATCCTACCATCATCACAACGATTGGGCAACAGAAAAAACCATTAACAATTTATTATTTCAGAATAAGAACGTTCGTGTTTTGTTTATTTCTTAGTAAAATCCGTTTTTTTCACGCAAGATTTCCTTTTAAAAAAGAACATTTGAATCTCAGAAGAGAAAGGCGGCATGACGATGAGACCAGACATTCATTTCGACAACGAATGGCCGGAACAGTTCAAAAAGCATCTTGATGAAGACGGCCCGTGGGCGAATTGGGAGCTTTACCAGCTTTCCTGTGAAGTGCAGAAAAGGCTTGCGATTCCGACGTTTGAAGGCTTGCAGGCCCCATACCACCTCCCCGGCTTCACACCGCTTCCCCACCAGCTCGAAGTCGCCCGGAAGGTGGTCGAACAGATGAACGGAAAAGCCATCTTGGCGGATGAAGTGGGCCTCGGCAAAACAGTCGAGGCGGGGCTGATATTAAAAGAATACATGATTCGCGGGCTGGCCAAGAAAATATTAATCCTTGTCCCCGCCTCGCTCGTCTCGCAATGGGTAAAGGAACTTCGGGAAAAGTTTTTAATTCCGGCCGTTGAACAGAAAAAAAGCTATGTATGGGAGCAATGCGATGTTGTCGTCTCCTCCCTTGACACGGCAAAGCGGTCGCCGCACAGAGAGACGGTTTTGTCGATCCAGTACGATGTGGTGATTATTGATGAAGCTCACAAACTGAAAAACAATAAAACAAAAAATTACGAGTTTGTCCGCAGCTTAAAGAAAAAATACTGTCTGATGCTGACGGCGACGCCGATCCAAAACAAGATCGACGAAATATTTAATCTCGTCTCCCTGCTAAAACCCGGACACTTGGGAAATGAAAGCAACTTCAACAAAGATTATACAAAACAGATCAATTCAGCTGAAGCACACGAGCGCTTGAAGTCCCTTATCAATAAAGTCATGATCAGAAACAGGCGGCATGATACCGGCATCACCTGGACAAAGCGTCATGTCGAAACCGTGCCTATTTCCTTTTCGCCTACAGAACAGGCTTTGTATGACGAGATTAAAAAGCTGAAGACAAATCATCAGCATTCATCAAGCATGTTCTCAATCATGACATTGGAGCGCGAATGCTGTTCAAGCAGGGAGGCTGTCTATATGACGCTGAAAAACATGCTTGACCGAAAGGACCGCGAAGCGCCGGTAATCTCTGAACCTGTCATCCACCATTTGATCGAAAAGGTCAACGAGGTCGCACAAAATTCAAAAGCGCTGAAAGTCGTTGAACTCATTCAAGAACTCGATGACAAAGTCATCATCTTTACCGAATACAGGGCGACGCAGATTTATCTGCAATGGTTCCTCCAGCAGAACGGCATCAGTTCCGTACCGTTCAGAGGCGGATTTAAAAGAGGAAAGAAAGACTGGATGAAAGATTTGTTCAGGGGCAAAGTGCAAGTTCTGATCGCGACTGAAGCAGGCGGCGAAGGAATCAACCTTCAATTTTGCAATAAAATCATCAACTATGACCTTCCGTGGAACCCGATGCGCCTCGAACAAAGAATCGGCAGGATTCACCGGCTCGGCCAGGAACGCGATGTCTACATTTACAATATGGCAACAAAGCATACCGTAGAAGAACATATTTTAAAGCTTCTTTATGAAAAGATTCATTTGTTCGAAAAAGTCGTCGGAGACTTGGATGATATTTTAACAAAAATCGAGGTCGGCAATTTTGAAGAGCACCTCCACGATATTCTTTTTTACTCTGCGACAGACGAGGAAATGAAAATCAAAATGGAAAACTTAACCTCTTTCATCTCTTACGGAAATGAAGACGTTTCAAACCATACACAGATAGGAGGCTAAATTCAAATGCGTCAGGAAGAAATCTACCTGTTTTTAGAACGTTTTTTCACCGCAAACGGCTGCACGATCACCGACAAAAGTCCAGGCCACATGACCGTGCAGCTGACGGTTGAGGTCGATAAACAAATCATGAACAGGCCGTTTTACTGGCACTGGCTTGAAAAGACGGGAGGAGAGCCGAATCCGATGAAAATCACGCTGATCACGAATGAAGACGAGGCCCCTTCCGATATCGAAGGGGAGTTTATTCATTTTGGATCACCAAGACTTTTTCAAATTTTCCAGGCAGTGCAAAAAAACGGCAAATTTATTCGCCTTTATGAGAAAATCCGTTCCGAAGGGGCTCATATCCCTCTGGAACCTTGGCTCGGCATGAATGTGACGATCTCGTACCAGTCCGACATGAAAAAAGATAAGCTTCTGTCCCTTGGCCTTCACTTAATCAGCGGCCAGCTGACCGAATCGTTTCAAGAGCAAATGGAAGCACGCGAGCTTTCCTCACAGATCTCTGACTACTGTTATACGATGTCGCCGTTGATTAAGCCGGAAAGCGGCATAAAACGGCTTGAGCGCTATATCGAACAGGCGGCCAGAAGCGAACCGCTTGATTGGGCTGAAGCTTCCCTGAAACGTTGGAATAACGACCTGGCACTCTTAAACCAATTTTACGAGGATACTGAAGAAAAACCGGAGGAATACGAAATTGAGAAAAAGGCCCTCCAAACGCTTTACGAGCCTAAAATCGATATTAAAGTTCAAAACGGGGGATTATTTTATCTGCGTAAAAAAAATTCAGGATAATTTTTCCAATTCGACATCGTTCTTGTTTTTATTCAGAGAGCTGGAATTATAATAGAACTAAAGAGAAAAGAGAAACTTTCGTAACAGCATTTGGACAAGCTTGGAAAAGTGTTGAGCCTTGAGGTTTATCTTTGTTTATCACAACATGGTTGTCTGAAATACATAATCAAGTATTTTGGGGGGGAAATGTATGAATAAAGATAAAAATGAGAAAGAAGAATTGGATGAGGAGTGGACAGACTTGATTAAACACGCTCTTGAACAAGGCATTAGTCCAGAGGAAATACGTATTTTTCTCAATTTGGGAAAGAAGTCTTCAAATCCTTCCACATCAATTGAAAGAAGTCATTCAATAAATCCTTTCTGAATGTGCTATAATATCGAAAGGAAGGTGATGACATTGATTGGCCAGCGTATTAAACAATATCGAAAAGAAAAAGGCTACTCACTATCTGAACTAGCTGAAAAGGCTGGGGTAGCGAAGTCTTATTTAAGTTCAATAGAAAGAAACTTGCAAACAAACCCCTCCATTCAATTTCTAGAAAAAGTCTCCGCTGTTCTGGACGTCTCGGTTCATACCCTGCTCGATGAGAAAGATGAAACCGAATACGATGGTCAATTAGATAGTGAATGGGAAAATCTAGTTCGTGACGCTATGGCATCAGGGGTTTCTAAAAAACAATTTCGAGAATTTTTAGATTATCAAAAGTGGAAGAAAAGACAGGAAAAGGAGTAAGGGAAACACATCTTACTCCCTTTGGCATTTTTTACGCTGAATAAGCCGATTCCTCATGAACATAAAAAAACGGATCATAAAGATCCGTTTTTTAAATTGCACCATTATTTATCTTCACTGTGCGCTCTTTCGTTCTCTTTCACATAACCTTTTTCATCGGCATGTTTTTTGCCGTCGATTGTCAAGCCGTTCCATTGAGTAGCTTCGAATGAGAAGTCAAGCTGTACAGAATCACCTTGATATTTGTTCTGTACCATTCTGCCGCTGGCGTCTGTTGTTTTGTCATTTACAAACTCAATCACCAATTGAACTTTATCAAAGTCATATGGGTCTTTCGGAATGCCGTCGTATTCAGGCGCAGTTTTTCCGTTGATTGTCGCTACATTGATTTTGCCATTGTCATGCAGGAACTCTGGCTCAATGGCTTTCTTCACTTTTTCATATGCGTTCTTATCTTTTTTCGCGGACATATTGTACAGATCATAAAGGTTGGCTTCATCTAAAATGATGTTTTTAGGATAGCCGTTACCGCCTTCAACTCCGACAGTCAGAACGCTGACTTTAAATTGTTTCAGGAAGTCTTCCGCTGTGCTTTTTCCGCCGTTTTTCGCGTTTCCGTCAACGAAATTGCTGTAGCCAACCTGCATCAGCACTTCTTTAATCGCAAGTGATCCGTCATTTTTGAACTCGAAATCTTTAGTGAATTTGTCGCCTGGTTTTAAGTTGGACAAGTTCACTCTTGCAGATGTATCTTTCGCATTTAAGTCAAGCGTACCTGCTGCATAAGTTGCTTGAGTTGTTTCGATGTCGTTAAACGCAGCCCAAGTTCCTCCTCCTACTAATGCCAGTCCAAGCGCAGCAGACGCAACGCCTAATCCTAGTTTTTTCTTTGTACCCATTGATAACTCCTCCTTTTATAATTAAGAAAATCTGTATATATGGAGACCTGAATGTTCAGGTGACCAACGAAGATTACATGGAAACTGATTGATCTTTTCCAGCGGCTTCAATTGCTTTAGCTTTTTGGTCAATCTCTCTTAAAGCCGCGGATACAGTAATTACTGCATAAAGAATCAACAAGAGTCCCGGCACGATCAGCAAAATGGCTGTGCCGATCGGTTTACTTGCAAAGTCCAGCAAATACCCGGCATACGGAACCGTAATGCCCGAATACTTAGCGACAACATTTTCCGCCAGTACCGGATCGGAATCAGGGTTTTGGTTATTGTCACCCTTTGTCTTGAACATGAGATTTGATTTATTTTTTGTTATACCGATAATTCGGTGGGTAACCATGGTGTTTTCGTCTTGCATGAATGTAATGATATCTCCCTTTTTCAAAGACCCGGGATTTTCAACTTTTTGAACGGCAATCACAGAACCTGTTTTAAACTCCGGCTCCATCGATCCGGATAAAACCGTTTTCAATTGATAGCCGAAGAGCTGCGGCTCCCCGCCGGACGACTTTGTCGAAATCACGACGATGACCGCGGCGATGATGATTGTGAAAATAATCACATATAAGAAATTGCTGATCCATTTCATCACATGTTTCATGACGCTTCCCCGCTTTCTAATGAATTATCTTCTTTTCTATTTTCTTTATCTACGGATTCACTGTCCTTTGGTGTTTCCTCTATATCCTGTTCAGACTTTTGCGTTGTTTGAGTCTGTTCAGTTTGCTTTGGTTTTGCTGAAGCTTTTTTAGGAGGCTTCGGTGTTTCTTCATTGCAGTCTTGAAGCTCCATTACATTTGACCAAATGAAAGGTTTGCCCTTTTTAACATCTGGATGGCCTTCAGGTCTGATCAATTTAAAAGCGTATAGCCCTCCTTTTGCTGCCCGCTTTGACTCTATCCGGTAGATGCTGCTTTCGGCTTCTTTTTTGAACACGCCTTTATCGATCACAGTCCCGTCCTCTAGCGGCTTTTTGGAATGACCGAGTTTATGAAGCTCCCACTTCCATTCAGAGTCGGCGATTTGACTGCCGCGGTTTTTATATTCTGCAAACAATGTCAGCGGTGCACAGACCGTTCCTTTCGTCTTCGTCTGCTTTTGAAGCTTCAAATCGCTCCCGTCCCACTGCTTCTCATCTTGAGGAAAAGTTGAGGCCGCTTTCATTGTCATGCTGTATGTTTCCACATCATGAAATGATGCGTTTGTATGCTGTGACAGCTGACTCCCCAATCCAATTAACAGGTATATGATCAGCAGCGTTTGAAAAACGATAATGTTTTTTCCGGCTCTTTTTCGGCATCTCCTAGTTCGAGATAATCGGAACATGACTACCCTCCTAGCGAGTATGTAATGGCTTTTGTTTCCGTTCGTTTTAAAGAACTTTATAGTTAGAGTATAAAGAACAAGTGTGCCGTTTGAAAACTGTCAAAAAAGTCGATTAAGTTCGTTCTAAAGAACATTTTCGTTTAATTCCTCAAAAAACCTCTCAAATTCTCATCTTTTTGAAAAGTTTGTAGTTCTTTATAGTGTACACAATTTCTTCTTAATTTTTGTATAAACACTGTTGACAAGGAAAAAATAGGATAGAAAGGATGATGACCCGTGCTGAAAAATGTCATATTATGTTCTTTTTTACTGCTTTCTAGCATTGGGCCGCTCAATGCCCATGCGGCAGCTTACGAAACAGCCCGCATGTCTAAGTGGGAAGAAAAAGCGGTTGAGGAAGCAAAAAAGAGATATCCGGAAGCAGAAGTGCGCCTCACGAAAAAAGTATGGGATCGAAAGCGGGCCGATGAAGCGGTCAAACAATACCATGTCACATTGAGTGAAGGAAATAAAAATTTCGGAGTGTTTGTCACAATTTCATTTGAACCTGCGACACACAAAATTAACAAAGTCGTCGTTGTGGAAGAATATAAATAAGCCGCATTGCAGTGCAAAGCGGCTTGTCTTTATTTATGCTTTTTAAAAAACATGATACAGCCAAGGGGAAGAATGCCGAACCATTGATATATCCTGGACGGCGGCTTTAATTCTTTACGTTTTTCTTTCATTTCTTTTCTTTCCTGCTTAGGCGTGTCCATATATTTTACGAGCTGTTCCGTCATATATTTAACATAATCGTTCGTTTTCATCGCATCACCTCTTGGGGAGTTCTGTCAGTTGAAGTGTTGTCATCCGAATCTTTTTTTATACATTCTTCATGATTTGGACACACAATTTTTAATATTCCTTCCACTGCGTGATTTTTTGATTTCTTAAATCATATTGAAATTGAGCGCTTGTTTCTGTGCCGGAAGCTGTCGTTACCTGAATCTGGACTCGTGTGAGCTGCTGATGAGCCGGGCTGACAGAATACGATATCAAGCCATGCTGTTTTTGAACTTTTTCTTTTGTCTCTTCGTGAATATGGGACAAGGCATGGAGAATTCCATTTTGGAGAAGGTTTTGCTGAATGTGAAATTCTTTTGTTTGCTGTGCAAACGTTCGCTGATTCGTTAATAAAGCGGCTGAGTGACTCGCGCAGAGCATGCAAATCACAGCTGCGAAAACAGCAGCGGGATAAATGAATCCTTTTGAATTTTTCACGTGATCACCCTTTTACATATGATAGAGCGGAATAGACGTGCGGTATGATTTGCCGCTTAGACTTGTCGCTTCAAGGATCAGCAGGTGATTTTCAATCATAAACCTCATTTTTTTGACATGCTGTAATAGAGGCACATGACCTTTTCCATTGACCCTTTTTCGAATAACTGTCTGATATTGCTCATAGCGAACGGTGTCACCTTGGCGGTTTGTCATCGCTAGTGACTGATGATCACCGGCACTTCTTATGTCAATCGAATTCCTAGACTCCTTCAATATTTGCTCGGCAGTAATCGTCCATTCACGGGGGTGAATATCCGAACCGTTTCTTTCCGGGGATAAAAACAGATGAAATATCGAGGCCATCGTACCTGCAACGAACATGTGCACCATTAAGGAAAACATTATATTAAGAAGGGTATATCCCCTTTGCCCGCAAAATGGTGAAACAGTGCCTTTGGCTGTCTCTTTTTTTAATAGAGATGCATACTTCATAATCATCTCCCTTCTCCTTCCATTCAATAAAGTAAGATGTATTCCGGTAAAGCACAGCTTCTTTAGCCTGGAACCGTCCGGTCAGCGTGTAGCGGCTGATCTTTTCCTCCAATATGCGATATGTCTCTTCTTCTTTTTCGGACGCTTCGCGCTGCAATGACAGCTGATGAAGCATAGGGATCAATAACATGGTGATCATTACCCATATGCCGAATGCGGAAACAGCTTCAACCGTTGTAAAGCCTTTATTTTTTTTGAACATTAATCTTTCCGCTTCCTAAATAGATCGTCAGTATAAAAGAGGCATGCTGTGTATCGATCACGATCTTTCCCCCTTGATTCGGAACACCGCTTGGATTAAAAGTAAGAATTGGTTTGAGCGTCGACTTTTTGATTGCGATATTGCAGCTGTATGTCCTGACCAGTTCAGGCGATGAGCCTTCGTCCGAATGCTTCATGATATAGCGGCAGCCGGCAAAGTCAAACTGCACCTTAACCGTCGTATGGCGGACGAGAGCCGTCTGCTGAGCGTAAAGCAAATCCTCTTCAAGCTGTGAGACAAAGTGCTGAACGATTCTTTTTTCATAAATGGGAGGCAGTAGAGCAAAGAGAAGAGAGAACATAATAGAACCGATCATCAATACAGTTAAACTTTCCAAAAGCGTAAATCCTTTTTGATTCATAACCGTCAATCAGCCTGTGCTTTGCCGTTTGAAATTTTAATTGCTTTCCCATTCGGACACTTTAAGTTCTTTTTTATGTAACCTTCAGATTCAAGCTCCGCCCTGTTCGGCGTTTTCCCGTCATGATCCATCTGATAGGCCGTGATCTGCGCTTGAACCATATTGATTAATCCTTCGCATCCTTTCTTTTGGATGCTTTGGTTATGCTTGGTCACATTCGGAATGGTGATCAACAGCAGGATGGAGATAACGAGCATGACGACTAACATTTCTATCAGTGTAAATCCCTTTTCATTCACAGTTCCGTCCTCCTTATAGCTGGTTCATCATTTGATACATTGGCAAAAGCATGGACAAATAAAGAATTAATATCATCGCCGCGGTTAGCCCGTAAATCAATGGCTGGATCAGGCCTGTCCATTTTTCGGCCTTTCTTTCAAGCCGCTCAATCAAAAACTGACTATATGAATACAGCTCTCTGTATAAGTGCCCATTTAGTTGGCCGTGTGCAACAGCCTTTGCTAAATCATTTTCATAAAACGGATGTCCGGCCAGCATCTGCTCCAGACTCTCCCCCTGTTTCAGCCGCTCGATCAAGCGCTTCGCTTCATTTTTATGAAATCGTAAAAACGGCTGGCTTTCAAATGCTTTTAAACTGTCATATACAGACAGACCCGCTTGCAAAAGATTGCTCAGCTGGAGCGATAAAAAATAGCTGTTGAATAGTTTGAAGGTTTGGCCCAGCAAGGGAATTGTAATGAGAAAGGCCATTTTGTCTTCTGGAGGTTTATGGCGGAATGAACACAGATAATAGAGGGATAGAGCTGCGGCAACCAGCGGCAGTCCCGCGAAAAAAAGATAAAAGTGATCGAAAACATAAAAGATGAGAGTCGTTGCAAAAGACGTTTCAACGTTCATCGATTCATAGATGGCGGAAAATTGCGGAACTATTGCTGATTTCATAATAGAGATGATGACGCAGACCGTTAAAACTAAAAACAAGGGGTATCTGGCGGCTTTCTTTAATTTTTCGCTTTGAGCGATCTTGCGGTGAAGCAGCTCTCCGCTCTGCCTAAAGGCAAATGGCAAATTCCCGTGCTGTTCGGCAAAGTAAACAATGGTGACAGCATCCTTGTGAAAGGAAATCATTTCAAGAACTTGAAACACAGGACACCCTTCTGTCAGCTTCTCCATCGCAAATGTCAGATCCGCTCTTCGTCTTTCATTCAATTGCAATTTCAGCATACTTAAAGCATCCAAAATCGTATAGCCACTCTGCATCATGTCTCCTAGTTTTTTCAGAAGGTCCGCCTGTTCCCGGACAGGCCACTTCATTTTAATCTTCATGGCCTATCCAGCGTTCATAAGTTTTCGACGGCAGATATCCGAGTGCTATTCCCTTGCGGATCAGCATTTTTAAGGTGTCTGTTTTGATGCCACCGCATCTGCCTTTTGCTTCTTCGATGCAGAGATTAAGGCTTTTTCCGTACAAAAGTTCAAAGACGCTTGCTCTTCTAACTGGTCTCGACAATCTGCAATACAAAGTGCAGCTGTCGCCGCAAAACGGACAGACGATATCGACAAGACGCTGGGCGCTGACTGCGACCAATGTTTGTTCAATTTCTGTCATATCAACGCCGAGCTCGAGCAGCCTGTATATCGCACCTTTAGCATTTTTCGCATGCATGCTCGATAGAACAAGGTGTCCCGTCAAAGCTGCCCTGACTGCGATTTGGGCTGTTTCGGCATCGCGAATTTCCCCTAGGATGATCATGTCCGGATCGTGGCGCAGCACCGCCTTCAACCCCGCAGAATAAGTCATGCCCGCTTTTTCGTTCACTTGTACTTGCAAAATGTTTTCGCTTCTTGATTCGACCGGGTCTTCCAACGTAATGATATTTCGCTTAAAATGCCGCTTGGCGTAGTCAATTAAAGAATAGAGTGTTGTCGTTTTTCCCGAGCCTGTCGGGCCGGTGAAAAGCATTAATCCGTGGGAATGCTTCAGAAAAGACAGCAGCTTGAATGTTGCACTCGGGAACAATGAGAGCTTTGTGAGCGGCTTGCTGCTCATCTTGGGAAGAAGCCTGATGACCAAGCTTTCATCATGGATGGTGGGCAGAGTGGACATCCTTAAATGAACGGGCTCACGGTTGATATAAAGAGTTAAAGCCCCGCTTTGCGGCAGCCGTCTCTCGCCAATGTCCATCGAAGAAAGAAATTTAAAGTGAGAAATGAGTCTAGAGCACTCATTTCTCGTTAATCCGTCTTTTTGAAACAGTTCGTCATCAATCCTGAAGCGTACCACCGCCTCTTTTTCACCGGGAACAATATGAATGTCTGACGCCTTCATTCTATATGCCTCGTCAATTAATCTTCCGCTTAATGATTCGATCGTGTACAAACCATTGCGCCTCCTTTCTAAGCGCAGTTTATACGAAAACCATCGGAAGCATCAAATCCATAAAAAGCGCAAATCAAGCCGAATACGTAACAAAAACGGAATCTCCGAATACCGATTTGACTATTTTATTCGACTTCAAGCCGCTGAAATAGAAATTTAAACCTGCTCTTCGGCCTTGCCGTCTTCATGGATGCAGAAGCCTTTATTGCAAAGCGCCTTAGCAAGACTCTGTTCTGTTTTAATATGTGAAAAATCCATGCCGAGCTTCACAACTGTTTGGGCAATCTCCGGTCTCAAACCCGAAAGAACCGTTTCAACGCCAAGCAGCTTTGTGCTGTCTACGACTTTGAACAACTGATGGGCGACCATCGTATCGACAACAGGAACACCGGAAATATCAATAAAAAGATGCGAGAGATGAAGCTCAGCACACTGCGTGAGCGCAGATTCAATGATCACCGTTGCCCTGTGAGTATCAATTTCACCAATGAGCGGCAGCACACCGATGTGCTCTGATACCGGTATGACCGGTGCGCTCAGTTCGCGAATCATCTCGGTCTGCGCCTTCAATTGGCTCTTTGTCGTATGCTCATATTCAAGAATAAACTGCTCTATGACCTCATCCATCATTAAGTGAAGCTGTTTATTCCAGATAAAAAAATCTTTTTTCGAACTGTCTGGTGCATGTTCATCTGAAAATTGCTCGATCTCATCTATTAAAAGTTCACGGCACACTTTAAAACCATTTATGCTTTCGGTAACCGGAATTTGGCTGACAGCCCTGTCGTAGGCAATTTCCTTGGCGCACCCGGAAGCTTTATTCCAGCATAGCGCCTGTTCATCTTTGGCAAATACCTTTGAAACAGCCAGTATAAAGTCCTTGTATTGCTGTGCCGTTTTTTCTTTTTCAGACGCTGTTCGGGACAGCCATTCATCTGTGATTCTGTCCGCCTGTTTGACCAGATACTCATAAAGGGCTGCATGCTTGTTTTCCATGTCAATCCTCCTCATTGTTTTCCCTTTAAATCAATCGCTTAATGACCAACTGATTTGAATGCTATGTATAAAACGAAATCGATTGTCAACACTATATGTAAGCGCATTGGGCTATAGCCAAGCGGTAAGGCAACGGACTTTGACTCCGTGACGCGCTGGTTCGAATCCAGCTAGCCCAGTTACACAGGCGAAAAAACGAAGATATGCTGAACATGCAATATGTCAGCAATCTTCGTTTTTTTCAGGAAACAGAACGGTGTAAGGTGTGTTTTTTTAATTTTAAGAGTTCGCCGGGATTGTATCCGACGACCAGCTTATCGCCGTTTACGATAATCGGGCGTCTCAGCAGCTTTGGCTTTTGAATTAACAATTCCAGCACTTCGCTTACCGTTAATTCTTCAATATCAAGATTTAACTCTTTAAATGCCTGGCTTCTTGTCGCCAATATTTCATCGATTCCTTCGGTCGTGAGAGACAAAATATGTTTCAATTCATCCTGGTTCGGCGTTTCCCTGAAAAGATGCCGTTCTGTAAAATCAACCTGGTTCGCTTTCAGCCAATGTTTCGTTTTTCGGCATGATGTGCAGCTCGGGTATGAATAAAAGGTCAGCTCTTCCATGAATGATTCCTCCTTAAATGTACTGACTTTGTCTTTGTATGTTTCAGTACCCGTGATGTTTTCCGTTTAAACACGTGACAGGTTATTTTTTAAATTCCTTATCACAAAATTGTAAAAAATGAATTGTTTTTCCCAAAATGAAAATGTTTACATTTTAAGATAAATTGATTTATAATGAAATCAAAGGGGCTTTTTGGGAGGGATATAAATGAATCGCATGTTCCGTGTGTTAGGTTTCTGGACAGGTATCTTTGCGGTCATGTTTTATTTAGGAAATATGAAAGATGCATCACTGCTGTTCTTCGGTCAAACTGTATTTTTTGTGTTCTTATCGTATCTCAACTTGACCGAGCGGATGTACATTTATATTTTCGGTGCTTACTTGACAATCTTTTTTGCCGCATTTACATATTATTCTGTGTTCATTATGGTTCCCGGACAGGGAGGCCATTAAAAAAAGACGATCCAGATGGATCGTCTTTTTTTATGTTTTACAAAGTAAATCCGTTGATGAACGGGTTTTGTTCCTGTTCTGTTGCAATGTCCGTCTCGGGGCCGTGCCCGCTTAACACAAGCGTCTCTTCCGGAAGTGTCAGCAGTTTTTGATGAATACTGTCCATCAGCACCTTTTGATTGCCCCCCGGCAGGTCTGTACGCCCGATCCCTCCTTTAAACAAAACATCGCCGGAAACGATCAGGTTTTCCTCTTCGGCATAATACGAGACGCTGCCCGGAGAATGCCCAGGCGTAAAGAGCATGCGGAGCGTAAAAGGGCCGATTTTAAGGTCTCCCTCTTCTTCGATCAGATGATCTGCTTTTTCTGCTGTGATCGTCTGCCCTGTAAGCAGCGCTGAACCGTTTAATGAAGGATCAGTCAGCCATTCAGCTTCATTTTTATGCACGTATACAGGAATGTTCCATTCTTTTCTGACATTGTCCACAGCTCCGATATGATCAAAATGAGCGTGAGTGAGCAATACGGCAAGAGGTTTCAGCCCGTTTTCTTTTATGTATGCATTCAGCTTCCCTGATTCGCTGCCTGGATCAAATATTAAGCAGGTGCCGTCATCATTGGATAAAATATAAGCGTTCGTCTGGATAGGCCCTAAAGGCATTCTTCTCCATTTCATTATTTTCACCTCAGATTCATCTTTCTTTGTTCCATTATGAAGGTTTTGTGAGAAACTTTCAATGAATCATGTTGTCCTCGACAAATTTGATGAAAACGGTTAAAATAAAATTGGAAATATACTGCAGGGGATCCAAGCGAAGGGGGTTTATATTGATGTTGCTCGTGATCATTTTCGGTCTAGTCACGATATTATCTGCTCTTGGGGTTCTTCGTTCTCTTAAACAAATCAACGTTCTTGGCATCTTGTTCGGCGGGGCGGCTTTTTTAGTGTTCGGATGGTTTACCGTCATGACAATTATTAACAGCGGGTATCCGACAGTCCACTAAACCCGATGCCTTTAGACAAAGACAGCCTTATTCCGTTATTTCGGAACAAGGCTGTCTTTCTTATTGACTGAAATGACGCTGAACGCTTGCAAGCTTGCCCTCCATCGTCGTTTTCTTATCACGGCGGTCGTCAATCCTGATATTTGTCGCTACTCTGTGGATGCCTTTTTGGAAAGGCGCTTCGTGAATCGTCTGAATCACCTGAAATAAATCGCTTAGTTCCCCTTCAATCAAAGTATTCATCGGTGTCAGCTGATAATTGATTTTGCCCTCTTTTTTAAATCCTTCCAAAATGGTTTGAATCTCCGCTACATACGCGCTTACGCTCGGAGTCTCGGTACCGATCGGTATGATGGTGACGTCTGCTATGGCCACTGTCCATTCTCCTTTCTATTCTTTGGTCACAAGGGGCGCTGCTGTTTTTGAGTTGAGTGAAATGATTTGATCCTGAGTATAGCCGTACAATGCATAATCCCCGTCAGGAGATAAGGTAATCGGAAGCATTTCCACTTTTTCACGAATGACTTCCCGCTTGCCTGATTTGAGGTTGACGGAAATCAGATCATACAAGGAGCCCGACTCATTTGGCTGATACGTATAAAACAGCTCATGCCGAGGGTCATAACCGTATTCCATCGGTGACAGGCTGCCATATTCCGAGAACAGCGGCAACTTGAAAGAGATTTTCTTTTCCGATGAAGAAACGTCTGAAAATATGTAGGTGCCCTGGCGCTGATCGGATGAAGGCGTTACGATGAGCCGCATATCGCCTACAATATCGAGAAGTACGGCATCGCCTGCGAGCTTCTTTTCCCGTCCGTCCGCTGTGCTGTAGGAATAAACAGGAGCCGGCTTTTCCCGGTCCCGTTCATTCCATTTGATATATTCAAAAGTGTCGGCGGAAGTCCAATGAATAAAGGCGGCCTGTGCGATGTTTTTTTCCGTTTGCTCTTCTTTTGCATCAATTAGGCTTGATTCATAATTCCAGTCTTTCGTGAATGTTGTGACATATAAAAGAGAAGGATCGAATCGATTCCAGTCCACTTGCAACTCATGCGTGCGAAATTTTTTTGCAAACAGCTGTTTCCCCTGTAAATTAAGCAAAGTTAACTTCATTTCAGAGCCGTTTCCGGCGGTTTGGATAAGAATCATGCCTTTTTCACTGTTGACTTCCGACGCTATCAGCCTGTCATCTGTCTTGTAGATCGTTTTGCCCGTCCCTTTAAATATATCATATGATTTGATTTCACTTCCTCCGACCGGATCGGTTGCGGTGTATATAACGGTTTCATTATCAAGCCATCCTGCCGTCTCATCAAAGTGCCGGTCCTTCAGCGCTATCACTTTTTTATCTTTTACTGCTGCACCGCTTTCTCTTTTCCCTTCCGGCTCCTCATGATGAACGCTTTTTGATCCTTCTTGATGCTGCGGCGTGCAACCAGCCGCAGCCACGGCCATCAGAGCGGCAATAATCAATAATGAAACTCTCAAACCGGCCATTCTCCCTCCATAAATGTTTGGCTGTCTAATTTACGATTTTCACCGTGAAAAGTTTCAGCTTTCAAAAAAACAGGATGCCCAAAGTATTCCTCTGCTTTTACAATATATATCGTCAAATTGTTTCAGCGGTAAAGGATTTTTTCCTTTGCCAAGTTCAACAGTATATCCTTCTCTTCCGTAATAATGAATAAACCAATCTCTAAATCCTGCATAGCTGTCTATATATCTGACGCCCTTATAACCGCTCAGGCGCTCAAATGTTTGGATCACATCAGCTGATTCAGGAGGCTCCAATCCCTTGTATCCCCAATAAATTTCCTCCCCCTGTGTGTGAAGCGCCACAAGCCGGTCAGGCGGCTCGTTTGCGATTAAATCCCTCATCGCTGCCGCTTCCGGTTCTGTCAGCGGTTCATCTCCGGGGTAGTCTCTGTAGGAAGGGGATTTAGGCGGTTTTCTTTGTTTTTCGATCTCCCAGAAAGACGGAAACTGATTATTTAAATCCACTCCGTTTATATTGGCTTTCCATTCCCGGAAATCCGGCTGATGCTCGTTCATCTCATCCAGCGCTTCTCTCGCGATCCCAAGATGACCGGGGCCGTTAAGTACAAGGTCAACACCGTCGGGATTAACGATCGGCACGACGGAAAGCTTTGTTGATGAAAAAATATCGAGCGGCGAAAAACCTAAAGCGGTCTGGCCTGTACATAAATGATAACAGTATTCTTTGAGCCATTTCATCAAAACAGAAGTGGTGATCCATTCATTGGCATGAAAAGAGGCATTCATATGCGTTCTTTTTCCGGCATTTTCAGCTCCAAGGAGCAGTTCATATATAGGCTGGCCCATGCTTGAGCGGCCGATGATACGGGAAGTAACAAACGGAAAGCATTCCGTCAATCTGCCAATTTCCTTTTTCAGTTCTGCTGAATCGTAAACGGCTGTTTTTGTCAGCCACTGTTCATCTTCAAACGTGTATTGATTCGCCAATAATTGCAGCTGTTCATATGTTTCTGCTGCTTGAACGTTTTTTCCTGCATGAAAAGATACTCCCGGAAAATAAAGTTCGTCCGCGGATACATTTGCATTTGCACTGATTAAAAGCGGTTCGGGTATGTTCAGAATGTCAGACAGTCTTTCCATATTCTGCTTTAACTCCGGTTTGATGTTGATGAATGCCATCAATGATCCCTCCCACAATAGCATATGAGGAATGCTCGTTTAAAAACTCTCCCGGCTTGCACTTGAAAATCGCTTTTTCAATGAGGGTTCACCCCGGTTTCGCGCGCAAAAAAAACTTCCGCCTGACAAGGCGGAAGTTCTTCTATTTTGTTAAGTTTTCTGTAATAAATTCGAGCTGGCCCTCTAATGAAATCGGATCGGAAAAATAGAAGCCGACAGGGTCGATTTTATAGACATGTTGGTTTTTGACCGCCCCAAGGTTCTTCCAAATGGATGTATTAAGCACGGCGCTGTCGTCTCCGCTTGATTCCCAAGGTCCTATAAATATATAATCTCCAGCGAAATCAGGCAGCTTTTCTAAGGAAATGCTCGTGTAGCCCGGGCCTTCGTCGATTGCTTTTTCCTTTGTCAGCTTTGTCGCCTTTAAGCCGAGATCTTGGTAAACAATGCTTCCTCCCCTTCCGAATTGATCGCCGAATACAAAGATTTCTTTACCGTTAGTTTGCATAATGGAAACCGTTTTGTTCCCGACAGCTTTTTGAACTTTTGATTTGGCCGCCGCAACTTTTTTGTCCCATTCAGCCAGCCATTTCTCCGCTTGATCTTCAGTGCCTGTCATTTTTGCGAAATCCTTCAGCCGTTCAGTGCTATTCAGACTGTCATATTTCAACGCGACCGTCGGAGCGATTTTTTCCAGCTTTTCGATATCAGCGCCTTGGGTCGTCCATACGACAATCAAGTCCGGTTTTAATTGAATAACCTTTTCAGCAGAATTTCCTTCACCTATGTTTGTCACACCATCGGTTTTCCCCTTGAAATAAGGATTCTTGAAAACCCTGTCAGGGGCGCCCACTACATTGAGACCGAGTGTCTTGAAATAGCCGAAATAATCGTCAGCCATGACAACCACCCGCTTCGGATGCTTCGGCACTTTAACCGTTCCGTTTTCAGCCTTGTATGTAATCGTTTCTTCGCTTTTTGATTTAGAAGAAGAATCTTTGCTCTCTGTTTGATTGCCGCATGCTGTCAATGCTGCGATCAATAATAGTACAAAACACGCTGCCGCGATCGTCTTACCTTTAATATTCACTCTTCATACCTTCTTTCCTGTTTGATCACCCGATAAAGAGAATCATTATCAATTATATCATAACCGGCATCGGTTTGATCATGATTTTTATGACGGCCTCTTGTCATTAAAAACAGGCCGGAACGATATCCGGCCTGCTGCATCAGCTTTCTCCGCCTAAAAAGAAGCTTACTCGTCTTTTGGCTTGGAGTCAGATTGCTTTTTTAAGCGCTCGCTGTCATAAAACCTCAGCAAGTCGCCGTAAATGATTTGATCTGAGTATGAAAGCTCCTGTTTGGCTTTTTCAATGTACGGCTCACAGCCTTTTTTATCTTTAGACGGCTCGCCTGTCGATTTATCATAGCATATGCCGTCTGTGTATACTTTGTCTTTCGTAATAAAGCTGCCGTCGCGGAGCACTGTGAACTCCGTTTTGTCTTTGGCAAACAGGTCGTTTCCAAACTGGATCTGATCGCTTGAATCGATTCCGAGAAGATTCAGTATAGTCGGTCGAATGTCGATTTGGCCGCCGACCGTGTCAATGGTTTTCGGCTCTTTATCCGTCACTCCCGGAATGTGGATCACAAGCGGGACTCTTTGAAGCTGCACTTCCTCAAAAGGGGTTACTTCTCTGCCGAGGAATTGGCTCATCGCTTCGTTATGGTTTTCGGAAATCCCGTAATGGTCACCGTATAAAACGATAACAGAATTATCGTAGAGGCCGTCTTCTTTCAGCTTTTCAATGAAACGTTTAAGCGCTTCATCCTGATAGCGGACGGTCGGGAAATATCTGTTTAACGTACGGCTTTTTGAATCGAATTCATTGATCAGTTTATCTTCCTCATCAAGCTCAAACGGAAAATGGTTTGTCAGCGTGATCAGACGGGTATAAAAAGGCTGAGGCATTTCTTTCATCAGCTCTGATGTTTGTTCGAAAAATTCCTTATCTTTCAATCCCCATCCAACTGAATTTTCTTCGTTTACATCATAGGATTTGATATCGTAAAACTTATCGTATTTAAACGTTTCGTACATAATATCCCGATTCCAGAAGCTTTTGTTGTTCGCATGGAAAATCGAGGAATAGTAGCCGTGGTTCTTCAATATTTCAGGCATTGCCGTATATTCGTTTCCTGCATTTGTAAAGAAGACCGCTCCCCTTCCAAGAGGGTAGAGAGAGTTGTCGACAATGAATTCGGAATCAGCCGTTTTGCCTTGGCCTGTCTGATGATAGAAATTCTCGAAGCTGTAGCTTTTCTTAATCAGGTCATTTAAATACGGCGTAATCTCTTTGCCGTTTAACTTTTGGTTTACGACAAAGCTTTGGGTGGATTCCAGAGAAACGAGGATCACATTCCGTCCTTTGGCGATCCCGGCCAGATCCTTGTTGGTGTCCGTGCGGTTTGCGTTGACATAGTTTTCAATCTCCGTGAGGCTGTTGCTGTCGGCCAGCGCACGCTGCGCAGACTGCTTCGACTGGATCAGCCCGTCATAGATATGGAAGTTGTAAAGGCTGATGTTTTTCACAAGAACTTCCCTATCAAACGATCTTGTCAAAAGCTGCGGTCTTTCTGTTTCAGAAATCCCTAAATTAAAAAAGAAAACGGCAGCGACAAATAGATAGTAAGCCGCGCGCTCCTTTCTTGTCGCCTTTCCGCCTGTTTTGGCAGGCTGGCGCTTGTACAGCCAAATTAAAATGGCAATATCAACGATGAGAAGCAAATCGGCCGGCATAAACAAAGAGTTGATGCTGCTTCCCAAATCGCCCATATTATTCGTCTGGAACAAAACAGGAATGGTTAAAAAGTCGTTGTAAAAACGGTAGAAAATCATGTTGGCAAGCAAGACAAACGTCAGGACGATGCTTGCCCCGATAATAAACCGGTTTCTGTTTTTTTCTTTAAAAAACAGGCCGATTCCGAATATAAACAGCAAAAAGCTTAAAGGATTGATGAACAATATAAACTCTTGCATGAAGTTTTCAATTTTAATGTTGAAGCTTGTTTTGTAGACGACATACGTTTTCAGCCACATCAGCAATGTCGCGATTAACAAAAACGAAATTTTTGAAAAAAATGACTTTCGCATTCCAAACCTCCCTATGCAGCAAGACGCATGTTTCTGCAAACGGCATTTCCACATATTGTTTATTTTAGAAAAATCGCTAAAATTACTAAATCATATCTTAACCTGTCTGTACAAAAAAATCAATCATTTTTCACATTGGCTTAAAAGTGTTAACAATGCTGCAAAGCGGTCCGAAAATGCTTTATAAAACAGGCTGCGCCTGGCTTTTCAGCCATTGGTTTTTTGCGATCCATGCACCGCCGATCACGCCTGCGTCGTTTCCAAGTGAAGCGATTACGATCTCAGCCGCCTCGCCGGCCCGCGGGAATACAAAGCGCTTGAAAGATTGTTCAACTTTGGAGCGCAGGATTTCTCCCGCTTTTGACACGCCTCCGCCGATTACGATCTTTGAAGGATTAAGCGAGCTCGCCAAGTTAGCGAGGACCATTCCTAAATGACCCGCCACATAATCGACGACTTCGCCGGCAACAGGATCGTTTTTTCTGGCGGCTTCAAAGATGTCGCGCGCCGTTATGTCCAGACATTCACGCAAGCTTGTATCTCGATGGTCAGATTCTATTTTTTCTTTGGCAATCCTGACGATGCCGGTAGCCGAAGCGATCGTTTCGATACAGCCGCTTTTTCCGCAGTTGCACGGCGCTCCGCCTTCTGGAACAGAACAGATGTGGCCGATTTCACCGCCTGCTCCGTTTTGCCCGCGGACGATTTCCCCGTTTACAATAATGCCGCCTCCAACGCCCGTTCCCAATGTAACAAGAATCAAATCCTTCGCGCCGTCTCCCGCTCCCTTCCACATTTCGCCGAGAGCTGCGATGTTCGCGTCATTTTCAATGACCGCAGCTATCCCTGTCTCTGCTTCCAGATGGTCTTTCAACGGGTAGTTTTCCCAGCCCATATTCGTCGTTTTATAAACGATGCCGGTCTCCGTATTGACGGGTCCGGGAGCGCCCATGCCGATCCATTTTAAGATGTGCTTCGGTTTGCCGAGCTCGTTCAATTTGCTGTCGATGGCTTTCGCGATGCTTACCGTAACCGTTTTCCCTGATTTATCGGTCGGGATTTCCCACTTGTGCAGGATTTCGCCATAAGCGCTTACAAAAGCGAGTTTTACTGTTGTTCCTCCAAGGTCGACCCCGACCAGCCAGCTGTCATTCATACTGATCCCCCTCTAATCCCTGTTTTATTTTCTCTTTATATTTGTGAGTTCATTCTGCAAAATTGAAACACCTTGAACCCATTGTTCTTTTTCTATCAAATTTGAAAGAAACATTTCCTTCAGTTCGTCCATCATGTATTCAAGTTCAAGCTCGCGATCTCCAAAGTAAACATAACATCCAAACTGCTTCAGCAAAAGCTGTACATCATAGGCTGTTTTCATCTGATTTCACCATTCTTTAAAGGTCTAACATTAGAGTATTCATAAAGCTGTCCGGCGTCAAGCAAAAAAAAAGCCTGTTTTCCTGCCGGAAAACAGACATTCAGCGGTCGGGATCCTGGGGATCCAAAAATACGGGTCTTCTGTTTTTCAGCGGCATCGGCGTGCGAATTGCGATATCGCGGAAGGCTCTGTAGTCAAAAGGAATAAACGGCCATAAATACGGCACATGAAACGACTTCATTCTGACGAGATAAATCACCCAGCAGAATATCGCAATGACAAAGCCGATCGGTCCGAATGCACCTGCGGCGATCAGGAGAACGATTCTTGCAAGCCTGTTCGCTATGCTCAGCTCATAGCTCGGCGTAGCAAACGTGCCGATGGCTGCGACAGCGAGATACAAGACGACTTCATGCGAGAAAAGCCCGACCTGCACCGCCACTTCGCCGATCATTAAAGCAGCTACGAGTCCGAGAGCCGTAGCAAGAGACGACGGGGTGTGGATTGCAGCCATCCGCATCATGTCGACGCCGATTTCAATAATGATGAATTGCGCAAGCAGCGGAAGGGCTCCTTTTTTTTCAGGCCCTATATATTCAAGGGCGTCCGGCAAAAGATCGGGATGGACGGAAAGCAGAAACCACAGCGGCAGCAAAAAGATCGATGCCAAGACAGATATAAAACGGACTATTCGCAAATAAGCACCCGCAAGAGGTTTGTTTCTGTACTCTTCGGCATGCTGCAGATGGTGCCAAAAAGTAACAGGGGTAATCAGCGCGCTTGGCGAGCCGTCCACAAAGACGAGAATGTGCCCTTCGTACAAATGAACGGCCGCAGTATCAGGTCTTTCTGTATAGCGGACCGTCGGATAAGGGTTCCAATGACGGCCGCCGATGTATTCTTCCAGCGTCTTTTCCGCCATTGTCAAAGCATCCGTGTCGATCGCTTCAAGCGATTGTTTCAGCTTTTTTACACTTTCCAAGTCGGCGATATCTTCCAAATAACAGATGACGACATCCGTTTTGCTTCTTCTGCCGACCTGCAGGAACTCCATTCTGAGGGAACGGTCGCGGATTCTTCGTCTCGTCAGTGCGGTGTTAAACACGATCGTTTCGACGAAGCCGTCTCTTGAACCCCTGACAACGCGTTCATTGTCGGGTTCCTCCGGATTTCTTGCCGGATACGTCCGCGCATCGATAATAATCGCATGGTCAACTCCGTCAGCAAGGAGGACAGCCGGCCCGGACAGCACCTGGTCGGCTGCTTTGTCGAGGTCATCTTCCGTATCAATTTCGATGTATGGGATATGCGTTTTGATCAGCTTTTCAAGCGGATCGTCTTCCAGATTTTCAGGTGTGAGCCTTGAGAGATTTTTAAGCAAATGATGCATAATATCATCTTTTACAAAGCCGTCGACAAGATAAAGCGACATGTCTCTATCAGCATAAACGACATCAAGCCGGATCATGTCGAAGCTTTTGTCGACACCAAGCTTTTCATTTAAATATTCAACATTTTTCGCTAAATTTTTTTGGACCGCATGCTTTTTTTTCATTGTATATTAAAAGCTCCCGTCAAATGAGTCTGTTCTAAAGACCATTTTTAACATAACGGAAGCTTTTCATACTTGATTACCGGGCGCTTTCTTTCTTTATTTCGTCCCGAAGCTTTTTATACATCTCTTCATCAGGCTTTTCTGCCAACGCTCTTTCAATGGACTGCTCGGCTTTGGCAAGCTCGCCTCTTTGGGTATAAAGCCAGGCAAGACTATAGAGAGAGGCGTGGTCCGATGGATCTTTTTCAACGACGGCCTCAAACCTTTTCTCGGCGTTTTCATACTCGCCGAGCCGAATTTCGGAATAAGCGAGCAGCCTTAAAGTGTCGCTGGAAGCGTCCGGTTTTGAGCCCGCTTCCTTCAAAGCATCCTTTACTTTTTCATACTCTCCCTCTTCATACCATTTCGCCGCCTGATGCAGCATGGCATTTTCCTGCACCGGAGCCGAATGTGTCCCAAAGTACAGGGCCCCTCCTCCGATGACAAAGATGAGGACCCAGCCTGCCAGCCGCTGGAGCGGCCTTTTTTTTCCGGGGATTCCGACCGCCAAGGCCGTCAGGAGACCGCCGATCAATCCGCCGATATGGCCAGCATTGTCAACATTTGAAATGGTGAAACCGAGGCCGAGGTTCAGAATGATGATCACAATGATATTTGTTCCGATCGTTTTTAAAAAAGCTTTCCGGTTTGAAAAAGCCAGGTACAAAAGGGCTCCCAAGCAACCGAAGATGGCTCCCGAAGCCCCTGCAGACGGATACGGACTGAACAGAAAGCTGCCGATCGATCCAAAAATCCCGGCTGATATGTATATGACAAGAAAGCGGAATGATCCAAACACCCTTTCTGCTGCGGCTCCAACAGACAATAATGCAAATGTATTAAACATGAGATGGACCAATCCGATATGAAGAACGATCGGCGTGACTAGCCGCCACCATTCCCCGGCTAACAGGAGGCTGTTTTCCTTCGCCCCGAACCGGACGAGCGTTTCGGTATTCTGGCTGCCGCCCGACATTTCCAGAAGCAGAAACATGAAGACTTGAAGCACTGCGAAAATCCAGGTAAACATCGGTTTGCCTTTCTCAAATACAGCCGCTTCCCGCCGCCTTTCTTCTTCTCTTGCTTTAGCCGCTGCCAATACTTCGGCTCTCTTCTCTTCCACATTTTCGTATCCGGCATCCTGCATTTGGCCTGTCAGCTCATCCGGCTCCATGTTTAAAGCCACGGCGAGTTTGCGTAATCCTTCTTCAGCCGAAGCGTGATCAATAAAAACCGGCACGATGCTGATCCGCTTATCTGCGACCGGATGACCGACAACATCTTCCCACTCATCTACAGGCGCTTCCTGCGACAAATAGACATTCAATATCGAGAGCTTTCGCTGACCTGATGCTGCTCTCAGGCGCTCCGCCCTTTCATAAAGAGATTCCAGGTCGCGGACGAGATCCTGTCTGAAGTCGATATCCTTCCGGAAAACGCGAACCAAATCATACGGCGCGCTCCCCCTCGCTTCAAGCCAGGCTTCTCCGAATGAAGCAGGTGCCTGCACAAGCTCAAAATCCCTGTCTAAAAGGTTCCCGATGAAATTCCAATACAAATAATCGATTGAATACATACCGACGCTCCACAATTGTTTTTGTTCATTATAACAGGAAACGCGACACTCTGCGTCTTTTAAGAGCTTTAAAAAATCCCGTTTTCAAACGGGATTCAGAATGCCTGCTGGATAAACTTATTGCGAAAAAACGGAATTCTCATCATCAAATGGATGAAATAGTGGCGGATTTGGTTTTGACCAAGAATGAAATTGATAACACGATAACGGTTTTGAAAAAATACAAGGGCTGCAATGACGCCTACTACAATAAACGTAACTTTTCTCATATGATCCCTCCTATAACCTATAACCGTATCGTGTCTCATTTTTTAATAATTATTCAGCAGTGTCGAGGCAGTTGTAAACGGCGTCTTCGGTCAAAACCTGCTTGACCGGGATGTCGTGCGGCTCATTTGGAACATGACCGATCACTTGGCACTCGAAGGCAAGCGACGCGGTATCTTTTGTAAAGCCGGCCAGGTATCTGTCATAATAGCCGCCTCCATAGCCGATTCTGTATCCTCTCCGGTCATAGCAAATTCCCGGCACAAGGATGAAGTCGATGTCTTCGGGTTCCATCCGCTCGGTTTTGTGTACGATCGGTTCCTGCAGGCCAAAATACACGACTTCAAGATCGCTTTCATCCTGATAGCTGCGAAAGTGCATCTTTTTTGTTTCAGGCATACATTTCGGAATGCACACCGTTTTTCCTTCAAGCCGGGCCTGTTCGATAATCGGTTTTGTCGGTACTTCGCGATTTCTGGATACCGTAAGGGCAATAACAGACGCTTTTTTCCACTGTTTTGATTGGAAAAGCTTCCGGTGAATCGCTTCCGCCTTTAGGTGAAACTCCTGTTCCGGCATGTTAGCCAGCCTCTTTCTGACCTCGCTTCGTAAAGAACGCTTCACATCTCTTTCCCCCTTAAAAACAGAAAAACAGCAGGAAAATCCCTGCTGCTTACTTTGTTTCGCGGTGTAATGTTGATTTTTTGTCACGTGGGCAATACTTTTTGAATTCAACGCGATCTGGATTGTTACGCTTGTTCTTTGTAGAAATATAGTTACGCTCGCCGCATTCAGTGCAAGCTAAAGTAATATTAACGCGCATTTATTTTTCCCTCCAAACTATATATCATTTCTGTTCAGACTTATCTATAATACCACTTATGATGCAGGAATGCCAGGCGTTTTTTTTAGTTTATCACGGTTTGTTAAAAAGACGTATGATATACATGATGCAAAAACATATTTTTTACATATCCAGGATCATGCAAATCAAATATATAAGCCTTTGCCGTTTGTCCGACCTTGAGCAGCTGCTCCTTATTGCCGACAATTTCTGCGAGCGCATTTGCAGCCTTATGCGGATCACTAAAATCAATTCGAAAGCCGGTCACCCGATCGATAACGAAATCGTTCCAGCCCCCGTTGATTCCGGCAGCGACGGCAGCGCCGGCGGCCATGCTTTCTTGAACAGCAATGCCGAACGGCTCATAAGAACTTGGAAAAACAGCCATTTCACAAAATGCCAGCCAGCTCTCTCTTTCCTCTTCACAAAGGAAAGGAAGAATGGTCACACTGTCCTTAATGCCCAATTCTTTTGCTATGGTCTCGATCCCGCTTTGAAGCGGCCCTTCCCCGGCAATGACAAGTTCAAGATCAGGACGCCGGCTGCGTAGCTTCTGAAAGACGTGCAGCAATTCGATAAACCCTTTTTCCGGAACAAATCTTCCGTAGGAAAAAAAGTAGGGCGCGCTTTTCATTCGTTTTTTCACCGTGCGGCTTTTTATGCGCGGATGTGGAATGACCCGGATTTGCTCAAAAGAAAGCGAAAACGCCTTTTGCATGTCTGACTTCATCATGCTGCTCAGCACGAGGATTTGATCGCTTTTTTCAGCCAGAAGCCGTTCGAGGATTGCCCTGTATGGGTGGACATATCCGTCTGCTGCCTTTTTTCGGCCGCTTTCAAGGCCGTGCACCGTGGAAATCAGCGGCACCGCCAGCACCTCGCTGAGATAAACGGCGGCAGGCGCGGTGACACCATCGTTTGCATGGACGAAATCAAATTGTCCTCTATGCTCCAGCACGATTTTGATCATCTGAAAATTCATGGCGGCTACCGCCTCTTCAAAAGAAGCGAACGCTTTTAAATCAAGCGGAATCTCCAGCGTTTCCCATCCATTGCTGTTTTGCCCGGCAGCCGTCGTGCAGACGGTAAAGCTGACTTCGTTCCGCAATAGTTCAAGGTGGCTTTTCACATAGCGCCCCGCTCCGCTCTTCGATGAAAGGGGATTTTCCAGCGACAGCAGCAATACGTTGATCAACGGGGCCGCTCCTTTCCTTCTATTAAAGAATATCTCGTATATGCGGAAAATTGAGTCGTCCAATCCTGCTGATTGTCTTGATGCTGAAAACAGCTGCTGTTTGAATGGATTCCGTTTTCCCCAAGGTAGAAGCAGTCGGATGAGAGAACGGCCAGTGACATGTTGAGCGAATTGTATATCCGGTATTCCGCTTTGTAGAAAGCGTTTCCTGCAGCGGGGAAAACCGAGGCCTCCCCTTTAAATGCACCGGTATGGATCGTCCGTGCGCTGCGCTCTCCGTTTTTTACGCAAAAGAGAAGGATTTGCTTTTCGACGTCTCTAATATTTTCAAACAGCACCGCTTCAGCCGCTGAAAGCGCAGCCTCTGAGATTTCCCAGCTCAGCCGAACGGTTTCATGATCCGGCGAAGTTATTTTTAAAATATCGTTACAAAACGAAGAATCGCCTCGAATACTATGTTGAAAAGGTTTTTTCCCGATGATTGTCCTTTTCACCGCGCGCCCTCCCGTTAAGCCTTGTTATGTATCTATCCTATTGGAAATGGCCCCGCAGGCGCAACGAAAATAAAATTCTTCGACAAAATTTTTATTTTTTGCATTAACTCCTTTTGAAGCAAGCGTTTTTATGGTATAAAAAAGAAGGAGAAAATTAGAATTGAAGGTGATGAACGTGGAAATTGCTATCATTGCGCTGCTCGTTGTCAGTATTGCGCTGATTGCATTCTCATATTTTCAAAGAGAACCGATCAAGGAAGTTGAACAGGAGTTGGAAACCCTTCAGCTGTCCGCCATGCAGGAAATCTATAAACTGAAAAAGAAGATGACCGTGCTTGAGGAAGAGCTCCTCGATTCAAATGTGGTCGTCCGCAGACCGAATGCCGGAATCAGCCAGCATATTGCGAAGCAGATTCTTTCAAAATATCAAAACGGCATGTCTGTAGACGCCATCGCAAAAGCTGAGCACGTATCTGTCGAAGATGTCAAAGCGATCATTAAAGACAATGAGAGGGTGCTTGTATGACCAGACAAAGTGTACAAGCATTTGCCGGAGGAATGATTTTGGCTACCGCCGTTCTTGCAGGCGCATTTTATTTGACGGATAACGGAAAAGCTGAAGCTTCCAAGGAGGCTCAAAACATCAGCGAAGCCGATGTCAAAACCTATTTAAAGGACAATCAGCAGGTTTCGCTGAAACGCGAGGAATACCAACAGCTGCTCCACTATAAAGAGACCGCGCTGAAGCAGGATGCTGCGTCTCAAAACAAAAAAGAGCAGGATGATGCGAAAAAAGGTTCCAAGTACAAGCTTGAAATCAAAAGCGGCATGAGCACGGCTGAGATAGCAGACCTCCTTGCAAAAGGAAAAGTAATTTCTTCCGCCGATGACTTCAAAGATTATGTGAAAAAGACCGGAAACGAATCTAAAATCCGCGCAGGTAAATACGAACTGAAGCGCGGTGACAGCTTGAAAAACATCGTCAAAACGCTGTCCAAATAAAAAAGCAGGCTGGAACGAATCAGCCTGCTTTTTTTATTGTCTCGCCGCCGGTGAAAAAAGAGGCTGCCGCTTTAAAACGGCAGCCTCTTTCTCATCCGAACCGGCCTGTTATATAATCTTTCGTCCGATGATCGTCAGGACTTGAAAACATTTTGACCGTATCATTGCACTCAATCAGCTCGCCCATCAGGAAAAACGCCGTTTGATCGGAAATTCTCGAGGCCTGCTGCATGTTGTGCGTGACGATGGCAATTGTATATTTCTCTTTCAGCTTGAGCATCAGCTCTTCGATTTTCAAAGTTGAAACGGGATCAAGGGCGGATGTCGGTTCATCCATCAAGAGAACGTCAGGATTGGTGGCCAGCGCCCTTGCGATGCAGAGGCGCTGCTGCTGCCCCCCGGAAAGTCCGAGCGCCTGGGAATGAAGACGGTCTTTCACTTCATCCCACAGCGCTACATCCACAAGCGCCTTTTCCACTCTCTCATTCAGTTCTTTTTTGTTTTTCAATCCATGGATTCTTGGTCCGTATGCGACATTATCAAAGATCGACTGGGGAAACGGGTTTCCTTTTTGAAACACCATGCCGACTTTTTTCCGTAACTCGACAAGGTCGACTTTGCTGTTGAGTACGTTCGTTCCGTTGTAGCTGATCTCTCCGGTCATTTTGACATTCGGAACCATATTGATCATGAGATTCAGCGTTTTAATGAATGTCGACTTTCCGCACCCTGACGGTCCAATGATGGCGGTAATTTCGTACTCGGGTATTGTCAAGTTAATGTTCTTTAATGCGTGATGTTCGCCGTACCATAAATTCAAGTCGTTGATCTGGTATACATCTTCTGGCTTTACAGCTGTTACAGCGCTCATACCGGCCCCTCCTTATCCAAATCTGCCGTTGATGTAATCCTCTGTCTTTTTTTCTGAAGGATTCATAAAAATCTTTTCCGTACGATCGTATTCGATTAAATCTCCGTTAAGGAAAAACGCCGTTTGATCGGAAATTCTTGAAGCTTGCTGCATGTTATGCGTGACAATGATGATCGAGTATTCCTCTTTTAAACCGACGATTAATTCCTCTATTTTCGCGTTTGAAATCGGGTCGAGCGCTGAAGCAGGCTCATCCAAGAGCAGGACTTCGGGCTTCATCGCGAGCGTCCGGGCGATGCAGAGACGCTGCTGCTGCCCGCCTGACAGCGAAAGAGCCGACTCATGCAGCCTGTCTTTCACTTCATCCCACAGCGCGGCTTTCGTCAAGCTTTCTTCCACGATCTCATCAAGCACGGATTTCCGCCGTTCGCCCGCATATTTTAATGCGTGGGTAATGTTGCTGTAAATCGATTTTGGAAAGGGGTTCGGCTTCTGAAATACCATGCCGATCTCCCTTCTCAGATTGACGACATTGATATTGGAATCAAGGATGTTAAGCCCTTCATACCGTATTTCTCCGGATGTTCTGGCTGATGGAATCAGATCGTTCATCCGGTTGATGCTTCTTAAAAAAGTCGATTTTCCGCAGCCTGACGGACCGATCAAAGCCGTGACCGCATGTTTGTCAATACGCATGGAAATGTCGTTGACGGCCCGCTTTTCTCCATAGTAAATATTTAAATTTTTCACTTCTAAAATATGCTCTTTCGCTTCAGGGAACGGAGCGATTCCGATATTGTCGCGCACGGTTTCCAAAACCGGCATCTGAACCTGAGCCATATGATTTCATCCTTCCTTCTTATTTGTTTGCCGTTAACTTTTTATGAATAAAAGAGCCGAGCCATCGGGCTGCCAGGTTAAAGATCAAGACGGACAGAACGAGAACGGCGGATGCGCCGTTTGCGATCGCTTCAGCATCGGGGATGATCCCCTGTGTGTTTACATTCCAAATATGAACGGCCAGCGTTTCAGCCGGTCTGAAAATATTGAGCGGCGATGTCTCAGAAAACGGATTCCAATCGGCAAAATTCAGTCTCGGCGTGGTTAGTCCGGCTGTAAACAGCAAAGCGGCAGCTTCGCCAAATACACGGCCCGACGCAAGAATCGCGCCTGTGATGATGGACGGCACCGCGCCAGGAATCAATACCGTTTTAATCGTGTGCCATTTGGACACGCCTAAAGCAAGGGAAGCCTCTTTTTGCTCCTTAGGTACGGAGCGGATCGCATCTTCTGTCACCCTGACCATGACAGGCAGGTTGAAAATCGTCAAAGCAAGCGCTCCTCCGATAATGCTGTACCCCCATCCGGTCAGATTTACAAACATCAGCATGCCGAACATCCCCATAACGATCGAAGGAAGGGATGACAAAACTTCAATACAGACACGGATAAAATCGGTCAATTTGTTTGCGGGCGCATATTCCGCCATATAAATTCCCCCGCCGACTCCCAGGGGAACCGTGATCAGCATCGTCAGCACGAGAATATAAAACGAGTTGAACAGCTGATCTCGAATTCCTCCGCCGCTTGACAGCGCACTTGAACGCGAAGTTAAAAAGCTGAGGCTGATATGCGAAACACCATTGATGATGATATAAGCGAACAAACCGACAAGAATAGCGGCGATTACCGCAGCAATCAATCCAAAAACACCGGTTGCTAAACGATCTGTTACTTTGCTGTTCATTACAGTTTCCTCCTGGATGACAGATAGCGGATGAGCAGGATGAACAAGAACGACATGATCAGAAGGACAAGCCCCATTGACCAGAGCGTATTGTTTTCCACGCTCCCGTATGTTGTATGGCCCATGTTCAACGTAATGATCGTTGTCAATGTCCCCGCAGGGTCTAAAAGGCTCTCAAACAGATTTCGGGAATTTCCGATGACCATCTGCACGGCCAGCGCTTCGCCGAACGCCCTCGCCATTCCCAAGACGACGGCTGTCAGAAGCGAAGGCAGCGCTGCCGGTATCAGCACTTTGCGGATCGTCTGCCAGCGGGTTGCGCCTAATGCGTATGATCCTTCGCGGAGATTTTTCGGCAGCGACATGAGCGCATCCGTTGAAATCGAAGTGACCGTCGGCAAAATCATGACAGCCAGGACGATCGTTCCCGCCAGAAGGCTGTGGCCCGATCCGCTTGACTTAAACTGTGAAATGAACGGCACTAACACTGTAAGGCCTATGAATCCATAAACGACGGAAGGAATGCCAACAAGCAATTCGACAACCGGCTGCAGCACTTTTCTGCCCCATGATGGCGCGATTTCCGTCATGAAAATCGCACCTCCTATTCCTAGCGGTGCAGCAATCAAAGATGCAAGAAGGGTCACTGCAAAAGATCCGAGTATAAACGGAAGTGCTCCGTATTCAGGGTTTTCGTTCGTTGGATTCCAATCTAGACTGGTTAAGAACTCAATTGGACTTACACCATTGGCCAGAAAAGATTGCAACCCCTTATTTCCGAGAAAAATTGTGATCGAAATCGCTGCCGCCATCATGATAAAGGCGCACGACGCAACCAAAATCCTCCCGCGGATTTCATCCATTTTGCGATTATGCTTGGAGCTGATCAGCCGCTCTTTCGCGGACAGTTTCTCTATTTTTTGAACCATTTTTTACACTCCTATAAGAACAAGTCATAAGAGGGAAAGTGTCAGGAGCACACTTTCCCGCCTTCTATTGTCATTATTTATCAGTTTGCTTTCCATCCGCGTCGCGTTTTACTTCCATGTCTGTTACTGGAATGTAGCCCTGCTCCGTCACGATGGATTTTTGAATGTCATCGCTCATCAAATAGTCGAGGAATTCTTTCGCCAAGCCTTCAGGTTCGCCTTTCGTATAAGAATGCTGGTAAGCCCAGATCGGGAATTTGCCTTTTTGTACATTTTCGGCTGTCGGCTTAACGCCGTCGATTGAAAGCGGAGTGACAGTATCATCCTTGATATACGAGAACGCAAGATATCCGATTGCACCAGGCGTTTCAGCGATTAACTTTTTCACTGTGTTTGAAGAATCTTCCGTGATTCCTTCAGCTGGAGTCTCTCCATCAAGTGCATATTTGACAAAAGTCGCGCGGGTTCCTGAAGAATCAGGACGGTTGACAAGGGTGATCTTTTGATCTTTCCCGCCTAGTTCTTTCCAGTTTTTGATTTTACCTGTGAATACCTTTTTGAGATCTTCTAACGAAATGTCATCGATGCCTACTTCAGGGTTAACGGCAGCTGCCATTCCGACAACCGCAACTTGATGATCGGTAAGTTCTTTGGCAGGAATGCCTTCTTTTTCTTCGGCAAAGACATCGGAGTTTCCGATTTGGACTGTGCCTTCAGCCACTTGGGAAAGGCCTGTACCAGAACCTCCAGCCTGAACTTGAATATCGGCATCAGGATTTTCATCCATGAATTTTTCAGCCGCTGCTAAGACAAGAGGCTGCATCGCCGAAGAACCCGAAATCGTCAAAGAACCTGAAGCCTTATTCTCTGTTTTATCGCTTTGTTTGCCTTCGTCTGCATTGTTGTTTGTACTGCTGCTTCCACAAGCTGCTGCGAAGACAACTAAAACGGACATGATGAACATCAGTGTGATTTTTTTAAATGGTTTCACTTCTTAATCCTCCCGCGTAAATGTGTAATTTGTCCTACGGGTATAGCGTAACTTTTCAGTATTAATCTTGTTTAAATGAATTATTAAGGTTTTGTAAATTAAGCTTGAACTTTGTATAGAATGCGCACGAAAAGAACGGGCGCACAAAAAAACACCTGCATGGTTCAATGCAGGTGTTTTAATGAAAAAGTCCTATTCTGTAGCTTCTTTTTCGATTTTGTCTTTATTTTTTTCGACAGTATTTTCTTTTGATTGTTTTGATTTCAGTTCAAAATACTTATCAAGCACTTTTCGGCCGATTTCGTTTGTGATCGAATATCTCTGGCCATAGTCATTATAAACCCAAGGAACGACGACGGAAATAGCGACTTCCGGATTATCGTAAGGTGCGTAGGCAACAAGCGTTGTATTGTATGTCGATGTTCCCGTTTTCGATTTGTCCGGTCCGTCATAGAAAGACTGGGCCGTTCCTGTTTTTCCAGCTGGTTTATATGAAGCAGAGGCAAACTGTCCCGCTGCCGTACCTTTTGTCATTACGCGCCTGAATCCTTTCTGGACTTCTTTTATATATTCATCGCTCATGTCCACTTTGTTCAATACTTCAGGCTGCACAGACTGTGTAACGGCTCCGATTCCTTTTTTCGAATCGGGCTCTCTGATCTCTTTCACAAGCTGCGGCTTCATGCGGTATCCCCCATTGGCAATCGTTGACACGTACTGAGCCAGCTGCAGCGGTGTGTATGTGTCATACTGTCCGATGGAAAAGTCAAGCAGGAAACCGGGCAGTCTTTGAGATCCTTTGTAGCCTGAAGCTTCATTTGGCAGATCGATTCCGGTTTTGACGCCGAGGCCGAACTGGCTGAAATAATACCTGAATGTATCAAATGCTTTTGTTTGAAGGTCGAGCGGCTGATGCGCCTTATATTGGCCTTTACCAAGGGCGATCGCCGTTTTAAACATGAACACGTTTGAAGACTTTTCAAGAGCTCCCTGGATACCCAGTGTTCCCAAGTTGCTCGCCCAAGATTTTTTCGGTTTTCCTTTTCCGATATAGAGCGGTTCATCAAGAAAAGTCGTATTTAAATTAATGGCTCCCGTCTGCAGACCTGTTAAAACAGTGGCCCCTTTGACAGCCGAGCCCATCGCATAAGAAGACGTCATCGCGCCGAGCGCATAGTCGTCAACCTTTAATTTGCCGCTTTCGTTTTTAAGCTGTTTGCCGGCAATCGATAACACTTCCCCGTTTCGCGGATCCATCATAACGACGAATGCGCGGTCGAGAAGCGGAGCGCTATGCTTGGCTTTGGCAGACTTCAGTTCATCCTCGACAATTTTTTCAATCGCTTTTTGCATATCAACATCAATCGTCAAGACTAAATCCTTTCCGCTTTTCCCCTCGGAAATGACTTCCGTATCGACGATATCCCCTGATTTATTGGTAATATTTTTCACTTTCTCTTTCTGTCCCTGAAGCACATTTTCATATTCGGCTTCGAGGTAGCTTTTTCCGACGCGGTCATTCCGGTTGTAGCCGAGCGACAAATAATGATCAAGCAGGCTTTTCGGAAGCCCTTCATTTGAATCGGATATGCTGCCGATCATCGTTCTGAGCAGACCGTTATAAGGATAATCCCGCTTCCAATCAGACGTCACATCGACTCCCGGGAGCTCGTCCAGGTGTTCGCTGACAACCGCCATTTCTTTTGCAGTTACACCTTTGTTTTTAATATACTGCGGAGTCAGCGCGTATCCAGAATCCATCTGACGCTTGATTGCCAAGACTTTCAAATCTTGATCTGTCAATTCATTCAGTTTATCTTCCGTGATCCTGTCAAGCTGCAGCTGGTATAAATCGTCTTCCTTCAGCTTGCCGTCCTTGACTTTTTTCCGGTCCTCATCGGTGATGAGCTTCTCGGCTTCTTTCGGGCGCGTTAAAATCCAGTAGTCCTTTTTATCGCGCTCCGTTATTTTATCTGTATCGATTTTGATCATTTCTGCAAGTTTTTTTGCTATTTTGAGCCTGTCCTCCTGAGAGGTCGATGATGTCCTTGTGTATGTAATGGCATTCATCGGTTTATTTTTCACGATCGTATTCAAGTTCCGGTCATATATTTTCCCCCGCGGAACGCTTGTCGAGACATCGACTTCTTCCTGCTTCTGCACTTCGTTCGTATAGTCTTCGCCAAAGACGATCTGCACCATGCCGAGGCGCACGACGACGATGGTGAAAATAATAAAAGCGAGAAGGAACAATATGTTCAACCTGATGGGGAGCGATTTGCGTTTTTCATTTTTCATTTTTTTGTTCATCATTAGCATCACCTTTTTGAAATAAAGAAAAGACACCTTATGAAAAGGTGCCAAATATATTGTAAAGTTTTTTTCGGCATTTTTCTACTATTTTCCCTTGGGGCTTACCTTTTTCCTTCTAAATAATTCGGTTCAGCTGTTTGTTTATGCGCATCTTTTCCGACCGTTTCGCGGGCGGGCTCTGTCAGACGGATATCTTTGACGAAATAGTAGATCAGCGTGTGGCCTGCCCCCAGCAAAACGAGAGAAACCGGAATGCCCAAGTCCTCCTTCAGAAGCGACACGAGCAGCAAAAAAACCAAAATCGAGACAATCCGTCCGATGTTTAAAAAAACTTCTCTGACGACAATGTATTCGATCCGCGCTTTCCGGGCATACCTCGCTTTACCGATCACATCATATGTGAGCGATGAATACGGTACGAGCAAAATCGGATAGCCGATCGCAATCGCAACAGCATACAGCAAAAGCGTCACATACGTCATATGAAACAAAATCAGAAAGAGAGCGCCGAACAGGACGAGACCGCCCATTAAAATCGCCTTTTTGCGCGCTCCCTTTTTAATAAGCCGCGTTGCGAAATAGTATGCAAAAAAAGAAACAGCTGAATTAATCAAGCCGAACTTCCCCAATGCCAACTCGCTCTTTGTCGTGATAAAGACAAAGACATTGATTAAAAAAACGAAAATCCCTTCTCTCAGCCCCTGAAAAAAATGAGCATTTGTAATGCTGCGCCAATTCGGGTCTGAATTTCGTTCCGTCCAGATTTTTTTCAAAATGTAGCGGCCGCGCGATTCACGCCTTTTTAAAAAAAAGCTCGTAATGACGGCCACTGAAAATAAAGCCAAGGACAGGCTGAAAATCACCGTGTATCCCGTGTTGTCGGCAAGCCTTGAAATGACATAGCCGGCAACAATCGGACCGATCATTCCCGCGCCGGAATTTAAAATGCCGAGGAACCCGTTAAAAAAATCTCTCGTGTCCGGCTCAGTGATTTCAAATGTCAGGACATTAAACGCAAGCCAATAAAATCCGTAGCCAATTCCGAGCACACTTCCGAGCAGCACCAGCCGTGATCCCGCATTTTCCCCCGCCAACAGCACAGTTAAATAAAATACAGCTAAAAACGAAACGCCAAACCTGAGTATAAAAACCCTGTCGATTTTTTTGGCAAGGCGGCCGGCGAACATAAAGATAATCGGCTGCATCACGACGATCGACAAATTATAAATGGCCAAATCGACAAACTGTCCGGACTGCTTCCACAGATATACATTCACAAACGTATTGGAAAGGGCAATGCTAAGAGAATAAAGGCCGCCGACTGCAAGCAGCAGCAGGAGGTCCCTGTTTAATTCCACATCGCCTATTATGTTTTTGATTCTGCTCATAACTGACTCCCCTTTACTGATCACCATTAGTCTGTCTCATCAAAAGTCAGTTATGTACTTCAGAGCAAAAGAAACGAAAAACAAACAGACCGGCTTTTCGCCGGTCTTTCAGCAGACGCTCCGCTTCGCGGACAACATAAAAAGGCCCGCTTCTCGCGGGCCTCTTTTCTCAAGCTGGATTATTTTGCTTCGCTGTAAAGGCGTGCAACTTCATCCCAGTTAACGACGTTCCAGAATGCTTTAATGTAATCTGGACGGCGGTTTTGATAATTCAGGTAGTATGCGTGCTCCCATACATCAAGACCTAAGATAGGAGTCTTGCCTTCTGAAAGAGGAGAATCTTGGTTTGGCGTGCTTGTGATTTCAAGCTCTCCGTTATTGACAACAAGCCATGCCCAGCCGGAGCCGAAACGGCCTGCTGCTGCAGCCGCAAAGTCTTCTTTGAATTGATCGAAGCTGCCGAATTTGCTGTTGATGGCTTCTGCCAATTCACCAGTTGGAGCGCCTCCTCCGTTTGGAGAAAGAAGTTTCCAGAACAATGAGTGGTTGGCATGCCCTCCGCCATTGTTGCGGACAGCTGTACGGATGTTTTCCGGTACTGCATCAAGGTTTGCAACAAGCTCTTCAACAGATTTGCTTTCAAGATCCTGTTTGCCTGCCACCGCTTCGTTCAATTTTGTAACATATGTGTTATGGTGCTTCGTATGGTGAATATTCATCGTCTCTTTGTCGATGTGAGGTTCTAACGCATCGTAAGCATAAGGTAATTCTGGAAGTTTGTAAGCCATTATCAATTCCTCCTTAATATTGTATGTATTGAAATGCCGCCTTTAGCAAGCCTTTCCTCTTTCAATTTATCAAAAGAAAAGGCTTGTTTCAATGGAAATGCTCACAAAATGATCACAAATGCATTTCAAGCGCTCACTAAACTTTATCCTTTTCCCCTTCTTTTTAAACATGCAGGGGAAAATTTTAGAGCACAGTATATAAAAAGTAGCCGATCATTATCAGCTGAATCACGCTTTTCGCAAAAACGCCTGAAATAAACCCGATCAATGAACCGATTCCGATTCTGGCCGCCGTTTTTAAATCCTTCTGATGGACAATCACCTCACCCGCCAAGGCCCCGATAAACGGACCCAAAATAATGCCCGCCACCGGTATCACAAACGGTCCGGCCAGAAGGCCGATCGTGCTGCCCCATATCGCTGCCCTGCTGCCGCCAAAGCGCTTAATGCCGAGGAGATTTGTAATATAGTCGGCGGCAAACAATACGGCTGTAAAAATGCCTTCAATGATCCAAAATAGGTAGGAGTAATGCCCGAATGTAAATAAAAATCCGTATAGAACAAAGCCGGCTACGATGAAAACGACGCTCGGAATAATGGGATAGACAAGGCCGATGAAAGCAATGACGAACATTGCCGCAATGATGATCCAATACAAAACATCCATCCGAATCCCTCCAATCGATTGTGATGCTTCATATTATACCCATTTTTCTGAAAGGAAACTTCCAGAGCGCCTGTTGATCGATAAGTTTTCTTGTATTCGTCCTTTTGTGACGATACAATAATGCAGATACATTATAGAAATAGGAAGTGAAAACCGAATGAATTTATTTCAGCGATTTTTTAAAAGTACATATTCCCCTCAAGCTATTGGGAAAATGCGTTTCCAAGGCATAGGAAAAACGATTTTATACGTATTTTTGCTCAGCGTGATCGCCGCTCTCCCGAACCTTTACCATATCAGCAGCGGAGTGGTGAATACGATGAACAGCTTTCAGTCAGCTGTGAAAGAATTCCCCGCTTTCTCCATAAAAGACGGCACACTGCAAACAGATGCAAAGAAAGCGATTGAATCACAGTCATTCGGATTTGTCATCGTTTTTGATCCGAGCGGCTCTTATGAAACAAAACAGATCGAAGACAAACGCAATTCCGTCGGCATCCTGAAAGATAAGTTCGTCATCGCCATTGACGGCCAAGTCCAGGAAATGCCGTACACAATGCTTCCCGAGGACATGTCTAAGGATGATATTCTTTCTTTAGTTGATCAAAATAAAGCGGTGATTGTTCCCGTCTTGTGCGTTCTGCTGTTCCTGGCGACGGCAGCCGGAAAATTCATTGATGTCTCGGTTCTCGCCGTCATCGGGCTGATCATTCGCAACGGGCAGAAGAAAATGCTCTCCTATAAGCAGCTTTGGGTAATGTCTGCTTATTCCATCACCCTCGCAACCGTGTTTTTTGCAATTATGGACGCGCTGGAGGCGGTGGTTCCAAGTCAGTTCCTCCTGAACTGGTTTGTGAACTTTATCATGCTGTTTCTCGCCATTAAAGAAACGCCGGCTTCTAAAGCAGCGAGGTAAAGCGGGCAGGAGCAAATTTGTTGTCATGTTGGAAGAGGGACAAGCGTAACATAATAAAAAATGCACGAAATGGGGACAAATCAGATGAAACGTGTCATTGTGCTGTTTTCGATTTTGCTCGCCCTGTTCATTGTTTATTATGACTTGAAATCAGGCACCATCCCTCAAAACGCCTTACCGGCTTCAACCATGGCAGCGGAAGCTCCGGCTGCAAGCCTGCAATATAAGTCCGTTACGGTAAAGCCCGGACAAACGGTATTTTCAATCATCGGGAACAGCGCCGTTCCGGCTGACAAAATAGCCGAAGATTTTGAAGAGTTGAATCCGAATGTTGAGGCGGGCCGCATTCAAGCAGGTGTCACCTACAAGTTTCCCGTTTATCCTGATTAAGCGTTAATTTCTTGTCAGTTTCATGAACGGGCTGTTACAATAAGACTTGTAAACGATTTGGTATAAGAAAAGGAGCAACCGCCTCCGAATTATACTTAAGGAGCGAATTCAAGTGAGTGAAATCACACATCGTACAAAAACGCGTCCCGTTAAAGTGGGACCTTTAACAATAGGCGGCAATAACGAAGTCGTCATTCAAAGCATGACAACAACGAAAACACATGACGTTGAAGCAACCGTCGCCGAAATCAACAGACTCGCGGAAGCAGGATGTCAAATCGTCCGCGTCGCCTGTCCTGATGAACGGGCTGCCGACGCCATTCCAGAGATCAAAAAGCGGATATCCATCCCTCTTGTCGTGGATATTCATTTCAACTATAAATTGGCATTAAAAGCGATCGAAGGCGGAGCCGATAAAATCCGCATCAATCCGGGTAACATCGGCCGCCGCGAAAAGGTTGAAGCGGTCGTCAACGCAGCGAAGGAAAAGGGCATTCCGATCCGGATCGGCGTCAATGCAGGCTCTCTGGAAAAACGAATCCTTGAGAAGTACGGCTATCCGACAGCAGACGGCATGGTCGAAAGCGCCCTGCACCACATTAAAATTCTTGAGGATCTCGATTTCCACGATATCATCGTCAGCATGAAGGCGTCTGATGTAAACCTGGCGATTGAGGCATATGAAAAAGCGGCTAAAGCTTTCGATTATCCGCTTCATTTAGGCATCACCGAATCGGGAACGCTGTTTGCCGGTACAGTGAAAAGCGCCGCGGGTCTCGGCGCGATCCTTTCAAAAGGAATCGGCAATACATTGCGGATTTCTTTAAGCGCGGACCCGGTCGAAGAAGTAAAAGTCGCCAGGGAGCTCCTGAAATCTTTCGGGCTCGCTTCCAATGCGGCAACATTGATTTCCTGCCCGACTTGCGGCCGGATCGAAATCGATTTGATCAGCATTGCCAATGAAGTCGAAGATTACATCGCGAAAATCAAGGCGCCGATCAAAGTTGCCGTTCTCGGCTGTGCCGTCAACGGTCCCGGAGAAGCGCGCGAAGCCGATATCGGGATCGCCGGCGCACGCGGCGAAGGACTTCTGTTCCGCAAAGGCGAAATCGTCCGGAAAGTGCCTGAAGAAACGATGGTCGAGGAATTGAAAAAGGAAATCGACAAGCTCGCCGAAGAGCATTATGCCAAACAAGCGGCAGAAAAAGAAAAATTAAACACATAATAAAAAAAAGCTTGACGGATATCCGTCAAGCTTTTTCCGTTAGAAAAACGGGGTGATGAATATGCCAAGCACCAAGGAAACTGCACCGATACCCATTGCCCATGCTCCTAAGCCAGCTGCTCCTTGTCTTCTGGCTATATAACCGACAATGATCCCTGCAATTCCTAACAGCACTGGAAGCATAAACAAGGAAATAATCGAAAGCGCAAGCGCAATATATCCGGTTACACGTCCGCCGGCAGCATCGGCATCGTTACGCGCTTCGCCGTTGTCCCCGTTATCCGTACGATAGGTCGGGGCAACTTCTGCTGCTGTTTCTTCTAAAAATTCATCATTATCTAAAGTCGCATCGACTAAGTCAGCATCATAACCTGCTCGGTTACGATCGCGAACATTTTGATCTCTTTCCATTCGATATCCCCCCTCTTTAATCCAGGAGCATTTATAGTTTAAGCATTTTAGCCCGATTCATGTTTGCTAAACTTTACTGTAAATGTTAAAAGATTATGATACACTGGAGGAATGGATGATAAGGAGTGTGGACATGTTACATTTAGGAATCGATATTGATGGAACGATCACTGCCCAGGATACTTTTGTTCCCTATTTGAACGAGTCGTTCAGCCTCTCCATTACATTGGAAGATATTAAGGAATATGACCTGACAAAGCTGCTGAATATATCTCAAGAAGATTTTTGGAAATGGATGAACGAAAACGAGCCCCGCATCTATCAGGAAGCATTGCTGGCTCAATATGCCAAACAGACGCTGGATGAGCTGAAAAAGCAGCATAAGCTGATATATATTACAGCAAGAAGACATCACCTGGAGGATATCACCTATGACTGGTTCGAGAAACGCGACATTCATTATGACCATATAGAACTTGTCGGCGGTCACGATAAATTGGAAGCCGTCTTCAGACATGAGATCGATGTTTTCTTTGAAGACCACCACGGGAATGCAACCATGATCGCAAAAGAAGCAGGCATTCCTGTTCTGTTGTTTAATACGCCGTACAATCAGCTTCCGACCGATTCAAACATCGTCAGAGTCGACAGCTGGCTTGAAGCCGCCGAATGGCTGAAAAAGAACGAGAAAACGCTTAAAGCCGCAAAAAGCATGTAAGAGGTTTTATCTTACATGCTTTTTGCGTTAAAAAAAGGCATATGGCTTTAACCGCCATATGCCGCTCCCTTTACTGCGCTTCCGTGCTTTCTTCTTCACAGCGCGGGCAGGTTCCGTAAATTTCAAACTTATGGCCGCTGATCTGATAGCCGTCAAGATCGTCTGTCAGCTTTTCCATCGGACATAGCTCAATTTCTTTCGTTTTGCCGCACACCATGCAAATAAAATGGTGGTGGTGGTGAGCAGAAGAACATTTAAAACGGAACAGCTTTTCACCGGAAAGCTCAGTCGTTTCCAAAATGCCGAGTTCTTCAAACAGCGACAAATTCCTGTAGATTGTATCAAAGCTTAGCCCCGGATAATCATCATTTAAAGCGGAAAGGACATTTTTCGCCGTTAAATATTTATCTGAATCACTAAACAGCTGAAGCATATCCTCCCGTTTGCTTGTATATTTATATCCTTTTTCCTTCAGTAAATCAAGCGCTTCCTGTACGTTCACGGCGAATCCTCCTTTTGACTTTATTATAACTGATGCACAGTATCAGGATAAAGATCGACAGCATCACGATCGTTCCCCCCGGTGCAAGATCGAGATGATAGGCAAGCACAAGGCCGACGATGACGGAAAGTTCACCGAACAGGATCGATAAGAAAATCGCCTGCTTAAATCCTTTGGCAATGCGCATGCTCGCAGCGACAGGGAGCGTCATCAGCGCTGAAACGAGAAGCGTACCGACGATTCTCATTGAGGCGGCGATAACAAGCGCAACGATCAAAATAAAAATAAAATGAATCCACTTTGCGGAAATCCCTGAAGCTTTTGCATGCTCTTCATCAAACGACAGAAGAAACAGCTCTTTAAAAAGGGAAAACACCACGATCAAAACGGCTGCGGAAATGCCGACGATCACCAGCATGTCTTCCCGTGAAACAGCGCTGACGCTGCCGAATAAATAGCTGAACAGATCCGTATTGAATCCGTCCGCAAGCGAAATAAAAATAACGGAAATGCCGATTCCCCCCGACATGATAATCGGGATCGCCAGCTCCTGGTAATGTTTATAAACCGTTCTCAGCCTCTCGATGATTAAAGAGCCGGCAACGGAAAACGCCATTCCGAAATAGATCGGGCTGACTCCTGCGAGCACTGCAAACTGTTTGCCTGCATACAGGCTCGCTGCTATGCCGGCTAAAGAGACGTGGCTGAGCGCATCTGCGATCAGCGACAGCCGCCTGACAACGATGAATACGCCGAGCAAGGGCGCGATGAGGCCGATTAATATTCCTGAAATAAAAGCGTTTTGCAAAAACTCATAATGAAAAAAAGGTGTCAGCATTATTCGTGTCCTCCATGATGATGGTGATTGTGGCTGATGGCTTGAACATCATGCCCGTAAAATTGAGACAAGTCTTGATCTGTCATGGACTCAAACTCTTCTGTATTGCCGTGAAAATGAAGATGCTTATTCATGCAGGCAACGTGTGTGACTTTATCGGAAACCGTGCCGACATCATGGGTGACAAGAATGAGCGTAATGCCTTTTTCACGATTCAATTTCTCCAGCAGCTTGTAAAACCCTTCAACTGTTTTTTGATCGACTCCAACCGTCGGCTCGTCAAGAATGAGCAGCTTCGGTTCGCTCACCAGCGCTCTCGCGATGAAAGTTCTCTGCTGCTGTCCTCCCGAAAGCTCGCCGATGTTTCTGTCTTTCAGGGACGTGATGCCGACAGCTTCGATCGCTTCATCCACCTTCTGCTTATCGGCTTTGGACATGCGTCTGAATAAGCCGAGCTTTGCGGTTAAACCGCTTGCCACCACTTCATAAACAGAAGCGGGAAAACCGGTGTTAAAGCTGTTTGCTTTTTGGGATACGAAGCCGATTTTGCTCCAGTCCTTAAATTTTCTGAGAGGAACGCCAAACAGTTTAAGTTCGCCTGTCTGCGGCTTAATCAGCCCCAAAATGCATTTCAGCAATGTCGTCTTTCCCGATCCGTTTGGACCAACCAGGCCGAGAAAAGTCCCTTCTTCAATTTGCAAATTTATATCTTCTATCACATTGCGATGATCATAGGAATATGATACATGCTTCATTTCAATAATAGGTTGTTTCAATTCGTTCACCTTCAAATTCTCCAGAATCATTACGATTTATCGCACAAAAAGAAAATGGCAGCCGAAAAGCAGCAAGCCATTTTCACGATTGACCAGTTCATCTTTAAATTATACATATAAACTTTAAAAAAGTAAATGAAAGCCTAATGGATGGCGTTTTTAAACTTTCCTCCGCGCGTTTCGTGCGTGTCCATAATCGTTATAAAAGCATTGTGATCAATATCGAAGACAATCGATTTCAGCTTCGTCACTTCAAGCCTGGTCACAACGGCATAAATCACTTCTGTGTCCTCGTCGGAATAGCCGCCTTTCCCTTTGAGCTTGGTCGTTCCCCGGCCGAGGCGATGCAGCAGCGAATCGGAAATCTCCTCGTATTGATCTGAAACGATGATGACCGCTTTCGTCTCTTCAAGCCCTTGAATGACGGCATCAATCGTCTTCATCGCAATATAATATGTCATAACCGAAAACATAGCCTGCTCAAGGCCAAACACAAAGCTCGCCCATGCAAAAATAAAGACATTGACGAACATGACAAATTCGCCGACAGAAAACGGCAGCTTTTTCGTAAGCAAAATGCCGAGTATCTCAGTTCCATCCATAGAACCGCCGTTACGAATAACAAGCCCTACGCCGAATCCGAGCAGAAGACCGCCGAATACGGCTGCCAGGACGGGCTGAGTCGTAACCCCTTCTACATGATGCAACAGTGTTTCAATAATTGACAAGCTGACGATTCCGATTAGTGTTGAAATTAAGAACGTTTTTCCGATGTGTTTGTAGCCTGAAAACATAAACGGGATGTTGAGAACGACGACGAGCAGAGCGAAGTTGATATACGGGTTATCTTTAAAGAGGTAGTCCAATATTAATGAAATGCCGATAATGCCCCCGTCGATGATGTTATTCGGCACTAGAAATAATTCGATGCTGGCGGCAGCACAGGCAGCCCCGATAAGAATCATGACGATCCTAAACGCTTTTTTGACCGCTGATTCTTTTTTATGCTGTTTTTGAGTCTTTGCCATTCTGTCTCTCCTTTTCACAAACTGGCCAAACCGTTCCTTATCACTATCATATCATTTAACAGACTGAAATAAAAAAATGACACATTTTTAATTTTACGCCATACATTAGTTCAGAGGGGAGGAATGGACGTGATTTTATTTCAAAAGATCGTGCTGCAGCGTTTAAATCAGGTCACGGCTGACGAGGTGCTGAAGTACGCTAAACAATACGGAATTCAAGTAACAAGAAAACAGGCGCTTGAAGTGGAAAAGCTTGTGAAAGGAAAAAACATCAATATTTTTAATGAAGAAGAACGCAATAAACTGCTCAAGCAAGTGGAAGCGGTCACTTCAAAAGAAGCGGTGCAGCTATTGAACCAGCTGTTTGCTCAATACGTATCATAAAAGGGGAGCTGGTGTGCCCCCCTTTTTTTATTGCTGCTTGATTTTTTCAAGCAGCTCTTCATCAAACTGTTTATTTTTGAGCATTTCAATTTCAAACCGGTAAGGCGGCTTTTTGTTCTTTTTATCTTCTCCTACATAAGGCGTTTCAAGGATTTTCGGAATATCTTTCAGCTGATCGTGGTGAACGATGTATTGGAGCGCATCAAAACCGATTTCTCCGAATCCGATGTTTTCGTGGCGGTCCTTTCTCGCACCTCTGACATTCTTGCTGTCATTAATATGAAGCACTTTTAAACGGTCGATTCCGACAATTTTATCGAATTCGTTTAAGACACCGTCAAAGTCGGATACTACATCGTAACCCGCGTCATGGGTATGGCATGTATCGAAGCAGACGGATAAATGCTCGTTGTGTGTAACGCCGTCGATGATCTGTGCAAGCTCCTCAAACGTCCGCCCGCATTCTGAACCTTTCCCGGCCATCGTTTCCAAAGCGATCTGCACATTCTGATTCGGGTCGATGACCTCGTTCAATCCTTCGATGATTTTTTGAATGCCCGTTTCTGCGCCTGCGCCTACATGAGCTCCCGGGTGAAGAACGATTTGTCTGGCGCCGATCGCCGACGTCCTTTCAATTTCAGAACGCAAGAACTCGACACCGAGCTCAAATGTGGCCGGATTCGTTGTATTGGCAATATTGATAATATACGGGGCATGAACGACGATATCAGAGATGCCGTTCTCTTCCATGTGAGCCCTTCCCGCTTCAATATTCAAATCCTCGATTTTTTTCCTGCGCGTGTTCTGCGGCGCTCCCGTATAGATCATAAATGTATTGGCGCCGTAGGAGCTTGCCTCCTGACTGGCCGCAAGCAGCATATGTTTTCCGCTCATTGAGACGTGTGAACCGATTTTCAACAAAACTGTTTCCCCTACTTTCCTTTTCTAAATTGCTTTCTTTTTTGCTGTCTTTTTATTTTTTGGATTTCCGTCTGCATTTTCTTCTTATATCCAGGCTTGACTTTTCTCGGTTTTTTCACAAGCCGCTTGGCGACCTCATCCGTTTCATCAGGCGTTCTTTTTCGGTTCTGACGGCGCTTGCGGTCATCGATCTTTTTCCACTCGCCTTTTTCAATCCTCATGTTTTCAAACACGATCCCCATCTGTTCAAGCTTCACAAGTGCATCTTCATCAGATGTATCATAAAACGTCACCGCTGTTCCGGATGTTCCGGCGCGCGCTGTACGGCCGACGCGGTGAACGTAAAAGTCAAGATCATCAGGCAGTTCATAGTTAATGACATGGCTGACGCCTTTAATATCGATTCCCCTTGCAGCCAAATCAGTGGCTATGATATAGGTGAATTCCAGATCGCCGATTTGCTTCATCACTTTTTTTCGTTCCCGCGGCGTAAGCCCCCCGTGCAGAAGTCCGACTTTCATCCCTTTGTCCGTCAGATAAGCGGCGATCTCGTCGGCCGTTGTTTTTGTATTGGCGAAAACAATCGCCAAATACGGATTTAAATGGGTCATGACCTCGAGCAGCAGCTCATTTTTATCCCTGTGCCTGGAAGGTATCAGCACGTGTTCGATTTTTTCAGCCGTGATGTGCTTCGGCTCAACATGTGCATACCTCGGATTGGCCATGTATTTTTTCAGGAAAGGCTTTAATTTTTCGGGAATCGTTGCGGAAAATACAAGCATCTGCAAGCCTTCCGGCATATGCGACCCGATAAAATCGACATCTTCCAAAAATCCCATATCAAGCATTAAGTCCGCCTCGTCAATAACGAACGAACCGGCTTTATGAACATCGAGCGCCTGCTCCCTGATCAGGTCTGCAATTCGCCCCGGCGTACCTACCACCAGATGGGGCTGCGTTTTTAATTTGTCAATCGATTTTTGTTTATCGGTACCGCCGATGAAACATTTCGAACGAATCGCTTCATCAGGCCCTAAAAACTTGGTGATTTTCAGAACTTCCTGATGAATCTGGTTGGCCAGCTCCCTTGTCGGAGCCGTAATCACGACTTGAACGAACTCCTTTTCAGGATCGATCCTGCTTAAAAGCGGGAGCAGATAGGCGTGCGTTTTTCCCGTACCTGTCTGCGACTGCCCGATCGCGCTCTCCCCTTTCAGCGCCGCAGGGATTAACCGCTTTTGAATATCAGTCGGCTCATAAAATCCCAAGTGGTGAACAGCCTCTATAATAAACGGCTTTAAATCGTACATTTCAAATTTCGTTTGTTTCATTTTCCCAACTCCTTCTTGGAAAGCCGTTATTCCGGCGCTCCAAGCTTTATCCTATATGGCTGAATTGTGCGCTTATGTATCCTTTTTTATGCCGCACTGCTAAAAAAAAGGCTGATATCATGTCCATCATTAAATTATAACTGATCCTGCAGAAAAAAACCATCACCCCCGCCCTAATCGGGCCGGCGGACAAAGGCACTTTGCCACCGTTGGTGCATACCCTATCAAGAGAAGGATTTTGAAAGGAGGTACAAGTATGTTTCAGCAACAGCCGATGAGAAATCAGCCAAGACCGCAGGCGCCGCAAAGGCCCGGCAGAGCCTTGATGCCGAGACATCCGGGGATGGGAATGCAGCCCCCTCAAGCGCAGCAGCGTGGCCTGCAGCAGATGTTTCAGCCAATGGGCGCCGCCCAGCAGCAAGCAGGCGCGCGAGGAGGAGGGATTCAGGGGTTGCTCTCGAAATTTCTTCCCGGATCTGCCGCATCCGGGGGAACAGGAGCGGGTCTCGGCGGAACCGGAAGCGGCCTTGGAGGCATTCAGGGTCTGGCCAATCCGTCTACCATTTCAAATATGCTCGGCAATGTTCAAAAAGCGCTCGGCGTAGCCCAGCAAGTAACACCGATGATTCAGCAATACGGACCGCTCGTCCGCAATCTCCCCGGAATGGTGAAAATGTTCAGACAGCTGAATTCCGATGATACGGAAGCAGAAGACGGCGAACAACAAAAAGACGAACCGGAACACAAGACCGAAACGAGCGGCGAAAAGAAAGAAGAAATTAAAGTGTCATCCAAAAAACCCGAAAAATCCAAACCCGAAGAAATCAGAAAAAAACAGAGCCGTTCAGCCCCTCCGTCTGCAAAAAGAAAAACCGGAGGATCTAAACCTAAACTGTATATATAACATTCTTTGATATCTCCTGCGGGATCAGATATAATGAGGTCTATAGAGACTGCAAAAATAAGCCGTTTTTTACGGCTTTTTATCATGCCCGGCTCTTACTTCTTTATAGGAGGACTAAGAATGAACGTAATTAAAATATCGCCGCGCGGCTATTGCTACGGTGTCGTCGACGCCATGGTCATCGCAAAAAACGCGGCTCTCGATAAAAGTCTGCCGAGACCTATTTATATTTTAGGAATGATCGTTCACAATAAACATGTCACAGACGCATTTGAAAAAGAGGGCATTTATACGCTTGACGGCCCGAATAGGCTCGAGATTTTGAATCAGGTCGACAAAGGAACGGTGATCTTCACCGCTCACGGCGTTTCGCCCGAAGTCCGCAAAATAGCTGAGGATAAAGGTCTTGTCGCGATTGACGCCACCTGCCCTGATGTGACAAAAACACACGATTTAATCCGGAAAATGAAAGCCGAAGGCTATCACGTCATCTACATCGGAAAAAAAGGACACCCGGAGCCTGAAGGAGCGGTCGGCGTCGCCCCGGATATCGTTCATCTTGTTGAAACCGAAGAAGATGTGGAAAGGCTGGACATTGAAGCGGAGAAACTGATTGTCACGAACCAAACGACGATGTCCCAATGGGATGTCCACGATATTATGGAAAAGGTAAAAGAAAAATATCCGGATGTTGAATTCCACCAGGAGATTTGCCTGGCCACCCAAGTGCGTCAGGAAGCGGTGTCCGAACAAGCGAAAAAAGCCGATTTGACGATCGTTGTCGGCGATCCGAAAAGCAATAACTCAAACCGCCTCGCCCAGGTCTCCGAAGAAATCGCGGGCACGAAAGCATACCGGATCGGTGATTTAAGCGAATTAAAGCTGGAATGGCTTGACGGCGTAGAAACCGTCGCTGTAACGGCCGGCGCATCGACACCGACCCCGATTACAAAGGAAGTCATCCGCTTTTTAGAGCAATTCGATCATGAAGATCCGTCCACATGGAAGATCAGTCACGAAGTACCGCTGCATAAAATCTTGCCTAAAGTAAAAGCAAAAACCTGAAGCGCTAATAGCTTCAGGTTTTGTTTTTTATACAAACGTAAACGGATTCGTATTCGTATCCGATGGAAAGACCGAGACATCAAATTTTTTCTCCCGGCACATCGCTGTCAGCTTTTTTGCAACCCCGTTTTTCATGATTTGTTCAGCATAATGGCCGGGGTCAACTACATTCAGCCCGATCATCATGGCGTCGTGCGCCGTATGGAAATACAGGTCTCCCGTGACATATACATCAGCGCCCATACGTTTTGCATGATGGATGTATTTGTTGCCGTCACCGCCTAATACGGCGACCTTCTTCACTTTCGCATCAGACTTGCCCACCATCCGCGCTCCGTTCGCCTCCAACTTTTCCTTCACATATCGGGCAAACGCTTCGAGTGTCATCTCTTCATTCAATTCACCGATGCGGCCCAGCCCTTTTTGAAGCGGATTCTGCTCGACCGGATAAATATCAAAGGCCACTTCTTCATACGGATGGGCCTCACTCATCGCTTTGATCACGGATTTTTCAATACCCGCCGGATAAACGGTCTCGATTCTTACCTCTTCGACCCGTTCAAGCTCGCCCCGCTTGCCGATAAACGGATCAGCTTCAGATAGCGGCTTGAAGCTGCCGACTCCTTCTGCAGAAAACGCACAGTGGCTGTAGGCGCCGATATGGCCGGCTCCAGCGTCTCCAAGAGCTGTGCGTACCTGTTCTTCATAATCTTTCGGGACATAGACGGCAAGTTTTTTCAGCGGCTCTTCATAGGTTGGAACCAGAACTTTTGTGTTCTTTAATTCCAGCGCTTCCGCTAGCATGTCGTTGACACCGCCGTCAGCGACATCGAGATTCGTATGAGCCGCATAAACCGCGATATCATGCTTGATGCACTTTTCGATCAGCCTTCCGCCGGGCTGATCTGTGATGACATGTTTCAGCGGCCTGAAAACAGGGGGATGGTGCGCAATAATTAAATCAACGTTCTTTGCGATCGCTTCATCAACCGTTTCTTCGAGAACATCAAGCGTGACCATGACATTGGCCACCGTTTTGTTCAGCGTGCCGATTTGCAGGCCGATTTTATCTCCTTCAACGGCTAAAGACTTAGGCGAGAACTGTTCAAACAATTGAATGATTTCATGCCCGTTTATCGTTTTTGTCATCTTCTAAGTACCTCCTTTAAGATCTCTATCCGTTCTGACAGCTCAAGCAATTTTTGTCGATTTTCTTCACTCGGAGGAGCCGCTTCAATTTGTCGATAGATGTTTTCCGTATGTTTCAGCTCCTGCGACCATTTTTTGATAAAAACATCATTTTGTTCTTTGACCAAAAATGGGCCGACAAGCATGCCTGCCGCAAAGGAAACCCCATCGTAAGCCGCATCCCGATCGCCCGCTTCAGCCACGAGAACCTCATAGTACTTGCCGTCTTCTTCAAGGATCTCTTCATTGATCAGTGCATAGCCTTCCTGGTAGAGCCACTCTCTAATATGGTGAGCGTGGATATTCGGCTGTAAAACCAAACGCTCCTTACCTGAGAGCTTATCCTTGCCCGTTTTTAGAATGTGAGCAATGAGCGAGCCACCCATTCCGGCAATCGTGATCACATCGGCTTCGCCCTTTTCAATCACTTCAAGCCCGTCTCCTTTCCTGACGGATATGAGCGAACTTAACTGCAGTTTCTCAACCTGCTGTTTCGCAGAAAGAAACGGACCATCTGTGATTTCTCCGGCGATCGCGGCGCTTGCCAGGCGATTCAGCACACAATAGCAAGGCAAATACGCATGATCAGACCCGATATCAGCCACAACAGCCCCTTTTGTTATGTATTCCGCCACAGTCTGCAGCCTTTTCGATAACTTCAATTCATTCACAATCATCACTACTTTTCTAGATTCATTTTACTTTTACTATCATATAAAAAATCGCTTTACTTTCCAAGCTGGAACAGCAAATCAACATTCTACTCGGTCAATTTTGGATTCTCTCTGTAATATCCACGTAAAGTATGGGTCTCAAGATCCGCGAGCCGAACCGGAATCGGCAGCCTGCTTTCTCGATTGATTAAGCTCATCGCGATGTCATAACTGCTGTCTAAATCAATCAAATGTCCGCATGATAGAAATATCGGTTTGACATCTTGCCTTGTCCGCACCGCACGTCCGTAGACTTCGCCATCAATCACAATATCTGTATAAGCGCCGAATTTATTATCAGGCATCACAAAATCAGTTTGTTTTATTTTCAAGTAAGTTTTCGCAATGCCGATCGTTGGGTTTTCGAGAAAAAACGCAGCATGTGTCGCAATCCAATATGGTTAATATGGAGATAGCCATTCCCGTCAAATAAAAAAACATCCGGTTCAATCGTCAGCTTTTTAGCTGCCTTAATAATAAGCGGCAGCTCCCTAAAAGCAAGAAACCCTGCGATATAAGGCACGGCGATTTTCCCTGCACAATGTACTTTTTCAATGACACGCTTCGTATGAAAATCCAGCACGATGATGCTGCAGACACCAAATGCTTCACCATCTTTCTCCCAATAAGCTAAATCAACCCCCGCACAGGTTTGCAGAGCGTCTTTACTGATGGGGTTTTCTAGATTGATATGTTTTTTTAGTTTTGTTTGTATCGTTAAGAAGTCATTTTCTTGGTTTAAATTAAAATCGTGTATATTGTTGATGTTCATCTTTAAAAACCAACTTTCTACATGCCTTTTTTTGAACGCCTTTATCTAGATCATATCTAAATTGTTCAGTTCATTACCGGGACATCACTCCGATGCCGGACAGCAAGATGTCTTATAGAATGATCATTGTAAAAAAAGAGCCCCTTAACAAGCAAAAATTCGGGAGCTCTGTTTGTCTTTTTGTAAATCGGGTGATGTTTTAATCATTCATTATTATTCTTTATTTCTCAGCTTCATCGTCATGCTGTTTACACCTTCAAAAAGGGCGTCCCGTATGATTTCAGTGTAATTCTGGTAACTGTCGCTTTTGGCTTTAATGATATCTAAAACTTGTTTAAATTGTCCATCTACGATAATCGTAATGCCTTCGACCTTTTCACCTGTCTGATCATTCTCAAATTCCTCATTCAACATGGTTACCGTATCATTACTATTCATTAGAAACTCTCCTATCTTTTTTAAAATAAACTTTTCCCTTTATGATTTATCCAATACTTTTAATTTGTAGGAACTAGACTTGTAAAGTCCTCATAAACTCCAATCCAATGATTTTGGTATATATTCTTCATAACATGCTGGTTCTAGGTACATGGAATACAACTTTTTCTGACTAAAATCGATTAATAATGAGGGGCTGAAGTCAAACAAAGCATCGGCTGGCTATTTATATTGATGTTCGGCTGCTTTTTGAAGGGCGGCTTCTATGTGGTCCACTAATTTTTCCGGTCTTCTCGTTTCCATGTCTTCTAACGGGTTTTCCCAGTCCAAATTCTTAATTAATAGCATATAAAAAGTGCCTGAAGGCTCAATATCCACGTACCAGCCGACATCTAAAATCAAGCGGCTTTCTTTATGCTCCAACTGTAGTAATGATGACGTAAAGTTAAACCAGTCATCACTGTCCTCCTCTAACTGATCTGGATCGATATCAATTAGTTTATTATAAGAGACGGTCCATCCTTGAGGAATTCTAAGACGTAAATAGTCAGGAGGCCCTTCAAAAATGAAAAAGTTCCCTCCAAATGCCGCCGCTTCTATTTTCCAAATGATCCGTTCCAGCTCTTTTACTAGCTGCCTGCGATCTTCAACATTGATTGTGTCAATCGTTTCTCTATGATTGTCATAAATATGAATAAGATATTCATCCTGGCCTTTAATGATTTTGACCGCAGCATGATATCTTTGTTTTTCTAATTCTAATAATTTGGTATTTGGTTCAACTTTTTCATGTGTGTCGGTTAAGTCATTATATTTAACGAACCAGCCGCACGGTATATTTATAGGTTCTAATGATTTTATGGAATTAGACAAATCGTTCACTCCTGATTTGTATATTCGTCTCTTGAGTTCAGGTCTTGTCCTCTTATTTGTTTTATTACCAAGTTTTATACAAATAATGTGTCAGTACTTTACTATTTGCATTAGATGACTGACGGAGATCATTTTATTTCACAGCCAGACCAAACTGCCGACACTAGAATACAAAGGACTGTGTCCACAAGCTCTCCTACTTGGAGCAAGCAATAATCATGATCGTCTTCTTGTCTTTTATGTATGACAAAATGAAATATGAATAATTCTATATAGATCAAAATCCATGGTCAAAGTCTATTTCATACAAATCTACCCATTCTATAAAAGTCGGCATTGATTTAGTGGTAGTAAACTCATTAATTATACGGTAAGCTAAACCACGATCTACATAGCTGCAAGACGGAATCTTCATTGGCTCCCCACCTACTAAATGTTCCACCGTTTCTATTTCAACATTTTTATTCATTGGAACGAGGTAGTCTGGATGTCTCATTATAAAGAACCCATATGGTTCATCATAAAAGAAAATTAACCATTCATCACAGCCCTCTACTTCAAAACATGAATCCCCGCTTCCTTGCTTCCAATAATCCTCGCCTTTTTCAAATACAATACTTCTTATAAAATCATCATTCGGGTTTTCAATTGGTTCTTCAACCGGTCCATTATACGTGATCATATTAATACCACCTTATTTGGTAGCCTCAATTATTATTGGCTTGTTACTCTTCCGTGTCTTTCATAAGCCCTGCATGAGATTCAGCATGAGTTAGTTGAGCATGTCCTAAGAGTTTTAGGTGTACTCTTTTTGAGCGGGACCCACTGTACTTCCCTTAAAAATATAGTGGCCTTTTGCGATTCTAATATGACAGTTGAATTTACATCAAAATGAGTTCTACTTTTAGTCGATGGTGTTTTGCCTAGTTGTTTGCTCTTTAGATATTTTATCAATATAATCGTCCAGCGTACAATTGTCCAATGAACGATAGCACTGATGCTTACGGTGATTTTATCTATTTCCAGCTTGAGCCCCGAGACAATTTCCGCCCCTTTCAAATCCGCGTTTTTCACTTCATGATCCAAAAAAGGGTCTTCCATATAAGAATCGTATCCCCTGTGCTTGGCAATCAAGTGGTTTATTCTTAACTTTAGGAGCGGTTATTAAACATATATTTAACTTGCGATTGAGTTCTTTCATAATTAAAATAACTTTATAAACGCTTCTCTATTTGTGGGGATCTCCTCTTTTGCACTCTGATAAACCTCAATGCCCTTTCTTATCTTTTCAACCTCTTTCGATGTGATAAAACCAGTTTCCACCGTACTATTTAAAAAGATGGTAATGCTATCTTTATTTATACCCTCTAACGCTTGTGGCAAATGTTTTACTTTTTCTTTTTTATAAGCTTCCCAAGAAGTATAAGCGACAGCATCAACTAGTAGCGACCACAGCCTGGCAATATTCGAGTCTTCTTCTTCCTCAGCAAATTCTGAAATTCCTGTAAAGTCTGCGTTATCAATTAGCTCGTATAAGTCATCACCAGTAACGGCATGAGATTCAACCCATAACCAACATTTGTCCAATGCTTCTCTTCCTTCCGGATGCCTTTCATCATCTTTGCTGATTACAGAAAATACTCTTTCGGCAACTGTTAAAACAAAGCCTACTTTAACTTTATTTTGCAAATTGTCCAAAAATATATTATTCATGATACCCTCCCTTATTCACGCAGACAATTGGAGTGCCGATGTGGTCGGCTGTTCTACGAAGACGCTTTTCTTTATGCTCAAACCTGTAGGAAGTGATAGGCTGAACTTCGTTGTAATTCATTTACCTTTATATACATTAACTCATTGTCAACACTAACCTGTATCAAATTTCTAAAAAACCTTGAAAAGCATACAGCTAATCAAGGCTTGAAATGATTATATTTATTTTTTCTTATTCATTGCTGTTAGATGGGACAAACACAATAAATTCCCCTTTAGGATATGTTCCCTTCCAACCGCAAGGCCATCCGCCTTCTTTATATAACTCAAAAACCTTTTCATAAAAATTATTTGTTTTTCCATTGACCAACCGATTTAAAGCACACATTGTGAGGTCTCCTTCAATCTCCTCATGAATATCTACATAATCAAACGGAAGAAAATGTTCAGAGTAATTTTCATAGTCACCGAAATACTCGTATAATTCATCTTGCTGAGTAGCTAAATCTAAATCGTATATCTTTTCTGCAATATTTTCAGTTTCTAATGACTTAACATGCTCCCACACTGTATCAACTTCTTTAAATCTTGTGACCAGGCAAAATTTTGGGCATCACTAAAATTATTAATGACTCGCAAATTAGGGACATTAAAGTTCTCATTGAAAAACATCTTGTTATTACGAATAAAGCTCATTACTTCTTCGACTAATTGAGTGTTCTTACCAAAATTCATTTAGATAACCACCTTTTCAATAACTCTTCGGTTGCTTCACCGCCTCTGTTCCAAATAGGGAGCTTTTTATTTTTTCCACTTTTCTAAAATTCTTGATATTCCCATCCATTAGATAAAATAAGAAAGCTGGAATATCCCAACTTTCTTATTTTTATTCTACACTATTAAGTAAAAAATCTTGAATGCTCTCCCTGGAAATTTTTTTCTCCCCCTCTTTTTTCAAAAACTTCAAAAAAGCTTTTTCTTTTTGACCTGGATTTTTAGATAATAAACTAAAGTGACTATGAAATTCCTCAAATAACTCGTAAGAATCAATAGATTCGATGGTTTCAGGTAAATACTCATCTTTCTGATATTTATATGCTTTGTAAATTGTATAAGATATTGCATCAGCAATACATATCCAAGCATCTAGATCATCTTCATTTGATTCAAGCTGCATTAAAGTTAAAATCCCTGTGTCATCTAAATTTTCCAGGTAAGTATAAAGATCGTCTGCTTCTATATTCTTGTGTTCAAGCCACTTCCAGCAGGCATCTAATGCTTCTTTTATAAAATTGAAATCATTTGATTGTTTTAATGTAGGAACTATTGCTTCACAAAGTCCTAAATAATATGCAGATTTTAAATCATCATTCAATTCTTCCCATTCTTGAAACATATACTACACTCCTCAATTAAATATATTCACCATTTTTAATAACTAAATTCAATCTTCCGTTTGGCTTGATTCCTTGAATAGTCTCAGAAGTTACTTCTATCGTCAAATTAGGAAACATCTCGCTAAATTGCTTAAATACTCCAGCTGGTACATTCGGATTATTTAGTCCTTGAATACAGGTTGGACAAACCCCTTTAGGATTAGATTGGTGAATTTTTAATGTTCCTGTTATTTCAGCAGGATTTTTTCCTAAAGCTTCTACTTTGCTTATAAAATCATTTAACACGCCTTCTTCAGCATGTCTTGTTGCACTTGCGATTTTTCCTGGAGATTTTATAGGTCTATCTGGCATTACTGAGTCTAAATCGGGAAGCCCGGCTTCTTTTCTAACTTTAGGGGATCCACCCTCAAATACTAAATTTTCCAAACCTTCCACATCTGTCTTTCCAACCGCAACAGTGTCAGTTTTAGGAACATTCCATTTTTGGCGCAGAACACCTAAATCAGCTTTTCCAACATCTATTTTACTACCAGTCCTGGCTCCCTTACTGACGTTCCCCCCACCACTCACCATCTTCACAATTCCAAGCTCTTTCACCGGCGTTTTTTCAACATTCACGCGGACAATTGGGGTGCCGATGCGGTGGCCTGTTGCGGAGGCAGGCTGTTCGACGTAGACGCGGACGTTTGTCGGGACTTGGAAGGATTTCACCTTTTCAAGGATGTTGTTTCCTTTTTGCACCAGAGCTGCTTTTGGCGATTTGGCGAGCGGAATGTTTTTGCCGGCCGTTTTGGCCAATGTTTGAGCGCCGTGGTTTGCCGTTTTTGCGACAGCACCTGCACCGACGAGGCTCAAGGTGGCTTCGATCAGGCCTTGTTTCCGCCTCTCTTCAGAAACTTTGTTTCCAAACATGTCCTTGCCCGTGACGGCTTCTGAGAACCCATTTGAAGCGACAAGGCCGTAGGCGCCCATTTCCGTCATTTTCAAGACGTTCAACGTTTTTGAGGCTTTGTAGGCGTCAAGCGCGTGATCAGCGGCGATGAGTCCTTTTCCTGTTTTATAAATGGCTTTTCCGCCTTTGAAGGCTCGGCCTGCCCACCCTACGATCGGAATAAATCCTGCTGCCGCCATTGCTCCGGCGGCGACACGCTGGCCGTCTGTCAGCTTTTCTCCTGTGACCGGGTCGACGCCTTCAGCGGCTCTCTTATAATCATAATACCCGCTGACTTCTCCGACAAATGTTCCGGCAGCGTCAAGCGCTTTTAAATCCCAAGGCTTGTTCGCTTCTTCTTCTTGTTTTTCTTGAAGCCTGCGCGCTTCTGCCTGTTCATTTTTGAATTCAATATAATTGGCGGCTTGATTTTCGACTTCTATCGTATTTTTATAGATCTCGCTTGAGTGGAACGATTTCAAGCTAAAATACATCGGTGAGGCGGTTTTTCCATGACTTGTAGCTTCCATCAGCCCGGAATATTTGCCGAGCACGGCGCTGTCGAGCGCTTGTAAGTTTGTGTATTCGGTCTTGAGCGATTCATCCAGTTTATTCACAGCGTCGATGGTGTTTTGCCGAGTTGTTTGCGCTTTAGACATTTTATCAATATAATCGTCAAGCGTCCAATTGTCCAAATCAACGATATCGCTGATGCTTGCGATGATTTTATCCATTTCCAGCTTGAGCCCCGAGACGATTTCCGTCGCTTTCAAATCAGCGTTTTTCAGTTCATGATCCAAAAAAGAGACTTCCACATAAGAATCGGACAGCTTTTTGTCTTTTATGTCACCTGATACACCATTAAAAAAAGCAATCTGCGCTTCAACAAGCTTTAACCAGCTGTCAACGATCTCGGCCTGTCCCTTGTAGAAGTCTTTAATGTTATCCGCACCTTTCCCCTGAAAATCATCACCTAAATCGGCGACTCCGAGAAACGCTTTTTTGAGCGTTTGCAGTTGATCCTCAAAGGTTTCGTATTGTTTCTTGCGGTTATTCGCTGCTTCAATTAAAGAATGCGCTTCAAATACTTTCATTGAATTGTCCTCTCTAACCTCAGGCTATTTTCTGGCGATTGCTTTGTCCTGCTCTTTCAGCAAATCGACATTTTCCTTCGTATCCTTTATGTTTTTGTGTACGGCTTTTTTGTAATCGGCCACCATCTGATGAATGTTCTGCTCGCGTTCGTGGCACTTTGTCGTATATGTCAATTTATTTTTCCCTGCAGCTTTCGGAGGGTTTGGCAGGTCTAGGGCATCAATCGCCGCTCTTACGGCCTCCAGCTTTTTGATGACCGTTTCATGTTTCAGCTTGATTGTCGTCATTAAAACCAGCTCCAACTGTTTTTGATTGAGCGGATTTTATCGCTCAACTGATCAACCGCTTTTTCCCCCAGAGAAAGCAAATGATCCGCCTCTTTAGCTGCCGCTCCCGCCAATTCAAGGCTGTGCTTTTCAACTTCGAGCGCAAAAATTTTTCTCTCCAGCTGGGAAATATAGCCTTCGTACTTTCCGTTCACGATGTTGTACATAGATGTATGAGCCTCATCCCGTTCGCCATCAAAATCGTTGGCGAAGTCCCCTGTCCAGTGGCTGTTCAGATGAGGGTGCAAGATTTGCCTGATCTCGACAATCCCGGTTTCGTGTTCTTTCTCAATCCCCTTTTTTGCTGTTTTAACTCGTTCAATCCGCCTTTCTACATCGGCCAGCTTTTGGTTAATCGTGCTGTGGATATGATTCAATGTGCTCGCATGACTCATTTGATTCACCTCAGGGAAATACTCAAATAGACGGATGACAACAGGGCATCCGCTGCATTTTTTCCATTTATATAATAGTAAAATAGATGCAATCTTACTTAAATAGGGTGGATTGCTTATTTTTCCCTTGCAAAGATGAGTGAATCCTCCAGAAAAAGTAATAAAGACCTACTTTCGATAGCGCCGCACCGCCTGAAAGGATGGAATCGCAGATGCTGGAATAGTACAAATCACCCTATCGAGGCGACTCTTTTTCTAGCAAGAGCCTCATTGAACAAAAACAGAAAAAGGATTCGCCCGAAAGCTCTTTTCAAAGCTTTCTTTGCGAATCCTTTAAGTGATTAAACGGTTTTAGCCAATCTGGGAAAGCTATTTAATCTCTGACACCCATTTGGCCATATCATCAAGCTTTTCCGCCGGGACCAGTCCTCCCGGCATTCCGTTGCCGCCTTTTTCAATCTTTTCTTTAATCGCACCTGTATCCATCCGGTCCCCGACGCCTTTCAGTTTAGGGCCTGACACACCTTCATAATTCTCGCCGTGGCAGGTTACACAGTTCGCTTTGTAAATTTCTTCAGGCGAAGCATCGGCTTTGTCTTCTTGAGCTGTTTTATTCCCTTCGCCTGCAATTTCTTTTGCGTCATAAAGGCCTTTTATAGATAAGATAAAAACCAGTCCTATGCCCATAATGGCGATTAACAAAAATGGTATCAATGGATTGCGGTTCATTTTACATCCCCCTTTTTAATTTGCCCCTGCCCCTTATGTAAACAATTCTAATTCTACTTTAATTTTACAAAAAGTAAACCGGTTATGAAACAAAAGCTGATGAAGTTCACATTTTAGACAAAAAAATGGACGATGAAGCGATTGTTTATTTCCCATTTAAAAACCAGTTTTTGAATACGGTTACAACAACCATTATAAAGGGCTTTTCCTTCGATCTCAAGGTTATAATGACTCAAAATACACTTTTGGATATTTGCAAATTCGAAAGAAATTAAGTAAAATATAATCGGGTTACCAATAATAGCGCTTTCATTTCTTTTGTGAAAAAAAGAACGGATCTCCTGACCCGTTCAAGTTTATTCGAGAAAATCTTTCAAGCGTTTGCTTCTGCTTGGATGTCTTAATTTACGAAGTGCTTTAGCTTCTATTTGACGAATTCGTTCTCTTGTTACCCCGAACACCTTACCAACTTCTTCTAATGTTCTTGTACGACCATCATCAAGGCCGAAGCGAAGGCGGAGCACATTTTCTTCACGGTCTGTCAATGTATCCAGCACATCTTCAAGCTGTTCTTTCAGCAATTCATATGCTGCATGATCTGATGGAGAAGTCGCTTCCTGATCCTCAATGAAGTCTCCCAGATGTGAATCGTCCTCTTCACCGATCGGAGTCTCGAGTGAAACCGGTTCCTGGGCGATCTTTAGGATTTCACGGACTTTCTCAGGCGTCAGATCCATATCTTCCGCAATCTCTTCAGGCGTTGGCTCGCGGCCGAGATCCTGAAGGAGCTGCCTTTGAACACGAATCAGCTTGTTGATGGTTTCAACCATATGAACAGGAATCCTGATCGTTCTCGCCTGGTCGGCAATCGCCCTTGTAATCGCCTGTCTGATCCACCATGTCGCGTATGTGCTGAACTTATATCCTTTGCGGTAGTCAAACTTTTCCACCGCCTTCATCAGGCCCATGTTTCCTTCCTGAATAAGGTCAAGGAAAAGCATTCCGCGGCCGACATACCGTTTTGCGATGCTGACGACAAGTCTCAAGTTGGCTTCAGCGAGACGGCGCTTCGACTCTTCGTCGCCTTCCTCGATTTTTTTTGCGTATTCGATTTCTTCTTTTGCAGACAAAAGGTTTACCCGTCCGATTTCTTTCAGGTACATGCGGACAGGGTCGTTTATCTTAACGCCCGGAGGCACGCTTAAATCGTTAAGGTCAAATTCTTCTTCGGCCTTGGCCAGCTGTTGAATATTAGGATCCTCAGTTTCTTCGTTCTCGCTAATTAATTCAACGCCTTGTTCTCCTAAAAATTCATAATACTCATCCATTTGGTCTGATTCGATATCGAAGCTGGACATGCGCTCTGCAATTTCTTCATATGTGAGCACTCCGCGCTTTTTGCCGGCTTCTGTTAATTGATCCCTCACCTGTTCAAATGTGAATTCAGTTTCGGTCTCGTGAGCTTGTTTATCAGCCATTCATGGATCCCTCCTTCCAAAACTTACAGACGAATTCTAAAAGCATCCCGCTTTTTTGTTCCTATTTCACGAGTAAAGCCTTCTCTCTCATCTACGGCTTCACGGGAAAGCAAATCATAAATTGACAATATATTGATTAGGACAAGCAGCTTTTGCTCCTCCGTTAGGATTCATTGCCAAGAGCTTTTCCTATTATATATAACGGTTTATTTCAGCGAACGGTTCAACTTAACAATTTCCTGCGCCAAAGTCGCCGCTTTGATAAAGTCTTTTTGCCTCTCGGCTTCCGCCCTTGCAGCTTCTTTTTCTTTTATCATTGACCAATTTCGATAATTCAACACTTTTTTTACATAATCAGATAATTCCGCTTCACTTAATTCTTCGTTCACCTGAAGCATTAAGATATCTGTCAGAAGCTGGCCAAGTTCCTGATCCTCGACTCTCTTAAAGAGCTCCTGGATGGAAATGTCCGCTCCTTCTTCATACATGGCGTACAAATAAGCGGCAATCGCTCGGTGCTGATCAAGGTTGAATTCAAAGCCCACCCGTTCCAAAACCTTTCGAATGACGTCCCGGTCATGAATCATGTGGGCCAGGAGCATCCGCTCCGCATTCTCATGAGCCGGCCGAAGCCCCGTCTTTCTCCGAGGGGCGCGCGATACGGCCGCCTGCCGCTCTTTAGAGTCCTGGCGGCTGCTTTCCCTGCTGCGGCTTGCAGCCTGCTTTTCAAATACGGAAAGCTGATCCTTCAAGGATTCAAATGAGATTGAAAATTCATTTGCCAGCTGTTTGATGTATATTTCCTGTTCCAAAGGACCGCTGAGAAGGCTGACTTCCTTCAGTACATCGTTGATATAGGCTAAACGGTCTCCTTCATCAGACAGGTTTCTGCCCTTGCGGAAATAGTTCATTTTAAACGTCATCATCGTAACGCTGGCCCCTATTACATCATTTTTGAATTTCTCGCTGCCGAATTTTTTGATGTAGTCATCGGGATCCAGCCCGTCAGGTATCATGGCCACCTTGACGTTGCAGCCTTTTTTCTGAAGAATCTCCGCCGCTTTCAGCGTGGCTTCATAACCGGCATGATCCGAGTCATAGCACAGTATGACCTCTCCGACATTTCGCCTGATGATCTTCGCATGTTCTTCCGTCAGCGATGTACCCATCGTGGCGATCGATTCTTTCACACCGGAGGTGACGGCTGAAATGACATCGGCAAATCCTTCAAAAAGGACGGCCCTTTCTTCTTTCCGAATGTGAAGGCGGGCCTGATGGAAATGATAGAGAAGCTTGCTTTTTCGAAAAAGCGGCGTTTCCGGGCTGTTCATGTATTTTGGCTGCTCCCCGGTGAACGTCCTTCCGGAAAAAGCGACCGTTGTGCCGTGATGATCATGAATCGGAAACATAATCCTGTTTCTGAAACGGTCAAAATATCCGTCGCCGTTCTCGCGTCTGATGATGAGTCCAGCTCTTTCCATCAGCGCAAGATCAAAACCTCTCCGTTCCAAAAACTTCGTGATGAAATCCCACGAGTCAAGCGCGCATCCGATTTCAAACTGCTCGATCTGCTCCATCTTAAAGCCTCTTTCAAGCAAATAATCGAGCGCTGCCTGGCCTTCCTTTGTATTGACGAGCAAATGATGATAAAATTTCTTTAACAGATCATGAGCTTCCGCCATTTTCTGTTCATCCGAACTGCCTGTGCTGTATGCTGATACAGCTGCGACCTGCTCCGGCAGATCTATTTGATATTTGTCCGCCAGGTGAGAGACAGCCTCGGTAAATGAATAGCCTTCCATTTGTCTTAAAAATGAAAAAACGTTCCCTCCCGCTCCGCAGCCAAAACAATGAAAAATCTGTTTTTCTCCAGAAACAGAAAAAGATGGTGTGTTCTCACCATGAAAAGGACAAAGCCCAAAATAATTACGCCCCTGTTTTCTTAACTGGACGTACTCTCCGATAACTTCTACGATATCAGCTGATTTCTGCACCTGTTCTACAATTTCGTCTGGTATACGATTGCCCATGTTCCAACACTCCGTCGTACATAATTCGCTGCTTAGTACGTAAATCCTTCAATTTTCGACAAGATTTTTTGCAGCTCTTTGACAAATCGCTCCCGGTCTTCCTTGACCAGTTTTTTCGGGCCTTTCGTGTAACGTCCGCTTCTTCTCAATTTTTGTGCGACGTGACGGCGGAAAAGAGCATGATCGATGGAGTTCTCTTCGAAAAGATAGCCTCTCTCCGACATCACATAGACCTTTTTGCCAAGCAAAAGCGATGCCAGCCCGATATCTTGTGTGACGACGACATCACCAGGTCGAACATGGTTGGCAATGTACAGATCCGCTGCTTCTTTGTGCGGATCGACATATGTCCAATTCTCTTCTTCTTTCCTTGTGATTTGAAAATGCTCGAATGAAGCCACGAATACCACCTTTACGTCGAAATCCGCCGCTGTTTTGAGCACTTCATCTTTCACCGGGCATGCGTCTGCATCGACAAAAATCGTCCTTTCTTTTTCAAGAAGACTAATTCTCCATCCCTCCATCAATCTCCTGCTATAAATACAGGCAAAATCACACAGGTTTCAAAATTAATCGATCTATAAGAATTTGTCGAAAGTTTTTTTCGGGAAATTCTTGACACGATACCCATAATAGTTTATTCGTTCTGTACTAAGCTTAAACCTAAAAGTTAATTATTTTATCACAATTTTTTATTATAATACAAATGGGTTAAAGATGCTATCATTTTCACTTTTCCCAAAACCATCAAAGCAAAAACCCAGGATGGGGTGTCCTGAGTTTTATTCTTAGACCCTTTTTGTCATCATGTTGTGAATAATGTTGGCCGTTTCCTCCACCGCTTTATTTGATACGTCTACGACATTGCAGCCAATGCGGCCGACGATCTTTTCAAAGAATTCAAGCTCTTCTTTGATGCGGTTGATATTAGCGTAAATGGCTTTGTCGTTGAGGCCGAGCGATTTCAGGCGCTCCTTGCGGATATGGTTCAGTTTATCCGGGCTGATTTTTAACCCGATGCATTTAGCCGGATCAACGGTAAAGAGCTCTTCGGGAGGGTCCACCTCGGGAACGATCGGAACGTTTGCCACTTTTAACCGTTTATGCGCCAAGTATTGGGATAACGGAGTTTTGGACGTTCTCGACACGCCGATCAGCACGATATCCGCTTTTAAGATGCCCCTTGGATCTCTGCCGTCGTCATATTTAACCGCAAATTCGATGGCCTCTACCTTCTTAAAATAATCTTCGTCCAGCTGTCGGACTCTGCCCGGCTCATATTTCGCACTGAAGCCGTAGACCGACTCCATTTTCTCAATCAGCGGGCCGATGATATCGTAATACACGACATTCGCCTTTTCGGCTTCGGCGATTAAAAATTCACGAATCTCCGGGACAACAAGCGTAAAACAGATGATGCCGCCGTCCGCTTCTGCCAGCGAGATCACTTCTTTTATTGTTCCGCGGTCTTCGACATAAGGAATCCGCCTGATATTTGTCTGCTCGGATGAACCGTTAAACTGGCTGATAGCCGCTTTGACTACGAGCTCAGCGGTCTCGCCGACAGAGTCTGATACAACATAAATCGTCCGATTACTCATGATATCCCTCCATTTGAAGTTCACTCTACATGATTTCATTTTCAGATAAGCCGACTAAAATTTTTGTCATGTTCGTTTTCGTAATTCTTCCCACAACTTCATAGCCTTTTTCTGTATCTTTTACAACAGGCAGTGCGTCAATTTGTTTTTCGATGAGCATCTTGGCAATGTCCAAAATGAAATCGTCGCGCCTGCAAAGCGTAATGTTCGGCATTCTCGTCATAATGATATGGACGGGTATTGAAGGGAGCTCCTGTTTGCCGATGCTGGCTCTGAGCAAGTCTTTTCGTGAAAGTACACCGACTAAGATGGCATTATCATCAACGACAAAAAGCGTTCCTACGTCCTCTAAAAACATCGTGCAAATCGCATCATAAACGGAGACATTTTCATGAATGACCACCGGAATGGACTGGAAGTCTTTCACCTGCAGTTTTTTCAGCTTATCAGCCAAGAGCTGCGTGCCCGTCTTTCCCGTGTAGAAATAACCGACCCGCGGCCTTGCTTCCAAAAATCCCGACATCGTCAATATTGCCAAATCCGGACGAAGGGTAGCCCTCGTCAGATTCAGCTTTTCCGCGATATGTTCTCCGGTAATCGGCCCGTTCTCTTTGACAATCTGCAAAATATGCTCCTGACGTTTATTTAGTTCGATCGTACTCACCACCTTTAAGCCGAAGCTCACAATTCGTTCGTTATGTATAAAAGTCGATAACATATTATAACGCATATGAAGACTAAAATAACAGCAATTACAATTGAATTCTATGAAAAAGACAGGCGGTATTTGACAAGGATGTGAAAAATCGATTTGAGCAAAAAGACGATTGCCAGCCTGTCAGCAACCGTCTTCTGCGGTGTTTATTTTACAATGATGGCATTGATGTTTGCAAAAGATCGGATCAGCTCCGCCAAGCTTGCCATTTGCGCCAGGCGGTTTGCTTTTAATCTTTCATCTTCGGCATGTACCATCGTATGATCAAAATACGCTTCAATCGGCTCTTTCAGCTTGGACAGCTCACTGAAGGCGCCCTCATAATCTTTTGCTTGGTAAAGGGTCTCTATTTGCTGCCTGCACGCCTCATAAGCTTTGAAAAGCTCCTCTTCTTGAGGGTTTTCAAACAGTGAAGCGTCAATGGCGCTCGTTTCGCTCTTTTTGCTGATCGAAATAACCCTTGCCAGCGCTTCAGCCGTTTCTTTAAATTCCGGTTTGGCTGCAGCCGATTCAAGGACGGCGGCTTTTTTGACAGCCGAATACGGCTCAAGGTTCGTGCTTTCGAGCACGGCATCCACGACGTCGTATCGGATGTTTTCCGCTGTTAATACATATTTGAGGCGCTGTTTAAAGAATTCGAGCAGTTCGCTGTTTGCTTCCTGTCCGGCAAACGCAGCCAGTTCTTTGAATGAAATGCCCCAGTTCCGGTCAAGCAGGATTTGGACGATGCCGCTCGCCTGTCTTCTCAGTCCATACGGATCCTGAGATCCTGTCGGAATGACGCCGATTTTGAAGAATGAAGCGACCGTATCGAGTTTGTCCGCCAATGCGACGACGGCGCCGGCGATTGATGAAGGCGTTTGTCCTCCGGCTTGTCTCGGCATATAGTGCTCATTGACTGCGAGCGCAACTTCTTCTTTCTCACCGAGCATCCGCGCATATTTTTCACCCATGATGCCCTGCAGCTCAGGAAATTCGTAAACCATGTGTGTCACAAGGTCGAATTTTGAAATGTGCGCAGCGCGCTTGATCAGCTGCACCGTCTCTTGATCGGCACCGATGACTTCAGCGATCCGTTCAGCAAGCGCCTCAGTGCGTCTCACTTTATCTCCGAGCGACCCCAGTTCTTCATGGAAAACGATCTTTTCGAGCTTTCTCACATTCTCGTCAATGTTTAATTTTTGATCTTCTTTATAGAAGAAGGAAGCGTCTGAAAGCCTTGCTCTCAGCACTTTTTCATTCCCTCTCGCCACGTTTTCAAGGGCGCGGCTGTCTCCGTTGCGGACGGTCACAAAGTAAGGAAGCAAGCTGCCGTTTTCATCTTTGACAGGGAAATAACGCTGATGCTCTTTCATTGTTGTCACGAGCACCTCTTCAGGAATTGCGAGAAATTCCTCTTCGTAAGAACCGAACAGTACCGTTGGATATTCAACCAGATGGTTGACCTCATCCAGCAGATCCTCGTCTCTCGGAATGTCCCAGGACTTCTCAGCAGCCAGTTCGTCAAGCTGCTTAACGATCAGCTGCTTCCGTTTGGCCGGATCGGCAATCACAAACTGGCTTTCCAGTGTCGCTTCGTATTCAGAAGGTGCGCTCAAGTCGGCTGCTTTTCCGAGGAAGCGGTGTCCCTGCGTTGTGCGTCCGGTTTCGACATGAGCGACTGAAAACGGAACGACTTCACTTCCGAACAGCGCGACGATCCATTTAATCGGCCTGATATATTTTAAATCTTCGCTGCCCCAGCGCATGTTTTTCGGAAAGTGGAGGCTTGTCACCAAATCGCGGAGCTCAGGAAGCAATGAAAACGTATCCTGGCCTTTTTGGAATTTTTGCACAAATACATATTCCGTTCCTTTGATGTCTTTAAAATACAAATCTTCCGGACTTGCTCCTTGCCCCCGTGAAAAGCCGATGGCCGCCTTTGTCCATTCGCCGTTTTCGTCAAGGGCGATTTTCTTTGCCGGTCCTTTCGCTTCTTCTTTCACATCATCCTGCTTCTCCGCCACGTTCTCGACAAGAACGGCCAGTCTTCTAGGGGAGTTATACAGCTTGACGGAACCGAAGGCAATATTTTTTTCCTTGAGCCAGCTTTCCAGCTTCTCACCCAGCTGAGTCATGCTGTCATGCATGAAGCGCGCCGGCATTTCTTCTAATCCGATTTCTAAAAGCAAATCTTGATTACTCATGTGAAGCCTCTTCCTCCTTCAGCATTGGGAAACCCAACTTTTCGCGTTCATCATAATACGTTTTCGCCACTTTTCTGGCCAGGTTTCTCACCCTTGCGATATATCCTGTGCGCTCCGTGACGGAAATCGCCCCTTTTGCGTCAAGCAAGTTGAACGTATGCGAGCATTTCAAAACATAATCATATGCAGGATGGACAAGTCCCTGATCCATCTGGCGATTTGCTTCTTTTTCGTACGTTGCAAACAATTCGAACAGCATGTCGACGTCAGATGTCTCAAACGTATAGACGGAATGCTCGTATTCAGCCATCTTGAACAGGTCTTTTATCGTATAGCCGTTCGTCCATTCAAGATCAAAGACGTTTTCTTTATCTTGGATATAAGAAGCAAGGCGTTCGATACCGTATGTGATTTCCACGGAAACCGGTTTGCACTCAAGCCCGCCGACCTGCTGAAAATAGGTGAACTGGGTAATTTCCATGCCGTCAAGCCATACTTCCCAGCCAAGCCCGGCGCAGCCGAGCGACGGATTTTCCCAGTTATCCTCGACAAAGCGGATATCATGCTCCAGAGGGTCGATTCCAAGGGCTTTTAATGAATCTAAATAAAGCTCTTGAATGTTGTCTGGAGACGGCTTAATGATCACCTGAAATTGATGGTGCTGATAAAGCCTGTTCGGATTGTCACCGTATCTTCCGTCCGCAGGGCGCCTTGACGGCTCCACATAAGCGACTTTCCAAGGCTCAGGCCCAAGGCTCCGCAAAAATGTATATGGGCTCATCGTGCCTGCACCCTTCTCTACATCATACGACTGCAAAAGTACGCATCCTTCATTGGACCAATGCTTTTGCAGGGTCAGAATCATTTCTTGAATATTCAAATGAAGCACCTCCACAAAACGTGTTTTCAAGTTTAATTTTTGGCATAGGGCTGGTTTGGGCAGAAAAAAACTCCCGTCCCTATGCTTGTTTACCCACAAACATAGGGACGAGAGTTCTCCCGCGGTTCCACCCTAATTGCTGAGAGGAAATGTCTCAGCCTCTTTTTTAAAAGTTGCTCAGGGAATGCCTTTCATTGCGCTCTCATCCCCGGCTTTCACCGCCCCGGAGTCGCTTCAATGAGGCTGTGCGCAATTACTTCTTTCCGTCAACGCAACATCATTATTGAATCCAATCTTCATGTCATGATCTTATAAAAAGATGAAGAGGTTGTCAACTTTTGTTTTCATCGCCCAGCATCTTTTTCATATTGTCCATTTGTTCCATGAAGCGCCGCGATTTCAGGTAGATCCCTGAGTACTCGTCATAGTACGTCTGAATAACCCTTTTCAGCTCATCCTTCGTCTCCTGTTTGACCGAGACATTTCCGAGCCTTGACAGGTCAAAATAAAAAAACAGTCTCAACAGCCTGGCGGATGCGGGAGACAGCGGTATCCTGTATGGATCTTTCGCAAAACAGCGGTGGCAGATAAAGCCGTTGTCGCGGATCGAAAAATGAAATGTGCCGTCTTTGCTTTTGCAGTGCACACATTCATCCAGCTCCGGATACAGCCCCATCACGCTGAGCATTTTGACTTCGATGAGGTTGGCGATAATGTCGGGATCTGTACCGTCATTCAGCCTCCTCATTGACTGAAGCAGCAGCTCAAATAAAAACGGATTCGGTTTCTTTTCCTCCGTTCCCTTGTCGATTAATTCAGCGATGTAGGCCGCGTAAGCTGTTAAAAACAGATCCTCGCGGATATTCCTCATGCTTTCGATCATCTCGCCCTGCTCCAATGTGCCGAGGCCGGATGATTTGCGGAATAAAAAAGATGCATAAAGGAACGGCTGGGAAATCGCTGACAAGCGGCTGTTCGGCTTTTTGGCGCCCCTTGCCAGCACACCGATTTTCCCGTGTTCTCTCGTCAATAGCGTAATGATCTTATTTGTTTCACCATAGTCGTTTGTACGAAGGACGATACCTTCACATTTCGTCAGCATATGTGCACCATCCAAAAATTGGAGGGGTCAAGCATGATCACAAAATTGGAAAGTCAATTTGCGCTAGCTCTTCTTCAAGTACTTCGGGTCTTTCCAGGTTCTCCTTTTCCAATTCTTTAAAAAGGAGGTACGTGTCAACGCTTCCTGTTTGTGAAAATACATTCCAAGTAAAATTCAACATAAAAAGCCCCACCTTTCTGTTTATAACTAGCTATTTAAATATCCAAGTTCTTAAGATTATCTTGACCTTGTATCCTCCATTTCATGTTAAACAATTTTTTCTAATATATCTTTGATTTCGAGAGATATTGTCACGATTAAACCGCGGTCAAGTTCTGTCCGTTAATACTCGTCTTCTCTAAATCCAAAATCACGAAGCTGAGACATCTTGTTGCGCCAGTCTTTCTGCACTTTAACCCACAGCTCTAAAAACACCGATGACCCGAGCAGCGCCTCGATATCGGTTCTTGCCCGCTTGCCGATTTCTTTAAGCAGGCTGCCTCTTTTTCCGATGACGATCCCTTTTTGCGAATCTCGCTCGACGACGATGGTCGCGCTCACATACACAGAACCGTTTTCCCGTTCTTGAATGGACTCGATCGAGACCGCAATGCTGTGAGGGATCTCTTCCCTTGTCAGATGCAGCACTTTTTCCCGAATCAGCTCAGAAATGATAAATCGCTCCGGATGATCGGTCACCTGGTCACTCGGGTAAAACTGCGGACCTTCCGGCAAATAATCCTCAATTTGCTTTAAAAGCGTATCGATATTATTTCCCTCAAGGGCGGAGATCGGAACGATTTCCTGAAACGGATACCTGGTTCTGTACTCATCGATCAGCACAAGAAGCTCATCCGGATGAATCCGGTCAATTTTGTTGACGATCAAAAATACCGGCGTCTTGACTCCTTTTAATCGCTCAATGATAAATTCGTCGCCTTTTCCGTAGCCTTCCTCCGCATTGATCATGAACAAGATCAAGTCGACTTCCTTTAAAGTGTTGTGCGCCACCTTCATCATAAAATCGCCCAATTTATGCTTCGGTTTATGAATGCCGGGCGTATCGATAAAAATCGTCTGGGATGTATCGGTTGTCAGCACACCTTGCACTTTGTTTCTTGTTGTTTGCGGTTTGTCGCTCATGATGGCGATTTTTTGGCCGATTACGCGATTCAAAAAAGTAGATTTTCCTACGTTTGGTCGTCCGATAATCGAGACAAATCCTGATTTAAAGCTTTCCTGTGTCATGTAAGTCCTCCGATGAAAATGCTCCTGGCAGTAATTCTTGAACCGTCATTTCTTTGACTTGGCCATTCAGATTGGTTAAGATGACAGGCATGTTTGGCGAACAAAGTTCGGAAATCACCTGTCTGCAGGCGCCGCACGGCGACACCGGACCCGGCGTATCCGCAGCAACGGCAAGCATCTTAAAGGATTTTTCCCCTTCTGAATAAGCCTTGAACAGCGCTGTCCGCTCGGCGCAGTTGCACAGGCTGTATGCAGCATTTTCAATGTTGCAGCCTTTGTACACCTTGCCGTCTTCGGTTAAAAGTGCAGCGCCGACTTTGAATTTCGAATACGGAACATATGCAAATTCCCTTGCTTTTAAAGCTTCTGCAATCAATTCTTGTTTAGTCAATGTGTGTATTCCTTCCTATAGCAGTGATGGTACCGCTAACACTTTTATTTTACATAAAAATGGCTTCTTTTTCACGCCCAAATCGCAAATGTAAAATTTTTGTAAGAATAGCGCACGACGAAGGGCGGGCATCAAAACAATTTTGACAAAAAGATAAGTAACCCAATCATACACGAAACGGCTGCAAACACGCAAACCGCCCCGGCTGCCGCGTCCTTTGCAGCTTTTGCAAGCGGGTGGTTCTCTTTTGTGAAGAGGTCGACCGTATGCTCAACAGCCGTATTCATCAGCTCCAAGGCGAGCATTCCGCCGATCAGGATCAAGATGACGGTCCATTCGATCAGCGTCAGCCTGAAGAAAAAGCCGCAGGCGATCACGAGGATGGCGGCTCCGCAGTGAATTCTAAAATTGCGCTCTGATATGAACGTCTTGATAATTCCTGTAAAGGCGTTTGAAAAACTCATTTTCAGACGGCGCCATTCGTTTTGTTTATGAGGATCTTGAGAGCCCATATCGATTCAAAATTTCCTTTTGCTTAGTGAACATCTCTTTTTCTTCTTCCTCTGTCATATGGTCATAGCCGAGGAGGTGCAAAAAGCCGTGAACCGTCAGAAAACCCAGCTCCCTCATCAGTGAATGTCCGTATTCTTCGGCCTGTTCCCGGGCTTTATCGACGCTGATGATGATATCTCCGAGAACGGGCGGCATATCAGCGCCGATAATTTCAACCTCTCCTTCGCCGTCTTCTTCGAGGGCAAATGAAATGACGTCAGTCGGGTAATCTTTGCCTCTGTACTCTTTGTTGATTTTTTGTATCTCTTCATTGTTGACGATCGTAACCGAGACTTCGGCGCCGTCTGCGACGCCTTCCTCCGCCGCTGCGAATTGAAGAAGCTTTTCAATTTCAGCAAGCCGGTCTTCAGGGACGCGTCCGGTCTCGTCTGTGATATCTAGAATTAAACTCATGTATGTTTCACCTTCTGTTTAGGATTAGCTTCCGGATATTCTATCCGGGAATGAAAAATGCCTTTCAGCGTTTCGCAGAGCGTCTTCGCGATAGTATTGAGCTCTTTTAAAGTCAAATCACATTCGTCAAACTGCCCGTCCTGCAGCTTATCCGCTATGATCCCGCGCACCAGCTTTTCAATCCTTTCGGGATTAGGGTTATGCATTGAGCGGACGGCCGCTTCGACGCTGTCGGCCACCGAGATGATCGCCGCCTCTTTTGTCTGGGGCTTCGGACCGGGATAGCGGAACTCTTCTTCAGTCGTCTGATCGCCTTTTTCTTTCGCCTTATAGTAAAAAAACTTGAGCAGCGATGTGCCGTGATGCTGTTCGGCTATGTCGACAAGCTCCTTCGGCATTTTATGATCCCTCAGCATATCGGCGCCGTCCGTCACATGGGCAATGATAATGTTTTTGCTCAGCTGCGGAGAAAGCTTGTCATGCGGGTTATCAATATTCATTTGGTTTTCTATAAAATATTGGGGCCGCTTTGTCTTGCCGATATCATGGTAATAGGCGCCGACCCTTGCCAGCAGCCCGTTTGCTCCGACCGCTTCGCATGCCGCCTCAGATAAGTTCGCGACCATAACGCTGTGATGGTATGTGCCCGGTGTTTCCGTCAGAATTTTGCGGAGCAGCGGATGATTCGGATTTGAAAGCTCGAGAAGCTTCATCGTGGACAGGATGCCAAATCCGCTTTCAAAAAACGGCATGAGTCCGAGAACAAGAACTGACGATCCGATGCCGGACACCGCCCCCATGACAAGATATGTACCCATCTCAAGCCCGGTTTGCGCCGTGTTTTGAATCAGCTGCAGGGTAAACAGAACAACGATGTTGATCAGAGAGACAAATAAACCGGCCTGGAGAATTTTCGCCCTCGCGTTATGCTTCCCTAAAAACAGTATACCCGCCATCGAGCTGATTAAGAAATACGTTCCGATTCCATAGTTGAACGTGCCTGTCACACCCTGGTTAAACATCATGCTTCCGCAAATGGAAAGAATCATGCTCGACAGGATCGCCAGCCTTTCATTGATCAGCAGTTTAATGAGCATCACGCCCATCGCAATCGGCACGAGATAGCCGATATGGCCGATTTCAAGCTGCTGAAACAGGCTGATCACTTCCATGACGATTAAAACGATCCCTGTGATCAACGAAAACAGCATGAGCGACTTGTTTTTCGGAATCCGGCTGCTGTATTGCTTTTCGAAATAGTAAACCAAAGCTGAGATGAAAAGCGCGATTAAAAGCAGCAGTCCGCCGACAGGTTTGAAGATGTTGGCTCCGCTCAAGAGCCCTGTCAATTCGAGCTTTCGATAGACTTCCCTGTCGATCAGCTGATTTTCCTCAACGAGTATCTGCCCCTGCTTGATCTGTACCTGCTGTACGCTGTCAGCCGCTTCTTGACGCTTCTGCTCCGTCTTGTCAGGATCGTATACGTAATTGGGAATGATCGCAAAGCGTCCGATTTCATCAGCGGCGTTTTTTAATTTTGAAGGTATCGAATTGCCCTTCAGTTCTTTCGTTACATGTTCTTTCGCTTCATCGAGCTTTCCTGCGCGGATTTCTTTGCTCATCACGTCATTGACGGCGGTGATGACCGAATCCTGCGTCATGGAAAGCTCTCCGTCGCTGGCCCTCAGCAGGTGTTTGACTGAATCCTGTGACAGCGAGTCCGTCACATCGGAAGTCAGCTTTTCTTCAACAGATTTGATCTGGTCTTTTTCAGATGGGGCCTGCTTGTCTTTTTTCTCTTTTTCTGCGCTTTCTTTTTTCACTTCTTTAATGATGTCGAAAATCGATGAGACAAGGTCGACCCTGTTGTCAGAGTACTCTTTTTTCAAAGTGTACTGGTCGGGAACTTCCTCTCTCGCTTCCTGCTTTTTATTAGCCGTTGCCTTTTGGTCTTCAACTGTCGCCGGCGCATAGATCGTATTCTCGCTGATCGAAAATAAATCGAGGTCGAGGGACTCCGGCCTCACATGGAAAAACAGCAGGATGAACATCAGCGCGGATAAAGCCGCATAAAGAATGACGGGAAGGAAGCCCCCGTTATTCAAGCGGATAAGCCGAAACTTTCCGCCTCTTTTTTTCTTTTTCAACAAAAGCACCTCTTTTCCCGCGGGAAACTAAAAAATGACCCGATAACGGGCGATCGGGCCATTCGGAGTTATTTTGACTTTTCGTATGCTTCAATAATACGGGCGACAAGCGGGTGTCTGACCACGTCCGTCTGATCCAGTTCAACAATTGAAATGCCCTCGATATCAAGGAGCATCTTTTTTGCAACGGCAAGCCCTGATGTGACGCCCTTTGGCAAATCGATTTGCGTAATGTCGCCTGTAATGACCATTTTAGATCCAAAACCCAATCTCGTCAAAAACATTTTCATTTGTGCCGGTGTCGTATTCTGCGCTTCATCCAAAATCACAAATGCGTCGTCAAGCGTCCGCCCCCTCATGTAAGCAAGCGGCGCGATTTCAATCGTTCCTCTTTCAAGCAGCCGTGCCGTATGGTCCGTTCCGAGCACATCATGGAGCGCATCGTACAGCGGCCTTAAATAAGGGTCGACTTTCTCCTTTAAATCCCCCGGTAAAAATCCGAGGCTTTCCCCTGCTTCAACAGCTGGTCTTGTCAAAATGATCTTTTTGATGCGTCCGTTTTTCAGTTCATGAACGGCCTTTACGACAGCCAAATAGGTTTTCCCCGTTCCTGCTGGGCCGATGCCGAAGATTAAGTCGTGCCTTTTCATGGCGGCGATGTATTCTCTTTGACCGATGGTTTTGACTCTGATCGGTTTTCCTTTGGCGTTTTTCGTAATTTCCTCTTCATACATGCTTTCAAAAAACTCAAGCTTCTGCTTTTTCGCCATCTTGATCGCATACAAGACATCGCGTTCGGATATCTCGATTCCTTTGCGGATCAGATTTAGGAGAGAGGCAAGCAGGCTGTCCGCGATTTCAAACGTTTCTTCATCTCCTGTCACATACACGGTTTCTCCGCGCGTGACAATTGAAATGTTCAGCTCTTCCTCCATCAACTTCAAATGGGAATCCTGGTTCCCAAACAGCGCTTGAGCCTCATTCGGACTTTCCAGTTGCTGATGAATCGCAAGTAAGTGTTCTGTCATTCTTTAGTCTCCTGAACAATTGGTGTTGTTTGAACAATGTTTTCAATAACCTGGTAAAGGATGATCAATTTAACTTTACCATTCTCGCTCGTTTCGTGCAAAACTTTTTCACTGATAATGTTCCCGTCTCTGCCGATTTTTTTCCTGATGTCTCTTTTTCCCATTTCGATTCCTTCAAGAACTGCTTCTTTTTTCGAGTACACCCTTTTGATTTGTTCGCTCTCCCTCATATGCTCCTTTTCATAAGCGACAGGAAGCTTAAAATTCATAAAATGCAGCGAGTGTTTTTCGGTCTCCGTCTTCGGGCGCGAGAAGTCTTCTTTTTTAAATGAAAAGCCCCAGATCGGCACGGAAAATGATCCGAGGGATAGCTTGTGACTTGTCCTTACTTTACCCGTAAAAACGTCAAATGATGTCTCAAGAGGAACCGTTACTGTTGACTTGTACCAGGTTTCACCATAGATTTTCCCTTTTGCTCCGACTTTTTGCTTTTCCTCTTCGCTTCCGATCAGCCCGGAAACGAGCATTTGCCCTTTTTCAACGTGCTGGTTCACCGTGACGAGCGGCTCGCCTTTTTCCACGAACATTTTCGAGATGGTCGCCCCTTTTTTGGCGACGATGTGCCTCGGACCGATATATTTTTCTTTGTCAGGTTCATTCTTTTCAACGACTTTCATGTGAAGGGCGGTACCGTTTAACTCAATGCCCACCCAAGTGATGTTTTCGACCCGCTTTGTGAGCGCCTGCTGAATTTTTTCCGGGGTCAGCATTGAAAACTGAAAGCGGCCTTTTTTGACGCCGATTTGATCCAATTGCTGTCTGATTTGATGTTCTGTCTCTGGATTGGCTCCTGTAATATCAATTTTCCAAAGCATGTTGGACAATAGGAACATGATGATAAAAAATGCAGCAACTCCAAAAGTGAAGCCGCTATTCCGTTTAGACTTCTGCACGAGGAAAGGAAACCCTTTTCGTTTGATGAACCTGCACTTGCAGTCGAAGCCTCTGATGACCTTCCGGAAGGCATGTACATCAGAAAGCGGAATATAAAGAAAGACGGCGTCTTTCTTTTTCTTTACATTAAACATCGGGATGTTGCGCCTGGTGCATTCATTTAATAACCGTTCGATCCCTTTTCCCGTTATCTTAAGCTGGATCTTTCCTGAAAAAAAAGAAAGCCATTTATTCTTCACGCTTCTTTCCCCCCGACTTATGAATCGATATAGCGGACAAGCTCAATCGTGCCTTCAAGCAGAATTTCCTCAGGCAAAATCGTTTTGATGACAAAGTCTTTGCCTTGAATGATGCACTGCCCCTGTTTGAGCATCAGCCTTACTTCCGTATCGCTGAAAAGCAAAAGCCCTCTGTGGTTTTCAATATATATGTGAAGTCTTCCTATCATCGTAATTCTCGGAAGATCCATCATGACATCAGGGGGAATTTCCAGTGTTCTTGTCAGCCACGCTTTGATGCGGTTTTTTCTTTGCGCCATAAAAAAAGAACCCCCTTTCATCTCATATGTATGAGTGAGAAGGGGGTTCTAATACTTAAATTTTAGGCCGGCGCCTCATTGTGTAATGCGGCTTTCTCGACCGCGGAGGGCCGAATACTTCACTGAGGACAATGCCTTGAACTATTGTTTTTTTATTCATGTCGAGCAGCTCTTGCTTCCGGTTGATCACCCGGCTGCTCTGCTTTTTAATGGTCCGTTCAACGGCCGGCATGGAACGCTCGGCATCTTCTTTGATTCTGCGGAGCTCTGCTTCCATATCTGCGCTGTTTGCAGCTGCCGCTGCCGGCCGCTGGTTTTTATTTTTTGCAGGACGGTGCTGCGCCGTCTGTTTCGGCTTCGGCGTCTGCGTCCTCTGCTGTTCAGGCGCCGGTTTTCGCTTCGCTTCTTCATTTTCATCGTTTTTTCCGAGCTTGTTGAATATGAAGGAAATGGCTGCGATGATGGCCGCCATGATAATCGGATTGTCGAACAGGATATCAAGCAATGAGCTCCCTCCTTTTTACAGGGGCTTGTTTATTTATGATCCTCTTCATTTTGGTCTTTCGTCATCTTTCCGAAAGAATCGCGCATGTCAGTGTCGGCGTCGATGTTTTTCATATTGAGGTAGTCCATGACGCCGATTTTTCCGCTGCGGAGAGCTTCAGACATTGCAAGCGGCACTTCGGCTTCGGCTTCGACGACTTTGGCGCGCATTTCTTCGACGCGGGCGCGCATTTCCTGTTCTTGCGCAACCGCCATGGCGCGGCGCTCTTCCGCTTTCGCCTGGGCGATGTTTTTATCGGCTTCAGCCTGGTCGGTTTGCAGAATCGCTCCGATGTTTTTGCCGATGTCAACGTCAGCGATATCGATCGATAGAATTTCAAACGCTGTACCTGAATCCAACCCTTTGCTCAATACGGTTTGTGAAATCATATCTGGGTTTTCAAGCACTTTTTTATGATTATCGGAAGAACCGATTGTCGAAACGATCCCTTCGCCGACACGGGCAATGATCGTTTCTTCGCCCGCTCCCCCGACAAGGCGGTCGATGTTAGCGCGAACCGTGATTCTCGCTTTTGCTTTCACTTCGATACCATCCATTGCTACACCGGCAATAAACGGCGTTTCGATGACTTTCGGATTAACGCTCATTTGAACGGCTTCAAGCACGTCACGGCCCGCTAAATCGATGGCCGCACATCTGGCGAATGTAAGTTCAATGTTTGCACGTTGGGCAGCGATAAGCGCGTTGACGACCCGGTCAACATTACCCCCTGCAAGATAGTGGCTTTCCAGCTGATTGATGGCAACATCAAGTCCCGCTTTGTGCGCTTTGATGAGCGGGTTCACCACGCGGTTTGGAATGACGCGGCGGAGCCTCATTCCGATCAGTGTGAAAATGCTGATTTTAACACCAGCGGCCAAAGCCGAGATCCACAGCATGACCGGGACGAATGTAAAGAAGACAGCTAGTAGGATGATTCCGGCTGCGATAATAAGTAAAAGAAACAGTGTTGACGGATCCATTATATTCCTCCTAAAAATGTAATTTATAATTCTCTCACAACAATGCGTGAGCCTTCCACTTTAACCACTTTCACTTTCTTATCCTTTGCGGTGAACGAGCCTTCAGATACAACATCAAGCCGTTCATCGTCGATGATGACCGTTCCGGACGGTCTGAGCGGTGTATACGTGACGCCGATTTTGCCAATTAAATCGCGCCGGCTTTCATTTGACACGTATCCGCTTTCTGTGCTTGTCGAGTCGGTTAAGATCAATTTTTTAAAAAATTTCATACGCTTACCCAACACCCTTGTCAATAGAATGGATGCCGCTATCGAAACAGCAGTTGCAATCAAAATGGAGACGGCCATGACCTTAAAGCTTCCCGAAGCTAAAAAGAGGCTCGCAACAATTGCGATCAGGCCGGCAATCCCTGCTATTCCGCCCGGCAGAAAAATCTCTAAAATGATTAAAATAATGCCTGCTGCAAACAGAAGGATCGTTTCCATTCCGGCAAGCCCGGCGACGAGATGACCGTAGAAAAAGAGCAGCAATGCGGTGAGTCCCATAAAGCCGGGGATCCCAAAACCAGGAGAATAAAGCTCCACAATCAGCCCGAGGCTTCCGATTGAAAGAAGAATCGGAATCACGACCGGATGCGTGATAAACCTGGCCACCTTTTCGGCAAAGCTTACCTCGGCACGCTCGATTTTGGCATCCTTCAAATTCAGCTTTTTCAAAAGATCATCAAGGCTCGAAACTGTGCCTTCGGAATAGCCGACTTTCAGCGCTTTGTCAGGGCTTAATGTGAGCAGCTCGCCCTTTGGCGCCCCTACTTCTTTAGCATCGACGTCTGCATCGGCCATCGCGAGAGCGTATTTCGGATCACGTCCGTTTTTTTTGGCTGCGTCTTCCATTTCAGCCAGCCACAGCGATTCCGACTTTTTGTCAGCGGCATTTCCCTGCGTGTCAATGATCGCGGCAGCTCCCATTTTTCCGCCGGGCGCCATATAAATATCGTCTGCATTCAAGGCGAGGTAAGCGCCTGCGGACAGAGCCCTTCTATTCACATAAGCGGTCACCGGAATGTCGGAGTTATGTATCGTATCAGCCATGTCAAGGACTGCGTCGACCGCTCCGCCGGGGGTATTGATATCGAGTATGATATGTTTGGCATACATATCTTCCGCTTCTTGAAATGAGCGCTCAAGAAATTTTGAAAGCCCTTTTTCAACGGTTTCTTCGATCGGAATGACATACACTGTATCTCCATCCGCTTTCACGGTCAAATGAACGCCTAGTAATAAGAATAAAACAAAACCGCAGGCCAGAGCAACAAAAATTCTAAATTTTTTCAGCAGCAATGATGGATGAGGCCTCCTTCCCCTATTATCATTAACATTACATACGTTATACATGTAGCAAAGGTTTCATCTTTCTACTACTTTTCTATTGTATGAACACGCACAAAAAAAGACGCCTTTAATTGCTTAAAAGGCGTCTTTTTCTCAAGACAGTTGTTTGCTGACAAGCTTATTGACGAGACCGCCGTCCGCCTTGCCTTTGACTTTCGGCATGACAGCGCTCATCACTTTGCCCATATCCGCTTTTGAAGAAGCCCCGACTTCGGCGATCGTCTCGTTGACGATGTCGAGCAGCTCTTCTTCCGTCAGCTGTTCAGGCATATAAGCTTCCAGAATGTCTAACTCTTTTTGAACTTTATCTACTAAATCTGAACGATTAGCGTTTGAAAATTCATGGAGGGAGTCTTTACGCTGTTTTAATTCACGAGAAAGAACAGTCAGTTCTTCATCATCGGTCAGCCTGTCTTTCTTAAGCTTGATTGCTTCGTTTTGAAGCGAAGCTTTGACCATGCGAATGACAGTCAGTTTGTCTTTCTCACGGTTTTTCATATAGAGCTTCATATCTTGATTCAGCCGCTCAAGAAGACTCATAAATCCACCCTCTTTTAGTATTTGCGCTTTCTTGCAGCTTCAGACTTTTTCTTGCGTCTTACGCTAGGTTTTTCATAAAATTCACGCTTTCTTGCTTCCTGCAAAGTACCTGTCTTTGATACACTGCGTTTGAAGCGACGAAGAGCATCTTCAAGCGATTCGTTTTTTCTAACGACCGTTTTTGACATTCTCTTTCCCTCCCTCCGAATACACCAATCGACTGCTTTAAAAAAAGACATACATATAAACATGTACTTTGACATTATAATATAAGCCTCCGGTAAGGTCAACCAAGGAGAATCGTTTTATTGTTCAGTCATGATTTCGGCAGCTTGTCTGTATATATTTATAAAGGAGGCTGTTCGAAAAACTGATGATGATCTTGATCTTGTTCGTATTATTGATCGTTCTTTTTCTCAAAGGCATGAGCATGCTGAGAAAAGGCCTGATTTCACTAACATTTGAAAAAATCGAAAAGCGGCTGCTGTTTTTCACGGATCATCCGGTGAAAGCTTTTTTGGTCAGTATTATATTTACGGGGATTTTGCAAAGCAGCTCGGCATTTATGGTGATCGTCATAGGGTTTGTCTCAGTAGGCGCTCTTTCATTTAAACGTTCGATTCCGCTCATTTTAGGGACAAACATCGGGTCCACTTTCACAACGGAATTTTTGGCGGTGAAGCTGGAATTTTTGATTTTTGCCCTTTTGGCCGCAGGTGCAGCTCTTTTCATTGCCGGAAAATCCCCTTTTCGGCAAGTCGGCGTAAGCATGATCGGCTTGGGGGTTATTTTTTTCTGTATCAGCGGTTTCAGCCGGCTTGCCGTGCCGTTGTCACAGCTAGACTCGGGCGCTTATATCGTGCAGCTTGCCGAAGATTCATCGCTTTACGCTTTGTTCATCGGCACCGTTTTGACCGCGATGATTCATTCCAGTTCGGCGTGTGTCGGCATCCTGATGAGCTTTATGGATCAAGGTGTCGTCGGATTGACCGAAGCGATGAGCGTTGTTCTTGGCTCCAACATCGGGACATGCATTACGGCCGTGATGGCATCCTTCAAAGGCGGAGCTGCAGCCAGGCAAACAGCTTATGCCCATGTTCTGTTTAATGTCATTGGTGTAGCAGCTGTATACCCTCTGCTCTCATCAATCACAGGCTTTATCTCCGGACTGTCCGAAAGCCCCGCCCAGCAGATTGCCCATTTCAGCCTGCTGTTCAACGTCGTCACGTCCCTATTGTTTTTGCCGCTCTCAAATCTGTTTCATTCGCTGATCATGTTTCTCATTCCAAACAAAAACCAGGCCCGATAAACGCCTGGTTTTTGTTTGATTAGTAGTCTTCATCCGCTGTTAACCCTTTGACAATCGACACGCCGGCGCTCGCTCCGATTCTCGTCGCTCCGGCTTCAATCATGGCAAGTGCGCTTTCCTTATCGCGGACGCCACCTGAAGCTTTAACGCCGATATCAGGTCCGACAGCTTCCCGCATCAGTTTTATATCCCGGACTGTCGCACCGCCGCCGGAAAAACCGGTCGATGTTTTGACAAAGTCGGCGCCTGCTTTTACGGCCAGTTCACAAGCCAGCCTTTTTTCTTCATCCGTCAAAAGCGACGTCTCTATGATGACTTTTACAAGAGCTTTGCCGTCGGCCGCGTCTGTCACCGCCCTGATGTCATGTTCCACTGTTCCCGTATCGCGGTCTTTTAGTGCACCGATGTTGATCACCATATCAACTTCACCGGCACCGTCTGCAATTGCCTGCCTGGTTTCAAAGGCTTTTGTTTCCGGAGACGCTGCACCTAAAGGAAAGCCGATAACTGTACATACTTTCACCTCTGACTCTTTAAGAAGCTCGGCGCAAAGCTTCACCCAGCAAGGGTTGACACAAACGGAGGCAAAACCGTAAACACGCGCTTCTTTGCAAAGCGCTTCGATTTCGGATTTGACGGTATCTGGCTTCAATGCAGTGTGATCGATCATTCGCGCAATTTGTTTTGTCATCATCCTGACTCCTTTTTAGGTGGTTGTTTGCTTAAGATATTCGCAAAAAAAGCCGGAACACCTTTTTTGTGAACCGGCTGAATTGATGATTTATGACGATAAGCGGATGTTTTCGCGGACGTCGTCTTCCGCGACGCGGACGAACTGTCCTTTGTTGTACGGATAGCCGGCTTTTAAGATCTTCACTTTAACAAGCTGGCCGATCAGGTCTTCTGAACCTTCGAAAACGACTTTAATATAGTTGTCCGTGTAGCCGACAAGCAGGTTGCCTTCGCCCGTTTCCGTGAACGGCTCTTCCGGAATGATCTCCAGAACGTCGCCTTCATAGTCTGATGCATATTCTTTCGCAAGCTGGTCTGAAAGAGCGATCAGTTTATGAACCCTTTCGTTTTTCACGTTTTCGTCAACCTGGCCGTCCATGCGTGCTGCAGGGGTTCCGGTCCGTTTGCTGTACGGGAAGACGTGGAGCTCGGAAAACTTGTGTTCTTTGATAAAGTTATACGTCTCCATGAATTCTTCTTCCGTTTCACCCGGGAAGCCGACAATCACATCAGAGGTGACTGCAAGCCCCGGAAGAGCTTTTTTGAGTTTTGTCAGCCGGTCGGCGAAAAACTCCATCGTATACTTTCTTCTCATCCGCTTTAAAACGCTGTTTGAGCCGGATTGAAGCGGGATGTGAAGGTGTCTGACGATCTTGTCTGAGCGGTCAAGCACTTCGATGACTTCGTCTGTAATTTGGCTCGCTTCGATTGAAGAGATACGGATTCTTTTCAGACCTTTCACACGGCTGTCCAATTCTTTCAACAGCTGCGCAAAGTTGTAGTCTTTCATATCTTCTCCATAACCGCCGGTATGGATACCGGTCAAAACGATTTCTTTATAGCCGGCATCAACGAGCTGCTGCGCCTGGCGGATGACTTCCTCAGGGTCGCGGGAACGAAGCAGGCCGCGCGCCCACGGAATGATGCAGAATGTGCAGAAATTGTTGCAGCCTTCTTGAATTTTCAAAGAAGCACGCGTTCTGTCGGTAAATGCAGGAACATCAAGCTCCTCAAACACTCTCGCTTTCATAATATTGCTGACGCCGTTAATCGGCTGTCTTTCTTCCTGGTACTGCTTAATATAGCCGAGCATTTTTTCGCGGTCTTGTGTACCGACGACGATATCAACGCCCGGGATCGCCATGATTTCCGCCGGGGAAGTCTGGGCGTAGCACCCTGTCACGCAAATGACGGCGTCAGGATTTTGGCGGATCGCCCGTCTGATCACCTGGCGGCTCTTTTTATCACCCGTATTTGTGACGGTGCATGTATTAATGACGTATACGTCCGCCGAACTTTCAAATTCTTTTCTTTCGTAGCCGGCTTCTTTAAAAAGCTGCCAGATTGCTTCTGTTTCATAATGGTTGACCTTGCAGCCAAGTGTATGAAATGCAACGGTTGCCATTGTTATTCACCTCTTAATAACTCTGTATGATAAGAAACTGCCGCCAACGCGTACAGCGGAGCTGTTTCCGCCCTTAAGATCCGCGGACCGAGCCCGCAGGCGAGGGCACCTTTTTCTTTTAGCGCCTCAATTTCCTCTTCTGTAAATCCGCCTTCAGGACCAAACACCATGAGTACGGATGATCCTTCAGAAAGGCTTTTGAGCACGGATTGAAACCGGCTCGTCTCGCCTTGCTTTGATGACTCTTCGTATGCAACGACACATTTATCGAAGTCCTCAAGGCTCTCAAGCAAACGTTGAAACGTGTGAACCGGCGCCACATCGGGAATCGCGTTTCTGTGGGACTGTTCTGCCGCTTCCTTGGCGATTTTCGCCCACCTTTCCCGTTTTTTCTTTGCCTTTTTTTCATCAAGTTTAACAACGGAGCGCGATGCCTGAAAAGGAATAAACGAGCTTGCACCGAGCTCTGTCCCTTTTTGAATGATCCATTCCAGCTTATCTCCTTTTGGAAGGCCGTTTGCAATATGGATCTGGACGGGCAGTTCGCGTGTTTCCCCCGTCCATTCGATAACGCTCAATAAAACCTCTTCTTTAGTGACGGACTCGATCCGGCATTTCGCTTCATGGCCGTCTTTTGCACAGCAAATGACCTCATCTCCGGGAGACATCCTCATCACAGTCGCAATGTGATGAACGTCTTCGCCTTTGATCGAGAATGCGGGTGCGGCTGTGACCTCTTGTTTTGATTGTTCGATAAAATATCGTTGCATACGCTTGTCACACCTACTAACGATTATTTTTTAGCGATGATGCTGACCCAGTCCTCCATTGAAAGAACCTCAACGATCGTAAAGCCTTCTTTCACCAGTGCATCTTTGACTTCCTGTTTTTTCTGCTGGATGATCCCCGAAGTGATGAAATAGCCGCCGTCTTTCAACAGGCTGTATGCTTGATCCGTAAAGCGCAAGATGACCTCGGCCAGGATATTGGCGACGATGATGTCTTTTTCGCCTTCGACGCCGTCAAGCAGATTATTTTGCTTAATCTCGATATGATCGCTGACTTTATTGAGCTTGGAGTTCAAGCGGGCGCTTTCAACGGCTACAGGATCGAGATCATATCCTTCAACCTGTTTGGCGCGAAGCATGGCTGAAGCAATGCTCAAAATGCCGGTTCCCGTTCCGACGTCCACGACCGAATCCCCTTCTTTCACATACCTTTCAAGCGCCTGTATGCAAAGGACGGTTGTCGGGTGGGTGCCTGTTCCAAACGCCATTCCCGGGTCCATCTCGATGATGAGTTCATCCGTATGAACCGGTGTGTACTCTTCCCAAGTCGGAACAATCGTAAACTTCTCGGAAATTTTCACGGGATGATAATATTTTTTCCATGCTGTCGCCCATTCTTCTTCGTTAACCTCGCTGATGGTGATTTTGTTGCGTCCAAGGTCAATATCATACAGCAGCAGATTATTGATCGTTTCTTTGATTCCTTCTACGGTCTCCCCCAAAAAGCTGTTGATCGGAAGATACGCTTTGATGATGACTCCTTCATCAGGATAATCATTGGGATCGAGCTGGTAGATTTCTCCGTATACATTCTCACGCTCTTTAATTAAATCAAGCGGATCTTCAATCACTACTCCACTCGCACCAGCTTCATGCAAAATATTCGAGATGGGCTCAACCGCTTCATGTGTCGTGTGAATGCAGATTTCGGACCATTTCATACTACCAACTCCTCATCCAATCATTAATCGCCTTTAAAGGCGCGCTTTACTTTATCGAAAAAACTCATTTCCTGTTCATCCGGCATATTTCCGCTCACTTCTGCAAATTCGCGGAGAATATTTTTCTGGTTTTCTGTTAAATTCGTCGGTGTCACGACGCGGACAACGATGTGCTGATCGCCTTGTCCGTACCCGCGCACGTTGGCAACGCCTTTTCCTTTTAAGCGGAACTTGGTGCCCGTCTGGGTGCCCGCCGGCACTTTTAATTTTACTTTTCCGTGAAGAGTAGGCACTTCGATTTCATCTCCAAGGGCAGCCTGTGCAAATGTCAGCGGCATTTCGCAGTAAATATCGTCTCCATCGCGCTCGAAAAATTCGTGCTCTTGGACGCGGAAAACGACGAATAAGTCACCTGACGGACCGCCGTTGATCCCCGGTTCGCCCTGTCCGGCTACTCGAAGCTGCTGGCCGTCGTCCACACCCGCCGGGATGGTGACATTGATTTTCTTGCGTTTTTTCACTTTTCCTGTGCCGCCGCAAGTTGAACATTTGTGCTTGATTTGCTTACCCGTTCCATTACAGTAATGACATACTCTTCTGTTGACAACTTTTCCGAACGGTGTTGACTGCTCCATGTTCAGCTGGCCTGATCCGCCGCAGTGTGAACATGTTTCCGGCTTTGTTCCCGGTTTTGCGCCGGAGCCGCTGCATGTTTCGCACGTTTCTTCACGCGGAATTTCGATCGTCGTCTCTTTTCCGAAGGCTGCCTCTTCAAATGACAGTGTCATCGTATACTGCAGATCGGCACCCTGCCTCGGGGCATTCGGGTCTCTCCGCCTTGCGCCGCCTCCGAAAATGCTTGAGAAAATATCGTCAAACCCAAAGCCGCCGAAGTCGCCTCCGCCGAAACCTCCGCCTCCGAATCCTTGATTTGGGTCGGTGTGGCCGAACTGGTCGTAATGGGCCCGTTTTTGGTCATCAGAAAGTGTTTCATAGGCTTCTTTGACTTCTTTGAATTTTTCAGCCGCTCCGGCTTCTTTGTTGATGTCCGGGTGATATTTTTTAGAAAGCTTGCGGTAAGCTTTTTTAATCTCATCTTTAGAAGCGCTCTTACCTACCCCAAGCACCTCATAGTAATCACGCTTACTCATCTCTTCACACTCCCGATTTTCTCACATAAATTAGATTGTATCATTTCAAATTATGTTTTTTCAATTCCTTTTGTCCTTTAGGAAGAAAAAAGTCAAAGTCAAGAGATCCTGACTTTGACTTTCATCGCCTGTAAGGTCATGTGCTGTGCAAACCGGGGTAAGCACAGCACATTTTATTTCGATTATTTTTGATCTTTGTCGTCGTTTACTTCTTCATATTCAGCGTCCACGACATTATCATCGGCTTTTTTAGCGCCAGCTCCGCCGTCTTGCTGAGCCTGAGCCTGTTTTGCGGCTTCTTCGTAAAGCTTCATTGAAAGCTCTTGAACGATCGCTTGCAGCTCATCTTTTTTCGCCTTGATTTCATCAAGGTCATTTTTCTCGATCGCAGCTTTTAGCGCGTCTTTTGCTTCATTCGCTTTTTTCACCTGTGCTTCATCGGCTTTGCCTTCAAGATCTTTCAGCGTTTTTTCAGTTGTGAAGACAAGCTGGTCCGCTTCGTTGCGAAGCTCGATTTCTTCTTTTTTCTTCGCATCTGCTTCGGCGTTTTCTTCAGCCTCTTTCACCATACGCTCGATCTCGTCGTCAGAAAGGCCTGAAGAAGATTTGATCGTGATGTTTTGCTCTTTGCCAGTGCCCAGATCTTTCGCGCTGACGTTGACGATACCGTTTTTATCAATGTCAAATGACACTTCGATTTGCGGTACGCCGCGAGGAGCCGGCGGGATATCTGTAAGCTGGAAGCGTCCGAGCGTTTTGTTGTCGGCAGCCATTGGGCGCTCACCTTGGAGCACGTGGATGTCAACCGCTGTTTGGTTGTCGGCCGCTGTTGAGAACACTTGGGACTTGCTTGTCGGGATTGTCGTGTTGCGCTCAATCAGCTTCGTGAACACGCCGCCCATCGTTTCGATACCAAGTGACAGCGGAGTTACGTCCAGAAGGACAACATCTTTGACATCGCCTGTGATGACGCCGCCTTGAATTGCTGCACCAAGGGCTACGACTTCGTCAGGGTTGACGCCTTTATGCGCTTCTTTTCCAGTTTCTTTTTTGATCGCTTCCTGAACGGCAGGAATACGTGTTGATCCGCCGACAAGGATGACTTTGTCGATTTCGCTTGCAGAAAGTCCCGCATCTTGAAGAGCCTGGCGTACAGGACCCATTGTGCGCTCTACCAAGTGTGAAGACAGCTCTTCAAACTTCGCGCGGGTCAGTGTCAATTCAAGGTGCAGCGGACCTGCTTCACCCGCTGTGATAAACGGCAGGGAAATTTGCGTAGAAGATACGCCGGAAAGGTCTTTTTTCGCTTTCTCAGCAGCATCTTTTAAGCGCTGAAGCGCCATTTTGTCTTTAGAAAGGTCGATGCCGTTTTCTTTTTTGAATTCTGAGACGAGATGATCGATGATCACTTGGTCAAAGTCGTCTCCTCCAAGGCGGTTGTCACCCGCTGTAGAGCGAACTTCGAATACGCCGTCTCCCAATTCAAGGATGGAAACGTCGAATGTACCGCCGCCAAGGTCGTAGACGAGGATCGTCTGATCTTCTTCCGTTTTATCCAGACCGTAGGCAAGCGCAGCTGCAGTCGGCTCGTTGATGATCCGCTCAACTTCAAGTCCGGCGATTTTACCGGCATCTTTAGTCGCTTGACGCTCTGCATCGTTGAAGTATGCAGGAACTGTGATCACGGCTTTAGACACGGTTTCGCCCAAATAGCTTTCAGCATATGATTTCAAATGCTGAAGGATGATGGCAGACACTTCTTGCGGCGTGTACTTTTTGCCTTCAATTTCAACTGTATAGTCAGTGCCCATGTGGCGCTTGATCGACATGATCGTGTTCGGGTTCGTGATGGACTGGCGTTTCGCCACTTCACCCACCTGGCGTTCTCCGTTTTTAAATGCGACAACTGAAGGAGTCGTGCGGGCTCCTTCTGGATTTGGGATGACTTTCGGCTCTCCGCCTTCAAGCACTGCAACGCATGAGTTCGTTGTTCCCAAGTCGATTCCGATTACTTTGCTCATGATTTTTACCTCCTGCTATGTAGTTATTGATTGACTTTTACCATAGAAGGACGGATCACCCGGTCCTTAAGTTTATAGCCTTTTTGCAGTTCCTCAACGACTGCGTTTGATTCGTACGCTTCATCCTCAACCTGCATAACAGCTTGGTGCATGTTCGGGTCAAATTGCTCTCCGACTGATGGAATCTGTTCAACTCCTTCATTTTTAAGAGCCTCCAAAATTTGACGGTGCACCATTTCCATTCCTTGAAGCAGGCTTTTCGTCTGCTCATTGTCAGGATCGATCTGAAGTGCGCGCTCAAAGTTGTCAAGCGCCGGCAGCAAATCGCTGATGATGCGCTGGGAGCGGTACTTTTCAGCAGCCTCGAGATCAAGGCGTGCGCGTCTTTTGTAGTTTTCAAAGTCCGCCTGAACACGTAAAAGTTTATTTTCTTTTTCTTCAAGACGTTCTTGAAGTTCTTTTAGTTGTTTTTCAAGCATTTCTGTTTGAGTTTCTTCTGCCGGGGCATCAGCTTCAGCAGCCGTTTGTTCAGCTTCGGCTGTCTCCGCTTCTGTCTCGTTCAGTTCCTCTTGTTCGTTTAGCTCTTCGTTTTGTTTTTCTTCTGCCATCTGTGTTCACCTCCCTTAAAGGATGAGTTTCATGATAAAGAAGGGATTCCTCCCTTCTGTTTGTTTTCAGGTACTGCCTTACCCATCATACAAACTTGTCAGCGCTTTTGACAAGTCAGATGATACGTGCTGAAGCAAGCCGACGACGCGGGAGTAGTCCATGCGCGTCGGTCCGATGACCGCAATGGAGCCGATCTGTTTTGAGCCGACCGTGTATGTTGCGGTAATCAGGCTGCAGTTTTCCATCTCTTCATAGTCGTTTTCTTTGCCGATTTTGATGGTAATTCCGGACTCAGTCGACTGAAAGAGCCGGAGAATCTCCTGTTCTTTCTCAATGAGCGACAATAGCGATTTCACTCTGTCAATATCGTGAAATTCGGGCTGGTTCAGCATGTTAATCTTGCCGCCGAAAAACAGCCGGTCGGTTTGAACAGATGAATCCAGCGTTGCGCCGAGCGCGTGCAAAATCGTATCGTAATTTTGAATGTGCGACTTCAAGAAGATGACAACCTCTTTGAAAATCCTGTCTTTCAGTTCTGAGATCGGCACGCCTCTAAGGCGTTCATTTAATATATTCACCAGCTTCTCGAGATCGGAAAGATCGACCTCCGCCGGGAAATTAATCGTTTTATTCTCCACATGGCCGGTATTCGTTACTAGAATGGCAACGGCCTTCTTGGGCTGAATCGGTACAATCTGGATCTGTTTGAGATGGTTTTCACTCAGTCTCGGACCGAGGACAATCGATGTATAATTTGTCAGGTCGGACAGCACTTGGGCCGACTTCTGCACGGCTTTTTCGAGTTCAAAGATTTTTTCTTTGAAAATCGAATGAATAATGTTTAAGTCCGTTTTTGACAGCTTTCCAGGTGAAAGCAGATGATCGACATAATAGCGATAGCCCTTTTCAGAAGGAATCCGGCCTGAAGATGAGTGGGTTTTTTCGATAAAACCGAGCTCTTCCAAGTCAGCCATTTCGTTTCTGATCGTTGCCGAGCTGAATGTGATATCTTCCTTTTTGGAAAGCGTTCTTGATCCTACCGGCTGAGCTGAACGAATGAAATCGTTGACGATAACCTGCAAGATTAACAGCTGACGATTTGTTAACATCCATATCACCCCTGTTAGCACTCGGCACAACTGAGTGCTAATTGTATATCAAAATTACCAAACCGAAATCAAAATGTCAATTATAACTCACCCAGGAATGCCTGAAATACTTCATTTCCCAACAGTTTTCCATTATGTGTTAGAAACACGTTTTTGTTCGTGTTCACAATCAACCCTGTTTCTTCCAGCGAATGGAGCACCTTCGGAAAGAGATCGTCAACAGATCTTCCATATGTTTCGAAAAAGCGCTCTTTGTTTACTCCCTCAGTTTTTCGAAGACCGAGAAACATTTCTTCTTCAATCTGTTCATTTTTTGTGACCATGTGCTTTTCCTTATAAGGAAAGCCGGATTGTTCAATCAGGTCGATATAATGTTTGACAGGGCCCGCATTTACCGTTCTTTCACCATTGATATAACCGTGTGCGCCCGCGCCAAAACCGAAATAATCCTCATTGTTCCAATATGTGAGGTTATGTTTGCTCTCATATCCTTTTTTGGCGTAGTTGCTGATTTCGTATTGGCCGATGCCCGCTTCTTCCATTTTCCGCATAACGAGTTCGTACATTTCAGCTTCCTGATCCTGCGGCGGCAGGTGAAGCCGGCCTTTTTTCATCAAGTTGTAGAAAACGGTTTTCGGTTCGACGATCAGCGAATAAACCGAATAGTGTTCAGCACCGAGGGCAAGCGCCGTATCGAGCGATGAAGCGAGGTGGCCGATGGTTTGTCCGGGCAGACCGAACATCAGATCAAGGCTGATATTATCAAACCCCGCCTTTCTCGCTCTTTCAAACGAAACGAGTACGTCTTTTTGCTCGTGAACCCTGCCGATTTTTTTCAGCAGCTCGTCTTCAAACGTCTGCACGCCAAAGCTCAGCCTGTCTACACCGGCAGCTTTTAAAACATCCAGCTTTTCAGCTGATAAATCGTCGGGATTGGCTTCCACTGCAAATTCAGCAAGGCTTTCGGACGGTTTCAAAACGCGATGAATGGAATCGAGGAGCCGTTCGAGCTGAGCTGCCGACAGCGATGTCGGCGTTCCTCCCCCGATAAAGATCGTTTTCAGCTCCGGATGTCCGGTTGCCTCCATTGAATTGGCCATTTCCTTCTCTAAGGAACGCAAATATTCATCAACGGGCTGAGATTGAATAAAAAACTTGTTGAAGTCGCAATAATGGCAAATGTGCTCGCAAAACGGAATATGTATATATGCTGCTTTCATTGTTTTCACCTTCTTTTACAGGAAGAAGCCGCAGTGTGTTACGCTGCGGCGGCTCATGATTATGATTTCGGGCCGCTGTCGTCCATTTTCAGGACTGCCATAAAGGCTTCCTGCGGAACTTCGACAGAGCCGACCTGTTTCATTCTTCGCTTTCCTTCCTTTTGCTTTTCAAGCAGTTTGCGCTTTCTGGAAATATCCCCGCCGTAGCACTTCGCCAAAACGTTTTTGCGCATTGCTTTGATGGTTGAACGGGCGACAATTTTTGTACCGATGGCTGCCTGGACAGGCACTTCAAACTGCTGGCGCGGAATGAGCTCTTTCAGCTTTTCGACGATAACTTTTCCTCGTTCATAAGCATAATCGCGGTGAACGATAAAGGAAAGGGCATCGATTTTTTCGCCGTTCAGCATAATATCCATTTTCACGAGCTTGGACGGTTTATATCCGATGAGTTCGTAATCAAATGACGCATAGCCTTTCGTATTTGATTTAAGCTGATCGAAAAACTCGTAGACGATTTCCGCAAGCGGAATTTCGTAGACAATGCTGACGCGGTTCGCATCAAGGTACTGCATATCAATAAACTGGCCGCGCTTGCCCTGGCACAGTTCCATGACCGCTCCGACAAAGTCGTTCGGCACCATCATCGTCGCTTTGACGAACGGTTCTTCCACCCGGTCGATCTTCTGCGGATCAGGCATGTTTGACGGGTTATCGACGACGATTTTTTCACCGTCTGTCATGTACACGTCGTAGATTACGCTCGGAGCCGTCGTAATCAAATCGATGTTGAATTCGCGTTCAATCCGCTCCTGGATGATTTCCATGTGGAGCATCCCTAAGAAACCGCAGCGGAAGCCGAATCCGAGAGCTTGGGACGTTTCCGCTTCGTACTGCAGGGCTGAATCGTTCAGCTCAAGTTTTTCAAGCGCTTCCCGCAAGTCGTTGTATTTCGCTGTATCAATCGGATACAGGCCGCAATAAACCATCGGATTCAGCTTTCTGTAGCCTGGCAGGGCTTCGGGTGCAGGGTTTTCCGCGCTCGTAATCGTATCCCCTACACGAGTGTCTCCGACGTTTTTGATTGCGGCCGTCAGGAATCCGACGTCGCCGACAGTCAGTTCGTCAGCCGGAACGGCCTTCGGTGTGAAAACGCCGACTTCAGTGACTTCAAATTCCTTTCCGGTCGCCATCATCTTGATTTTTTGACCGGCTTTTACGGTACCTTGCACGACTCTGATATAGGCGACGACCCCGCGGTAAGCATCATACAGGGAGTCAAAGATCAGCGCCTGAAGCGGCGCTTCCGGATCTCCGCTTGGTGCGGGAACCTTTTCAACGATCTGCTCCAATATTTCCTCAATTCCGATGCCTGCTTTTGCTGAAGCAAGGACGGCTTCTGAAGCGTCAAGACCGATAACATCCTCGACTTCCTGGCGGACGCGTTCGGGTTCTGCGCTCGGAAGGTCGATTTTATTAATGACCGGCAGGATTTCAAGGTCGTTGTCAAGCGCAAGGTAAACGTTTGCCAGCGTTTGCGCCTCGATTCCCTGGGCGGCGTCTACGACGAGAATCGCGCCTTCGCATGCGGCAAGGCTTCTCGAAACCTCATACGTAAAATCGACGTGTCCCGGGGTATCGATCAGATGAAAAATATATTCCTCTCCGTCCTTCGCCTGATATTTCAGCTGTACGGAGTTCAGTTTAATGGTGATTCCTCTTTCACGTTCCAAATCCATTGAGTCGAGGAGCTGTTCTTTCATTTCCCTTTGAGTGATTGCCGCCGTTTTTTCCAAGATTCGATCCGCAAGCGTTGACTTGCCGTGGTCGATATGGGCGATAATAGAGAAATTTCGGATTCTCGACTGCCTTTGTAATCGTTTTTCTTTATCTGTCACACTAATCACTCCTACTATGAAACGCAATATGCGCTAGCTTAGATTATATCAATAGGGTTGTGAAGATTCAATGCTAAGTCACATATGCTTTCTAAACCCGAAAAAGAAAAAACGAGTCCTGCATCCGGCTCGTTTTTTCTTTTACCTATTCCGTTTTTTCCTTTATCCAGTCATACAATGAACGGGCTGTGTTTGTGACCGAATCGGCCAGGGCTCGGCCGGCCGAGGAAAAGAGGTTGAAAGCTTCCAGCTGTTCCAGCTCTTTTTGTTTTTCCTCCAAATCGATTTGATGGCCGAGGACTGACGCCTCTTTCGCATCCCCTTCAGATATGCTGAGCGCTGCTTTTAAATCAGGGTCCTCGTACCCTTTCATTTCAATCATTCCGTTGTTCGCCTGCTGCATGCCGAGAAGAACGCCGAAAAACATGACAGCGCAAGCCAATATGCATTTTCCCATAAAAGAAGCCACTTCGATCACCTGCCTCTATTGTTTTTTCTTATCGTCTTCACCGGAGTCTGCATCAACTTTTTCAGCATTCCAGTACATCTCGCTGAATACATCCGCCATCGCTTCTGCAGCCCGCTCCAGCTCTTCGCGGTTATTATCTACGCCGCCAAATTCGATTAAGACGGATCTTTCGTTTAAATCCTGATTATATATGCCATTATCCCCGGCAGCTCCCTTAGATATAACTCCGCGGCTCAAACCGGGATATTTTTTTTCCATCCGTTCATGCAGCTCTTTTGCCAGCTTTAAGTTCGATTCGAAATTAGAGCTCTTCTTGCCGAGCACAAACGCAACGCGTGCATAGCTTTTTCCTTTGACAGTCGCGGTTGTCGCTTTCTTCCGTTGCGAATCCCTGTGAATATCGATAAAATACTGCAAGTCTTTGTTCTGGGCCATCGCCTCTTTGACGACCGGCCTTGATTCATCATAGGAACGGGCATAGGCCCAGCCTTTTTTCCGCAAATTCGCCTGAAAATCGGTTTTATCCACCATCGCCCCGACGCCCTGCGATTTCATCGCATTTGCGAGCATATCGCTGACAAGCGTAACATTTGCTTTCGAATGAATCGCCCGATCAGGATCTGCCTCACCTTTTAAAAAGGGAAGATACGATTCCGTATTGTGCGTATTGTAGATAAATACGACTTTGCGGCCGCCCGTCGATTGTTCAGGAGGTTTTTCCCCGTCTGTTTTCTTTTTCTGTTTCCCTTCAAGCTCTGCAAGATTCGCTTCTCTCTCCTCTTTTAAGACCTCAGTCGGCGGCGGAGATTCTGACGGCATATTCGTATAATCCGTCCCTTGCCCGGCAATGAGGATTTCCGAGTCAAAATGAGAGAATCCCGGAAGCTCCCGTCCGAGAAAACTTCGCGGATCTTTCAAATTAATGCTGGTCGCCAGCTTCAGGACGAGGGGGGAAAGCTCAAAGCGCTTATTCGGTTCCGGCAATTCTGATGCAAAGTAGTGGTTTTCCATTCCCAAAATGAGCCCAAAGGTCTCGCCCTTCAGTTCATCAGCCACCCGGTACAACGATGAAGACGGCCTTAACTCAGGACGCAGCGATGTGAGCACGCCTGATAAAATAAAAACGAGCAGCAGGCTGACGATAAATAAGAATACTGTCTTAACCGCGCTTCTTCCATTTACAGCCAGCACAAACTGACGATTCCTGCCTCTTTTTCTCATTGTAAATCCCTCCAGAGCTTGTCTAGTAAATAGACTATGTACAAGATAGAGGAAGTAGAACAAGTTCCGGCAATGCTAAATGTCATGAAAAAAAGCGGCCGGGCCAGCCGCCTTGATCTTAGTGGTTATACATTCCTTTATTGTCTTGCGATACATTTTCATGGAGCGCTGTGTTCAGACCGTTTGCAATCACATTTGCCATATCATCGATAAATGTATCGACCTCTTTAGGGGTCACCATTAAGTTATGGCCGAGCGGAGCGAGGACTTCATGGATCAGCTGCCTTTTTTCATCCTCTGCGAGGCCTCCGACTATACCGAGAAACGATTTGCGGTGCTCTTCATCGGGAAGGTCTTCTTCGGTGAGGACCTTTCTTTTCCCAAAGCTCATCCCCGCGGGAACGAGCGACCTGGACGGACTGTCGTCTCTCATCTCTCTTCCAAAATGCTTCAGCATGTAATCAATCGTGTCGCTCGTGATCGTGACGGCATCGACCACTGTCGGAACACCGATGGCGATGACCGGAATGCCGAGCGTATCCTTGCTTAACTCTTTTCTTTTATTCCCCACACCAGACCCGGGGTGTATCCCGCTGTCTGAAATTTGAATGGTAGAATTCACACGCTCGATCCCTCTTGATGCCAGCGCATCAATGGCAATGACAAAATCGGGCTTTGAGCGATCGATCACCCCTTGGATAATGTCGCTCGTTTCAATTCCGGTCAAGCCCATGACTCCCGGGGAAAGCGCACTCACCGGACGGTAGCCTTCCTCTACATTTTCGGGCTGCAGCTGAAACAGGTGCCTCGTCACGAGAAGGTTCTCCGTCACTAGGGGGCCGAGCGAGTCGGGCGTGACATTCCAGTTGCCGAGCCCGACTATTAAGCAGCTGGCATCCCGCGGAATGCCCAAATAATCGAGAAACGAGGAAAATTCCTTTGCGAAGACATCGACGACTTTTTCCTGCAATACGGAATCCTGCTGTCTGATCCCTTGTGTTTCAAAGGTTAAATAGCGGCCGGCTTTTTTCCCCGACAGCTTCGCTCCTTCTTCATCAATATCCATCGTCTGAATTTTGATCCCGTCTTTTTCGTATTCTTTGACTGTAAACCCTTTCAGCTCTTTCTTTGGAGAAGCTTCCTTTTCCTCTGCCAGATCCCTCGCTTCCACGGCTAAGTCTGTCCGGACTGCATATTGACTTAAATCGAGCTTCTTTTTCTCCATATTTGCATTCCCTCCAAAAACATAACTGGTGTTAGTGTGCCCACAAGGTCTGCAAACATTCCCGCGAAGCGGAGCTTTCAAATAAAAATACTTTACATTTATATTGCAATCTAAGGGTGTGTTTGATAGAATACAATTTGTTCTATTGTTGAGATCTAACCTATAGAAAAGGAACAGAGGTTATGTCTTAGGAGGTGAAACACATTGCCAAACATTAAATCAGCGATCAAACGCACAAAAACAAACAACGAGCGCCGCGCGCACAACGCAACAATCAAATCTGCAATGCGCACTGCTATGAAACAAGTTGAAACTTTCGTAAGCAACAACGAAGCAGACAAAGCGAAAGCAGCTCTATCTGCAGCAGCAAAGAAAATCGATAAAGCAGCTAAAAAAGGTCTTGTCCACAAAAACACCGCCGCTCGTTACAAATCAAACCTAGCGAAAAAAGTGAACGGACTTTCTGCATAATAGAAAGCTTGGCTATGCCAAGCTTTTTTGCTTGCGTGAAGGATGAAAAAAACGGCTCTCTTTAAAGGAGGCCGTTTTTTTCATGAGGCTGCAGCAGCTTCAGCAAAAACAGTTCAAGCAGGAGCTGCTTGTCTTTTTTGCCTGTCTTCATTTCATAATCCATCACGGCGAGCTGCTCGATAATGTTCCTAAGCTCCTGCTCTGAAAAAAGCCTCGCCTGCTCGATCGCCAGCTTCACCCTGAACGGGTGCACTTTAAGGTTTGAGGCGATTTGCTTTTGTCCGTATCCCTGGTCAGAAAAATATTTGGTCTGCATCAGCAGCCTGAACTGATTAGCAATCAGCGCCATCATTTTAATCGGCTCTTCATTTTGCTTTAATAGATCGTAGAAAATCTGCAGCGCTTCTGTACGTTTCCGATTGACGACCTTATTGATCAGTTCGAAAATATTTTGTTCAAGCCCTCTCGCTACAAGCTTTCTGACATCCTCTATGGTGATCTCTCCGCGGTCACCGGTATATGTACTGAGCTTTTTAACCTCCTGGGCAATGGCTGACAGACTTGCATGACATAACAGGACAAGCTCCTCCGCCGCTTCCGGTTCGATTTGTTTGCCTTCCGACTTCGCGAGGCCTGCGATAAAGTCAGCCGTTTCTTTGGCGGTTAATTCCTTCGCTTCCACCATGTGCGCATGCTTTTTCAGGAGCTTGGTCAGCTTTTTCCGTTCATCGAGCTTTTCATAAGGCGCAAGCAAAACAAACACGGAATAAGGTGCCGGCTGCGTAATGTAAGCTTCCAGTACACCGAGATTATGCTCAAGCTTATCCTTCTTTTTTTCAGCTGTTAAAAACGCCGGGTTTTTCGCCACGACAAGACGCCTTTCCCCCATAAACGGAAAGGTTTCCGCATCCTCCACGGCAAGATCGAGCGCGTCTTCTTCCAGATCAAATATCGAGAAGTTAAAGTCTTTCGTCTCTTCATCAACAACGGCTTGTCTGATCCTTTGAACCGTCTCCTGCAGAAGATGCGTCTCTTTCCCGTACAAGCAATAAACGGGATGAATGTCGCCTTTTTTCAAGCTTTTCCAAACATCAAATACCGTCATCTGCACTTTCCCCTCTTTCATCCTTCCTTTCTATCCTAAAGCGTGTTTTGCAATTAGTAAAGAGAGAAGCGGAGTCACCCGCTCTCTCATTTATAATAAACGCCTTCCATAAACCCCCGGGTCAGTTTATAGAAGACGATGTTCATAAATTTTAGAAAACGGTTGCATGAAGCTCCTAGATTTTTGCAAAGAATTGAATTATACTGGATATCAATAGGAGGGGTAAATTGTGAATGAATTTGAAAAAGACGTGCAAAGCAAACGTAACGATCTTGTAGATTCAGGTGTCGGTTTTATCGTGTCTTTTGGCTTTTTCGCTACAATGTTTATTATCGCTACTGTTATACATCTGGCCGCTTAATCAAGCCAAGTCATGGACACCGCTTTACTCTCCGTCAGGCAAGCGGCTTTTTGACGACTGCTGTTTTTCAGCAGTCATTTTTTCTTGCGGGGAATGTACTTTATCATATGGAGGATGTAGCAAAAACGTTCCGTTCCCGCCTCGAAATAGGTGCTGAATCGAACCGTGCCGATCCGTTCTGAACACCTTCACATCGTGGCGGTTTAGGATGTCCAGCACTTCCCCGTGGGGATGCCCGTAGCGGTTGTGCTCCCCCGCCGAAATGAGGGCGGTTTTCGGCTCAATTTGCTTGATCAGCTCTTCACCCGTCGAACCTTTGCTTCCATGGTGACCGACTTTCAGAATATCCGCTTTAAGATTCGGATACACTTCCATCATCTCCTTTTCGCCCTCCTTCTCCAAATCTCCAGTTAACAGCCACGAAAATCCGCCTGCTTTCATCCACAATACGAGGGAACCATTGTTTTTGCTGTTTTTGTCCGCCTCTTTCGGTGAAAGAACATAAAATTCAAGATTGCCAATATGAAGGATGTCACCTCTTTTGGCTACATTCACCTCGACGCCTTCCTTCAAGGCAAGGCGAAGCAGCTTTTCATCAGACGGTTCGGCTGCGAAGCCTTTCGGCACGATCAATTGCTTCACTTTATGTTTTTGGATCAGCACATGCGCTTCACCGATATGATCCTGATCAGCATGGGTCAAAATTAAAGCATCGAGCTTCTTGACCCCTTTGGTTGCCAGAAAAGGCATTAACACGCTCTCCCCCAATGAAAAATCCTTCTTCCGCTTTCTCCACCGCTCTTTCCGGAAGGATACGGTTCCTCCCGTATCAATGAAGACCGTGCCATTCTGACCGGGAGCGCTGACATACATGCTGTCCCCTTGGCCGATATCAAGCATTGTAACCTCTCCCTCACCTGCAAGCTGAGGAAGACATGCGTGAATCACAAACACAGCAGCAAGCAGGCCGGACGGAATCATGACCGCACGAAGCGACATCTCTTTTTCCAGCAACAGCAAAAACAGAAAAATGGCTGTGAAGTAGAAAAACAACAAAAGATCCGGCGGCTTAGCCGCAGAAAAGACCGAAACATCCGCGGCAGACACCGTTTTAACAGCCTGATGGCTCCACACAAGCAGACGGTCAAGAACGGCGGCTGCCGCCTCCCCCAAGGGATGAAAACATATGAAAGCAAGCAGGCTTCCGAAAGACAGCGGCATGATGATGAAAATATAAAGAGGTATAAAAAATAGATTCATTAATGTGCTGAGAAATGAAAACTCTTGAAAATGAAAAAGCAGAATCGGGAGGGAAGCGAGCTGAGCCAAAAATGACCCCAATAGCAGCTGAGAGATTCGGCTTTTCGGCCTGGTCAATATCTCCTTTGAAAGAATGAAAACGAAGGATACAGCAAAAGAAAGCTGGAATCCGGCTTGAAATAACAGATAAGGATGATACAGCAGCAGTCCGAGGCAGGCAATGCTGATCACATCGGCACTTTTGAAGTTCTTTTTAGACAGTGATGCCAGCAGATAGATTTCAGACATGAAAACCGCTCTCATCACCGACGGGGCGCCTCCGGTCAAAACTGCGGCAACGGGAAGGCCGATCACGAGCAGCCATTTTGCGCATTCCCTCGTGACGCCGAAGCGAATAAATATGTAAAACAGAGCGGCTGAGAGCAGACCGACATGAAGCCCGGAAATCGCTAAAAGGTGAATGATTCCAAGACGCTGATAGCCGTCCAGGACATCTTGTTCAATGAGAAACCGGTCTCCGAAAATTAGCGCTCTTCCAATACCGGCAGCCGAGTCCGCCATATTTTCCTCTATAAAATCAAGGCCCGCTTTTCTGATTTTCAATAGAGATGGCATCAGGCCGCCGCCCGGCTTGCAGCTTGTAATAGACTGAACTGCAAAAATCCAGTGAATCCCTTTTTGATACATGGATTCTTTTTGATTAAAAGTGCCAGGAACCGTCTCTTTTTTCGGCTCTTTTAATTCACCTTGCATGACACAGAGGCTGCCCGGCTGAAGAGCTGAGAGCGCCCGTTTTTCTTGTGGAGACCGGAGCGTATATCCCGCTTTCAAAGCTTCTCCCTCATCTGTTTCGGCTGTGAAAGAAAGCCGGTCTCCGTCTATTACGGGAATATCCTGAACAGAAGCGAGCGTGTGAAATTTGCCTTCATGATAAATCGTTGTATTGAAATGGTCGATCACGTAAAAAGAAGTAAAATATAAAATACAAACCGCTGCACATAAAGCGAAAAGGAGTATTTGTTTTTTGAAGAAACAGAGGATAAAGAACAGAAAAAAACCGACGGCGAGGAAGAGATAAAGAGAAGAGTGAGCGGAGGCGATTCCGGCTGCCGCTGAAATCGCTCCGCACGGGAAGATGCGATGTCTGTCCATTGGTTACACGTAGCTTGTAAACAGTTTGTTGGCCTCTTCGTGTATTTTCCTGATCTCCTCTTCCTCAAGGCCTTTATCAGCCAGCTGTTTGATCAGATCGGCTACAAACGCCAACTTTTCCTGGTTTTTCAAGTCGATAATCATCTCATCGAGCTCTACCTGCTCCACTTTAACAGAAGCCTGATCGAAAAGTTCAACCGCGTAAGGATGGTTTTTGTAATCCTTCGCATAGTATATCGTTTTAATACCTGCCTGAATGATCGATTTACAGCATTGAATGCACGGAAAATGTGTGACATATATTTCAGCGCCTTCGGTCGGAACACCGAATTTTGCACACTGAAGAATCGCGTTCATCTCGGCGTGAATCGTTCTAATGCAGTGCCCGTCCACCATATAGCAGCCTTCATCCGCACAGTGAACGCCTCCGGCGATCGATCCGTTGTAGCCTCCCGCTATAATTCGTTTATCCCTGACAATCGTCGCTCCTACAGCAAGCCTTGTACACGTGCTGCGAAGCGCCAGCAAATGGCTTTGCGCCATAAAATATTGATCCCAAGAAATCCGTTCCACTTGTTTTCCCTCCAAAAATACGATGTCGACTTCCCTAAGTTTACATATGATGATCCGCAAACGTCAATTTACTTTACCGTGATTGCAGATTTTATTCTTTCAAAAGACTTTTCTCCAATTCCCGAAACGTTTGTTATGTCTTCTACCGTGTGAAACGGTCCGTTCTCCTCGCGGTATTCGATAACCGCTTCCGCTTTTGAAGGGCCGATGCCGGGAATCGCCTGAAGCTCCTCAGAGGAAGCCGTATTGATATTGACGATATCGACGGAAGCGCCATCTGCCCTTGAACCCGCTTTCGAGAAAGAATCAGCAGCCTCTTCCCCCTCAAATGGAATGTAAACCACCATACCGTCCTGCAAAACGGCTGCAAGGTTAATTTGCTTTTGATCCGCTTTTTTCTCGGTGCCGCCTGCTTTTTTCAATACATCGTGGACCCTGTCTCCCTCTTTCATTTGATAGACGCCCGGATTTTTCACAGCGCCTTTCAAATCGATGATAACCGCCTCTTTTCCCGCGCTTTTTTCCCGTTTCACCTCCTCCTTCTTGTCATACGTCTGTGCAGAAGCCTCCTCGGGAATGGAGAGGCCGGATGAAGTTTCACGCTTTCCGCTTAACAGCATGAAGGCAGCGCTGATGATCAAGACGAGTGCAACGCCTCCCGCAGCATGCCATTTATATTGTTTTAGCCAATCTGTCAAACCTGCTCACCTGCTTTCATACATATTTTGACTGAAGCCTTCATATCGTTTAAAAGATACAGGTTCAAAGGAGGGGAGAACGATTGAATATCGGCTTTATCGGGACAGGAAATATGGGGACCATTTTAATTGAGGCGTTGATTGAATCCAGAGCGGTCATTCCCTCATCTTTAACAATTACTAACCGAACGATCGACAAAGCGTTAAACATAAAAAAACGATTCCCAGACATTCAGGTTGCAGAACGGCCGGAAGAAGTGATTACGGAAAGTGATGCCGTGTTTATCTGTGTAAAGCCGCTGGATATTTATCCTTTGCTAAAACGGCTTTCACCCGTCTTCACCCGCGATCAGACTGTGGTAACCATTACGAGTCCGGTGCAGGTCGAACAGCTGGAAACCATCGTCTCCTGCCAGGCGGCAAGAGTGATCCCGAGCATTACGAACAGAGCGCTGTCCGGCGTGTCATTATTGACTTTCGGAGAAAGCTGCACAGCTGAGGCAAAAGAAAAATTGACGGCTTTAGTAAGCAAGATCTCAATCCCTCTCGAAATCGAAAGCGAGATTACGAGGGTCGCCTCAGACATTGTCAGCTGCGGCCCTGCCTTTGTCAGCTATTTGGTTCAGGAGTTTATTCAGGCGGCTGTCGAAGAAACATCCGTGTCAAAAGAGGACGCTATTTTAATGACGAAAGAGATGCTGGTCGGTTTGGGAAGGCTCCTCGAAACAGGCCTTTACACACTGCCCGCCCTGCAGGAAAAGGTTTGCGTTAAAGGCGGTGTAACCGGTGAGGGAATTAAGGCGCTGGAAAGCGGTGTTCAGGATATGTTCCGCCAGATGTTCCGAAACACCCATTTGAAGTATGAAGAAGATATCGCTCTAGTCAAGAAGCAATTTTCCGTTTGATTCATTGTTTCACGAATGTACTGAGATCTCAACAAAGGAAAAATGCATTATGAAAAACCATCGTTACGATTAAACGATGGTTTTTGTTTTTTTTGCTGTATAAAAATGACGTTCCGACTCTGCGCTAGGCTCCAATTTTGAAAAATCAGCACTGATGCACTGCACCTCAAATCCGGCTTGCCGCAATAAACTGATGTACTTTTCCGTCTGGAAAGTCCGCTGTTCATGCGATTCATCAAACCTTTCGTATACGTCTCTATTTTGTACAAAGAAGGTCAAATCGTGAACAGCTGAATGAGGCTCTTCCCCCGCATAGCTTTGCCAGATGACGCTCACTTCTTCATCCTGATCGGCATACGTACTTCCCGGAAAAATGACATCCATTTTGTAAACGGAATGAACATCAAACAGAAGAAGACCGCCCTCTTTTAATAGAGAAAAAACGTTTTTAAAAGTATTGAAAACGTCTTTTTCGCTCTTTAGATAATTCAGCGAGTCACAGCAGATCGCAACCGCGTCAAACTCTTGTCCGTGCCCGGCAAGTTCGCGCATATCCTGCTGAAAGAACTGAATATCGAGCTGCCTGACGGCTGCTTTGTACTGGGCCTGGGCAAGCATGTCTTCGCTGATATCGATTCCTGTGACATCATAGCCTTTTTCAGCCAGGCGGACAGATATTTCACCCGTTCCGCACGCCAGATCAAGCACCCGTATACGTTCTTTCTGCTGCGCGCCGATCGTTTGTTCAATCCAGCTGACCCACTGATCGTAAGGAGCATGAGACATCAGCTTGTCATAAATACTGGAAAATCCTTTATAGATCATTCATTAACTCCGAACGAAAGGTCTTCAATCGGCGCGTCTCCCCACAGCTTTTCAAGGTTGTAATAGCCTCGTTCCTCTTTGTGGAAAACGTGGACAACGACGTCGCCCAAATCGATTAAAACCCATCTGGCTTCGTCAAAGCCCTCCATTTTCTTCACATCAATTCCATTTTCTTCAGCTTGATCCTTAATTTCCCGGGCAATGGCCTGAACCTGTTTGTCAGAGTTCCCATGGCAAATCAGAAAATAGTCAGCCACGAGGGAAATCCCCTGCATATTCAAGGCGATAATATCTTCCGCCCGTTTATCATCGCAGGCCTCTGCGGCAATTTTTAAAATTGAAGCTTGATCCATTCAGTAATTCCTCCTAATGTCTATCGTTTACTAAAGCATTATATGTGGCGACCGTTTCCGGATAAACGGCCTGATTTTTTGAAATTAAAAAGGTAATCGTATTTTTCAATGCCTGGATGAGCGCCGAATCCAAATCTTCCTCAGCGAGAGTCCGAACCTCTTCAACCCCCGGAAAACGGCGGCCCGGCTCGATATAATCCGCTACATAAACCACTTTTTCAAGAAGAGTCATATTGGGCCTTCCAGATGTATGGAACCGAATGGCTGACAGGATGTCTTCATCCGTAATTCCGACCTCTGTTTTGACAAGCGCTGCTCCTGCCGGCGCATGCCAAAGTTCATGATGAAAATTGAGCACTTCAAGCGGCCCGCCTCCGTCGAGGATGATTTGTTTCATCTCCTCTTTTGGGCGAAATTTGGCGTAGTCATGAAAGATCGCGGCGATTTCGGCTTTTTTCAGATCTGCGCCAAACCGTTCAGCAAGTTTGACAGCCGTCTCCATCACGCCGACCGTATGGATGTAGCGCTGTTCTGTCAGCTGTTCTTTCACGCAGGCTAAGGCTTCCTCACGTTTCATATAAACGATTCTCCTTCACATAGACCTTCACTTCGTCAGGTATTAAATAATCTGTCGGCTGCCGATTTTTAATGCGGTCCCTGAGCAAAGATGATGACACTTCAAAAATAGGCACATCGACAAAAACGAGCGGATACGGCGTCTCAATTTGAAAGCCGGGCCGCTTCACCCCGACAAACTGAATCATGTTGACAAGCTTGTCAATGTTTGACCATTTCGGCAGGTATTCCACCATATCCGCGCCGATAATAAAGTAAAACTCATGATCAGGGTATCGGTCTTTCAGCAGGCGAACGGTATCAAATGTATAAGAAGGGCCTTCCCTTTCGAGTTCGATCGTCTCCAGTTTAAATTGCTCTTTCCCCGAAATGGCGAGCTTCAGCATTTCAACCCTGTGCATACTTAGTGAAAACGAGTTTTTTTGTTTATGCGGCGGAATTTGGTTGGGCATAAACCAGATTTCATCAAGATCCAGTTTGTACAGGACTTCATTTGCCATTAATAAATGCCCGTTGTGCGGAGGATCGAATGTCCCTCCAAAAATCCCGATTTTCCTCATGATTACCACCTTTAAGCATTAAGGAAGCTCAATTTTTTTATTTTCTTTTGACTCCTTATACAGCACAATAATGTTTCCGATCGTCTGCACCAGTTCGGCGCGCGCTCCGCCCGCCAGCGCTTCGGCTACTTCCTCTTTAGGCTGCTCGCAGTTTTGCAGCACGCTCACCTTGATCAATTCTCTTGCTTCAAGAGCTTCGCTGATTTGTTTGACCATATTTTCGTTGACTCCGCCTTTGCCGACTTGAAAAATCGGTGACAGATGATGCGCTTCCCGGCGCAAATAGCGTTTTTGTTTTCCTGTTAGCATGATTTTCCTCCTAGTTGCTGCAACACAATTGATTTCATTTTTTCCATATTCGGCTCATGTCCTGTCCACAGCTCAAAAGCAAGGGCTGCCTGGCCGATGAACATGCCGACTCCGTCCAATGTTTTCAAGCCTTTTGCTTCAGCCTCATGCAGCAGGGCCGTTTTCAGCGGATTGTAGATAATATCGCATACAAGGCACGTTTCTTTCGCATTCGCCAATGAAAGCGGGGCAGCTTCGACATTCGGATGCATCCCGACCGACGTCGTTTGAATCACGATATCATATGCTGACAAGTCTGCTTCCGCTTCCTGCAGTGACAAGGCGCGTGCCTCTCCATCAAAACGCTGAGTGAATGCTAATGCCTTTTCAGGCGTACGATTCGCCACATCAAGCCGCTTGGGCGTCTCGGCTGCCAGAGTGGTAAATATCGCCCTCGCCGCACCGCCTGCTCCGATCAACAGTATCGAGAGCTCAGAAAGCGGACGATCAAGGGATGGCTTCAGCGATTTAAGAAACCCTGCTCCATCTGTATTATATCCGACCAGCCCTTCTTTTTCTCTTCTGACAGTGTTTACCGCCCCGAGAGCTTCGGCGCTTTCATCAATACGGTCGAGATGCTTCATGATCGATACTTTGTGGGGGACGGTCACATTAAACCCTTGAATGCCAAGGGCCCGCATACCTTTCACAGCATCTTCAAGATCTTCGTTTTCCACGCGAAAAGCGTGATAATGCCCTTCTAAAGAAAGATCCTTCAAAGCCGCATTATGGATGTCCGGAGACATGGAATGGGCCACCGGATTGCCAATCAGTCCGTATATCGGTTTCATAACTCTCTCCCCTTAGCACTTATATTAGAGATCTGCGCAAAAACACGTGAACGCCTTTAGGGGCGTGGGCGACAATTTTTTGGTTTGCCCCCTGGACCGTTACCCAGCCAAGGCCCGAGAACACAACGTCCGTTTTCGGCTCTTTAATCGTAAACGTATGTTTGACAAGCGCCGGAAACGAGTCAAGATCTTCTTTTGCAGGGGGAGCAAGCATTTCCCCAGCGTGCTTTTCATACAGCTGATCCGCGTTTTCAAGCTTTGTTCTATGGATCTTGAGTTCATTCGGCATATAGCATACAAACGAAGACCTGCCTCCGCTTGCATAATCAAACCGCGATAATCCGCCGAAAAACAGCGTCTGTTCCTCGTTCAGCTGAAAGGTGCGCGGCTTCAGCTCCTTCTTCGGCGTCAATATTTTCAGATCGCGTTTCGCGACATAGTGCGCCATTTGATGATGGTTGATGATTCCCGGCGTATCATACATCGCAGATCCATCATCCAGAGGGATTTCAATCGCATCAAGCGTCGTCCCCGGATATTGGGATGTCGTGATAATGTCGTCTTCTCCGGAAACCTCTTTAATAATCCGGTTGATGAACGTTGATTTCCCGACGTTCGTACATCCGACGACATACACGTCCTTGCCTTGTCTGTAATGTTCGATCGCGTCGATCGCATCTTTCATCCCCTGCCCGCGCCCGGCGCTGACGAGCAGCACATCAACAGGCCTTAAGCCAAGCTCTTTCGCCTCGCGCTTCATCCAGTTTACAAGGCGCTCGCGCTTGACTGATTTAGGGAGAATATCTGCTTTGTTTCCTATTAATAAGATCGGATTACCTCCGACAAAGCGGTTCAGTCCGTTGATCCAGCTTCCGTTGAAATCAAAGATGTCGACGATTTTCACGATGAGTGAATCCGTTTCCCCGATGCCGTGCAGAATCTTCAAAAAGTCATCGTCCGTCAGTGAAACATCTTGAATTTCGTTATAATTTTTCAATCTGAAGCAGCGCTGGCAGATGACGTCTTCTTTTAACAGCGATGCTTCAGGCGCATAGCCCAGTTTATTTTTATCTTCGGTTTGAATGGCGACTCCGCATCCGATACAAACTACCTTTTCCATTCATTATTCCTCCCACTGAATATGGCCTTTCCGTTTTAGAGCGCTGAGAATTCTGCGTTCGACTTGGCGGTTGAAACGCGTAAAAAAGCCGTCGGAAGCAGCCACAGGCACGACAAGAATGGTATGGAACCCGTTGCGGTTCCCTCCAAGCACATCTGTCATGAGCTGATCTCCTATGACAACGACGTCTTCTTTTTTAAGACCCATATTTTTAACGGCTTTTCTGAAAGCTCTGCCCATCGGTTTTTTCGCTTTGTAAATAAACGGAATATTAAGCGGTTCAGAAAATATTTTGACGCGTTTTTCATTATTATTAGAGACAATTGTCACTTTAATCCCGTGCTCTTTCATCTCTTCAAACCACTCGATAAGACGCGGTGTAGCACTCGGCCTGTCCCATTCTACAAGCGTATTGTCCAAATCTGTAATAATCCCTTTTACATTGCGCTCTTTTAGTTTTTCAGGGGTAATATGAAAAATATTTTTTACAAATTCATCCGGCAAAAAAAACTTTTTTAACACAAAGCCGCACCCTTTCCTTTCAATTACTGCTTCTTTTTTCAATGTGTCGAATCAAATCTAAAAGTGTCTTAAAAAATCGGCTGTCCGAAAAGTTTTCGACATATAATAGGATTCTTCAACAGGTGTGGATAAAATTACACACAGTATCCACTCATATTTCATCGACCTTTTATTAAATTATAAACATGATACCCACAAGTTATCCACTTTTTGGTGTGGATAACAGAACGATTGTTCTCGCCCAATATTCATGATAGATTATAGGTACTTCAAACAAAGATCATATAACTTAACATTTTATGCTTATTCCAAACAGGTTATTCCAATTTTCATGAGGAGGTGTCTTCCCCATTAAATGGGTACCGAGTATGAAAAAGCTGTCTGATGAACTTTTAATAGAATCATACATTAAAGCAAATGAGATGAATTTGAACCGCGAATTCATCGAGCTGATTGAAACCGAAATCAAAAGAAGGTCGCTCGGTCATCTGCTTTCCGTCTCTTCATAGCTCAAGCACTCCCGGGCGCTCTTGCCGCTTTTTTTCACTTAGGTTGATATTATATCACTTGAATAATACGCTTACTACTGTTTTTCATGAAAAAACACCTCTCTATAAAAGAGGTGCTATTTGAAGAATCCGCGAGGACTAAGCCAGTAGAACCCGCCGATGACCAGCAGGACGACTAAAAGGACGACAACGAACGCATATCCGTATGCGGCGCCTGCATATCCGGGATAAGCCGGGTACGAACACGGACCAGCGGGAAAAGGATATCCCATCGCATCATTCCTCCTTTGGTCTGTTATAGTAACAGCCTATGAAGAAAAAGGAGAAATGGCTAGGCCTTTTACTTAAATCAAGACGTTTTTATGATTTTGCTTTTGTTAATTCCTTCAAAAATAATTCGCGCGCCTTTTGGGGTTAAGTGATTTCCCGATGGGTCGATAAACCTCGAATGGATCAGCTTCTCATCTGTAGCTCCGCCCGCTTTTTTCACGATGTTTTTCCAGTTGTCGATAAGCGGAACATCAAGTTCCCGCGCCGTTTCCCTTGTGACGTCATTATAGGAATCGTGCCATTTACGCGCTCCACCGTATTTTTCAAACGAAGAAGCCCGGTATCTTGCATAATAAAAGATGTTGTCCCCGCTTCCTTCGACGATCGGCAGGCACGTCATTAAAACCGGCTCTATCCCGCGGCGGCGGCTTTCTTTAACAAAATAATAAAGGTTTTCTTTAAACCTTTTTTTGGATACGCGCGGCAGCCCTTTCGTAAGAATTGCTGCATCATTTGTTCCGAACATGATAAAAAGATATGCCGGCTGCTTGTCCAGCACATCCTTCCTGAACCGAAACCTGGCGTCTTCCGTCGTTTCTCCGCCTATTCCTGCATTATTTATTTTGTACTGCCCTTGAAGGGAAGTCTGAAGTAAATTGACCCACTTTTCCGCTTTTGGATAATCGCGAAATTGCCAATTTGAGCCGCGTGTATTGCTGTCTCCAAATGCTACGACTTTTCTGGGATCGTCCTCTCCGCAGCCTGAAAGCAGAAGCAGAAAAACGAGAACCATCACCAAGCTTTTTTTCATTCGTTCCACCTCCAAAAGCCAATACTACGATCATATAGGAGAGAAGCCGCACTTTCAACGGGAGAACTCTTTGTCATCCTGCCGCATCCAGTCCTTGCTATGCCTTTAACCTGTCCCCCCTGTTTAAAAACATTCGTATTGGTTCACGGTTTTCCGACAAATAAAGAATAAGTTTTGACAGGTCGAAAACCTAATTTTTCAGCGAGGCGGATCGATGCGCGGTTTTGCCGGTCGCAATCCCAACGCGGTTTCAAACGGTTCTTTATTGCATGTGCGATAAAGGCGCTGGCGCAGCTGACTGCAAATCCCCGCCCCCTGTAATCCGGGTGTGTTGCGATATCAACTTCGGCAAAGCGTTCCGAACAAAAAATGGTGACACATTCGCTTGCGACCACACCTCCATGCAACACTTTAAACCCGAAACCGTTCTTCAAAAAACGGCTGGCCCCTCCCCAATACTCATCAGCGTATTTTTCAGTAAAATTCGCGCTTTTTTGAAGGTCATCTTCAGTAAATCTTTCAACCCCGGCAAATGCTGCGCCGCAATCACGCTCCTCTTTTCCGAGGAAAAATGACACGCGCTCCATTTGCTGCAGAGGATCGCCAAGCCCCCCGATTAAAAAAGCGTCCCACTCTTCAGAAGCCGAAAACACGGTAAAGCGCGCTCCGCTCCTCTGTTCATTTAAATAATGGAGCCACTCGCTTCTTCCGCTGTCCGGAGGGTTTCCAGCGACATAATAAATCCCGGAAGATGTTCGAAAAAGAGCAGTGGCCGGTGTGAGGAAATCATCGACATAGACGTTTCCTTCGATGATTCCTTCGGCTATCGCATGCGCGAATGTCGGGCTTTCTTCCGCTAACAAAGCCTTTGCTTTTCGTTTTTCACTCGATTTCAGTTCAATCATCATGACTCCCCCTCGAACTTGAGACAGATCATCAAGCCCCGCCGGCTGATTCGGCGACGCCTTCAATATTGCGGTCAAAGATAAAAACAGACACTGCAATATCCTCCTGAATTTTGATGTCCGTAAAAAGGTGCTCTAGCTTCGCTCCGATAAGCTCCTCCATTCCTTCCGGCACGTGATTGGAGTAGTGTTTCTGAATCAGGGTCGTCCTTGCCGCATGCACCATTTCCCTTCCCTCCGGCGTGCTTGCGATAAACTGCTCGCTCGCCGTCAAATTGCCGTACAGTGTCGAAACTGCCATATTGTCGACAAAGACCGTTCGTATCCGTTCAGGCCCCTTGCCAAACAGCTCTTTTCGAAGCTTGCGAATCATATCGTTGAATTCATGGATTTTTTTAGACATCATGCATACCCCTTCCGTTTAAAACCTTACACCTGTCTCGATGTCCCCTTAGACATTTCACTTGGTTAAAATTTTCCTATTCTATTGAATTATAATCAATATCACTTTATAATTAAAGCCGGGCTGATGGATTTGTAATACCGTCGTGTTATGAATCTATCGAATCTGACAATATAGGATTGGTCTGTTAGTAAGCTTTGCTAGTAAACTATTCCGCCATGTATGTTTATACCGATTTCCCGCGCCGGAAATCGGTATATATGTACATGGCTTTTTTGATTTTGAACATGATGGAGGGAAATGAAGATGGACGGAAAGCCAATCAGTATCCGGATAGACGGCAAAGAATTTGAAGCAGTGGCCGGGGCAACCGTTTTAGACATATTGAACAAAAACGGGTTTGAACACCCGCAAATATGCCATGTACCAGAGACGGATCCTATTCAAACGTGTGATACGTGTATTGTGGAAGCAGACGGAAAATTAAAACGGGCATGCTCCCTGCGGGCTGAAGACGGAATGACGATCAGCCTGTCAGCAGAACGGGTCAAAGCTGCACAAAAAGAAGCAATGGACCGCCTGCTCGAAAATCATTTGCTCTATTGTACGGTATGCGACAACAACAACGGGAACTGTAAGCTACATAATACGGCAGAAATGATGGGAATCGAAGACCAGAAATACCCTTACACGCCTAAAGAAGACCCGTCTTGCGCCGTCGATATGTCACACCCCTTTTACCGCTATGATCCGAATCAGTGCATTGCTTGCGGACAATGTGTTGAAGTTTGCCAAAACCTGCAGGTCAATGAGACGCTCTCGATTGACTGGGAGCTTGAACGGCCGCGGGTAATCTGGGATGAAGGCGTATCAATCAACGAATCCTCATGCGTCAGCTGCGGGCAGTGTGTCACGGTCTGTCCGTGCAATGCGTTAATGGAAAAATCAATGCTTGGAAAAGCCGGTTTCATGACAGGCATCAAACCGGATGTCATGGAGCCGATGATCGACCTTGTCAAAGATGTAGAGCCGGGATACAGCAGCATCTTTGCCGTTTCAGAAGTCGAGGCGGCGATGCGTTCACAGCGGACCAAAAAGACAAAAACCGTCTGTACGTTCTGCGGTGTCGGCTGTTCATTTGAAGTATGGACAAAAGGCCGTGACATCTTAAAAATTCAGCCGGTTTCAGAAGCTCCAGTCAATGCCATCTCGACGTGTGTGAAAGGGAAATTCGGATGGGATTTCGTCAATTCGGAAGAACGTTTAACCAAACCGCTGATCCGCAAAAATAACGAATTTGTCGAATCGACTTGGGAAGAAGCGCTTGACTACGTTGCCCGCAGATTAGGCTCGATTCGGGAGCAGAACGGAAAAGACGCAGTCGGATTTATTTCGTCTTCAAAAATCACGAATGAAGAAAACTACTTAATGCAAAAGCTGGCGCGGCAAGTATTTGGCACTAACAATGTCGACAACTGCTCGCGCTACTGCCAGTCTCCGGCAACAGACGGATTGTTCCGCACGGTCGGCATGGGCGGCGATGCAGGCACCATTCAAGACATCGCGAAAGCAGGCCTCGTCATCATCGTCGGCGCCAACCCGGCCGAAGGCCACCCGGTACTGGCGACCCGCGTGAAGCGCGCCCATAAGCTTCACGGACAAAAGCTGATCGTCGCCGATCTTCGCAAAAACGAAATGGCCGAACGCTCGGATCTGTTCATCAGACCGCGGCAAGGAACTGATCAAGTATGGCTGATGGCCGTGACAAAGTATATGATCGACCAGGGCTGGCACGATCAGGCGTTTATCGATGAAAACGTCAATTTCTTTGAGGAATATAAGCAATCTCTTGAGACATACACCCTTGAATATGCAGAAAAAATTACAGGCATCCATAAACAGACGCTGATTCAAATCGCTGAGATGATCCGCGACGCCGACGGTACATGCATTCTTTGGGGAATGGGGGTCACCCAAAACACGGGCGGTTCCGACACGTCCGCAGCGATTTCAAACCTGCTTTTAGCTACCGGGAATTACCGCCGCCCGGGCGCAGGAGCTTACCCGCTCCGCGGCCACAACAATGTCCAGGGCGCCTGCGACATGGGGACGCTTCCCGGCTGGCTTCCGGGATATCAGCACATTACAGATGACAAAGCGCGGAAAAAGTTCGAACAAGCTTACGGCACAACAATCGACGAGGAGCCCGGACTTGACAACATTGAAATGCTTCACGCCGTTGAAGAAGGCAAAATGAAAGCCATGTATATCGTCGGAGAAGATATGGCTTTAGTCGATTCAAACGCAAACCGGGTCCATGACATTTTATCAAGCCTTGAATTCCTTGTGGTTCAGGATGTGTTCCTTTCGAAAACAGCTCAATACGCCGACGTCGTTCTGCCTGCGTCAGCTTCTCTTGAAAAAGATGGAACTTTTACAAACACGGAAAGACGTGTCCAGCGGTTGTATCAGGCGCTCCCGCCGCTCGGAGATGCGAAGCCGGACTGGGTTATCATTCAAGACATCGCAAACCGGCTTGGAGCTGACTGGAGTTACAGCCACCCTGGCGACATTTTTTCAGAAATGGCAAGCCTGTCTCCGCTGTTCTCCAAGGCGGATTATGACGCAATTGAAGGATGGAACAGCTTCCTGTGGGGCAGCTTGACCGGAGAAAGCACGCCTCTTTTGTATGAAGACGGCTTTAACTTTCCTGACCGGAAAGCGCGCTTTGCCATCGCAGACTGGGCAGAGCCCGCCGAATTTCCTGAGGAGTACGACCTTCACATTAACAACGGCCGAATGCTGGAGCATTTTCACGAAGGCAATATGACAAACAAATCGGCAGGCATCCAGGCAAAAGTGCCGGACGTCTTTGTGGAAGTCTCGCCTGAGCTCGCCAAAGAACGGGGCATCTGCGACGGATCGCAGGTCAGGCTGATCTCGCCGTTTGGCGCCGTAAAATTAACGGCGCTTGTGACAGACCGGGTCAGAGCGAACGAACTTTATCTGCCGATGAACTCGACAGATAAAGAATCGGCGATCAATTTCTTGACCGGTCCCGCAGTAGATGCGCGCACCAATACACCGGCTTACAAGCAGACCAAGGTTCGTATGGAAGTGCTCGGCGGATGTGCAGAACCGCCGCTTCCGAAAACAAATCCGCGCAATAAGAAACGCCATCCGCAAAACGGGGCTGAAGTCGAGCGGAAATGGAAGCGTCCGGGGTACGTTCATTTAACAGACTAAATCAAAAGGAGGTCATCACACATGGCAGCTCCCATCACCGCCATCCGCAAAGAAGAAAAATCTGAGGAGCAAATAAAGCTTGAAAAACTCGAAGAACTCAAAGCCCTTTTGGCTGAACAGGAAGCCGCCGTTTCAAAAACGATGAAGCTTCTCGGCGAACTGAACGGCCTCGGGATCCTTGATGCCGCAGACAGCATGATCGGCGCGAAGGAAGACATCGCCAAAATCGTCCTCGGCCAGCTGTCCAAAGAGCCGGCCAAAAACCTGATGAATACAGCCATTGCAGCAGGCGGCGCTCTCTCCAAAGCCGAACCGGAAGTCATGGGGAAACTTGTAGAAAGCATCGTCGCCGGCACAAAACAAGGAGAGGACTTTTTAAAAAGCGATAAAAAAACCGGAGTCCTCGATCTGCTGAAAGCCATGAACGATCCGGACATCAACCGGGCCGTCGGCTTCGGCCTGCAATTTTTAAAAGGCATGGGAAAAGCGCTGAAAGAATAACAAATAAGAAAACCGGCTCACCACTTTGAGCCGGTTTTCCTATTGGCGATAGAAGCACCGTCGCTTTCTGTCGCCTCATTTGCTGTGTGTTTCATCTTTTTTATTCAGCGATTCTTTTAAAATATTAAAAACTGCCGCCGCAATAACGACAGTCATTAACCCTGTCGTCAGCAGGTTTGGGAAGGTTTCCTGAACTCCGATCATGACCACGCTCAACACAATCAACGAAAGTATGAACAGACGTTTGTTTTTCATCTGCCGCACCGGACCGGCTGGTTGATAGCGTTTACGATATGGTGAACCGTCCGGCACCCTCACCCCCTTACCTTTATTATCCCGCTCTTGTTAACTTTTGTAAACGGCTAAAAAATGGAAGCGATTGCAACGGTCGCCCTTTCCGGCGAAAACAAGCGGCTTCATGCCGAACAGAACGCCGGAATATTTGGCAGTCCGGCAATTTTGCCGGGTACAGACACAGACATCCCCCCTCCCACATACATTTACATATAGGCTTCTGCCTACATACATTTTGTGGAGGTGCCGTTAATGACAGGTGTTTTTGCAGCGCTCGGTTATGTCATCAAGGAACTCGTTTTTTTAGTATCATATGTGAAAAACAATGCCTTTCCACAACCGCTGTCAAGCAGTGACGAAAAAAAGTACTTGGAGCTGATGGCCCAGGGGGATGAACACGCGAGAAACATGCTGATCGAACATAACCTCCGGCTGGTCGCCCACATCGTCAAAAAATTCGAAAACACAGGCGAGGATGCAGAAGACCTGATTTCCATCGGAACGATCGGGCTGATCAAAGCAATCGAAAGCTATTCAGCCGGAAAAGGAACTAAGCTCGCCACTTATGCGGCGCGTTGTATAGAAAACGAGATCCTCATGCATTTGCGCGCATTGAAAAAAACGAAAAAAGACGTCTCACTCCATGACCCGATCGGCCAGGACAAAGAAGGCAACGAAATCAGCCTCATTGATGTCCTCAAATCGGAAAACGAAGACGTCATCGACACCATCCAGCTCAACATGGAGCTTGAAAAAGTGAAAAAATACATCGACATCCTGGACGGCAGAGAAAAAGAAGTCATCGTCGGCCGCTTCGGCCTTGATTTGAAGAAAGAGAAAACACAGCGCGAAATTGCGAAGGAGCTTGGGATTTCGCGGAGCTATGTGTCGCGGATTGAGAAACGGGCGCTGATGAAGATGTTTCATGAGTTTTATCGGGCGGAGAAGGAGAAAAGGAAGAAGGCGAAGGGGAAGTGAGATCGATGAAGAGGCTCGGAATTATATAAACCCGGCCTCTTTTTATGCGAGCTAATTTGGCTGGGTAACGGGCGCGTCTTCTGCTTGATGAAGTTTCCCCGTATGGAATAAATCAGCCAATTTTGAATGCTCTTGGAGCGTGTAAACTTCACCAGTGAGCATTTGTTTATTTGGCTTTTTTATGTGTGGGATGAAGATTATGGCAAGGACAATTGTAGAAACTAAGAACCCGGCATGATAACCTTTTAAGCTATTCGCAATCGTTGGTTGCAATCCTTCCATGACAGTTGCGCCAACGGTTGCGATCACAGCTGAACCGAAGCTTGAACCAGGGTTTTCAATATTATTAATACCGACACCTGCTTCTGGAAGTTGTTTTCTGTCAAGCCCTGTATAAGCGTCACTCGCCAACGGAAGATTTCCCCCGATACTGGTGCAGCGGATGAACAATACGATGGAAATCCAGATCAAACTTGTTTTATCGGTGATTAAGATAAGCGGAAAAACAAGACTGATCATAACCACGGATTTCGCACCAATCTTATCAATCATTTTTCCGATCATTGGCCTGGTAACGAGCATCCCGATTCCCAAAGCAACCAAACAGATTTTTTTATTTCATCTGCCTACCTTTAGGGGAGCATATAATAACACGTAGATCATTTTATAACAAAAAACCATTTATATCCGTCCAGCCGATAGCAATAGCTTTGAAATAATCTTCACCGAATTGTATTTGTTTTGTTGTGCTCTGCCTTCCACCTAGCTTTTCATAAAAATTTATCGATGGATTACCGGCTAAAACCCATACCAATAATGATTTTATGTTTTTCTTTACAAGCTCCTCTACAATCGCCTTCATTAGTCGAGATCCGATTCCTTTTTTCTGATACTGTAACAACAGATAAATCGCGGAAACTTCACCCTTATATTTGCTAAGATGATCGCGGTTTGGACCTCCGGAAGCAAAGCCTATAATTTTACCGTCGGTTTCTTCTGCAACATAGACAATATCTTGATTTTTAGGATCACTTAATGAAGTTCTCCAAAGCTTTGCCTGATTTTCGACAGAAAGCTTAGATAACGTGTCATCAGGCAATACTCCTTGATATGTGGTTTTCCAACTTTCCACATGAACTTTGGCAATTGAATTAGCGTCTGACACTTTGGCTTTTCTTATTAAAATCATTTTCCCTCCTATAATTAATATTTTTCTTAAAGAGGATATCGCAAATATCGGCGGCTTCTCTTAAATGGTTAAAATCTGAATATATCTTTTATCTTTTATTGGATTACATCGAAGGTCTAGGGGTATTGTTTTGAAGAAGGCCTCGCCTTACACCTGGCAATTCTTCAATCAAATTACTTCTAGGAACTAGAGCTTCCTGAGGTATATCTCCCCCAAAATTCTGGGAGATTACATTTATATTTTATTAGCTTCCCTGAATTGATATAATAAGCAACATTGGTTTCGGGGTCTTGAATTAAAATGCTAATTTCCATTGATTCCTCAACAGGAGTTATCTCTGTCAGTTCTTGCAATAACTCTTCATTCGAACAGCTAATGAAGTTATGGTCAAAACTGTTTGTTTTACTCTGCTCGCAGGAACCCTTGTCTATACCTGTCAAAGAAATTGCCGCTCCAACCAAAGTGCCTGCCGAAACGTTATTTGTTATAGTCCCCTTGTACTTCTTTGTATGCTGACAAGCCTCATTCAAATTCTTTTTTTGATTCTAATATTACACCGTTTAATAAGTTCATGCCCGTTGACGGAGTCATAAAACAAGCACCTGCAAAAAAAGTGCTACTCTCCCACTTGAATATACAAATCATTACCTTTTATTTTATAAAAAGGAGTTTTTTACGCAATACTTTTGTCAATTCCAATTCTCTAAAGTCAATAAATCGCTTTTGGTATGTAACATGCTATTGTAAAACTCTTTTTATCTGAACTTTTCACCTGAATTCCAAACAGTAACCTATGGGCCGCCACGAAACCAGTCTCATCGATGTCCTCGGGATCAGAAAACGAAGACGTCATCGACACCATCCAGCTCAGGCACAGGCCTGAAAAAGTCAAAAAATACAACGACATCCTCGACGGCAGAGAAAAAGAAGTCATCGCCGGCGCCTCAGCCTTGATTTGAAGAAAAAAACGCAGCGCGAGATCGCGAAGGAGCTCGGGATTTCGCGCTGCGATGTGTCCCGGATTGAAAAGCGCGCATTGTTCAAGATGTTTCATGAGTTTTACCAGGCGGAGAAGGGGAAAGGGAAATGATGTCATGGAAGCCGGCCTAAAACACCGGCTTCCATTTCTTTCTGCCAGGCCCTTAATAAAGCTTGTTATCCAATTACAGAGGCCTGTTGAAGTTACTTTTAATTTTCTTCTGAGTTTATTTGTATTGCTATAATGTTCATAACATTTTTCATAAATTTCTCTTTTGTGAATGAAGCAGTCCCTCCACCTTGAGCGAACATTTTATTTCCCCCACCTTTTCCATCAATAAGGGAAAGAGCTTCTTGCATTAGGTCTCTCATGTTCATTTTATTTGCTTCACCTCGCCCGCAAACCAATTGGAAGCGATGATCGTTCTCTGACAAGAAAAAAATAAGGGCCCGTTTTTCTCGATCAGCAATCATTTTTGCTAGCTTTTGAAGTTCTTGAATCGATCGATCTGAAAACGTTTCTATCACCATTACAGTATCATTTTGAATTGCGCTTTTTGCTAATAATTCATTGGCTTCATACTGAAGGTTTTTTTCATAAGATTCTAGAAGCGCTTTGTCTAGCTTCTTTACATTTTCAAGCAACCGTTTGATAGCTTCGCTTAATTCCCCTTCAGGACGATTAAGTAATCCAGTCAATTCAACGATTGCTTTTTGTTTTTGATCGAATTGGGTTATGACCCGATTACCGCATACAAAATACAGACGAATTTTTTTCCTCTGTCTTTCCCAATTCAATACTTTTATTGCTCCGACTTCTCCTGTAGCGCTCGGGTGTGTTCCGCCGCATCCGTTGTAATCAAATTCATCAATCATGACAAGACGAATATTTTCTTTTACAGATGGGAGTTTACGAATCGGATAATTTACTAAGTCATCATATTCTACCCACTTTGCGACTATGGACCTATTTTCCGTTATGATCTCGTTTGCAAGCTTCTCTGCTTTGCCTGCCATTTCCTCTGTTAATTCTGATACATCAAGGTCAATGGTAACCGTATCATTTCCAAGATGGAATCCAACTGTATGAAGATCATACAGCTGCGCGAATGCCGCCGACAAAATATGCTGCCCGGTGTGCTGTTGCATGTGATCAAAACGCCGCTCCCAATCAATAACCCCAACAACCTGATCATTTAAATGCGGCAAAGGCCTTTCTACATAATGACGAATTTCTCCATCTATCTCATCAACGTTTAAAACTTTGACTCCGTTCAATGTTCCTGTATCATGAGGCTGGCCCCCGCCTGTTGGATAAAAGGCTGTTTCCTCTAGGATAATATAAACATCACCTTTTTTGTCCTGTTGTTGTTTCAAGATTTTCGTTTCAAACGTTTTTAGATAGGGATCTTTGTAAAATAGTTTGTGATGATTCGGACTCATGCCATCTCCCCTTATTTTTTAAATTATTGAAGTCTTCCTCTAGCTTCAATATTTAATTCATCTACAACCTCTCCATTATCGACTAAATAGGCTTTATCGTGCAAGTTGCATACTGGGCAGATATGATTTGGAATAATTCGCACCTTATCTCCAATGCTTACTTTTTTGTTGAATTCTTCATGATAAATAATAGCATGTTCGTCGAATACGCCATGAATATAAACGTCCTCGTATTCTTTGATACGGCCAAGCCCTTTGGTTGCAGTAAGCCCTTCGCTTCGTGTTTGGGCGGTAATTCCCTTGGCCCCTACGTCTGTAATGACTCGTTCTTTTGTTGGTTTACTAATCACGGTTGTGAGTACAGAAGCAGCACAGCGATCATACGTACCAATTACATTTGCTTGTGAGGCGTCCATAAAAATGTAAGTGCCAGGTCTGATTTCTGTCACCCCTTCTGGAATATCAAACTTAAACATGAAGGGAGGAGTAGAGCCAATACTAACCACTTTCGGCTTTAGATCCATTTCTTCCGCAATTCGGGCGAAATGTAATGTTCGTTCTACACTTTCTTTATAGAGTTCTTTACAATGGGCTACACTTTTCGCTTTATAAGAATGTCCGTCATGTGAGAAGATTCCTTTTAGCTCGACATTTTGACACGTTTTGATTAATTCTAATAAAGTACGAAAATCATCTTCTTCAATAATTCCGGAGCGTTGTTCTCCTACTTCAATTTCCACCAACACTTGGGCTTTCTTTGAAGCTCCTTCAAATACTTCTTCAATTTCACGTACTTGATACGCACTATCGATTCCAAAAGAGATATCAATCGTTTCAGATAGTTTTCTAATACGTTCAAGCTTTGATTTCCCAACAATTTCATTTGCGATAAAGATATCTTTTAAGCCATTTCTCGCCATCACTTCAGCTTCTCCTACTTTCGCTACAGCGATTCCTACAGCTCCCATCTCTTCTTGCAGTTTAGCTAATTTAGGCATTTTATGTGTTTTTGTATGAGGGCGTAAGCTTACCTTCTGTTCGTTAGCGTAATTTTGCATATCCTTCATATTGCTTAACATCACGTCTTTATCGATTAAAAGAGCTGGTGTATCTAATTGTAAATCATTCATTGTGCCTCCTCCTTTATCGCTGCAATGGCTTCAACTTCAACAAGACACCCGGCATATAAATGATTTGATGGAACAACTACTCTTGCCGGTTTATGATTGCCGAAGAAATGAGCATAGACCTCATTGATATCCGGCCAATACTTTACATCTGGGGTATAAAGTCTGCATAATATCACATCTTCCTTGGCTAATCCCCGTTCCTTGAGGACAAGCTCCATATTTGCCAATGCCTGTTTTGCTTCTTCTTTTATGCCCCCAGCTGGAATTTTTCCCGTTTCTGGATTCATCGACAACTGCCCTGAAATATAGAGAACATCATTGTGTTCCATAGCTGGCACGTAATGGCCCCCATCCCGTGTTGAATACTTCGTGTGTACAGGCTTCAATATAATCTCCCCCTATTATTCTTAATATTTAAAGCTAGCCTCATCAATCTTCTGTCCAGCAGCCAGCAAAACAGCGAGTTTGATCCTTGCTTTCTTACTGTCATAGCTGCCGCCAAGTATGATTCCGGCATCTGCATATGTTGAAGCACTTCCTTTGAATCCATATACTCCCTTGACTTCACCTTCGTGAGCACTTGTTGTCAGAACGACAGGAATCCCTTTCTCTGCGGCTTTCTTTGCACTTTCTAATATTGCTGGAGCCGTATGCCCTCTTCCCGGCGCCTCAATAATGATTCCTGCACTTCCGCACTTAACTGCATAATCTATAAACTTTCCGTCTGATCCAAGTGAACACTTAATAAGTTCCACATTTGGTAATGGTTGAATCAGCTGATACGTCTCACGCTTGATTAATCTTTGATGAATTGCGATCTCATCTTGATCGGCAGTTCCCAAATAACCGAATCCCGGTGAGAAAAAACCATCAACATTTGACGCATGCTGTTTTTTCACATATCGAGCAGCAAAAACCCTCTCATTAAACAACACTGTTACCCCTAAGCCTCGCGCATCAGGATGTGCCGCTAATAAGAAAGCTTGTCTTAGGTTCACAAACGCATCTGTACCTTCAAGTGTCGGTCCTCTTTGCGACCCCGTTAACACGACCGGCCTTTCATCAGAAATAACCAGATGAAGGAAATACGAAGTCTCTTCAAGGGTATCTGTTCCATGCGATATCACAATTCCGGCAACATCCTCATTCCGGAAGAAACTCTCTATATTTTGCTTGAGAATGTCAAGGTGATGAAAAGTCATATGACTGCTTGACATTTAAAAGGCTGACTTGATTTCAATCTCTATATGAGAAGGCAGTCGACACATTTCAGAAAGCTCTTCACCTGTCATAGCACCTGCTTCTAATAGACCTGTTTCAGGATCAGGCTTACTTGCAATTGTACCGCCGGTACTCAGCAAAATGATTTTCTTGTTTTCCATGCTAACTCCCCCATTTTCATATTAAAGGTTTCTCTCTTAGTTCCTAATTAGATTTAATCCCAGCCCCGCATAATGGAATCACGATTTTTTCATCAGAAGAATGACTGTATTTTAAATATCCTGCATAGTTAGCCGCTGTTGTTGGCTCAACATAAAAGCCTTTACTTGCTAATGCTGTACGAGCTTTTAGAATCTCTTCCTCATTGGTTGTAATGATTTGACCGTTTGTGGCACGGATGGTTTCTAATATTTGAGCAGATCTTGCCGGTTTGGCAATCGCGATGCCCTCTGCAAGTGTTCCGCTGCTTTTGACGGGTTCAGCAGCTTTTTGATTGTTGATAAATGCCTTTGCCAACGGCGCACAATTCTCTGCCTGTATCGCAACCAGCCTTGGCATTTTGTCTATACATTTGTTCTCTAATAACTCTTTAAATCCATAGTAAACCCCAAGCAATAACGTACCATTGCCAACTGGAATAATAAGCGTATCCGGCGCTCCATTCATTTGTTCCCAAATCTCAAAGGCATACGTTTTTGTTCCTTCATAGAAATATGGATTAAAAACGTGACTGGCATAGAATTTTTTCTCTATATCCACAGCCTTTTGCGCTGCTTCAGCCACATCTTCTCTTGTGCCTTCAATTTCGCGAACGTTGGCTCCATGCGCTTTCGCCTGCGCGATTTTCTTAGGCGATGTACCCTTTCGAAGAAAGATGTCACATGCGATTTCAGCCCGCTTGGCGTAAGCTGCAATAGATGTCCCTGCATTTCCGCTGCTGTCGGCGATCACATGCTTCACTCCCAGCTCCTTTGCCTTAGCTATTAATACAGCCGCACCGCGATCTTTAAAAGACAAAGTAGGCATCATATAGTCCACTTTCACAAGAGTATTCGGCTCCCCGCTGTCTAACACGATTAAAGGCGTGTATCCCTCCCCCATGGTGATGCCGCTCCATATGGCGGAGTCGCGATCAAATGGCATAGCTTCAATATATCTCCACATAGAAGGAATATCTTTGAGCACTTTTGAATCGGACCATTCTACTTTTTCTTTTACAAGGTCTAACACTCCGCCACACTGGCATTTCCACACCTGTTCAGACACATTGTATTTCGTACGGCAAGAATGACATTGATACTGTTCCATTATTTTTAGACCCTCCTATTATATATTTTTTTATATTTTATATATTTTTTTATATGTTTTAGACAAAAAAATATATTACAGACTGGCGATTGCTTCAATTTCAACCTGAAAACCGTAATGCAGCTCGGTCGTCGAAACAACTGACCGTGCTGGGCGATAATCGTGAAAAAAACCCTGACAGACATTGTCAACACGGTCTAACAAATTGATATCGTGAAGATATAAGGTTATCTTTAAAATTTTTCCTTTATGACTGCCGGCTTTTTTTAAGATATACTCTATATTTGACAATACCTGCAAAGTCTCTTCTTCAATGGTGCCAAATTTCTTTTCCTGCGTGATTGGATCAATGGCAAATTGCCCTGATACATAGACCGTGTTTTGATGAATCACAGCTAAGGCATAATGACCGTTCGATTTTAAATTCCCTGCCTCAAAAATACTCTCCACTTTGTTCACTCCGATTGTCTTTTTTTTACTTCATCTAAATAGCTGTAGACAGTTACCTTTGAAATGCCTAATTGTTCTGCCACTTTATCAACCGCACCTTTCATGAGGAATATCCCCTTTTCATCCATAAACCTGATCAGCTCGATTTTTTCCCGGCGTTTCATCATAGAGTGTTTGCGGTTCGCTACAATTTGTTCAATTAACTGGTTCGTGATCTCTTCTACATTCTGAATCGAAGCTTCCTGCTCCGCCGTATTCGAAGTTTGTATTTGATTTTTCTTTTCAACACCAGGCATAAATGCATCTAACATTTCTTTCATTTGAATCATTACATTCATGTCGTAATTGATGCAAAAAGCCCCAATCACCTGCTGCTGGCCATCTCTAATGAGGGTAGTCGATGATTTTATTGTTCTCCCATCATCTGCTTGGATTTCATATCCAGCTAAGTAATCCTCTTTAAATTCATTGGATAAAAGAACTTTTTTCACCAAATGGTCAAAGGATTGGCCAACCTCTCTTCCTGTTACATGATTGTTGATTGTGAAAATGACGGAAGACTCGGGGGTTGTCAAATCATGAATGACAACCTCACAATTTGGACCAAACATTTCCCCTATCGTTTTTGCAAATGGTATGTAACTTTTTAAAACCTGTTTTGCTTCAGTCAAAACCTGAACACCTAACTTTCATTTACCCGCATTTATCTCAAGTGATTTCATTCATGGATTCATTATATAATTTTTTATACAAAAATGAAACAAAAATATATTTTTTTATACACAGAATTGATCATTCATTACCTTCAGTTTGTATCTTTTTATTTTGTCATCAAACAGGAACTATTTAGATATTGTTCGGTATCTTTTTAGTTCAGTCCCTCAACCTATTAAAACCTGTGAGTGGCATTGAAATCAGCCTCATTGATGCCCTCAGGATCGGAAAACGAAGACGTCATCGACACCATTCAGTTCAAGCACAGAGCTTGAAAAAGTCAAAAAATTCATTGACATCCTGGACGGCAGAGAAAAAGAAGTTTATTGCCGGCCGCTTTAGCCTTGATTTGAAGAAAGAAAAAACGCAGCGGGAAATTGCGAAGGAGCTCGGGATTTCACGGAGCTATGTGTCGCGGATAGAGAAGCGGGCGCTGATGAAGGTGTTTCACGAGTTTTACCGGGAGAAGAAGGAGCTTTTTCCTAATTTGGAATATAAAAAGACCGCAAAGCTTTCTTAAAGAAACGTTGCGGTCTTTGGGTCTCTTTCTTGCTTAGTATAAAGTCAATGGATTTCCAGCGCGAATCCAGTGGACATACATCCATTGATTGGCTTCCCCTGCTCGAGTGAATGTGGAGAAACCTGAATATGTCAATCAGCTTCGGAATTAAATGCGTGTTGATGTTCCTCTGCTTGACTATTTAATATGCGATAGCTGGACCCTCCAATATGAAGCGGAACATCCAATTTTTCTAAATTCGGCATGCCTTTTTTTAAGAAAAGCTCTTTATCTTGATATCTCTGTAAAACTTCTCCCGCAATCCACTCTTGATCGCCCAAAGTGGAAATACTGTGTACTTTACACTCATAAGCAAAATATGCATCAGTTAAAATCGGTACCTCGGCTTTTAGCCCTTCTTCGTATTGAATATGAAATGCTTCAAACTTATTGATATCTCTGCCGCTGTGGGTGCCTAATGCTTGAATTAATTCCGAGCATCTCCCCGGAAGAAAATTCACACCGAAAACGCCACTTTTCTCAATCAATTTGTAAGTAAATGTCTCATTATTTAACGATATCCCATACATTCCGGGAGAAGATCCGATATACGTATGCCACCCGGAGGCCATGGCGTTTTTTTCACCTTCATATTGAGCCGTAACGACAGCTACCATGCCGGGATAGGCGTACCAAATGGGTTCATCAATCGGTGCTCTCATCTCCACCGCTCCTTTTAGATTCATTTTTTATTAAAATTTGAGAGGCTCGCATCTGGATCGACATGTTCTCGTCAAAAGGACCGTTCGTTTTAGCTGCAAGCCAGTTTAATAAATGGGCTCACAGCAGGCTGTTTCCGACTTGCTATTGCCGGCATGAGTAAACGAAGCGTCTTATTTTCTGCCACTTATATACCCTTCCTTTCAAATATTCATAAGAACGATGCATAAATGATAAACCCTATAGCAACTATAGGGTCAAGGAGTTCGTTATTTTTTCAGCACTCTGAATTCTGTGAGGAAGTCTTCTTCTTTTAATGAGTTATAGCTGTTTGGAAAAGAAACTTGATATACTTTTCCATCCGTTTGAATGCCATGAGTTTCAATAAAATGGTACAGTTTTTGATAGTATGAAAAATAATTTGTTGAAGAGCAATCAAATGAAATACACACATATTCACCGGATGGGATCGTATCCATCCCAATATTTTGTTCTTCTGTATCTATCTTTGCTCCATCGTAAATCGTCGTATAAACACTGTTGCAATAAATGTCACCTGAATTTTTATAAGGCTTTAAATCATAAATCAGTCCATAATAGTTATCGACCATATCTCCTCTTTCTTCCAGGACCTCAGCCAGTTTTCGGTAATACAAATCTGATTGGTCATGAGGATTCACTTGAGGTGTCGCTGCTTTTAAAATGGTTTGGCCTTCTATATGCCGAACATACACCAGACCTTCTTCTTTTTTAGCGCGTATCTCCAATTGTTCATGAAGCTGGTCCTTTCTTCTTTGAAGCAATTGCCTGGCACGTTCGAGTTTTTCCATTTCACGCTCAATAACGTTTTCTTGCTCCTCAAGAAAGGTTTGCATCAGTTCAGGGGCAGATGTATGTGAGATAATGCGCTTAATTTCTTCCAAAGGCGTTTTAATGGATTTGAGATATTTTATAATATCCAAATAAAAGAACTGTTTAACATGGTAATATCGATAGCCGTTATCCCGGTCTGTACATTGAGGCTTGAAAATTCCGATCTTATCATAATAGCGCAATGTTTGAATGGAAATGTTATTTAGACGGGCTGTTTCCCCGATTGAAAAATATTCCTTCATGAATCCCATCCTTTCTTCTTAGTTCTAAGAATTATCCTTCCTCTCCACAATTACCTTCAAAAAGTGAAAAATTACATCAACATCTTGGACGGACGGAAAAAAGTCATCGACAGCCGTTTCGGCCTTGATCCGAAGAAAGAGAAAACGCGAAGAAGCGGGCGCTGCGGATATGTTTCAGAAGTGTGATCAGACGGAGAAGGAAAAGCGGAAACACTATCAGTCAAGAGGCCGGGAGTAAGACATAGCGGCCTCTTGACTTTTTATTCCATGCGCTTGAGCAGAGAAATTTTCTTTCATTTTAATTCGCTGCAAGGGGTTGAAATTGCAAGCCCGTCTTTCTGCCATTGGACAATGCCGCCGCTTAAACTCAATACTTGTTTGAAACTACCGTTAGCTTGCAGGATGCTGGCTCCTATTGCAGATCGGGCTCCGGAATGGCATTGCACAAGAATCGGACAGTCTTTTCTAATTTCATCGAGCCGTTCTGGGAGCGTTCCCAGCATGATGTGTTGCGCATTCGGAATGTGACCTTCCTGCCATTCAGTCAGATTGCGAACATCAAGCACTTGCACAAAGCCGTCTTCCACTAATTTTGCGATCTCACGTGGTGTGATCTCAGCGTACGATTCAAGTGAAAAAGCACCGTCTGCCAAGATTTTGTCACGATCGATAAACCCTGCCGCGTTGTCAATGCCTACGGAGCGCAGCGCTTCCAGGAGTTCGTTCACTTCTGCCGGATTCGCGATTAAGTACACAGGACGATTGTAGTCGATGAGCCAGCCTGCCCAGTTTGTAAACCCCTTGTTGAATGGAATGTTGATCGTGCCTTTGAGGTGCCCTTCAGCAAATTCCCGGGAGGAGCGGGTATCCACAATTTGCTCTTTCCCCTGCAAATCTTTCACTTGTTCAATCGACATAATCTCTAAAACGGCAGAAAGATCTTTGAGCAATGCAGGGCCTTCTTTATTCACTCGTTTCATCTCAGCAAAATACTTCGGCGGTTCTGGTTGTCCATCAAGCAAGGCATTTACGAATTCCTCTTCATCGGTGTAAGCCATTGCCCAGTTAAACATCTTTTCGTAGCCGACAGTCGTAGTTGGAATGGCTCCCAATGCCTTGCCGCAAGCGCTCCCTGCGCCGTGAGCCGGCCAAACCTGCAAGTAATCCGGGAGCTGTTTAAACTTCATGAGGGACTTGAACATCGCTCTTGCCCCCGACTCTGACGTTCCCTTAATCCCCGCCGCCTTTTCAAGCAAATCGGGTCTGCCGATGTCGCCTGCAAAGACGAAATCTCCAGTAAAGATGCCGATTGGACGATCCGCATTTCCTCCGCCGTCCGTCAACAGGAAAGAAATGCTTTCCGGGGTATGGCCGGGAGTATGCATAACCTCAAACATCAGGTTACCAATGGAAAAGCGATCGCCGTCTTTCACAAGTTGATGTTTCGATTCATCGACATATTGGTATTTCCAATTTGCGTCTCCTTCATCGGAAAGATACAGCTTCGCTTGATGTGTAGCGCCGAGTTCGCGGGCACCGGAAACAAAGTCGGCGTGAATATGGGTTTCTGCGGCCGCTGTGATGTTTAGCCCTTCTTCCTTGGCTGCTTGCAAATATGGTTTTAGATTGCGGCCGGGGTCAATCACAATGGCTTCCCCTGTTTTTTGGCAGCCAACCAGATAGGATGCATGGGCCAGTTTTTTATCGTAAAAATAGCGCAATAACATGTTGTATTCCCCCTCTTGAAACATTTATCGTAATATATCCTTTTTTGAGTTCGCATCATGCTTTGTCCTGTCTTACATCAGTCCTTTTAACATGCCATTCCAATACATGATGGGAAGCAGTCTTCTTTTTAACAGGTACATGCTGAATCGTTCCTTGGACTGATCAAATGGAAACGTTTCTTGCGGCACCTTGTGATAGTCAAACTCGGCCAGCACGAGTTTGTTGTACCCTGTAACCAAGGGGCACGAGGTATATCCATCGTACTTTGCATCTAATGAAGAGCCTTTTATCAAGGACATCAGATTTCGCACGACAACCGGAGCCTGTTTGCGAACTGCCGCCCCTGTTTTGGACGTCGGCAGGTTGGCACAGTCACCAATTCCGAAAACATTGGCAAACTTTTTGTGCTGCAGAGTGTACGGATCAACATCGACCCAGCCGCCGGCATCCGCCAATGCGCTTTCTTTTATACATGAAGGTGCTTTCATCGGTGGAGTCACATGAAGAAGATCATATGTGAATACTTCCTGCTCCCCCGTCTCCAAATGTTCGAACAAGGCTTCTTTTGAATCAGGCCGAATTTCGATTAAGTTTCTCTTGTACATCGTTTGGATATCCTTGCGCAGGACGACTTTTTCGAGCGCATTTGCGTATTTGGTGACATCAAAAATGATCGATTTCGCCGATGCAAAAATAATCTCCGACTGATGGCGGACATTTGACTTGCGGAAATAGTCGTCTGCTAAGTACATAATTTTCTGTGGAGCTCCCCCGCATTTTACGGGAGAATCAGGATGAGTGAAAATGGCGGTTCCGCCTTTAAAATTGCGGATGTTTTCCCAAGTGCTGTCTACCGTATGATATGAATAGTTGCTGCAAACCCCGTTTTTTCCGACCGCATCTTTCAAGCCTTTGACCCCGTCCCAATCGATTTGCAAACCGGCTGCTGCAACAAGATAATCATAGGAAACGATCGTTCCTTGTTTTGTAAGAAGTGTGTTCTGATTCGGCCGAAACTCCGTTACAGCATCGCCGATCAAGTCGACACCAGCGGGAATTAAAGAAGCCAGATCTCGCTCGGACTCTTCCTTCTTCGCTGCGCCGCCTCCAACTAATGTCCACAAAGGCTGGTAGTAGTGCTTTGTTTGCGGGTCAATGATGGCAATTTGTCCTTTGAGTTTTTTAGAAATCCTTACGAGACGGGCGGCGACAGAGATGCCAGCAGTCCCGGCTCCTACAATGACAATGGAATAACGAGCATGTCTTGCCATGGTCAACCCCCATATTTTTATAGAAAGCTGCTGTTTTTCTTAATGATGCGTCTCTCTTTTTTTAAGTTAACATCAATCTTCCTTTTTCTGTATAGGGGAACTCCCCTACTTTTATGTGAGCTCCGTCTTCACAAGCTGACAGGGGTTAAGGGGCCGTATGTTACAACGACAGATCGAGATATTTATTTTTGATCGCATATTGAATCAATTCGTGTTTCGAGTCCAGATCTAACTTCTGCATCATATTCGTTTTGTGGTTTTCGACGGTTTTGACGCTGATTGAGAGTTTATCGGCAATCTCCTTATTGGCATAACCCAGCACAATGAATCTGAGAATCTCCTTTTCGCGGACAGTTAATACAGAGGTCGGCTTTTTGGGCTCTGAATTGAGCCATTGATCAATGATGTCTTGCGATACAGATGTTTTGTAAAAGAGATTGCTCCTGTACACTTCGACAATCGCCTGATAAAGCAACCGATAATGGCTGTTTTTCAAGACGTAGCCATGCGCCCCCGCCTCTATTGCTTTTTGGACAAAAATTTCCTCATCATGCATTGTCAAAATCACGATTTTAACAGAAGGATTCAACTTTCGGATCTCACTGCTCGCTGTGAATCCGTCCAACCCGTTCGGCATCGACAAATCCATCAGCACGACATCCGGCTTTAACTGTCCGGCGCTAAGAACGGCTTCGTTGCCATTATTGCTTTCTCCCGCAATTTCAATTCCAGAAAAGCCTTCCAAAAGGACACGGATGCCCTTGCGAATCATCATATGGTCATCGACCAGCAATACCCTGATCACTCTCCTTCCCCTCCTTGTCCTGTACTTTCACTTTAATCGTCGTGCCACTCTGAAGTGCAGAGTGAATTCGAAGACTTCCATCCATCTGATCGACTCTCTCTTTCATATGTTTGAACCCCAGGCCTTCCTCTGTCAGCCCGCGTTCAAAACCAATGCCATCGTCCTGAATGATCAAAACGAGCTCGCCGTCTTCTTTGTAAAGTATGACTTCAATAAGTGTCGCCTGCGAATATTTCAGGGCATTATGAAGCGCCTCCTGAATGATGCGGTACAAATTGATTTCAAAAATCGGCAGCAAGCGATTGCTGATATCGCTTGAGGCAAACGTAATAGAAACATCCTGATGCGTCTTGTTTAAGCTGGAAACAAGATGCTTGACAGCAGGGATCAGCCCCAATTGATCGAGACTGTGCGGGCGCAGCTGGAGAGAGTAGAGCTTGACGTCTTGGATTGCTTTTTCCAGTTCATCGATGATGTCCTGCATGTAATCTTTAAATGTTTCTTCCTGCTCCATGCGCGATTGAATCGCTTGAATGCCTACTGAAACCGAATAAAGCGATTGCCCTACACCATCGTGCAGTTCCTGGGCAAGCCGCTTGTGTTCGTTTTCCTGGGCCTCTAACGTTTTTTGCAGAACCAGCTTGGAGATCTTCGCTTCTTCCTCCTTTTTCTTCATTGTTAAATCTTTCAGGACCAAAAGAACTTCCATTTGATCGCCGTTTTCGGAAATGACAGCCGTACTCATCTCCATGTCGACGAATCGCCCTTCATAGGTGGGCATCGAGGAGAGAAAATAAGGAATTTCCCGCTTGGCCAGCAAATAACAACGCTCTTCTCCCGCTTCCAGTTTTCTCGTTTGGCAGTAGGAACAGTACGGAACCTTATCCCCTAGTTTCCATCCCGTCATCTTCTCTGCGGACGGATTAATCACCAGAATTGTGCGTTCCTGATCCATCATGATGATCCCATCCTGCAAATGGTCGAAGATCTGCCTTAAATAGCCGCTTTCATTTGACATTCCTTCTTCTGTATACCGAGCCGGGTTTTGACACATCATGGACCCTCCCTTAGCTATCTATTCCTCGTACAACTGATAGACTCTTTTTAACTTCTGTTCAAGCTGTTCAAAATGAATAAAACGCGCTTCTCGTAGACATTCGGTTCCCTCAATAAACAAAAGAAGCACAGGAACTGTGAAGACTGAAAACCTGCCGGCAACCTCTTCCACTATGTCAGCATTTATATGTCCTAATTTGATCTTTGGAAAGCGGGCCAACAGTGCTCTAAGCTGAGGCAGAACAGCGTGACAGACTGTGCATTGAGGTCTTGATATATATATAAAACTTAATTGATGATCAGTTATAAATTTCTCAATTGACACCATTGAAGTTAGTTCTGCAGCTTCTTTCATCCAATTCCTCCTTCAAGACGGTCAATACAGTAAGATATCAACCCAAATTTTCACTGTTGTAAGAAAAATAACGAATATCAAAATACCTTGAAGAACTTTAGCATTCACTTTCTTGCCAATGAAAACACCTAGCGGGGATGCAATCAGACTGGCAGCCATTACAACCAAAGCCGGCATAATAGGCACCTGTCCAATGACGAGCTTTGTAGCTGTTGTTCCAATCGATGAAATAAATGTAACTGCGAGTGATGTTGCGATTGTGATTCGTGCAGGTATTTTTATAATGACTAACATGAGCGGAACAAGCAGAAAAGCTCCGCCCGCACCGACTATACCTGAAGCCAAACCGACCACAAAAGTCATGATTGAGGTTAATATCTTTGGAAAGCGAATGTGATCACTTTGATTACCTTCTGTTCCTGTCTTTGGAATCAACATGATGATGGCTGCAATGATCGCCAATAATCCGTAAACCATGTTTATGGCATCTTCGGAGAAAAAATGTGACCCATAGCCGCCGATTAGACTTCCAAGCAAAATACTTAACCCCATGATGAAGATCAGTTCTTTATTTAAGTAACCGTCTTTCCGGTAAGCCCACACACCGGAAAATGCAGCAATAAAAACCTGGACTGCCACTATACCTGAAACCTGGTGTGCGTTAAAGCCTGTAAACCCTAATAAAGCAGGTATATATAATAGCAACGGGTAATTAATAATTGCTCCCCCGACACCAAGCATTCCGGACATAAAAGAGCCAATGAATCCGATGAAAAATATAAGAAGAATAAAAGATATGTCCACTACCTTTCCTCCTTTCCATCAATAAAAAGGGGGAATAGCCCCCTTTTATCACATTTAACCTTTTTTAAGCCAAAACTTTAATATACCATCTTCCTCTGTATCTTTAAGCAACTCATGACCGCCTGACTTCGCCCATGCTGTTAGATCGCTTTTTGCCCCTTTATCAGTGGCATGTACTTCTAACACTTCTCCGGATTGCAATTCATCCATCGCTTTTTTTGTTTTCACAATTGGCATCGGGCACGCAAATCCTTTAGCATCTATTACTTTATCTGATTTCATTTTTTATCTCTCCCTATCTTCAAATCTATATTCATCCATGAACCGCACAACGGTTCGGTCCCATTTCCATCTCGCTTTGCCTGTCAGCATCAGGCATTATTTTGCCCATGTTGGTTTGACGGATTTCCTGATATGCATTTGGCTGTGGCGGCAGATTTTCTGATACAGCCCCTTTGAATTCATTTTCATCCAGATTTAAACCGGCATTCTTTTTATATAAATCACTCAGCTTAGCTTGGACTTGCCCCTGATCGCCTAATTCACTGACTGTCGAAAAGTGAGCTGGAAGAACAATCAAGTCACCTGATATTTGTTTGTATTTTACATACAATGTGTTACGCAAATCCTCTGCCCAATCCCCGGCTTTTCCAGCTAAGTCCGGCCGGCCAATCGATTCAACAAATAAAATATCTCCTGTTAACAAATAGCGATTATCAATCATTAAAGAGGTGCTACCAATCGTATGTCCAGGTGAGTAAATAGGTTCTGCTTTCATACCTGCGCTTCCTACAGAAATATTTTCATCTTCAACTAGCGGTTCATATGAAAATAGCACTTCCTCCGCATCTTTTGGCGGCAGGTAGTATGCAGCTCCTGTACGCTTACGCAGTAAACGTCCGCCCGAAATATGATCCGCATGTAAGTGTGTATCGACCACATGTTTAATCGTAACGTTTCTCTCTTTCGCAAAATCTATATATGCATCAACAGAACGAGCAGGGTCAACTACAATTGCTTCTCCGTCGGTTTCGATAAAATAGGATAAACAGCCTTTCCCCATTCTTACGAATTGATAGATCGTCCCTCCTTCTTTCAAGTCTCCGATTTTGACTGGATGTAAAAATTTGCTCCACGCCTTCATACCGCCTTTAAGTACCAGCACTCTTTCAAAACCGGCATCCACTAAATGCTGTGCAACCATCTCTGAAGACCCTTGTTTGGCGCAAACGACTAGAACATCTTGATCTTTAGGAACTTGGCCATCAATTTTTTCTATACCATCAATTAAATCAAAATACGGAACATTTAAATGTTCAACCCGGCTTCCCTCGATTTTCCAATCACTAAGGGCCTCTTTATTTCGTACGTCTAAAATAAAAAATGATTCTTTTCTTAATAGCTTTTCAGCTACTTCTTTTGGTGAAACGAATGTAAAATTCACATTTAAACCTCCTTAAAATGTTAGAGCCCAAATGGCATCAGAACTTGTTGCAATGATTGCAACTTTTACGGCCATTCAAATCATTCCTCCAATTTTTCTTTTATTGATTTTTTTCAACAGGGCCTGACCACTCCGCCATACCTTGGACAACATTTTCAACATCTTTAAAGCCATTATCCGCAAGCTGTTTAGCTGCCAGATCGCTTCTATTACCCGTACGGCAAACAACATAAATTTTCCCGTCTCTATTCAGTTCGTGCGCTCTTTTTTCAAGTTCACCTAATGGAATTGAAATCGCTCCGGGAATATGGCCGAAACGGTATTCTGCAGGTTCCCGAACATCAACTACTGTTAGCCGCTCGCCCGCCTCTACCTTTTTTTGAAGCTCTTCATTTTGAATCGTATAAGGAAACGTTTTTACTTTCTTTATTTCAGAGTGACCCGCTTTTCGAAGATAATGCTTTAATATATCTCCGTCTTCTGTTGTACCGAGATACTGGTGACCGCTTCCCTTTGCCCATGCCCGTATATCAGCAAGAGACCCTTTATCAGTAGCATGCACTTCAATTACCTGCCCCGGTTTTAACTCATTCATGGCTTTTTTCGTTTTTACGACGGGCATTGGACAAGCAAGCCCTTTTGCATCTAATACGCGATCAGTTTTGATGTTCATCAATCATCCCTCCATATTCATTTTCTGTTTTATATCACTGTTCCATTTGGCTGCTTCAGGATTTCCTGTTTTGCATTCCCGAAGAAGCAACCGTTCAATTTGGAGATTATATAAATAAATTCACCTTTGCTTCGTTGGCATCGCCTAGATAAGCGGCAACACCTGCATAATCAAGGCCGTCGATGAGTTCTTCTTTTTGCAAGCCTAACAAGTCCATTGTCATTGTACAGGCAACAAGCTTAACTCCTTGTTCTTGCGCCATTTCAATCAGTTGAGGCAGAGACAGTACGCCGTGCTTTTTCATGACATGTTTGATCATTTTAGGCCCGATACCGGCAAAATTCATTTTAGATAATCCGAGTTTCTTTGAACCACGGGGCATCATAAAGCCGAACGCTTTTTCAAGCGGTCCTTTCTTTACTGGCACCGGTTCATCTTTTCTTAAAGCGTTAAGCCCCCAAAAAGTATGAAAAACTGTTACCTCATGATCATAAGCAGCGGCGCCATTTGCAATAATAAAAGCGGCAATCGCCTTATCTAGGTCACCGCTAAATAAAACAATGGTCGTTTTTTCTTTTTGGTCTGACATATAACAACTCTCCCACTTTTGTATACTTATACCCGTACAGGTATATAAAAACTAAAAAAAATATAAGTCAGCTTTTTATACCCTAAAGGGTATAAAAACAGCAAAATTTCTTTTAACCAGGGGTATATAGAGGCTGTATCATAAACAACAGCCATCTAAACATTATCTGCTTTTAACCAATAAATTAACGGCTTCTTGGATGAGGTCTTCGGTATCTTCTCCTCTTTCAATTTGAAGGCGGACGCATTTCTCCAAGTTACTGCTTACAACAACACCGATGGCCCGATCTAATGCAGAACGAACAGCTGACATTTGGCTTACGAGTTCTTTACACTCTTTTCCTTCATCCATCATCTTTAATATCCCTCGAACTTGACCTTCAACTCGTTTGATCCTATTTTTTAATTGATCATCGTATTCCATCACATAACCTCCTATTTCCTTATGATGATGACATATCCTTCAACTTTTCCGCAAACCGTTACTACGCAGATATGAACTGTCCTGCATTTCTGTCACATTCGTTAAGACCAGTGATGGCTTTTTGTCCAGACAAGCTTTATCCTAATGGACCATCGCCCGCCTATACATATACCCCTATGCGTATAATACTGAACTGCTGAGGATAAATCAAATTTTTAGTTCTGCAAAAGTATAATAAGCGCCATCTTTAAAAACAAAAAAACATCGACAAAAGAAGTCACCGTCGGCCGTTTCGGACTGAATTAAGAAAAAAAGCGCAGTGCGAAACCGCGAAGGAGCTTAGATTTCGCGAACCCGAGAAACGGGCGTTGATCGAAAATGCATGATGAGTTTTACCGTCCAGAGAAAAAGAAGTGATGAAAAAAGCCGGGTCATTTTCCGGCTTTTCCTATTTCATTTTAAAAAAACAAGAAATCACTTTATGCTGCTGGATATAAACATTGAAGCATCTTGATTCATAAAAATACGCCGGCCGTGAAAAAATGTCTTCATTTCAGTTGATTTAAATCCAACATCGGATAATCTTTTTTTCAATTCTTCGTGCGAAAAACCGTTGTGAACTTTCGGATGTTGTATTTTGTCATTTTTGTCAAAATCAATAATTATGAGCTTGCCGCCATCATTTAAAATGCCGAACAGTTCTTGTAAAATTTTATTTGTATCCGGAATATGAAGAAGGACTAGTGACATTAAAACGATGTCTGCCTTCAGTTCAGGAGTTTCTTGGGTGAAATCTGAATAAAGCGTCTTTGCGTTGGCGATTCCTTTGCGAGAAATTTTAGCTTTCGCCACCTCCAGCATTTGTTTGGATGAATCGACCAGCAAAATAGAATGTACTAAATCTGATAATTCTAAACTAATGAGACCCGTACCGCTCCCATAGTCAATTAAAGATTTTGATTGACTGTTTCGCAATTCCGGTCTTACTTCATTCACGATCACTTTAGCTAATTCAATTCTTTCTTCTGTATCATATCGCTTTGCGATCTGTTCAAAAACGTTATTTTCCATATTCCACTTCCTATTTATTTTTAGATGGTTTACTGAAAACTATGCTAACACCTTACATATTTCCGTTTGAAACCGAGACGGCCTCTATCAATATCTTTTTGAATATTTTTGGAAGCATTCAGGATACTGCTTTTTTTCTTGCCCCGCCTGAGTTCGACCGGGCCTACTGCTTTTGCGGTTTCAACCGCCTTTTCATGAAGCGGCAAATATGAAATCCCGACTGTGTAGATAAAATGATTCATAGCCGATTTTGTTCGATCTGGAGAATCGTGAATCGTACGTTCCACCTGATCAAGCATACTGGCAATTTTAGCTACATTAAATTCATCGTCCGGTCGATTACCTAAAAGCCAGCAGTAACAGCTCCAGCCTGCCGACATTTTAAGCTCTTCACCGCTTGAGATCCATTTATCAGCAACAGCCTGCGCAAAATCGGTTTCTGCCAAAGTTACGGCAACAACATAATCAGATAGCATATAGAAATACGCCGCATCTATCCACCGCTCAAAATCCGCTTCAGTCATTGTCATTGGGTCAGCAATAATGCCGGCAAAATACATGGCATCGTAGTTCCCGGTAGCGTAAAGCTGCTCCGCCAAGGGCTGATTTTTCTTGATTTTCTTTGCGAGCGGCTTCATTTTGCCTGTAGCCACGCCAAACAGCGGTTCGTGTGCACCATTCGTTATGTATCTTTTTTTCATGTTTTCCGTACCCAGCGCTTCCAGTTCTTTCATAACCGTTTCAAGATCCATGCTTTCACTTCCTTCTTAAATTAAATTCATTACTTTAACTCCATTATCATGCTCTTTCACTTCATCTAATCATTACAAATCCACTTTATTTGTTTTAATGCTCTCCATCAACGGCTACATCAGCATGAAAAGATCAGTTGCCATGTATGATCCTCATCTTTTTTAGCGGTTGTTTTGTTTCCTAAGTCTGATCAAAACTAAACTTCCTCTGCATATCATTTATGTTTATTATATGAAACATATTAACAAGCAGAAAGGGGGTGTTTTTGACCGCCTTTTCTCTTCATGCGTCAATTTCGAATGCCACCGATATTTGCAAAAAGAAGACTCTTAAAAAAAGAGTCTCCTAACTTGATCAATAAAACGAGCCAAATCAGCTGATCACAGCTTTTGTTTTTTCAGGTATGTTTTCATACATCCATTTTGCATCTGGAATCGCAAGCCTGATACATCCATGGGAAGCTTTTTTTCCTAATTTTTTTGCTTCCTTTTAAATGACTTTTTTATCTTTGTTGAATGGTACGCTATGAAGACGAATTTTTATGGGAAAGACCATCAGATCCCATTAATCGGCGGCACGTTTTATAAACCTAATCTTCAGAACATTTATCAATATGAACCGGATTTGGTGATTGGGATTGGCGGTGTTCACGATACCTTAAGAGACGGAAGTCCGTCTTCGAGCGGATTACATATGGACCTGCTCATTTGCAGCTTTCATTTTTTCTTCCATTTTTTTAATGCATCGGCAGAATTTTGGCGGCTGTTTTCGTTTATCTATTAAGCGCTTATACCAAGAAGATGTCGTCTGTCTTTTTGTTAAACGGCATGGTTAATTTCAGCGGTATTGCAAGCTGTGACTTCATTTATTTTACTTAGACATCAAGAAGCGCTTGGAAGCATTTTATTGTGGACGATCGGATCACTGAATGGAAGGGTTTGGATTCACTTGAACCTTTTATGGCCAATTGCAGTTCCTGCGCTCATTGCGGGATTGTTGACAGCGGGAATCGCAAATGCCTGGAGGCTGGAACAGAATCAGCTGTGCTCCTGGGCCTTTCTTTAAAGAAAACAAATGCTCTTTTATTTTTCATCTCTGCCCTTTTAACCGCAGGGGCCGTTTCGATTGTTGGAGCAATTGGCTTTATTGGTTTAATCGGCCCTCACATTGCCAAACTTGATCGTTGGAGAGGATGCGAGAAAAAGTCCTATCATTTCCAAATCTATTAAAGAATTTAGATTGGGGAGTTTTTCATTTATAAATCGGTTAAATAATTGTATATTATTTGATTGTCCAACAAACAGGCCAGAAGTTCATAGCCGTGAGCTCCGGGGTTTTGGATTAGCAAGCCAAGGATAAGTAAGGGAATTATGGTTTCATCACCATCGCCATCCGCGCCTCGAATTCCGCGTACGTGATTTTACCCGAAGCCAAATCCATGCTGTGAAGGTAAATCTGTTCTGTTTTAGAATAGTCACCATTCACTTTCAGTGATTGCTCCTCTCCCGAAATGGGTTTCAGGATATGGTACTTTTTCGAAAAAGCCTCGAAATAGCGGTAACCGAATTTGCGTTGTGAAGCTGCGTCTAAATGAATGCCATCAGGATTCGCAGTCAAACCTGCCGCAGCAACAAAATAACAATTCTGTTGTTCATTAGCAAAACGCAGCAATTGTTCATTAACCTGTCGAAATTCGGTCGCGTGCTGTCCAAAACCGGTCTTCCCAAGAAAGTCACCAAGCCCTCCAATAATCAACGGTACCTCATCAAGTTTCAACTCGTTTCTTAGCGTCTCGATGATAAGGGTTAATTTCTCGTAATAAGTTTCATGTAGCGAACGATAACTGTCACTCTCACCCTGGTGCCAAAGGATTCCACAAATTTGACTGGAGCGGAGGGCGAAGCGGGCTTCGGCCAAAGCATGCTGAAAAAGGATGCCTTCCGGATGCCAGTCATTCAATGAACTGCCACCTTCCGCACAAGGGATCAAGCCAATTTCTTCATCGGGATGAGCTTTCGACCATGCATCTGCAAAAGATGCCGCCAGGCCAACGCCGGAAACCGGACGGTCGTAATTAATCGGCTCTGTCATCATCTGCCACTGCCCATTGCGCAGCATTTTTATTTTTTCATTATAGATAGGGTCTACTTCATTCAAAAATCCACGGCCTGCCATATTCGACTGCCCCAACATTAAAAAAGACTTTATCATCTAATTTTCACTTCTTTACATCAATATTTTGGTCTAATTAGACTATAGTCAATTCAGTTTGTCTTGTAAAGTTTTAACAAGGTTTTATTTATTATCAGTATGTATGAAAAACAAACTAATATGAAAATTTGGTGGATATATTTGTGAAATAGCAAGTTCTTTTGCTTTTCTTATTCAACTATCGGGGGCTTTAGTTGAATAACGATCTTCCACAATCGGGCGCGATTATTGAACAAGAACTAAAGGAGTTATACATATTAGTCATGTAAAATATATATAACTCCTTATTTTTTATGACTTTTTTTGATTTAGGTCTTGATAAATAACGAAATTTCTCGTATAAAAATACACAATTAGATGACCGGGTGTATTGCTGAAACATACACCCGGTCATCTTTATGCAGCCTTTTCATTTACTGCTTTGAATGTGCAGGAGTTCTTCAGGAAAGCGGTCAACTTCCCCTGCCTGCCCTGCAAGGAAAAACGATCAATAGATCATCCTACAATATTAATCTGAATCCCCTTCCTTTTTTTGATCTGTTTGGTTTGGAACAGGATCAAAGCCTCCCGGATGAAGAGGGTGGCATTTCAGTAATCGTTTAATAAGCAGATAACTGCCTTTGATAAACCCGAACCTTTGAATCGCTTCAAGCCCATAGTTGGAGCATGTTGGATAAAATCTGCAAGTCGGCGGGAAAAGAGGGGATATCGCCTTTTGGTAGAATCGAATGAATATGATCGCTGCCCGTTTCATGATTCCTCCCGAAGAAATTTTGCTATATCTTTTGCAAAATATGTAACAATAAGATCCGCACCGGCCCTCTTCATCGCAAGCATGCTTTCCAACACTGTATTTTTTTCGTCAATCCAGCCGTTTTGCGATGCGGCTTTTATTTGGGCATATTCTCCGCTTACTTGATATGAAACCAGCGGAATCTGGAGAGAATTTCGCATATCCCTGATGATGTCTAAATAAGGCAGACCAGGTTTAATGCTTGTTCATCACGGCCTTCTATTAGATCGAAACGTAATAATGGCATTTGCTTATCCCCTTTTTGATCATTTTAAATTTCGTTAGAGAAATAAGAGGTTTTACCTGTCCCTGATCAATTGTTTCGCTTTTGGTACAAAGAATGATTTCTGCTAACTTGATAAAAACATAACACATAATCAAAATATATCCAATAATTGACCATATGTTCATCATAATAGAAGATACAAGAGCTATATCATTAAAAATCAGCTCGCACCCAATCTTTAGGTGATTAGTATATAAACAACACTTTATCAAAATGTGACAATGATATGACTATCAGCACTCTACTTATTTCTTAAAGAAAGCACAAGCTTTCTCAACCCGAATATGATTAAAGCAGCAACAATAATGAAAGGTATAAATCCAATCAGGCTAAAACTTGTAAGCATGACAAGCTCCTTTCCTCAATGTCCAATTGATTTTTCATTTTACGATATTCACATTTTAAAATCATAATAAAGATGTAAATGTTATGTTAAAAACCGGTTGGTATACAAAAAATCACCGTCCGAGATAGCGGATGGTGATTTTCTTTACATGAAGGTTTATTTATTCAAGATTTGCATGATTTGCGTACATGTTATGAGTATTCAGCCCTTTTATTTCCATTATTCGCAATATGATAGCATCATAAATCAATAAAAGAGTCTGTTCAAAAAGCGATCCCATCGGTTGTATAGTCTGTTTACTGCCCGTCGTTTGATCCTTGGGTGAACCCGGCAGCTGCAGGATCAGATCAGCTATTTCAGCGATTGGCGAATCTGAAGAGGTCGTAACTGCCGCTACAGTGCCTCCGATATCTTTTGCCTTTTCCGCCATATGAAGCAAACTTTCTGTTTTCCCTGATCCTGTGCCCACGATAAGCAAGTCGTTTTCGGTAAATGCAGGTGTTACGGTTTCTCCTGTTACAAATGCATTGATACCCAGGTGCATTAATCTCATAGCAAATGACTTCCCCATTAAACCGGAACGACCTGCACCGTAACAAACACTTTTTCAGAAGACATGATACTGGATATGAAGTTCTCTATTCCTTCCGCTTGAGTTTGAGACGTTGCATGATCAAGCTCTGCGATGATCGCTTTTACATAATCATGGGTCTTCATGATTGCTGGATCATCTGCTTCATTTTTGCGGCTGCCGCAGCTTTATCATCTTGATTTGCAATACCGCCCCCAACAATAATCAAATCGGGCTTTAATTTAACGACTTCGGGCAATGTGTCCAATTTAATTCCGCCTGCAATAGCCGTTTTAGCGTTTTTTACTACATTCTTAATGGTCATTAAGTCTGCAAATGAATTTTGGCCAATGGCTTGAAGATCATAACCCGTATGCACACAAATATAATCCACACCAAGTACATCCAACTCGGCAGCGCGTGATTCGATGTCCTTAATTCCAATCATATCCACCAGGATTTTTTTTCCTTGAGCTTTTGCCTCTTCTACAGCGCCTTTAATAGACATATCTTCAGCGGCTCCTAAAATGGTGATGATATCGGCTCCTGCTTCTGAGGCTTTCATTACTTCATACCCGGCCGCATCCATAATTTTAAGGTCTGCCAGCACTTTCAAATTCGGGAAAGCATCTTTCATCTCTTTTACTGCACGAAGGCCTTCATTTATCACAACCGGCGTACCGATTTCTACAATGTCAATGTATTCTTCTACTTCTTTTACCACTTTGATTGCTTCCGGTATATTGACTAAATCTAATGCTAACTGTAATTCCACTTAACGTCACCCCTGTTAAATTAAGAATTCCGCGGATGATTCTCTTTTGATATTTCTGTTACATCAAAAGTATAACAAGGGGAAAATGCCTTTAATAGTACGCACTTTTTTTTTACATACTATACTTTTCCTCATATGGTGTAGAAAAAGATACTGTCTCTAGAACAATATCTCAAAGTCAATTATTCTATTTGTCATCTTTTGAAAAGTTGGTTTCTATATAATTTTTACCCCACTCATACATCGCCTCTAATATAGGCATTAAACTTTCTCCCTGTTTTGTAAGGGAATATTCAACTTTTGGGGGAACAACCGGATATACTTCCCTATGTACAATATGATCTTCTTCCAATTCACGCAGCTGATTCACCAGCATTCTTTGCGTAATGCCGGGCATCAGGGCTTTTAATTCTCCGAATCTTTTCGTACCTTCTTTTCCTAAAAACCACAAAATCAGCATTTTCCACTTTCCTCCGATAATGTTGAGCGTCAACTCCTTTTCACAATTAAATGTTTTATTCTCCATTCGTGACATATGAATTCACTCCTTATCTAAATGACTAATATATGATCATCAATTACATCATTGTAAAAGAACTTTGTTTCATTAATCAATCATCGCACGTTTTAGCCGTTCCTTAACTTCACCTGCTTGCCACCTTACCATGCGGAGTTGCCCCATCATGATATTGTCAATCTTCTTATATCCATTCGAGTTAAGGAAACATGACAAGTGTCATGTTTGAAGCATGATGTGTGCTACTACAAAGACATCTCTCTGTGCCGTAAACTTAATTTAAGACCTATTTATGAGAGGATAACTTTACTATGACTGAACAAACCATTGCCCATAAACAAAAACAGTTGACAAAACAGGTTGCTGCGTTTGCACAGCCTGATACCAAGAACAGTCTGCTTCAGCTTTTGAATACGTTTATTCCTTTCTTCGGACTGTGGTTTCTTGCCTATTTCAGCCTCAATGTCTCCTATCTCCTTACTTTAGGAATAACGGTGATTGCCGCAGGGTTTTTGACGAGAATTTTCATTATTTTTCACGACTGCTGCCATTTATCCTTTTTCAAACAAAAACGCCTTAACCATATTCTCGGTTTTTTGACAGGCGTTCTGACTTTATTTCCTTATCTTCAATGGCAGCACAGCCATTCGATTCATCATGCGACAAGCAGCAACCTGGATAAACGGGGAACGGGTGACATCTGGCTGCTGACGGTAAATGAATATAAAGCCGCACCTCTGCGCACAAAAATCGCATACAGACTTTACAGAAATCCGTTTATCATGTTTATTCTCGGACCGATTTATGTCTTTCTGATCACAAACCGCTTTAACAAAAAAGGAGCAAGACGGAAAGAGCGTGTGAACACATACCTCACCAACCTTGCAATCGCGGCATTGGCTGCTGTCTGCTGCCTGATTTTTGGCTGGCAATCATTTTTGCTCGTACAAGGTCCGATCTTTCTGATCTCAGGTTCGATCGGCGTTTGGCTGTTTTATGTTCAGCACACATTTGAAGATTCTTATTTTGAAGCGGATGAAAATTGGAGCTATGTTCAGGCCGCTGTGGAAGGAAGTTCGTTTTATAAACTCCCGAAACTGCTTCAATGGCTTACAGGCAATATCGGGTACCACCATGTTCACCATCTCAGTCCAAAGGTGCCTAACTATAAACTTGAAACCGCACATGAACAGCACGAACCTTTAAAAAACGTCCCGACCATCACTTTGAAAACAAGCCTGCAATCACTCGCGTTCCGGCTTTGGGATGAAGAAAAAAAGCAATTTGTAACCTTTCGGGACATGAAACAAACATCTTCCCATCCTTCGCCGGATTCAACGAAAAAACAGAAGCTGCGGAAGAACGCCTGACGATAAGGAGGTCTTCTTATATCAACAAGAAGACTTCCTTTTTATTGTCCGATGATGCAATCAGGCTCCGGCAATGGTAAAGTTACTCTAAAGATGAAAAGCTGAAAATGAGGTTATAACATGTTCAAAAAACATTTTACATTTCAAAAACTGAACGGGATCTCGCCGTATATATGGACAATATTTTTCATCCTTCCCTTCTACTTTATCATGCAATCATCATCTACACTTGTTATCGTCGTCGGCATCATTTTGACGCTTTTATTTTTTGCGGTATACAGATTTGCTTTTGTCTCAAAAGGCTGGGACGTTTATTTGTGGGCGTTTATTTTAATCGGCATTTCAACCGCTTCGATTATGATGTTCAGTTATATTTATTTTGCTTTTTTTATCGCATATTTTATAGGGAACATTAAAAAACGGGCCCCTTTTCATATTTTATATTACGTCCACTTAATAAGCGCAGCCGTCGCTGCCAACTTCAGTCTCGTGTTAAAAAAGGAATTTTTTCTGACACAAATTCCCTTTGTGGTCATCACCCTCATCAGTGCGATTTTATTGCCGTTCAGCATTAGAAGCCGCAAGGAGCGTGAACGCCTGGAAGAAAAGCTCGAGTATGCTAATGAACGGATTGCCAATTTGGTAAAATTAGAAGAACGGCAGCGGATTGCCCGCGACCTCCATGATACACTTGGACAAAAGCTGTCTCTTATCGGTTTAAAAAGCGACTTGGCGAGAAAATTAATTTACAAAGATCCCGATCAAGCCGCGCGTGAACTGAAAAGCGTTCAGCAAACTGCGAGAACTTCTTTAAATGAAGTCAGAAAAATCGTATCCTCCATGAAAGGCATCCGGCTCAAGGATGAAATCATAAACATCAAACAAATTCTTGAAGCAGCCGGCATTGCGTTCATCTATGAAGAAGATAAATTGCCGGAAAATATCTCATTGCTTAATGAAAACATATTGAGCATGTGCTTGAAGGAAGCTGTCACTAATGTCGTCAAACACAGCCAGGCTAAGACCTGCCGCGTTGACATCCAGCAGCTCTGGAAGGAGGTTGTCATTACAGTGACTGACGATGGAACGTTTCAAGGTGAAGAGAAGTGCTTTTCAAAAGGACACGGCTTGCTTGGCATGAGAGAACGGCTTGAATTTGCAAACGGAAGCCTACACATTGATACAAAAAACGGCACCAAGCTTACCATGTCAATTCCTAACAACTCAAAATAAAAAAAAAGGATGGCTTACATGATTAGTATATTTATTGCGGAAGATCAGCAGATGCTCTTGGGCGCTTTAGGATCGCTTCTGAACTTAGAAGATGATATGGAAGTCGTCGGCAAAGGCACTACCGGACAAGATGCCGTTGATTTCACAAAAAAACATCGGCCTGATATATGCATTATGGACATTGAAATGCCCGGAAAGACGGGGCTTGAAGCTGCTGAGGAATTAAAGGATACAGGCTGCAACATTATTATCTTAACCACTTTTGCCCGCCCCGGCTATTTTCAGCGAGCCATTAAAGCAGGTGTTAAAGGCTATTTGTTAAAGGACAGCCCAAGCGAAGAGCTTGCGAGCGCCATCCGCAGCGTCATGAAAGGAAAGCGGATCTATGCGCCTGAACTGATGGAAGACATGTACAGTGAGGCCAATCCCCTCACAGATAGAGAAAAAGAAGTGCTTGAACTTGTGGCTGACGGAAAAAACACAAAAGAAATCGCCCAAGAACTCAGCATCAAAAGCGGAACCGTACGAAATTATATCTCAATGATTCTTGAAAAGCTTGAGGTGAAAAATCGGATTGAAGCCATTACTCGTTCAAAGGAAAAAGGCTGGTTTAAATAAAAAGAGGATCTTGCCATATGTCCAAGATCCTCTTTGACGAATCAGCCGCTCCCGCGGGTGAAAAATATTCCTTATCTACACGAACATCTTCTTGACAAGCTCGCGGTTGCGCTCTTTGAAAACCTCATTATGCGACGACACCATCGCACTCTTGTGCGCTTCGGGATCGATAAATCGCTTGGCGCTGTTGACCGCGTTTGCCGCATCTTGAAACGCTCCGGCGATCAGGTGCAGCTTGCCTTCGTAATGCACAATATCCCCCGCCGCATACAGACCGGGCACGGAAGACTGGCAGTTGGAAGTACCTGCAATATAATAGTCATCCACTCGGGTAACATCAAGGCGGCTGTTCTCCAGAAGTGAGGTGTCGCGTTCATATCCGTGGTTGATAACCACCTCGTCGACAGGCAGTTCCATCACCTCACCTGTTTGAGCGTTCGTGAGCTCGACCCGTTCGATCACCTCATGATCTTCCGAAGCGATCAGCTTGGTAATCTCTGTATGAAAGAAGCAGCTCACCGAGCTGTTCAGAAGCTGATCCACCTGGGCCTCATGCCCGCTGAGCGCATCTTTGCGGTAAGCGAGGTAGACCTTTTTCGCTACAGGTTCGAGTTCGTTGGCCCAATCGACAGCCGAATTGCCGCCGCCGGATACAATGACCGTTTTATCTTTAAAATGCTGCAGTGACTTAACCGTATAATTCAGATTGGACACTTCAAAACGCTCTGCGCCTTCTATCTGAAGCTTTTGCGGATTGAGGATGCCGCCGCCCACGGCAACGATGACCGTCTTGGAAAGATGCACACCTGAGGCAGCCGTATGTAATTCAAACAACCCTTCTTCATTGCGGGCAATCGATTCGACTTTCTCATTCAGCAGCACTTCAGGATGAAACGTTAACCCCTGCTGCACCAGCTGTTCTATCAGCTTGGCTCCGGAAATAGGCGTTAATCCCCCGACATCCCAGATCATTTTTTCAGGATAAACGTGAACCTTTCCGCCCAGCATCGGCTGATATTCAATAATCTTTGCCTTCATTCCCCGCAGTCCGCTGTAAAAGGCGGAATATAACCCAGCCGGACCTCCGCCGATAACGGTCACATCAAACAATTCATTTCTGCTCATCGCTCTTCACTCCCGGTATATGTCATGAGTTCACAAACACCAAACGCAAATGATTATCATTATCATTAAGTGTACTTTGATTGCTCCATTTTTACAATCCATTTTAATAAAAAGTTCATGCTTCGCCCACTTCGATTTTGCCGCTTCCCCCTTTCCGCTCGTTCTTCATGGGTTGCCGCCGCTCCCTATTCCGCAGCATTTAGATAGTTCCTATATCTTACATTGACAAGGGTATGCCCCCTGCATAAAATGAAAATGATTATCAACTTCATTTAGGAGGAAACAAAGCATGATGAGCGGAAGGATTAGTTTGAAAATTAAAATTATTTTTATATTAATGCTCGCCTTTTCTATTTTATTAGCCGGATGTACAACCTCAGGAAATTCAACAGAGAAAACTCATGAAAACTTGGTCACAATGGCTTGGCCTAGAGATATAGGCGAAATGAATCCGCATGTGTATAATCCTTCCCAATTATTTGCCCAGTCGATGGTATATGAACCTTTGGTTACCTATGAAGCGGGAGGAAAGCTTAAACCGCATTTAGCCGAATCTTGGGATATATCAAGTGACGGTAAAGTATATACGTTTCATTTGCGTAAGAATGTAACATTTTCAGATGGAACGAAGTTTGATGCGAAAATTGTGAAAAAGAATTTTGACTCCATTTTAAAACATACTGAATTACATAGCTGGTTAGGGTTTATTTCAAAAATAGCCCAAACAGAAGTGATCGATGACCATACATTTAAATTAAAATTGACTGAACCATACTACCCGACCATTCAGGAACTAGCCGTTGTACGGCCGGTCCGGTTTTTGGGAGAAGCGGGCTTCCCTGAGGACGGCGATACATCAAAGGGTGTCGAAAAACCGGTTGGTACGGGCCCATGGGTATTGGAAGAGCATAAAGCTGATGAATATGCGGTTTTTAAACGCAATGAACATTATTGGGGTGAAAAGCCAAAAGTCGAGAAAATCAAAGTGAAAGTTATCCCAGATGCCGAAACAAGGGTGCTAGCATTTGAAAAAGGCGAGCTTGACCTCATTTACGGCGAAGGCGTTATCAGTTTGGATGCATACAAGCAGCTGCAATCGACAGGTCAATATGAAACAAGCCTTTCTGAACCCGTGGCGACGAGACAGCTCGTCATGAATACGAAAAAAGAACAGCTTTCTGATGAGCGCGTGCGGCAGGCCCTGCAATACGGTTTTGACAAAGAAGCCATGGTGAAAGGCATCACCTCAGGGTTAGAAGAAAAAGCAGATCATATTTTGCCGACAGACTTCCCATACACGTCTGATATTGATGTAAAGCAAATCAACTATGATACAGAAAAAGCAAAAGAGTTATTAGATGCGGCCGGCTGGAAGCTTCCGAATGGCAAGACCGTGCGCGAGAAAGACGGAAAGCCTCTTGAATTTAGTTTAATGTATGATTCAGCTGAATCCATTCAAAAAACAATGGCTGAAACGCTGCAGGCAGAATGGGCAGCGATCGGGGTAAAGCTGAATCTTGAAGGCGTAGAATTGGCAACCCAAGTCAAACGGTTTAAGGCAAATGAGTTTGATATGAACTTCTTTAGCAACTATGGTGCGCCTTATGACCCGCATACATTTTTAAACATTGTCGCGTCCAAAGGATTCGGATTTAATGAAGCGATCTCAGCCTATCCAAACAAGGACGAGCTAATCAAACAGATGGCAAAGGTGCCTCAAACGACTGATGAAAAAGAGCGGCAGGAGCATTACTCATCTATTTTAAAATCACTTCAAGACCAGGGAGCCATCGTACCTGTTTCTTACATTAAAAAGACGGCGATATATCAAAAGAATATCACCGACTTTACGTTCCCTGCTAACCGTGACGAACATCCATTTACAGGCATTCGCGTCAAGCAGCAACACTAGGAGGCTTTTATGGGCAACTATATATTGAAACGAATCATGTCGATTATTCCAGTTTTTCTTTTAGCTGCACTTCTGACAACTGGAATGATTCATCTCTCGCCGGTTGACCCAGCTGAAGCATACTTAGCCGCAGCGCATATCCAGCCAACTGATGAAATTTTAGCGCAAAAAAGACATGAGTTTGGCTTGGATCAGCCATTTTTTATTCAATATGTAAACTCTGTTTTGAAGATATGCCAGCTTGATTTTGGCATATCTTATGTTTCAAACCAGCCGGTTTGGGACGAAGTGGCACACCGAATGCCGGCAACGGTCGAACTTGCGCTTGGGAGTTTATTGATTGCGGTGCTTGTCAGTGTGCCGCTCGGCTTCTTAGCGGGAATCAAAAGAAATGGTGCAGTTGATCATATCAGCCGCTTCATTTCCTTTTTCGGGGCATCCATCCCAACTTTTTGGTTAGGGTATATGCTGGTTTTTTTCTTTTCTGTTCAATTAGACCTTTTCCCGGTAGAGGGCGCTGGGACATGGCAGCATCTCGTACTGCCGTCTATGACATTGGCGCTTCCTTTAATTGCGATGTATACAAGGCTGCTCCGTGCAAGCGTCATCGAAAACCTGCAGGAACCATATGTTCAATTTGCACGCATAAGAGGAATAGCGAAGTTGAACATTATGGCCAAACATGTATTGCGAATGGCCATTTCTCCGATGATTACGGGTCTGGGAATGAATCTTGGCAAGCTGCTTACCGGCACAATTATTGTTGAAGTCGTTTTTTCTTGGCCCGGCTTTGGCCGTTATTTTATTGAGGCCATTTTCAATCGGGACATCCCTGTCATTCAATGCTATGTGTTCTTAGCCGCTACCTTTTTTATATTGAGCAACTTAATTGTTGATCTCATTCAAATGTATATTGACCCGCGCATTTCAAGGAAAGAAGGGCAGCATCGATGATGATAAGTATACGCAGGATATTCAAAGGCCAAAAAGTGATTACGGTATGCACCACTATATTAACCATCCTTTTTATTATCGCTGTATTCGCCCCTTGGATTGCGCCGCACCATCCTGCTGATGTCCATATGGTATATAAGCTGCAGCCTCCATCCTGGGAATTTCCTTTAGGAACTGATCATCTGGGAAGATGCAACTTATCCCGCCTTTTGTACGGCGCCCGGATTTCTTTGGGATTCGCGATGCTTATTTTCATTTCCTCCCTCGTTATCGGCCTCATTGTCGGGACGATTTCAGGGTATAAAGGCGGCTGGATTGACCAGCTGTTAATGAGATGCTGCGATGGTGTAATGGCCTTTCCGAACTTAATTTTAGTTCTTGGCCTCGTGGGCATTTTCGGCCCCGGACTTCCTCAAGTCATTCTGGCCCTCATGCTTGTGCAATGGGTCTATTATGCGAGAATTTTCAGAGGAATGGTGCTGAGTCTGAAAGAGGAGAACTTTATTGCGGCGGCAAAAATCAATGGATCTTCACAATGGAAAATCATTAAAAATCATATCATCCCTAATGTCCTCCCTCCCCTCGTCGTCATCGGTACGTTGGAAATGGGCTGGGCCATTATGGATATCTCGGCTATGTCTTTTCTCGGCTTGGGCGTCCAGCCCCCGGCGGCTGAATGGGGAGCGATGATTCATGAAGGTAAATCGTATATTCGGTCGAATCCCGAGTTAATGATTTATCCAGGGGTGATGATCATGATTGTGGTTGTGACATTCAATTTATTGGGCGAAGCCTTATCAGATCAATACGGTGTCAAACGTCGATTTTAAAAAGGAATGAGGAAGTTGGGAACAGAACAATCAACGGTGCTTCGAGTCAGAGATTTGCATGTACAGGTTAACAACCAAAAAGGACATTCAACCCTTGTGCAAGACATCAATTTTGATTTGAAGCGCGGCCAAGTCCTTGGTCTGATTGGTGAGAGCGGTTGCGGAAAAACGGTAACAAGCATGTCTATTCTTCAGACGCTTGATCCAAAAACAACTAAGGTGGAAGGAAGTATTGCATTGCGAGGCCGTGAATTGAACGGATTAGCAGATAAGGAAATGCGTAAAATCCGCGGCAAAGATATTGCCTATATCATGCAAAATCCGATGAACGCTTTTACACCCGTTTTTACGATAGGACAGCAAATGACCGAATCGATTCGCTCTCATACATCTTTTAGCAAGAAACAGGCGAAAGAGCTTGCGACCGAAGCATTGCATCATGTGAACCTACCCCACCCTGCTAAACTTTTACATTCTTATCCTTTTCAATTAAGCGGCGGAATGCTTCAACGGGTCATGATTGCAATTGCATCATGCTTAAAGCCTGCCATTCTCATCGCGGATGAGCCTACCACTGCGCTCGACGTGTATAATCAGAAGACGGTGCTGAAATATTTAGACGGCATGCGTTCTGACTTCGGCACGGCGATTTTGCTTATATCTCATGACCTCGGCGTTATTGCTGAAATGGCGGATGAAGTTGCTGTGATGCAGAATGGGAGAATTGTAGAAAATAGAGATGTGTTTCAGCTGTTTGATGAACCAAAGCATGAATATACTAAGAAGCTATTAAGTGCACGGTTGACATTGCCGGTGGATCAACTTGCGACTTGAGTCAGTATGAGGAAGGCCGGCATTTGAGATGGGGTGAACAAGTGAGTTTATTACAAGTGAAAGAAGTCACTCATCATTATACAGCGCGCAAATTATTCAAGTGGAAAATTCAATCGAAACAAGTCCTTTCCAATGTCAGCTTTTCGATTGAGGAAGGCGCATGCTTAGGCATGGTTGGACCGAGCGGAGCCGGGAAAAGCACATTGGGAAAAGTGATGCTTGGTTTGGAGCGGCCGCAATCGGGGCAAATCTTTTTTCAAGGACATGATCTCTATAAAGCAGATCAGTCAATCCGGCGGAAAATCCGCCGCGACCTTCAAGCTGTTTTTCAAGACTCCTATTCTTCCGTCAACCCGAGAATGACGGCTGAACAAATTCTAGCAGAACCGCTAGAAAACTATGAAAGGCTCACAATCGCTGAGAAAAAACGGACCATTATCGAGCTCTTGGAAAGAGTAGGCTTAACTGAAAAGGATTTAACAAAATATCCGCACCAGTTCAGCGGCGGCCAATTGCAGCGGATTAATATTGCAAGAGCGGTCTCGCTCAAGCCGAAGCTGATCGTATTAGACGAGTCTGTCAGCAGCCTGGACATGGTAACCCAAACGCTTATATTGGGTTTATTAAAAGAGCTCAAAGACGATTTCGGAATGTCTTATTTTTTTATCACACATGATTTAAAAGCCGCCTATCAATTGAGTGATACACTAGGTGTATTAGACCACGGCCAATTGGCCGGACTTTACGATAAACATCGTTTTTTAAAGTCAGACCACCCGGTTGTACAAGAAATGAAGCGTTCCATACTGGCAGAACACCCGCGCTTTCGTTCGATCAGAACAAGAGCGGTTCGGCAATAAATTAGCCGGGAGCTTTCCTGAATGAGCTTCTTTAATCAAACTGTATACAGATTTTTTTATTCGCAGTGAAAAAAATATGGCAAATGAGGGCTTCCAATGATGGAGCCCTCATTTATTTTTAAAAATCCTCAATAGATTGGTTTGGCAAAAAGAATTGTTTTGCATCGAACAGATTGCTTAGGGATACTGGGCCTCCTTATTGACCAGGCATGTATTTTCACCTAATGTCAATAGTAGACTTAATACATAATTCCGATAACCGAATAGCTCTGTATTTGGTGATATCACTAAAACGAACAGATGAGGTGAAACATGATGAACAATCGATTCCGTGTAGGAGAAGTAGCAAGACTTTTCAAGCTGCCTGCATCGACTCTGCGTTACTATGATGAAATCGGGCTGTTCAGGCCAAAGTATACCGATCCTGAAACATCTTATCGATATTATGGTGTTGAACAATTTCAGATCCTGGATACGATTATTTTTTTAAGGAAAAATGGATTTTCGTTAAAAGATATTCAGCATCAGTTAGATCAAAGGACTCCGGAAACAACGATGGAAATTTTGAAGAAAAAGCTTGAGGAAGTCAGAGCGGAAATTTTTCGTCTCCAACGCAACGCGGCGAGAATCGAGAACAAAATTTCCACAATCGAAGAAGGAATAAAACTTGCCGAACATCCTGCTTTAACATTTCAGTATTTCCCAAAACGGGCTATTTCCTACCTGTATTTTGACAAGCCTGTCGACCTGATGGAGGAAGGCGACGACATTTATTTAAAGGATAAAGAAACGCTTTCAAGCCAGTCGATTGAGAATAACGGCTTCTTCACCGGAGACATTGGAACAATCGTTGATATGGAGAGCTTGAAGCAAGAAGGACCGGTAAAATATATCGGCGTATTTGAATTGCTGCACGAGGAAGACAGTGAAGACTATTTAAACGAAGGGTTGTATGCGAGTTACCCCCATATTGGTCCCTACGAGGACATCAGGAAAAGTTATCAGCTCGTTTTAAGCCAGCTGAAAGAGAAGGAATACGAGCTGGCGGGAATCCCTGTTGAAATCTCATTTCTTGATGATGCTGTGATCAAGGAGTCAGCTCGTTATGTCACTTTAATCCAAATTCCGGTAACAAAGAGTTTTGATTGACCTTCAAGTAACTTGAAGGTTTAGAATACTCCTGTAGCTCATTATAGGAGGAATACATGATGACAGAAACACATCAGCAGCTCATGAAATTACCAGTAAATCAAGTGTTTTTTAAATATTTCGTCCCTGCAACGCTTGGATTAATCCTGATGTCAGCGAATATTTTAATTGATGGCCTGTTCGTAGGCAATGGCATTGGAACCGCAGCACTGGCTGGAGTGAACCTTTCCTATCCGGTTATTTCACTCATTATGGCCATCGCTCTTTGGATTGGGATAGGCGGAGCAACAAAGTACTCCATCAGCATCGGGGAGAATCGCCCCAAGAAGGCCAGCAGCATTTTTTCATTGGCTCTCTTCTTGGCGCTTATCATCAGCGTGCTTTTAGGAGTATTCGGGATTCTCAACATTCAAACCATTTCGATATGGCTTGGTGCCAACTCCGACACCTCTTCTTTTGTCATAGAGTACTTAAGTGTCATGTTTTTATTCGGCTGGGTCATTACATTAGAACAGGTCTTAAGTATTTTTGTAAGGAATGACGGCAGTCCGAAGCTTTCGATGATGGCTCTTGCAACGACATCGATTGTGAATATCATTCTGAATTTTTATACGATCATGATTTTGGACATGGGGGTAACAGGCGCTGCGATTTCAACGGTGCTTGGCGGATTCGCCGGACTGCTTGTATTATCCCTGCACTTCTTCAACCGTCAAGCGCAACTGAGAAGGCCGGCGTTTCAGTGGTCTTGGAAATCCCTTATGCACATCTTTGCCATCGGGTTTCCAAGCTTTCTGGCAGAGGCCGGGCTCCTCGTATTTGTTACAGGATACAACTTGGCAATGGCAAGCCTGGCAGGCACGGAAGGAGTCGCTGCCTTCTCGGTCATTAACTACCTTCACGGGTTCATGTTCCTGTCCTTCTTCGGCATTGAAATGGCACTTCAGCCCATGATTAGCTATTATCATGGTGCTGAAGAAACCGAACAAATCAAAAGCAGCATGAAGATTGGGGAGAAGACCGCCGTAATCCTGGGCATACTTTTGCTCGTTATCGGCTGGGGGGCTGCCCCATTCCTTGTAGGCTTATTCGGAATAGAATCAACCGAAATCCAGCAGCTGGCCATCGATGGAATCCGCCTGTTTTTTATCGGCTATACCTTCCTTGGCTATAACTTTGTCTATATGAGTTACTTTCAATCTATTGGCCGGGCCGGCTCATCGGTTGTTATCATTATATTGCGAAGCTTCGTGTCCCTGTTCATCCTGCTTTGGATTTTGCCAAAGTTTATTGGCGTCACGGGAGTTTGGCTATCCTTGCCGCTTTCCGAGTTTTTTGTTGCCGTCCTCCTCTTTTTCATTGCAAGAAAACATGTGATGGGAAAAGGAAATCCCGCTATCGGGAAGGGATGATTTTACAGCCGGGAGATTTTCCCCGCTTGTTGTCCTATAGAACTTAATTTGTCCATTCAAGGAAAAGAAATGTTTGTGCTGTTTGAATCCCCTCCTATTCGAAGGACATGATAGATTAAAGGCGCCTGCCTGTCACAGCCTTCGTACGCATATGGCGGGCTGACACGTTCGGCGTGATCGGCAAGTTAAATGTCGCTCTTTGCTAGTTACAGATCGACAATGGTTAGGTAAAGTTATAACTGTCCCGCCAACAAGGCTGGACAGAATGACGACCAAACGAGCGAAGGTGCAGAAAGTTAAAGGAGTGCTCAAGATGTCTCATACTCGAATTAAATTCCCGGCAGGATTTTGGGCAGGATTGCGTCAATTAGGAATTAACGCCCCTGATGTGCTTCGAAAAGCCCGGCTGCCGCTCACCGTGATGACTGAACCAGTTGTCACCGCCGCCCAATACTTCGCGATCTGGCAGGCGTATTCCGACCTTGTTGATGACGTTTCCAAAGGAATCATCAAGCTTGCGACCGGCTTTGAGCCGGCACATTACCCTCCGGCCGTATTAGCGGCTTACCATGCCCGTGACTACCGCGGCGCGCTAAAACGAATGGCCCGCTACAAACAATTATGCCCTCCTGAAAGCCTGCGTATCACCGAAGAAGATGAGCACTGCGCAATCGAACTGGAATGGTTGGATGATAAGCTACCCGGTCCGCCGCTCTTGATTGGCATTACACTGGCATTTCTTCTGGAACTCGGGCGCCGGGGCACAGGTCAGCCGTTGACAGCGAAGTCGGTCGAGTTTGCACACCCAATGGGCGACATGCAGGCGCTTGAAGCATACTTCGGCTGCCGCATCCGGAGCGGTGCAGCTCGGAACCGGCTGACGCTGAATCGAGGAGATCTTGACCGCCCTTTTGTCTCGTATAACGCGGAGTTGCTGGAGATTTTGACTCCCGTGCTGGATCAATCGTTGAATGATCAGCAAAATAGCCTTTCAATCAGCGGAGCGGTCAAGTGGATCATGAAACGCACGCTTCCAGGAGGGCACCCCGACATTCAGACTGTTGCGAGCGAGTTGGGAATGAGCGGCCGCACCTTGCAGCGCCGGCTTACTGACGAAGGCACTAGCTTCAAACAGCTGTTGATCCAAGTCAGACATGAGCAGGCGCGGGAGTACTTGGCAGACCCTTCGCTCGATATTAAAGAAGTGGCCATTCTGATCGGATATGAAGATCAGAACTCGTTCTACCGGGCCTTCCGCCTTTGGGAAGGCGAGACTCCTTCTAATTGGCGTAAGAAGACCCGGCTGAATGGATTTAACTAGAATAGGAGAAATGTTTAATGGATATGGGATTAAAAAATAAAACAGCTTTAGTTACCGGATCGACGAAAGGTATAGGAAAAGCCATCGCTATTGAACTTGCCAAAGAAGGTGTTCATGTACTCATTAACGGACGAAATGAGGAAGAGGCAGAACGAACAGTCAATGAAATAAAATCAGCTTTTCCTGACACCTTTCCCCAAAACGCCGCGGCTGATATTGTGGATATTAGGCAAAGGGAAGCTTTATTTAAAAAACACCCTCAAATCGATATTTTAGTAAACAATATGGGCATTTATGAACTGATGCAATATGAGGACGTTGACGATGAAGTATGGGAAAAATACTTCCGCACCAATGTGCTGGCTGCAAACGGTTTATCTAAATTTTATTTGCCTAAAATGCTGAAAAGTGATTTTGGCCGCATCATCTTTATCGCAAGTGAAGAAGCGATGATGCCTTCAGGCCAGATGCCTCAGTATTGTATGACAAAATCAATGCTATTATCATTGTCAAAAAGCTTATCAAAATTAACAATCGGAACAGAAGTGACAGTCAATACGATCATGCCGGGGCCGACGCTCTCTGAGAATGTGAAGCAAATCATTGAGGGAATGTACCCCGATGAAGGGATGACTTTTTCAGAAAAAGAGAAGAAATTTATGACGACAAACCTGCCTCAATCCGAAATACAGCGATTTATCAAGCCTATTGAAATCGGCAGACTGGCTGCATTTGTATGCAGTCCCTATGCATCCGCATTTAAAGGGTCCCCGATCCGTATGGACGGGGGAATGGTGCCGACTATTTTTTAAGATTCCCCATTCAAGATGTACAGCCATTCTGGCTGTGATTTCATCAAAACTAAAAGCAAGCTGGCGGCAGTATGCGCCAGCTTGCAGCTTTTGAGTGAATCCTCTTGCAGATCAGCTTCTCCCCTTTTGCTCAACTTTCAACTGAATACTGTTGGATTTATAGATGATCTTCACTTTATACTTGCTTGGCAATCCACTGGTCTCGACGGAAGAAAATGATCCATGACGCTTGCGGAAGGTTATGATCGCCGATCCGTCAGCCGGTACGTAATTGTCCGTAAAATTGAGACGCAATGTCCCTTTCAATCTTGCTTTTCCCTTAATTTTCAACTGATCTTTTTTGCCGCTGAGCTGAAGTTCAAGTATTCCTTTAGCAGATTGTTTGTAGTCTCCTTCGATGATCAGTTTTCCCGGCGCATCTTCCTTAAGGATGCCTCCGTTTAGTGCAACATCACCTCTCCCGAAAGCTGTCTCCGAACCGCCCTCAAGTGTTCCTTGATCAATCCGTGTACCGCCGGAATATGTATTATCCCCTTCCAGCTTCAAAGCGCCTGTCCCTTTTTTGGTCAGCTTTCCGGTGCCGGAGATGTCGTTGCGCCAGCGATCGGCTGTATGGAAGCCGCCTTTTGCGGAATCCATGGTCACGGTAACATTTTTGGTAAAAGCCCCATACCCATCTGCCGCGGAAAAGAGATTAAGCCTTCCCCATCCTTCTCGATCATCAAGAACAGGGTAGCCGGCCGGAAGACCGGTAGTGGCTAAAACCGAACGGCGCTGCTTTTTGTCAAGGTAAGGAAAACGTGTTTCCAGCAGGACTTCGGCTCCCTTTGGAACTGCCATTGGTTTGGCGGTTTTGTTCATTTGTCGAAATCCATATGTCAATCGTTCCGTATATTGTTTTTTATTCTTCTCATAATCGCTGTATCTGTCTTCAGCTGTACCGGTTTGCGTTAATAATTTACGGCGGGCTTCATCAAAAGCCGTTTTCTTCAATCTTTCATTTGCGGGGTCAGACAGGATTGCTGCAGACAAAGCTGTTGCCATTACTCGTCCCCCCATGACGTCCAGCGGGGAATGCATACCGGCAACAATCCGGTTATGACCGAGTTCTGAAGCGCGAGTCAGCAGCTCCTGATAACGCTCCGGTATCGCATAGGCCATAGCAAAAGCGCTGAGATATGCGGCGTTCGTGTGTCCGCTTGGAAAACCTCCGTCTTTGTTCGGATCAGGATTGATGACGGGGATAAGCGTTGGAACAATGATCGAATTGTCTTTCCAGCGAAACGGGCGGGGATAGTTGAAATAGCTTTTAGCCGGATTCGATGAAGAATAGTTGCCGCGTAAAGTATTGACCAAACTTACGACATTTCCAAGTTCAGAGCTGGTGCTGCCCGAATTGGTTCCTTCATCATTGTATTTTCTAATCGAGGCATCTGCCGGAATGCTGGTGATCGTTGTCGTCGCTCCCGCGTTCATTCGATAGACGCCGGCAAGCTTGCCGAGGCCGTCAATTATACTGTAGCTCTGGCTCCGCCGATCATCAAAATAGGCAGCATTTTCCTCAAGCATCGTGCGGCGTTCAGCAATATCCACGACTTTTTGAATGTTGGCATCCAGCACCCTGCTGTTCAGTTTAGTACCGGTATTCCATGTCTTTCCGGGAGTCCAAAGTTTATTAAATTCGGAAAGCAGGCCGATGACAGGATTGGATTCCGCCGTCGTATTGGCAGAGATATTATTTTTGTAATGGTCTACGAAAAATCCGGAAGATTGCGGCGAATCTGCAGTTGTTGGTTTAGTTGCCGGGCTCGCATCGCTTACAATCGGGGAACTTAGAAGAAGTGCCAAAGTACAGACAGCTATCAGTAAATGCTTCCTCATCCTTAATCGTTTCATTCTCACATCATATCTCCCTTGCTCTTAATCTTCTCTCAAAATGCTTTTCCCAATCATCAAGTTCTATATGATCGTATCGTAAATTTGTTAATCAAATGGCTTGATTTTATTAATGTTTTGTTTATATTTTGGGAATTTTCAGATCGATGTCTTATGAGTAAGGGGGTGCCAAGTGTGAGAAGAGGCCGAATTTAACATTTTCGGCCTTTCTCTGCTAGTTTAACAGCTGTTTATATCCTTTCAGCAAGTACATGTAGGAAGCCGAGTCGGCCGTTTGATCTATTTATTTTCCTTCTCTAAAAACGCCATAACCGCTTTTGTCAGATTCTGCGCTTCTGCCGGTGCATCTGGAGAGCCGAACATCTTGTTTAAATCACTGTGAGATAAGCTGTTGACTTGATACACAAATTCCGTTGCCTTCGCTTTGTTTGCGGTTTCCGCGAACTTGTAAACGGCAGGGTCTTCCCAGCGGGTCACAAGATAGGCCGGCGGCAATTTTGAGTTGTTTATGTATGAGAGCGGCGATGCTTTTGTCCACACCTTTTCGTCTGTGCCAAACACTTCTTTATAAGACGGGATCGCTTCGATGAATCGTTTCATATCCAAGGGGCCATCTAAAACAACAATCGAATTGAGTGCGGCCGGCGTGAGGCCGACACGATTTAAATATGTTGAATCTGCGGCAATTAATCCGGCCAAGTGTCCCCCTGCCGAATGTCCCATGACGTTGATTTTTGACGGATCGATTTGATACTCGTCCGCATGATCCATCACCCATTTTACGGCCTTGGCCGCATCATCAGCCATTTCATCATACTGAACATCGGGATGAAGCCGATAGTTGACAGATACAAAAACATAGCCGTTATCCGTAAAAAATGCCGGCTTCGAAGCAGCCCTGCTTTTGTCGCCGCTTGTCCATCCTCCGCCGTGAAGGTAGATGAGAACGGGATGTTTTTCGCCCTCGTTTGACTGCGGTGTATAAATATCCAATGTTTGTCTGTCGTCTTTTGCATAATGAACATTTTCGGCATTCCTGTTAGAAGTACACGCAAACAAGCCAATACACAGAATCGCCAATCCTGCCCATTTGATGAATCCTCTCAAATTAAAAAACACCTTTCTTCTTTAGCCAGTATATTTTAAAGAGCCTCACATAATATTCCGGGAATGCCCATCTGTCAAGCGGTTTCAACAGGTGCCGGAACATTAACATATGTTTCTAATTATAAACAGAAACAAGAAACTTACAAATATTAAAATCAATAAGAAAGTTAAAGCTGTTGTGCGGTAAACCTGCGAGGAAAATATGAGAGGAGGCATTCGTGAAAGCGAACCTGAATAACAATAGAAGATTAAGCCGGCAAGAGGAGTACTCCCCGTCATATCGGGGAGTACGATTTTTTTATGAGCCTTGTGATAGAGATGAACGTCTCATCGTCTGATGTTCTATTTTCAAGATGAAAACATTCCATACCTTCTCTTGCCAAAATGGCAGATAGCACATCACAGCTGATCGCAAATCCCATCATTTAAAAAGATAATGGCAGCTCTTCTAAAGCTCTCATCAAAAAGTTGCCTTTCCATTTGATCTGCTCCCTTTCGCCTTTAATCTCTATATGTTCAAAGCGGCGCAGCAAGGTTTGAATGGCGATTTTGGCTTCCAATCGGGCAAGCGGTGCGCCCAGGCAAAAATGGCTGCCATGGCCAAAGGCTAGGTGGCGGTTATCCTTTCTTTCAATATCAAAGCGGTCGGCATTCGAAAAGACCATATAATCGCGGTTGGCCGAGGCTAATGAAATGATGACCACATCTTTTCTCTTAATCTCCTGGCCGTGCAATGTAAACGGTTCGGCCGCCCAGCGGAGGGTGGTTAATTCCACGGGGCTGTAAAATCTGAGCGCCTCTTCAATGGCTGAGTCGATTAAATCTGCGTTTTGGCGAAGCTTTTCCAGTTGCTCAGGGTGGTTCAGCAAGGCCAAGGTCATATTGGTTATTAAGTTTACCGTTGTCTCATGTCCTGCGACGATAAGAAGCATAATCGTCGCATACAGCTCTTCTATGCTTAATTTCGTTCCTTCGCTTTCTGCCTGAATTAATGCACTGACTAAATCCTCAGCCGGCTCGTCCCTTTTTTTGCGTACCAAATATTCCAGGTATTCAGCGAATTCGCCTATTTTATACTTGTATTCCTCCAGGCTTTCGGGCGTGTCAGAAAAATCAATAACCGCCTGGGACCAAACTCTGAATTTTTGCCGATCTTCAAGCGGAATACCAAGCATCTCGCTGATGACAATGATCGGCAGCGGGAAAGCGAAGTCGTCTACAAGATTCATGGAATGATTCGGTTCTACTTGATCCAATAAGGAATCAGCTATTTTTTGGATTCTGTTTTCGAGCTGTAAAACCATCCGGGGAGTAAATGCTTTCTGAACAAGAGACCGCAAACGGCCGTGGTCGGGGGGATCTGCGTTGAGCATATGCTTTGATAAAGGTTCTTCATTTTCCAGAGCGGAGAAGTTCTCTAATTCTTCTTCGGTAAACGCATTTTCGTAATTTTTTTTCACTCTTGCATCCTTTAATATATGGACCGCATCATCGTACCTCGTAATGAGCCAGCCTTCGCCCAGCTCCCCCATCGATACGGGACAGACAGGACGGGAAGCGCGTAATCGCTTGTAAAATTCATACGCCTCATCTTTAAATGCTGCAGAAGACAATTCTCTCTCAGTTAATATGGCGAAGCTCTCCTCTTGTTTTGAAGACATACATCCAACCTCCATCTCTGTTTTTGTAAATAACAGCCTGCATCGGAATTGTATACCGAAATAATGCGTTAGGCTGTTCACATCCACTCATTCACAAATATTATAATTCCAGGAAAATCCACATTCAATCGGCAATCAAGCGGGAGGTGTTCATTAATGAACACCTTCCGCATTCCTTGTATAGAAATGAGACGGAGAGATGTAAAAAAGGAATGAAAACAAGCTGAGACCGGTGCTATGCCGATCTCGCTATAAGTAAATTTAAAAATAAAAAATCCTCTTAGTTAACAGTTCCTTTTTAAGGAACGGCAGTCTAACAGGAGCCCTTCGGTTGTCCGATCGGAATCTATTCGTTTGTTGACGGCGACGTCCATGAAAGCCTAAAGCCGTCGCAGAGTTACTGATTGAACGCTTGAGCAGTTTGATCACTTGTTCTTATTTTTACAACAATATAGACAATAGCTGATATCCAAACTGCGATAATTCCAATATAAATAACCGGATATAATGCTGTTTGATCGATCCACGAATGGATAAGCGTTCTTGTGTTGACGAGGATGATCAGCCCGCCGACCAGAACGCCCATTAATCGGGCATGCACCTTCTGCACCAGCCAGGCGGCAATCGGTGCCGCAATAATTCCGCCAATCATCAATGCACCAACCCACAGCCAATTGACTTCTTCCCAGCCGAGCGAAATGAAAAATCCTAACGTTGCCGAAACGGCAATGGCAAACTCGCTTGTGTCAACAGTTCCCACTACTTTTCTCGCACTGACGCCTTTTTTGGATAACAAAACAGGAGTGGCAATCGGCCCCCAGCCGCCCCCTCCGGTTGCATCGGCAAAACCCGCGATCAATCCCAGGGGAACGGCTTTTTTTCTCGAAAGGCTGATATTGTTTTTTTGCTCTCCTATTTTAAACATGAATAGAAATCGAATGAGCACATACACGCCGAGAACAAGCAGAAACATTGAAATATAAGGTTTCGCAAGCTCACCCGGAATGTTGCTTAAAAAGGAAGCGCCGAGAAATGCCCCGAGCGATCCTGGGATGACGAGTCGTTTGACCGTTTGTTTATCGACGTTTCCAAACTTTATATGCGACACACCAGATGCCGCGGTTGTAACGACTTCCGCCAGGTGAACGGATGCTGACGCAACCGCCGGTGCGATGCCGAAGGCAAGCAGCAATGATGACGATGTCACCCCGTACGCCATCCCTAAGGCGCCATCTATCAGCTGCGCAAATAATCCTATCAAGACAAACACAATCAGCTTTTTCATGTTGGCCTCCCACTTCAATTGGTTTATTTTTATTGTTAAATATAATCTATACTATGCCTACCTGTAAAGTGCGAATTTTAAAAAATATAAATTTTTTGTATTTTTCATCGACACCAGCAAAAAAGAGCATATGCATGCAAAATGAGCGCCTATCCCCCGGTCTTTTGTCTTAATGAAAGACAGTTTATGGATGCTGCTTGCAAAAAATGCATCGTGCAGAAAAGGCGTCGGGGAGTAACGCCTCATTCGTTTCATTGGCAATGATGATATAATCCCCCATGTAATGACTTCAAAAGGAGGCTCAAGCCATGAAATTCAGCAAAATCGGTGCCTTACTGCTCACTTTGGCGTGTTTGCTTTTGCCTTTTTCTTCGGCGACTGCAGCAGGTGCCGGTGTATGGGATAATATCGGCACATACGGCATGACGTCGCAAACTCCGATCATCAAATCAAGCGGAGGGGAATTTTATTTTCACAACAACAGCTTTTACGGCTTTACATTTACGCTGTATGAAGTTGACGGGGCGGGAAGCACGCCTGAAATCGCAAGAAAAAATTTCTACGTCGGACCGAAAAGCAACAGTCCGGCGATCGATGTCAGCAGTTTTGCAGATGGTGCGAATAAACAAGCAGAACTCGTCCTGTTTAAAGGGAATGATACATATATCACCGTTACTTGTTATGATTGAATGTCCCATAAACAGCAAGCCCGCCGTTTACAGCCGGCGGGTTTTTTTGATCAAGTTCCCTCCTTATACCTATAGGCACAAAAAAGTGCCTATATGACTTAAAAGTGCGTACTTCCGTTTTGGTGTCTTCTGTTCCATAATCATAATTGATGTTTTGTTTGACATTGTTCTGTTTATAATGAAAAGAAAACGGAGGGATCAATGATGAACTTGGATTTACGGGGAAAAAGAGCGTTGGTGACCGGATCGACGTCCGGAATCGGCAAAGCGATTGCCGCTTCACTTGCGAAAGAAGGTGCGTCTGTCATCATTAACGGACGCCGGCAAGAAAAGGTCAACCAAACAATAGACGAATTGAAAGGCCAATTTCCCGAGGCTGTTCTTCAAGCGGCCCCTTATGACCTTGGCACTGAAAAAGGGTGTCAAAGCCTATTAGCAGCATTCCCGGATGTTGATATTCTGGTCAATAATTTAGGGATCTTTGAACCGGCGGAATATTTCGAGATACCGGATGAGGATTGGTTCCGCTTTTTCGAAGTGAATATTATGAGCGGGGTAAGGCTCTCGCGGAGGTATTTGCAAAGCATGATCGAGAAAAAAGAAGGCCGGGTCATTTTTATTGCGAGCGAAGCCGCGGTTATGCCGTCACAGGAAATGGCTCATTACAGCGCAACAAAAACGATGCAGCTTTCGATTTCCCGGAGCCTGGCAGAGCTTGCGGCAGGTACAAATGTGACCGTCAATACGGTTATGCCGGGCTCAACCTTAACCGAAGGCGTTGAAACGATGCTGAAGACCCTCTATCCGGATGAAAACCTGACAGTCGAAGAAGCGGAAAAGCGGTTTATGAAAGAAAACCGGCCGACCTCTATCATACAAAGGCTGATTCGGCCGGAAGAAATCGCGCACTTTGTCACATTTTTAAGCAGTCCGCTTTCTTCGCCGATCAATGGTGCAGCCTTGCGTGCGGACGGCGGATTGGTCCGCAGCGTCTTTTAAAGGAAAGGCTGGAATGCCCGGCATTCCAGCCACATGATCATCGTTTGGCATAAACATGTTGGAAGACTGCGGTCGCATCCCATGCATTCAAACCGAAGGCTCCATCGGCAAACGTTGAATCCCGGGCGCTTATCACCAATTGATCATCAAGGTAAATATAAAAGTTTGCACCGCGGGCCACCGTTTTCAGGTGATATTTCCGGCCGGTTTCTATCGGTGTGCGGTGTTCGGCAATAACAGAGGCCGAGCCGTCTTCAAATTTGAAAAACTTCACCACGTCATGCTTGGCATCCACATTGGCAAGGTATCCGTTTTTAACATCCTGATCGGCCCGAAACACGAGAGCCCCTGCCCCTCTTCCATTTCCATCCTTTATCGCGACATCTGCTTCATATGTGAAATCTGTTGCTTTTGCTGAAGATAAAATGAACGAATCTCCTTCAGAGCGCCCTTGTTTTCCATCAATCGTATCGGCCCATACACCGTTTACGGTCGTCCAGCCGGTCAAATTTGATTGAAAGGGCGACGCTCCCCATACTTTTTTCAGAGGATGAACCGTCATGGAATTCAGCTTGACAAACCCGTTTGATGCGTATACTTCTAGCCCTTTGCTGGATTGGTCCGGCAAAATAATGTCGGTGATCACCTGCCTCCCGTCGTTGCCGAATACTTCGACTGAAGAGCGGTCGACATAAATGCGCATCTTCACCTTCCCAGCGACCGGTTCCAGCGGGGCCGCATGCTTTCCAGTGTTAAAGTTCGGATTAAAGGAGACGTTTCCTGATTGGCTCCGGTCGACGAACAGTGAAGCGCTGTTTTTGCTGTAGCCGATTTTCGTATACTCGTTTTCCCCTGTTCGGACTTTAAAGCCGAATTCGGCCGCAGCTCCGGTATTTACTTGAAATTCCGCATTGATTTCATAAGCATCGCCTGACAGCCCTTTCAGCAAATTTCCGTTTCGAGGCGAAATGATCTTGTTTTTCCACGTTTGCGATGCTCCCCGTATCGACTGCAGCTCCGCTACCGGAGCTTGAATCATTCTAAGCCCTTCGGAAAACGCTTTCAATTTTACTTCTCTCGGGATCGACATTGCGCTTCTCCACGGGGAAGTGGGAACATCGTTTGCGTATTGCCAATTGCTCATCCACCCTAACCAAAGCCTTCGTCCGTCTGACTTCGGGATATCAGACCAGCTGACAGCTGCGTAGAAGTCTTTGCCGTAATCTGTCCATAGTACGCGATTCGGCGGGTTTTCATTTTTAAAGGTTGTTCCGTCAAAACTGCCGACGAAATATTGCATGCCTGATCCTCCTGAGACAGCACCGTCTCCAACACTGACTTGCATCACCCATTTCGTTTCATTCGGCCTGCCCTCTACAGGAAGCTCAAACAGATCCGGACATTCCCACACGCCTCCATGGCTGCCCTCTCCTTCGCCGAATTCGCTCGCATATGTCCACCGCTTCAAGTCAGGCGATGTATAGATCAGAATTCGATCGCCCCCCGCAAGCAACATCACCCACTTTTTTGTCTGTTCATGCCAAATGACTTTCGGATCGCGGAAATCTCTTTTTCCCGGATTTGGAATGACAGGGTTGCCTGAGTACTTCGTCCATGTCCTGCCTTTGTCATTGCTGTAGGCGATGCTTTGCACTTGTTCCCCGCTCCGGTCCTGCGTATAAATGGCAACGAGCGGCTTCTCCGTCCCTGTTTGAAACCCTGTAGTATTATGCCGATCGGCGACAGCGCTGCCCGAAAAAATCGTTCCTTTTTCATCCGGATACAGTGCGACCGGCAAATGCTCCCACTTGACTAAATCTTTGCTTACCGCGTGCCCCCAATGCATTGGCCCCCAGCGCAAGCCATATGGATGATATTGATAAAACAGATGATATTCCCCCGCGTAATACACCATCCCGTTCGGGTCATTCATCCAGTTTGCTTCCGGCGTGAAATGATACTTGGGCCGATGATCCTCGTTATAGTAGTCCGGGTCGGCAGCAGCTGCGGAAAAGGCTTCCGGGAACATCATAGCCCCTATGATCCCCATCTGAATCATTCTCTTTTTCATGACTTTTTCCCCCCTCTTCTTCACTCGGTTTTTTAGGCAGGAAGTCCAAACAGCCGCCCCCTTTTTTGCGGCCGAATGGACCTGCTTCTCAAAAGCTAAGAAAAGAACACCCAAAACATGTTATGCCAAAAAACCTGCCCAATAGCCGACAATCCCGATGATAAAAATACCGAAAATCATGAGCAGAGGATTCACCCCTTTGCGAAGCATCCAGGCAGCGAGCAATGTCAATCCTAAAGGCAGCACACCAGGCATGATGCTGTCTAAAATGTTTTGCACGGTCTGTACATCGACTTTGCCTGCATCATCCTTAATTCTCGACACGACGATCGGGATATTGATTGTGGTCCACTTGGAAACGAGAGCTCCCATCACAAACAGCCCGAGTATTGAAGCGCCTTCCGTCAGTTTTTGAATGCGGTTCCCCACCAAGTCCTGCAATATTTCCATGCCTTTCACATAGCCGTACTTTAATCCGTAGTATTTAGTGCTTAATCTGACGGCGTTGATTAAAAAGAAAAACAAAAGCGGGCCGGCGATGTTTCCGCTTAAAGCAAGCGACGCTCCCAAGGCCGCCAAAACCGGGCGCAACGTCCCCCAGAAAATCGGGTCGCCCACGCCTGCCAACGGGCCCATTAAGCCGATTTTCATTCCATTAATTGCTTTGGCATCAATCTTTTTATTGTTGGCCATTTCTTCTTCCATCGCAGCGGTTACGCCAAATATCGGCGCTGTCAGCCACGGATGTGTATTAAACCATTCCAAATGGCGCTGGAGCGCTTCGCTCCGTTTTGCTCCCGGACCGTACAGTTTTTTGATCGCCGGAATCATGACGTAGCAGTAGCCGAGCGCCTGTACACGCTCAAAGTTAAAAGATCCGAGCAAAAAGTTTGAGCGGATAAACATACTGAAAATCTCTCTCTTCGTTAATCTTTTTTCTGTGCCCATTATTCGTCCCTCCTTTAATTTTTAAGCATCCAGATCATCGTCATCATCATAAGCGGCCATGCTGCCGTCACTGGCGGCAGCAACCGCCCCTTGAGCATGATTTTTTTGCATCACTTGCTGATATAAAAATGCCAGACAGAGCCCGAGGGCGCCGAAGCCGACTAAATTGAAATCGGTGAACGCGGCCAGCAAAAAACCGATATAGAAAAACGGCTTCAAATACGGAATGTTCATCATGTTGATGACCATCGCATACCCGACAACAACGATAATGCCTCCGCCTATTTGCAAGCCTTTTGTGATGACTTCCGGAATATTTCCCAAAAACGCCTGAACAGCGCTGACACTGATCAGAGCCACGATCAATGTCGGAATCATAACGCGCAGCGCCTGAAACGCCATGGCAGTTATATGCATAATTTCAATTCCTTTAAAATTGCCATCCTTTGCGTATTTGTCGGCGCGGTGAATTAAAAATACGGTGATCGTCCGGACGAAAATCGTCAGCGCCTGACCCGCAGCTGCCAAAGCCACCGCGACGGCGATCCCTTCGCCGATTCCCTGATCGGCGGTAATCACTAAGATAGTCGAAATCACGGAAGCGATGGCCGTATCGGGGGCCATTGCAAGACCGACATTCATCCAGCCAAGCGCCATCAGCTCCAGCGTTCCGCCGAGAATGATGCCTGTTTTCAGATCCCCGAGGACAAGGCCGACCAAAGTGCAGGCAATCAGCGGGCGATGTGTCTGCCCTTCGTCCAATACACTACCGATACCTGTTATAGCAGCGATGACAAGCAGCAAAATGATTTGAATCGTTGACATGCCTTTAGAACCTCCTTCTAGGATTTTGTTGCGTTTCTTAACATCTGCATAAAGTCTTCGCTCGAATCTGACGGCAGCTGCCTCAGTTCCAGCTTCACGCCCAATTCATGCAATTGTTCGAACGATTTGATGTCCTTTTCAGTAACGCTTACCGATTTCGTGATTTGCCTGCGGTTATTCTCGAAACGCATCCCGCCGACATTGACTATTTCGATCGGAACGCCTGCTTCGATTAAGGAAACAATGTCGCCCGGATTTTCGAATAACAGCATTGCCGTCGTATCTTCGTACCGCGGACTGTGGAACGCTTTGGCCATTTTGGAAATCGAAACGGCGCTGGCTTTTACATTTGAAGGTGCAACAGAAAGGATCAGCGTTTTTCTCATTTCGTCCTGTGCCACCTCATTGGAGACAACGATAATGCGATCAGCAGCGTGGATTTTGATCCATCTTGTTAATACTTGGCCGTGAATAAAGCGGTCATCAATTCTTGCCAAAACGATTTTCATTACAATTCATCCTCTCTTCCCTGATTGGACTGACTGAATTTTTCCAATTGCTCGCTGCATATTTGGAAGCATTCCCGGCTCATCTTTTTCAACTGGTTCAGCAGTTGTTTGAGCGGCATATGCTCCCTCAAGCTCAATGCCTCTAACAAAATCGGCAGGTTCACTCCGGCTGCCATATCGAATCTCCGCTCTTTCGCGATGTAAGGGGTCGCTGCGTTATATGGCGTCCCGCCGAAAATATCCACTAAAAAAAGCACCTCGTGTTCCTCCGGAACATCCTTCAGCGTCTGATGATATTTTTCTTGCAGTGTCTGAATGCCTTCCCCTTTCAGAAACGGCACCGCGATCAGGCTCTCCTCTTCTCCGAATATCATCCCTGAAGATTCTTTTAATGCTATGGGAAAGTTTCCGTGGCCGCTGATAATGACTGTAATCATGTACATTTGCTCCTTTCTTTTTTCGTTCGCTTATTTATAATGCAAGTATCGTGCCAACAAAACTGTATTAAGCGTTTTCATTGTATTTCAAGACGAATTATTTTCATATTTGAAACACGTTTAAGCATAAAAATAAACCTGTATTAAAATGGGGGTCCACTTAATACAGGTTTACATGAAAAAATTGCCGATGGGAAACAGCTATAACTCTTCAGCAAAGATGGACGCGATAAACATTTTTTCATCTTCGCTGATCGCAAGACCAAGCTTTTCTTCGTAAGGCTTTAATGTTTTCTCTGTGATGTGAAGAACGTTTTCAAGCTGATCATTCATCTCTTCCTCCTCCGGAAAAGCGATCGGGTTCTGTTTGATCACCCTTTCAAAAGCAAAAGCGGTATGCATGATGACTTTGATCAGCACAGCGTTGCTGAATGTCATACGCAGTTCGTCTTGAACCGTCTGAAGCCACTCCAACAGCATGTCTATCACATGATAGGGATTCAAAAAGACAAGATACTTCTTCAGGCTGTCTTCGCAAAGCTCCTTTACAACCACATTTTCACCGGATAATCCGCCGCTCATCGGGATATCGCCGGTTGCAATCACCTGCTGAATCACTTTTTCCCCTTCGCCTTCAATCAATACTTCTAAAGGGACGTGCGGAGCATCGATTTTAGGGTTCTTCGTGCCAACCGTGGCAAGAATCTCATACGCTTTTTCAATTTCTTTGATGCGGCTTGCTAATTTGATCGATGGCACCGTCAAAATGCTGATTTGTTCATCAGATGTCCTGCTCACGATTGATGTTAAAATCTCTTCGAGCTTCTTCGCCGTTCCGCCGCCTGTTGTGCAAATGGAGACGATCGCCTTCTTTTTGCCTGAGACCCGCGGTTTATCGGCCCATAAATCGATGAAATCCTTTGTAACCGAATCGTAGATGGCGTGCAAATTCAAATTCAAATAATTCACCTTGCGGACGGCATCGAGCACCATAGATGTCGTAACATTGCTGATCGTTTTTATTTTAACGCCCGTTTGTTGTTCAAGCCTGCTTTCCAGCATCGCAAGCGATCCCATGTCGACAAGCATTAAAACGCCTTCTCCTTCATCAACCTGCTTCACTTTCTCCGCTAGGCAGCTGACGATTTCCGAGGGTGAAACGGTCAAAGGCATATCAACCGCAGCGATCGGGGTGCTTCCCAGCAGTTCAGTGGCTACTTCAACCATAGAGCTTGCCGTGCTGTTTCCATGGGCGGCCACGACAATGCCCGTCCTTTTGTTTTCTTTCCATGATTTAATCGACTGAATGAGCATCGTCAAGTAGATGACTTCGATTTCCGGAACGGTTACTTTGAAATATGCTTGAATTTTATCTTTGAAAATGAGTGCGACCTCGTATTCTTTCACATGGGTTTCCCTGATTTCATCTGTTTCCTGCGAATTTAAGACATCAATCTGCTTTCCGCGCTTTAAAAATGCGGCGATGTGCATGCTCAGGAAATAGATGAATTTACGGTCGAACTTGCAGTCAAGCTCATGTTCGGCGACTCCCTTTAATTCTTTCGTCATCTGAATCACGTCGTCTTCAACGAATTTGAGTAAACTGTGGTTTTGAAGCATTTTCTGATTAAAAAAGCTTCTGACGTGCAAATGAATATCCGTTAATATATATTGATTGATTTGCTTTTTTGTTAAGCCTTCTTTATTGAGGATTTTCGCTTTTTCTTCTATGACATGATACAAGTTAAAGGAGTCATCGATTTTCGTTGCTTCATCTTCCACAATCGGAGAGATGATCGTTGTAATGTTGACATATTCAGAAATCATTTTGCTCCGTTCAATATTTTTGCTGCTGGACATCCAGTCCTCTTTGATCTCGTCCGGAAGATCCCGGACGGTCAGTTCAACAACCTCGTCTTTGTCAAGGTTATTTAAAAACCCGTGCGCACAGACCAGCTGTACATTTGATTTCAGCTGCCCGACATTTCCGAATTTTGCAGAATGAATCAGTGCATTATAGACATCGATGTGCACATTTAAGTTTTTTTTGATCCGCTCTGCTTCTTTCCCCAATAAAAACGTTGTCAGCTCCACTCTTTCTCCAAGGGACCGTTCATTGAGCGAAGGGATATGTACGGTCATCGGAATTCTCCGCAAAAATGTCTTCAGCAATGCAGAGCTCGGATTTTCTGTTGTCGCACAGATAAACAGGACTTTTGCCGTTCGTTTATGCTCTGTTTCACCAAGCCTGTTGTATGTGCCGCTGTCTATGAAATAAAACAGCATTTCCTGCCCCTCCGGCGGGAGGCGATGGATTTCATCCATAAACAGAATGCCCCCGTCCGCCTGCTCGACTAATCCTGCTTTGTCTTCACCCGCACCTGTAAAAGACCCTTTTTTATGTCCGAACAATTGAGAGAGCAATAATTGAGGGTTGTTATAGTAATCTGCACAGTTGAATGTGATGAACGGGGAATCGGGCTTCAATATGTCAGAATAAACGGCGAACTGGTAGATCCGATTCGCAAACAGCGATTTCCCCGAACCCGTCGGCCCGAGCAGCAGCATATGCAAGCCGTGCGGAGGATAAAAGACTGCCGCTTTCGCCTGAGAAATTGCCTTTTTCAAGCTCCCTTTAGCCCCGATCATGAGCTCGAGGGGATCGGCGGATATATTGCGCGCCGGCTTTTTTTGGCCGTCAGCCAGCCGCCTCAGTTCTTCAACCTCCATCAACTCTGAATTCCATTTGATGTTCAAGACGTTTTCAACAATTTCCACCGGGATGTAGCGGACGGGGAACGTTTTAATCTTGATCACCTTTTTGGCCCGAACGAGATTGTTTAATTCAAAGCTGACATTGGAACGCTCCATTTGCAGCTGCCCGGCGATTTCTTTAGCCGAATTCCCTTGTATCTTTAAAAGCTGATTGATATTCTTTTCGCGAAAATTATCCAGCAGCTGATGGTAGATTTTATCTATTCTTTTCATATGTATCATCCTTTGTTCTCGATTGATCAGCAAAAGGCTGGGGACTTTCTTGAAGATTCAGAATTCCAAAAGCGTATCACGGGATAAAAAAAGATCTTTTACAGATTGACAACCCCGGTTCACCCTACTTTTATATCGATTAGAGAGAGCTCTCATGACACATTTGGTGTTTTTGCTTCATCGGCATCTATGGAAACACCCTCCCAAAGTAGCAGCTTGTCAATAGTGTATCATCATTGAGAAAAATATTGGTGAAAACATCCTGTATTTTTCTTTAAATGCAAATGTTTTGTGACGAGCTCTGCTGGTTCGAGGTCGCTTCGATATCGTATGGCCGAACGATCGGCTGCCTAAGTCATTAAAAAAAGACCGTTGACGATGAACGGCCATTTTTTCTTCATGATTCATCTCCCTTGAAAATGAACGTTTCCTTTAAAAGTCTGCCTTCGCTTCCTTTTTCCGTCCAAATCATGTCCACTTCCAATTCGGTCGCATTCTCTGCCATAAGCAGATTGCGGTGCTTGACAGAGCTTCCGTGATTTAAGCTTTTGGCTAAAGAAACCGGATTTTCGTGAGGAATGTTCCAAAGCGAAAATTTCGTTGAAGAATTAGGCTCGTTCCGATAGACAAAAATTTCCGCCGAAGCCACATCGTGTCCAATGTTTTTGATTTCGACAGCATAAGTATGAAACGCTCCTTTTTCCGGTTTCGCCATTCCGTTTCCGGCTTCGGCTTTACCGATTTGAACTTCCCATTGTTTTGAAGCTTGTTTAACCGGCAATTCTTCAAACGTCAGCGCTTTCGTTTCAAATGACGGAACAATCAAGCCGAACAGGCACGATGCACATATGAATAACCGCATATTTTTCACTCCTGGATGGTTTATTTCCCCATATGTTTTCCTAATTCATAAATCCTATGTATACCGGCGTTTCACTCCGGCTTCCGGCAGGGTAAATAAAAGGATTGGAGTGATCAAGCAATGCCGCAAAACAATAACAAACGATATGAACTCTTTTTCAAAAAAAGATACAAAGTTCTACATACATTAAACGATTTTCTCATCGGCCTTTTATTCCTTGTCGGGAGCTTCTGCTTTTTCTCCGAGGAACTGAAGCCGGCGGGACTATGGATGTTTGTGATCGGCAGCTTTCAGCTGTTAATCAGGCCGACGATCCGTTTGGTTCATGATTTTCACTACAGAAAGTTTGTTGAGAGCCGGCGTTCCAAATGCCGTGAGTAAAATCACACAGCAGTGAGAGATGTTAAGAGACCCGCTAAGAAGTACATATAAAAAAGGCCGAATCATATCGGCCTTTCCTCTGTCACACAAGCCACTCCTCACAATCGGCGGCAAGCCGTTCCAACTCGTTTATAAAAGCGCCGGCATGATAGCCGTCACACACTGCATGGTGAACTTGCAAGGAAACGGGCAAAAATGTTTCCCTGCCTTCTGAAAAGTATTTCCCGTTTGTAATAATCGGCAGCAAGTGTTCGCTGTTATCAAGGTTTAAATTGAAGTTTGAAAAGCGCACCCATGGAATAGAAGAAACTGAAAACGTATTGGGCGGGATGTCCGGCTTAGCCCAAAGGCCCCTTTTGTCTCCAAAGCGCTCGGCGTCCAGAAGATATTGATGATAAAACTGCGAAAAATCGTCTGAGTATTCCGTCCAGAGGGCGGAAAACGTTTGGTCGTCCTGATGAAAAATCGCATAGCACGGATGCATTTGTTCCCAATAACCCAGCTGTCCTTTGTCATCAAACGTTGTTCTAAACTCAGGGCGCGAATGAATGACCCTTGATACGATATAAATAAAAGCCGGATACAGCTTGAGCTTCTTTTTCTTGAGCACGGCGAGCAAATTTGTCACATTGACGTTTGCCGTGATGCTGAAAGAACATTTCGCTTCCTTCATGTAATGGTCAAAATAAGATTTTCTATACCATGTGTCAAGCTCGATTGTTTGAAAATTCATGTTTTACCTCCTAAAATATAGATTTTTATTTTAGGAGGCCTGCTTCACTGATTCCGGCAATATTCTCACCCCATCCTGTGTTGTAAATGAATTGTAGCGCGTTTCGGAGGTCCAGGCAACAGTCTCTCTTCTTCTTTGTCTTCTTGCTGTGCCGTTCTCCGCCTCTCCACCTCCGGCTGTCATATAGGTTATACTGACATAGATCGGGGTGAAGATATGAACAGCAAATCACGATTGACGCCTGAAATGTGGCGGGCGATTACGGAAAACGATTCCGCCTATGACGGAGTTTTTTATTACGCGGTCAAAACGACCGGCATATTTTGCCGCCCTTCCTGCAAATCGAGAGTTCCGCAAATCGACAATGTGCAGATCTTTTTCAATGCAAAAGATGCTTTATCAGAAGGGTACCGCCCCTGCAAACGCTGCAATCCGGCCGGGGCGCTGCTGCCGGATGAAGAGCTGGCACAGCGTGTGGTGGAAATCATCGAGGAATCTTATCGCGATCCGCTGTCTCTGCAAGCTTTGGCTGACAGGTGCCATATCAGCCCTTTTCACCTGCAGCGGACATTTAAACGAATCAAAGGCGTCTCGCCGGCAGAATACATCCTGCAGAAAAGGATTGAGAAAGCGGTCGATTTGCTTGCTCATTCAGAACGATCGATCGCAGAAATCGCTTCAATGGTAGGCATTGCGAATGCGGAATATTTTGCCTCTTTGTTTAAAAAGAAGACTGGGCAATCGCCGACGTCGTACCGGCAAATGAAACGGAGGTAAACATATGGACGATCAAATCGTATACTGGCGTACGCTTATTTGCCGAGGTTGGCAGATTCACATTGGGGCGACTGCCCGCGGGCTCTGTTTTACAGGGGGATGGAATCAAGGCTTCGAGGATTTGGCCGCTTGGGCTGAAAAAAGATTTACACAGCCAGTTTTCATTCGGGATGACAAAGGATTGGCAGAATACGCCGAGCAGCTGCAGGCGTATTTGAACGGCAAGCGAACTCATTTCAGCTTTCCTGTCGACCTTGCCGGCACGCCTTTTCAGCTGGCAGTGTGGAAGGCGCTCTCCGAAATCCCTTACGGCAGCACTTGCTCCTATTCCGATATCGCCGAGCATATTGAAAAGCAGGCCGCTGTGCGGGCAGTAGGCGCGGCGATCGGCGCAAATCCGCTGTTAATGGTGGTGCCTTGCCATCGGGTTATCGGTAAAAGCGGGCAGCTCACGGGATACCGGGGCGGATTGGATATGAAAAAAGAACTGATGATGATGGAGTCCGGCGGTGTAACCGCACAATTCAATTAAAGCCCCGTTCGAATGTCGAACGGGGCCGTTTTGTTAAAAGTCAAAGTTATCGGGATCAGGGCCGACACGGGTGTTTTCATTCAGCGCGTCAATTTGCTTCATTTCCTCGGTGGTCAGTTCAAAATCAAATATGTCCGCGTTTTGGGCAATCCGCTCCGCTTTAGTCGACTTCGGAATCGTAACGACCCCGTTTTGCAAATCCCAGCGCAAAATGACTTGGGCCGGTGTCTTGCCGTACTTGTCCGCGATATCTTTCAGCAGTGGATGGCTGAGCAATTGGCCTTGCATCAGCGGCGACCATGCTTGCAGCTGGATGCCGTGCGCACGGCAAAACGCTTGCAGCTCTTTCTGCGTCAGCCGCGGATGATACTCAACCTGGTTGATCGCCGGTTTGACGGCGGCATCTTTCAGCAAGTCTTCCAGATGGTGAATCTGAAAATTGCTCACTCCGATTGCTTTTACGCGTCCTTGTTCATAAAGTGTTTCAAGCGCTTTCCACGCCGCTTTGTAGCGTCCTTCAACAGGCCAGTGGATCAGGTATAAATCAAGGTAGTCAAGTCCGAGCTTTTCGAGACTCGCCTCATAGGCTGCAATCGTTTCGTCATAGCCTAAATCGTCATTCCAGACCTTTGATGTAACAAACAGGTCTTCTCTTGAAATGCCGGCTTCTTTCAACCCCTCGCGGATTCCTTGCCCAACCCCCTCTTCATTACCGTAGATGGCTGCGGTATCAATACTGCGGTAGCCGTGTTTAATCGCCGTTTTTACGGCTTGTACCAGTTCGGGCCCTTCTTCTACTTTAAATACGCCAAGTCCAAACCAAGGCATAGCTGTCCCGTTATTCAATTTGATTCGATCTTGCAAATTTTTTGCTGTCATCATTTAATTGGCCTCCTTATATTTTGTATGCGTCATGCGCAGTTTTCCTTTAAAGCTTGATTTTGTTTTTGATCATTTTGTTTTTGATCATTTCGTTCCAGCGCCCTGCTCCAGCCTGTCAGCACGACGGCGCCGAGCACCATCAAAGCTCCCACCCATGGAGTGTGAATCAATCCGATCGATTGTGTGATGGCGCCTCCTGTATAAGAACCGATCGCTATACCGACGTTGAACGCCGCAATATTGACAGCTGATGCGACATCAACCGCCCCTGGAACAAACCGTTCAGCCAGAATCACCACATAGGACTGGAGCCCGGGGACATTCATGAAGGCTAAAAATCCCATCAGCATGATGACGATAAAGCCCGCTGCCTGATAAGGAGCAGCCGCCGTTAAGATGAGAAGCACAGCCGCCTGGGCGATGAACATATAGAATAATGCAGTAAGCGGTTTTTTGTTGGCCGCTTTACCTCCGATAATATTTCCGAGCGCGACGGCAATGCCGTAAGCAAGCAAAATGACGGCAACAGCTTCCTGTTTAAAGCCCGTCACATGCTGAAGCAGCGGGGATAAATACGTAAAGACAACAAATGTCCCTCCATAACCAAGCGCCGTAATGATGAATAAAAGCAGCAGCCGCCCATTGGTCACAAGCTTCAACTGGCTCTTGAAAGACGTTCGGACGCCTTTCGGCAAATCGCCCGGAACAAGTAAGCTGTTGGCGATAAACGCCAGTGCGCCGACAGCGACGATCGCCGCAAAAGCAATCCGCCAGCCGAACTGCTGACCGAGGAACGTGCCGATGGGAACTCCGGTAATCATTGCAATCGTCAGCCCGGTAAACATGATCGATATCGCTCCGGCTCTTTTATCCGCCGGGACTAGGCTTGCCGCAATCGTTGAACCGATTGACATAAATACGCCATGAGAAAACGCCGAAATCACGCGGGCGGTTAATAAAACACCGATGCTTCCGGCACATGCCGCAAGCCCGTTGCCGATCATAAAAATGAGCATAATCACCAGCAGCAGCGCTTTTCTCGGCATACTGGATGTGACAGACGTCAGAACAGGTGCGCCGACTGTTACGCCCAGTGCGTATAATGATACGGTCAGTCCTGCCGTCGTCACCGAAATATTCATGTCTTCAGCAATTAAAGGCAGAAGCCCCACGCTGATGAATTCGGTCGTGCCGATGGCAAATGCGCTGGCCGCCAAGGCTAAAAGCGCTAATATACTGCGTTTTTTATCATGAACAGAGGTCATTCTTTTTCTCCTTTCTTTTTTAAGGTATAGCAAATGGCTGCCGGCTAATGATATTATGGTACATATCATCTGCGAAAAAAAGTACGCACTTTTAAGTGTGATAGGAACCAAAAAGTGAGATAGGTACTTTTCGGTACCTATGGATTGGAGGAGAACATGAAGCCGAAAAAGTATAATATATCTGTCGAAGCTACACTTGAAGTGATCGGCGGGAAATGGAAATGCGTGATTTTGTGTCACTTGACGCACGGCAAAAAACGCACGAGCGAGCTCAAGCGGCTGATGCCGAACATTACGCAGAAAATGCTGACCCAGCAGCTGCGCGAACTGGAGGAGGACGGCGTCATCAACCGGATCGTGTACCAGCAGGTGCCGCCGAAGGTCGAATACGAACTCAGCGAATACGGATGGACGCTTAAAGACATTTTGGATTCGCTGTGCTCCTGGGGCGAAAAACACATTACAAAAGTGTATGGAGACAAATTTGCTGTTTTGGAGGACAGCGTGCTGAATGAACAATTACAGGAAACATGATAAATAAGTGGAGGTCAGGATGGGAAAATGGTTTCTTTCCGGAGGCGGAGATGCACACCAAACCGAACAGCTGGATCGGCATTTTGCCCGGAGCATCTGTCCTCATAAGCCATTATTGTATATTCCGATTGCCATGGACGCCGACAGGTATGATGACGGCTTCGACTGGATCAGCCGGCTCTTTCACCCGCTCGGCATCAAAAACATTGTCATGTGGACGGATGTCAAAGGTAAAACCGTACACGATTTAGACGTGTTTTCTGCCGTATATATCGGCGGAGGAAACACGTTTCGTCTGCTAAAACAATTCATCGAATCGCATTTTACCGCGGTTTTAAAGCGCTATGCCGAAAGCGGCGGCGCCATTTACGGCGGAAGCGCCGGCGCCGTCATTCTCGGAAAGAACATTATGACTTGCTCTTATATGGATCGCAACGCTTGCGGATTGCGGGATTTTAACGGCTTAAAGCTCCTCGGAGACTATTCGGTTTGGTGCCACTACAAGGCTGAACATGATCCGCTGATTAAAAGGTTTAGGAATGCTTTTGGCACTCCCGTCATCGCCTTGCCAGAGGAAACAGGAATCGCAGCAAGCACTTCAGACATCCGGGTCATCGGAACAAAGCCCGCCCGTATGTTTAAAGAAGACGGCGCAGTATTCGTCTCAGATCAATTTGTTTTATAAAGCAAAAAACGCTTCGGCTCATCAGCGAAGCGTTTTTCTTGTTTTTGCGGATGCAAGCCGTTTGACCAGGCGTTCCGTCAGAAAAAACACGGCTAAGCCTAAGCCTAGCAAAAAAGAAAAATTCGCAATCAACGGCTCATGATCAAAATATTCAAAAGTACTATTTCCAAAAAGTATCACGGCCCAGAAAATAAAAGCCGCACGGCAAGCTGCATCTTCGGCTTTTTTCCTTTTGGGTCTGCATCTTTAAAAAACATCACAACGCCCCCAAGGAGACTCCCACACCCCAATCTGCTGATTTCTTTCGCACTTACTGTGTTCTTATCCCCTCTTCCGTTTCATAAAACCGCGCTAGCTCCACAATCATCGCTCCCATCCGTTCGAGATCCGGAGCGAGAAGGCGTTCGACTCCTTCTTCTCTTAAAGCTTCTGCCGTCACTTTTCCGACAGCGGCCGCCAACACGCTGTCTTGAAAAGATTGAACAATTTTCTCCGCATAGCCGTTTTCTTTCGCGAAATGAAAAAGCGAGCGGACTTGGACAGCCGTTGTAAAGCAAACCGCATCCACTTCACGGTTGATGATCTCGCTGCACAATAAAGCGACGGTTTCCCGGTCTGGAGCAACATGCCGATACGGCAGAAGCGGAACAACGTCTGCACCTTTCTCTTCCAAAAACTGAAGCAGTGACGGAGCGTTTTCGCCGTGGAGCTGAACCATCACCCGTTTGCCGGAAAAATCGTGGGATTGGAGCGAGTCGATCAGTCCCTTGGTCGTGCCGTCTTCATCCGCCGCAACGGGCGTAATGCCGAGCTTTTTTAAAGCGGCGATTGTTTTGTAGCCTCTCGATGCCGCTTTCGCCCTGCGGATCGCTTGTAAATAGCGCTCTCCGATCCCAAGTTTCTCAGCTAGGCTGACAAGCGTTTCCGTCCCGATTCCGGTCGTGAAAATCACCCAGTCGGCTCCCGTTTCAACGAAGGCACGCAAATCAGGGCCTACTTCTTTTTCGGCCAAAAACACGGTACCCTGAAGGGAGCGAATGAGGGGAACCCCGCCTTGCTTTTTGATCAGCGTGCTCATTTCATCCGTTTTTCGCGATGCTCCGATGGCAATTCTTCTGCCGTTCAATCCTTTTCCCAATGCAATCCCTCTTTTCCGTAATCTGTTTTTTGTCAATGCAACTGTTTACTAGCATCTTCCAAATGAGATATGATTGAATTATCTAAAAATAACAGGAGGTTTTTTCAATGCATTCTCAATTCGAAACCCGAGCCGAGCATTTGACGAAACATGCCCGTTTTTTCGAGTATACCACTGCCTCTGACCCGATTGGAAGCGGAATAATCAGCCCGGTTCCTGTGAAAGAGTTCGGGCCTGAATTGTATGAGACAGGTGAAACGCGGATCATCCCGCTGGACATTTCCGAAGAACTGAAGACGGATTATCCCGCTTCAAGCCCTTCCCTTCTCGCCCACTTCATCAAGATTCGTTCAGGCGACACGATACACACTGCCCCCCGTGCGACAAGCGAACTATATTACATTGTCAGCGGCGCAGGGAAAACCGAAACGGGCGAAGATACGATTCACTGGCAGAAAGGCGATTTTTTGACTTTGCCTGCCGGTTCAGGCAGCCGGCATACCGCAGCAGAAGATGCAGCCATTTATTACATCACCGATTCACCTCTCCTGAATTATTTGGGCGTAAAGCCGTCGGAATCCCGCTTTCAACCAACTCTCTACACCGCTGAACAGTCAAAAGCAAAATTGGCTGAAGCGGCCGCCGCTCCTGACGCCCGTTATCGCAACCGCATTTCCGTTCTCTTGAACAATGAAATATTCGATCAAACGCTGACGATCACCCATGTATTGTGGGCAATGTTCGGCATCGTGCCTCCCGGCTCCAATCAAGCTCCTCACAGCCACAAGTCGGTGGCTCTCGATTTTGTCGCCTATGCCGCACCCGGCACGTATACATTAGTCGGAAGCAAAATCGATCCGGCCACAAAGGAAATCATTGATCCGAAACGAATTGACTGGGTAACCGGAAAAGCCTTCATTACACCGCCGGGATTATGGCATTCCCACCATAATGAGTCAGATGAAGCCGCCTATATCATCCCCATCCAAGATGCGGGCCTGCAAACGTACCTCCGGACACTGGATATTCAATTTCAGCATTATGAAAAATGAAAAAGCGGGAAGCCGGATCATTCTTTTCGGCTCCCCGCTTTTCTATTTATTTTTCGCTTTCTTGGAAATCATGTCGGCGATTTCTTCGGCCTGTGCCTGAACAGCGTTTGGATCATACGGCCAAAATCTGTCCGGATCGAGGAAAAAGACCTTGCCTTTTTTCACCGCGTCAAGCGATGCCCAAACCGGATTGTCCTGATCAAGCTTTCCGTTGTATGATTCGTCGACAAATATGTAGTCTCCGGCATATTTCGGCAGGACCTCGAAAGATATGGCTTTATATCCGTCAGCTGTATCAATGGCATCCTTTTTAACAGATTCAGGCGGCGTCAGTCCCAGCTGCGTATAGATCGCTTCTCCGCCCCGATACCCGTATGCCCCGTAGACATATAAAGATTTTGCATATGCGCCGATTAAAGAGAACGTTTCACCTTTTACAGATGCATCTTTAATTTTCGCGCGGGCGGCTTTCATTTTTTGATTAAACGTTTTCGTCCACTCCCGAGCTTCCTTTTCCTTGCCGAGCAGCTTGCCAAACGTTTTCATTTCATCGCGTGCATCTTTAAATGTGCCGAACGGATAGACGACAGTGGGAGCGATTTTTGACAGCTTTTCATATTCTTTTGAATCGTTCGTCATCGATACGATTAAATCGGGTTTAAGTTCAAGAACTTTTTCCACAGATACTGAAAAACCGTCTTTTCCCCCGATATCCTTTATTCCTGAAACTTGATCTTTAATATAAGGACTTCCGAGGTACTTTCCCGTTTCTCCAAGCGGCTTGATCCCGAATGCAAGCATGGTTCCCGCATAGCCAATCGTCACGACGCGCTTCGGATTAGCCGGTACAGTGACATTTCCGTTGATGGTTTTCACCACTCTTGTTTTCTCTTCATTTTTCTCTGATGCAGCCTGTTTCTGGCCGCTTTGACAGCCTGAAAGAAATACAGCGAAAGCGAGTAAAAGGGTGAATATATAAGAATATTGCTTTTTCGTCATATTTAATCCTCCAATTGATAATAATTATCATTATCAATATACAGGATATTTGTCATCTTGAGAAGTCCTTATTTGAGTTACGGCTGATCAGACCGTTCGTTCCGGCGATAGTATTCAATTACAAATTCTTTAAAGTTGCGTGCCGCCGGCGACAAATAATGGTCTTTCAGGACGGCGAGACCGATCGTCCTCTCAGAACGGTAGTCTGACACTCGGCAAAATGCCACTGGAGAATGGACGTGCTCCGCCGTTTTCGGCAGGATTGCTACACCGAGCCCTGCTGATACTAGTCCCAAAATCGTCGACACTTCTTCCCCTTCAAAAGCAAGCTTCGGGCTGATGGACAGTCCCCGGCACATTTGATCAAACACATATCGAAGACCATAGCCCGGCTTAAAACAGACAAAGTCTTCGTGTGCAATCGACCGGATCGCGACTTCTTTCCGATCTGCAAGCGGGTGGTCGGCTGGAAGCACCAGATAAAGCGGCTCAGTATCCAACACCGTCCATTCAAGATGCTCGTTTGGAAGCGGCGGAGAGCTGAGGCAGATATCAGCTTCGCCCGTCTCCACCATGTGCTGAAGATGTTCATTTGCGGCCTGATACAGACGGAAAGCAACATTCGGGTATTTCTTTTTAAATTCGGCAATCAGCTGCGGCATGAGCCGCGAACCAAGCGTATGCAAAAATGATACCGAGATTTCCCCGGCATTCGGATTGACGCTTTCCCTGATTTGCTGAACGCCTTCGTCAAGGGCAAGGCGGGCCTGCTTCGCTTTGATGAGGAACTGCTCGCCGTACTTTGTCAGGCGGATCGATTTTGTTTTTCGAATAAACAGCGGGACGCCCAATTCTTCTTCAAGCTTTTTGATCGACCTGCTCAAAGCCGGCTGGGAAATCCGTTGTTCCAAGGCTGCTTTTGTAAAGTGTTTATGCCTGCTCACGGCAATAAAATGGTCAATTTGATAGAGTTCCAATGCTCATCCGCTCCTTCATAAATAAAACGCATGATGATGATAGTTATTATAAATTAGACACATCACAAATGAAAGCGTACCATGAAACATAGATTGTCATTCTAGAAAAGAGGAGCTGCCATGACCTACATACAGCCGCATTCGAAGGATTATCACAAAGCGAGCATCGCCTTATTCATCAGCGGTTTTGTGACATTTGCCACACTTTACACCACACAGCCGCTCATGCCTCTGTTTGCGGAGGAATTCGGCATATCGGCGGCAGCTGCAAGCTTAACTTTATCCATTTCAACAGGCATATTGGCTTTTGCATTGCTCACGGCAGCAGCTTTATCTGACGGGTTCGGCCGGAAAACGATTATGGCAATATCCCTGTTTGCGACATCAGTGCTCGGCCTCTTGACCGCCTTTAGTCCGAACTTCGCGGCGCTCTTGGCGATGAGAGGGCTGCTTGGCTTTTTCCTTGCAGGCGTGCCCGCGATCGCCATGGCTTATGTCGGAGAGGAATTTGATCCGCGAGGGCTCGGCAAAATGATGGGGCTATACATTAGCGGCACAAGCCTCGGAGGAATGAGCGGAAGGCTTTTGACCGGCCTTTTGACAGACTTGTTCAGCTGGCGCGCGGCGCTAGGAATCATCGGGGCATTATCAGTACTATTAAGCTATTTGTTTTGGATTTTGCTGCCCCGGCCGCAGCACTCCGCTAAGCGAAAAACAAGTGTGAAAAAAGCGAGCTTGGCCTACGGCGCCGTCTTGATGAACAAACGGCTGCTGTCAATCATTTCACTTGGATTTCTATTAATGGGAAGCTTTGTTACGCTGTTCAATTATATCGGGTTTCAGTTGATGGGACCTCCGTACAGACTCTCTCAAACTGTCATCGGGTTCATCTTTATCGTTTATTTGGCGGGGACGCTCAGTTCTGTCTATATGGGGAAGAAAGCCGATCGTTTTGGCAGCCCGTTGATGCTGAAAATCGGGATTGCCATTATCGCAGGAGGCGCATTGCTTACGCTTCTGCCTCAGCTTCCTCTTAAAATTGCCGGAATCGCTGTTTTTACATTTGGATTTTTCGGGTCGCATTCGATCGCAAGCTCCTGGGTCGGGCAGACGGCCGGCGAACAGCGCGTTCAAGCTTCCTCCCTTTATTTGCTGAGCTATTATCTCGGCTCAAGCTTAGCGGGGTCTTTCGGAGGCTTCTTCTGGACCCATTTTAAATGGCCGGGAATCATCTCATTCATTATCGGGCTGCTTTTGATCGCTTATCCGGTCATTTTCTTTGCCGAAGCCAAAAGAAACAAACGGCAAGACAATTCACAGGTCCGAAATAAAAGCTAAACTTTCTTCACCGCATGCCGATATTTAAATCAAAGCCAGCATGGCGATTCCTCCTGAAGATCAGCCGTTTTTAGAATGATTGAACACAGCCTGTCATGTTGGCTTTTCCTTTATCTCCCTCTATAATGGTTTGAGGGGGGGAATCACCTTGCTTAAAACAATCGGATTTTATGGATTTTTGGCATCTGTATGTTTAAATCTTTTTCTCAGGTTTGGGCTCAAGATAAACGGCACAGCGAATGATATCATCTCAACGGCCTCCCTCGTATTCGTGCTGGTGTACGTATGGGACGACTTGAAAAAACGAAGTGCAAAAACGCTCATCTTACAGGGAATCACTCTCATCATCTTTGTGGCGTTATTGGTGTTTGTCATCATGAAAGGACAAACATTCATTGCTTCTCTGCCTTTTTTCGAGGGTTGGGAAACGCCGGCAAAATGGGTGTATATTTTGCTCGTTTTGTTCTTGGGATCAAACCTTTTCATCTATATCAATGAAAAAATAACAAACTCTAAAAAAGAGGCATCCTGATCAATTCAGAATGCCTCTTTTTGTTTACGTTCTTGCAATGCAGTCCGCCTTCACATTATGTTGGGAAACGCCGCCGTCCCATACATCCTTTGCATAGCGCCCTTCTTCTAAAAGTGCGGACAGCCAGCTTTGCGACTCTTCCCGACTCGCACCCTGTACTATGCGATACGCCTCGCACAAAGCTTGTTCAACAGCTGGAGCCATGCGGCTTCCGTCTCCGCACACATACAGGCGGCCGCCTTCGTTCAACAAGTGAATCAGCAAGGCTGCATCCTCTCTGAGCAAATCTTGCACATATGTTTTCGGCCGGCCCTCAAGCCGGGAAAACGCTGTATGCAGATGGACGATTCCGTCCTTTTCCGCTTGCTCCAACTCGTCTCGATACAGAAAATCTTCGTTCGGACGGCGGCAGCCGAAGTACAAATGCGCTTCACCGAGCTTCACACCGGCATCGCGCTGGATGCGGCGCGCCTGAAGAAATCCGCGGTAAGGGGCGATTCCGGTGCCCGGCCCGACCATGATCACCGGTGTTTCAGGATCTTCGGGAAGCCGGAAGCCTGACTGAGGCTCTCTGATGAAACACGAAATCGCGTCTCCCGGCTCAAGGCCGGCGAGATAGTTCGATGCAACTCCCTTATAATGCCCGCGGCCGCTCAACGCCGGGCCACTTACGACAGAGACGGTGATGCTTGTTTGCCGCGGGTTAAGCTGCGGCGAACTGGAAATCGAATAGTACCTCGGTTTTAGCGGAGGAAGAAGCGCCAGAAAACGGGCGAACGGCAGTTCACAGGCCGGGTATTGCTCAAGCAGGTCAAGCATTGTCAGCCGCTTATTCAACACTTGATCCTTATAGACGTCATCTTTCAGCAGGTCTTCAAGCTCGCGCTGATGAGGCGGACAAACAGTATGAGCCGCCAGCTCGCGTATCTGGGCCCTTGTGGCCGGTTCCTGGAGCTCGACGCAATGTTGAAAAAGGTCTTTGACATGAACGGGCCTCTCCAAAGGCAAATGTGATGCTTGATTCCGGCCGCTAATCAGAATTTGTTCATTTCCGTTCAGCCCAAACCGCTGAAAAACGCGGCCAATCAGCACTTCGCTGTTTTGCGGTAGCACACCGAGATGGTCTCCCTCCTGATATGCGGCGCCTTCAGGAAGCGATATTTCAATATGCCTTGTGCTTCTCCCGCTCTTTTCACACTGCAGTTCTCGGTTTGCCGATATCTTCGCTGTGAACACCTGATAAGCTTTAGCCAGCGGCGAAGCCGCAGGTGCGTTTACGAACTCGACAGATAAGGCTTGCCTGTCTGTTTCTGTTTGATTCGGCTCGGGTTCGGCCAATGAAAATTCGGTTCTTAAAAGCGGCCACAGATCATATTTCCATGACTCAAACTGTCCTTCAAAATCATCGCCTGCATCCCCTTCTCCAAGCTTGTGCAGCCTTTGGGCGCCTTTTTTTTCCAATACGCTGTCAATCAGGCGCGGAATCCGCTGGTAGGTGCTGGCCCAGCTGCGGTTACCGCAGCCGAATACCGCATATTTGACACCACGCAAATCGTCTGTCTGATCATGCTCAAGCCAATTGACAAATTCCTTTGCGCAATCGGGCGGGTTTCCGTTATAGGAAGCCGTCACAATGATAACAGCCCCTTCTGCCGGGATGGCGCCTGCGTATTGATCAAGCTCCGCCGTCCGGCTGTGAAACCCTTGCTCACGCGCTTCTTCAGCAAGCTCCTTCGCAATCTCTTCGGCTGTGCCGAGATTTGAACCGTAGAGCACAAGAAGAGGGGTTCCGTGCGTATTTTCCGCCGCCGGTGCGGAAGGCCGTTCTTCCTGCCGTCCGTTCTCTTCAGGCTGAGCGCCCGGCATCGCCGTCATTGCTTCTTTTTTCCTCGGCCTCACCCGGATTGTGAAACCATCCGGTTTTAATGTCAGCGATTCTTTGATCTTCAATTGGTAGTTTGCATGATCTTCAAGATCAAAGTACTGAAGAATCATGCCGAGCACAAGCGTCGCTTCATGAAGGGCGAACTGCATGCCGATGCATGCCCTTTGGCCGTTGCCAAACGGTTTGTATGCGTGCGCCGGAATGCTGTCCATCTGCTCGAACCGTTCAGGCCGGAATGCCTCGGCATCTTCTCCCCAGACGCTTTGATCTCTGTGCAGTTTTGGGATGAGCACTGTAACGCTCTGTCCTTTTGGAATCAAATATTTTCCCCCGATAACCGTTTCTTCTTTTGCATAAAGAGAGAAAGCCGGTGCCGTCGGCCAAAGCCTTATCGATTCATTCAAAATCATTCGGATGTATTTCAGCTGCTGAACCTGTTTGTAGGATGGGACGGGATCGGTCAGCACGCGGTCTGCTTCTTCATACGCTTTCTTAAGCTTATCCGGATGCTTCAGGAGCAGATAGATTGCAAACGATAATAAACCGCTCGTCGTCTCGTGTCCGGCAATCAAAAATGTAATAATTTGATAGCGGATATTCTCATCATCCAGTTTTTCGCCGGTCTCAGGGTCTTTCGCATGAAGCATAAGCGACAAGAGGTCATTTCCGCTTTCACTCTCGGCCTGCTTCCGGTCAGCGATGATCCGGTCAACAAGAGAAAACATCGACTCGACATCGCTGTTAAACCGGCGCTTCGTTTGAATCATCAGCTTATCCTGCAGCGGGAAGCGCTTCGTCTGTCTCATCGCTTCGCTCAAACCCCGGACCATGCTCTCAATAAACGGATGCTGCCCTTCACGGTAGAAGCTGTTAAAGCGGTAGTTAAACCCGCATAAGCCGATCGTGTCCAGCGTCAGCCGCGTCATATCGTCCGGCACATCAATGCTTTCATCCTGATTGAGACGGGACCACTTTTGAATGAGCTGGACGGCGATATCCTGCATCATGGGATGGTATCCCTTCATCGCTTTCTGGCTGAAGCTCGGCAGAAGGATGTTGTGGGCTTTCCGCCAATTGGGTTCTTCCGTCCAGCTTGTAAAGAGCCCGTCTCCGCTGAACTCGCGAACTTTCAATAGCCCCTTCCCCATGTTTTTGTCAAAACGGGATTCTTCAGAGACTTCTTTAACCAGTTCATGGCTGGACACAAAAACCCCAATCGCATCCGCAAACTTAAATTGAAAGATAGGCCCCATCTCATCCGCGATTTTCCAAAGTGACTGGGAGACCCTGTTTTTGTCAAGCAAAGGCAGGTTGCCGAGCGGCCCGTAAGTTTTAGGGATTGGAATTCCATCTAACTTGTTCATGAAAATCATCCTTTCTGTTTTGGAAAAAAGCATTTCATCCATGATGTTTAACAGCATCCCAGGAACATTCTTCAATCTCCTCCATCAGTTCGGTAGGGTCCTCGAATTCCCCTGCTCTTACCAACTTCTGAATATGAACGAACGCTCCGAATACAACAGCCGACAAAATGTGGGAAGGCAAAGGGCGAATCATGCCGGCCGCTTTCCCTTTTTCAAAAAATAAATAGATGAAATCCAGCAGTTCGTTCAAGACCTCGCGGCTTTTCTCAGTCAAGTAATGAGAGGTCTTGTCAATTTCCAAAAAATACAGCGCATGGATATTTTCCTGAGAAAACTCGAAAAGGCAGCGGAAAATGTGCTGAAATTGTTTTTTTATGCCTGCTGAATCTTCAGGATAGCCCTCCTCTATCTTTTCTTTAAATCTCTTCACACTGTCTTGGAACAAGACGTTTACAAGTGCTTCCTTGCTGTCAAAGTAGCGGTAGATGGTGCCTGCACCGACGTTTGCCTTATCGGCGATCATCGGAATGGTTGCGGCGTCAAAGCCTCTGTCCGCGAAAAGGACGAGCGAAGCCTCGATAATCTTCTGATATTTGCTTTCCGATTCCATTGATTTTGCCCTCCAAGTCAGCGGAATGAACGTTCATTCCGCTGTTTCCAATACATTCACTTTTTGACAGAACACCCGAAGATTCCTTTTTTAATATAAAAATTTTTAAGGGAAAATGAAAAAAGGGATAATAGGACCAATTGGCGATATGAGCTGAAAATCACAAATTGAAAACAGACAGTGCAGATTTAATAATATTCTTATATATTAATTTTGATGAAAAAAAGAGGAACTGATATGTCATCAGTTCCTCCGCTATCGGATTATTTTGCCTTTTTGACTTTTATTTTGCTCACTTTGCTCGTATTGCCGGCTTTATCTTTTGCAGTGACCGCTAAAACGGTGTTTGCCTTTTGTTTTTTTATTTTGACAAAAAACGCGCCTTTTTTATCGGCCTTGCCGGTTCCGATCGTTTTCTTTCCTGATTTGACGATGATGGCGGCGTTCGCTTCTGCTTTCCCCTTAACGGCCGTGCTCTTGTTTGTCACCGGATTCACCTTCGGCGCAGACGGCGGGGTTTTGTCAAGCACAGTGACGGCTGTCGCTTTGCTGACATTTCCGGCTTTATCCTTTGCTGTTACACCGATGACGGTTCCGGCTTTTTGCCTGCTGATTTTCAGCTTGTATTCACCTTTTCCGTTCGCTTTGCCGGAAGCGATCGTCTTTCCTTTAGCTTTTGCGCTGACTTGCGCGTTTGCTTCTGTTTTTCCCTGAATCACCGTACTTTTATCGGAAACCTGATAAACTTTCGGGGCGCCTGGCGGGATGACGTCAGCCACCGTCATTTTGACATCGCCGCTTTCTCTGTGGTCATCAGCAGATGCGGAGACATACAAAACGGCATATTCTTTTTGCTTGTTGATTTTCACTTTAAACGCTCCGGATGCATCCGCTTTGCCTTGCGCGATCACTTTTTTGGACGCGTTTTTCACTTTGATCGTGTAGCCGGCTGCCGTTCTACCCGTTACGGCAGTATCTTTGTTCGTGATGCGTTTGACGGACGGGTTTTTCGGCGCTTTTTCCACGACGGTTCTGAGCGAGGTTTCCGCCTGATGGCCCGATGCCGCGACATGAAGAACTTGCCCCGCCTTCTGGGCCGGAATTTTCACTGAAAACGCGCCTGATTTTCCGGCCGTGCCCGTCCCCAATACTTGCTTCCCTCGCAAGATTTTGACCGTCACACCGCTTTTGGCTGTGCCTGTCACTGCCGTATGGCGGTTTAAAACGGGATGAACCTTCATGTTCAGCTCAAAAACGCTGGCTGCATGAAAAACATTCAGCCTTCCCCACCCGGAGACGAAGTCATATCCGGGAATTTGTGCAGCCGGTTCTATATCCAGGTCATAATCCGGGTTTGGATTATCCTGCTCTTCAAATGCCACATCTGCTGTCGTCTCGGTCAATAGGCTTGCGATTTGCTTTGGTTTCAAGGACGGATTCTGTGACAAAAGAAGTCCTGCTGCAGCTGCCACGTGCGGCGCCGCCATCGATGTTCCGCTCATATAAGTGACATTCCCGTCCGGAACGAGGCTTGGAATATCGGTTCCCGGCGCCACCATATCGAGACCTTTTCCATAATTGGAGTAGTCCGAGACAAGATCGAGATTATTGGTCGCCCCGACTGAAAGCGTATATTTCGAAGATGCAGGGTAGGAAATCTCCGATACTCCGTCATTTCCGGTGGCGGCAACGATCGTCACATTTTTAGAAGCCGCATATTTAAGCGCATATTCCATCACCCGGCTGTATGGCCCGCCAAGACTTAAATTGATGACTTTTGCACCGTGGTCGGCGGCATAGATGATGCCGTTTGCAATCTGTTCCGTATCTCCACTGCCTGAAGAATCCAGCACTTTGACAGGCAGAATTTTGGCATAAGCATTGATTCCCGCCATCGAAAAATGGTTGTCTTGCGCGGCTGCAATGATGCCTGACACGTGTGTGCCGTGGCCATTGTCATCCATCGCATCCGCCGTGCGGCCGACATAGTTATAGCCTTCGTCTTTTTTGACGCTGCCGCTTAAATCCGCAAGGGTATGATCAACGCCTGTGTCAACGACGGCGATTACTGTATCTTTCAGCTTTTTGCCTTTCATCAGCTTCTGAAGCTGTTCAAATTGTATGTCAGCATTCGCAGCACGGTTTTTGCCGTTATTTTTGAGCGACCATTGATATGGATATTGGGTGTCTCTTGACAGTGCTTCATATTGCTGAACCTGTTCGACGAATTCCACTTCAGGCATCTTGGCGATCTTGGAGGCTGCCGCCTGATATTGCTTTGCCGCCGCTTTGAATCCGGAAGAACGGCTTTCCTTCATTTCCACAACGTACATATCTTTAAATGCCGTTTTGCTTTTACCGAGGGGCTCTAATGCCTGGACGCCGGATGATTGGGCTTTAGATTTGAAAGATCCCGGTTTTTTGCCTTCTTTCAATTTTACGATGTAACGGTTTTCGGGCGCGCTTGATGAAGCTGTCGCCATCCCCGCTTTTTCAAGCACAGCCGATACTTTGCTGCCTGTTAATTGTTCGATGCCGATGTCTTTCGCGACTTGATCCAGCTGTTTTTTCAACGGCTCGGGAACGGACGCGCGAGCTGTTTCGTACAGGCGACTGATCGCTTTTTGATCATCATTCGTAATCGAGTATGCGCTCACTTGTCCGTTTTTAGCGACATCTGCAAACAGCGGCTTCAGCTGCACCAGGTCTTTGTAGACACTGTCTCTCATCGATTTGTTAAAGAGCATTTTTGCGCTGATGAATGGAGCTGCTTTATAGTAAAGGGAAGACAGCTCTTTTCCTTTTTCAGTTTTTGAAAGAACTTCATCCCTGATCGTTCTTAACTGTTTTAATATGCCCTTGCCTGTTTCCCTTTCGGAAACGCTTAATTCTGCCGGACACTCTTCTTCTGCCTCTTGGATTGACGGAGGCAGGGTGACGCCTTCATAGCTGATGGTGTAAGAAATATCTGTAATTGAAGTGGTTTCGTTTTCCTCATCATGGTGATTTTCTACTTTTATGTAGTAAGGACCTTTCCAGGCAATCGGAAAATCGATTAAAGCAGGATTATTTTCATAGGAGTAGCCGTTGTATCGGTCAAACGTTTGATGACCAGTTGCATTTTCCAGGCTGGAGTAGACGGAAATGTTCAGCTCTGCATCTGATTTCAATTTGACGCGGAAGTGCGTATAGTTTGCGATTTCCTGATTTGAAGGATTGACTTTATACCAATGCACCTCGTCATCGCTTTGAAACGAAGCTTCAACAGGGGACGCGCTGGTCAATGTGGTTTCGTTATTCGGAACGCTGTCTTCGGCTGCCATTGTCTTCGGTAAAGGCAGCTGGCCAAAAATTAATGCGGCAAGGAGAAAGAAAACAATTGAACTTTTCACGATCCTTTTGTTCATAAATACCTCCGGAAAATATAGTAAAAACGTTCACTTTGATATTAAACCATGTTTGCTATGTTAATGGAATACTTTTCTTTAAAAATCAAAAATATGATATTTAAGATCCAGTTTCAACTCTATCAAACATAAAAAATCCCTTCCGTATTGAAAGGGATGATCATACAAAGTTCATGATTTTACCGCAGAAATGCAGCAGTAATTTTTGTTCATATGTACCGTGATGTCTCTGAAATGGCTTTCCTCAAGCAGTTGCTTGATTTGCTCTTCTGAGTATAAGGAAAAGCCTTTTGTTTTTTTCGATTTTTTCATTTGCCCTTCCAGATGCACAGCGAGAAACAGCGTGCCGTCAACCTGTAAAACACGGTAAATTTCTTTTAATGCCTGTTTGAAATCCGTCCAAAAATAAATGGTGTGGACTGAAAATACTTTATGAAAAGAACGATCCGGATAAGGAATTTGTTCGGCATGGCCAAGCTTTAATTCGGCTTTTCCTTCTTCTTTCACATGACGGATTCGCCGCATTCCCTGCTTGACCATGCTTTTTGATGCGTCTATGCCGCAGGCCTTGCCGCCCTCAAGCATCTCCGCAATCCGATAAAGTGCCGCTCCGCTTCCCGTTCCGATTTCAAGGATGCGCTCATGCGGACAGATATCCATCAAGTTGATGGTCCATTCGTTTATATCATGATTCCCGTTTTCCATATATGACGCGACCCATTTCGACAAAATGCCTCTCGGGCTCCGCAATTGTTTTCCAAGCCATTGTTCAAACACGTTAAAACACCTGCTTTAATTCTAATTAGCCCGATTTTTGCTGCAAATCGTACAAACGGGCCTTTCCCCACTCATATCGGCCAATGAACCGAATATTAAAAGCATTTGCAAAAATAACTGCATTGTTTTGTTACATTCCATAACTAGACGGCTTCAGCTTTGAAAAGTTTCGCTTTAAGAAAACTGTTTTTTTAATGAATTGGTCTATCCGCCCTTTCCACAACTTAATCCCATGCATAGTATATATGGAATTTTCACTAAAAGGTGGTGCTATTTATGGGCTTTGGTTACGGCGGCGGATGCTGCGGCGGCTGGGGTGGCTACCCTGGCGGATACGGCGGCGGATACGGCTATGGAGGCGGATTCGCGCTTGTTGTGGTTCTATTCATTCTTTTAATTATCATCGGCGCTTGTTACGTCTGCTAAATGAACAGGAGGGGGGCTTTAAAGCTCCCCTTTCATTTTGCCATTTAGTTTGTTCAAATGAAAAAGAGCAGAAAACAAACCGTTTTCTGCTCTTTCTCAATAATACCAATAATGCGGCCAATACCCGAAGTGGCGCACCATCTCCATTCTTTGGCGCCGGTACGGATTACCGTATCCGTGCTTGAAAGAATGGGGCATCGATGTATACCCGTGGCCGATAAAAGGCATTCTGCCGTTTTTCTGCATGCTTTTCACCTGCATTCCTTGAATTGCTTGCTTCATATTATGCAGAAAAGCGGAGATGCGGAACTCGTTTTGCCCCGGCTAAACCTGGTCCTTCTCCCGAGTGTAATGTGCCAACAGTTCCCTTCTATAAATCATCATGATCTCCTCCTTTATTTTTTTTCGCGCTTTAAGTTAGCGCTGGCTGTTCAGGTAAAGATATTTTAGCTGCAGATCTTTCATTTCATTGTACATTTGTTCAATTTCGTATTCTCGCTCGTACTCTTCCGGACTTTTAAATCGTCTCTGAATGGTTAGTGTTAAGAAGAATAGATTAATGGTCACATCGCTCACCCCCTTTCAAGTTCGCTAAAAAACAAAAACAGCCCGCAGATCATCTGACAAACCTGCGGGCGCAAACAAAAACCGCCAGATAAAAACGAATCGAGTCTTTATCTTGCGGGAGGAGCAGCGTATTATTATGCCTAACTTCCTAACGTATCGGCTGTGCTGTAAAAGCATCGGTTAAGGAAGTGCACAATCTCTCCCACAGGTTTGATGAATCATGGTATTGGCATTCACAAAGTCTAATGTATGTAGTCAGTGCTGGTTTCATGTTCATCAACCTCCTTTGCTTTTTGTTTACTTTGTAAGTATATCCATCAAATTCCTGTTTGTAAACCGTTTTTTTTAAAAATGGACGGATTGATCGAGCAAAAAAAAAGCAGAGAACCCCTTCAGGAGTCTCTCTGCTTATGATTCTTCCATTTCGTCTAATTGTCTTTTATATTTGAGCGAGCGCTTCACACAATAGAAAGCTCCTCCTAAAAAGCCGCACGTCGCGAGCATCATTGTCATCTTTTGGCCTGTTTCCAAACCTTGTCCCGGAATGACAGATCCGATATATAAAAATGCGCTTACGCTGAGAAGCGTAAAAGCAAACTGCTTATAGTCTTCCATCAGCGATTTGACTTTTTTCTTCTGCATGTCATGATCACCTGCTTTTGTTTCATAATGGATATGATTTGAGAATAACATAGATTGACAGATGACCAGACATGTAAATTCAGCCATTTTAAGAAAGAGGGGCCAGCGCTTGCTGCAAGTCTTCCAACAGATCGTCAATATCCTCAACCCCGGCGGAAATACGGATTAATCCGTCTGTGATGCCAAGCTCCAGCCTGCGTTCAGGCGGGATCGAAGCATGAGTCATTCGCGCCGGCACCGATATCAGACTTTCAACCGCACCAAGGCTTTCGGCGATCGTAAACCATTTCAAACGGCCAAGGACAAGGTCCACGTTCTCTTCTTTTCCGATATCAAACGAGATCATGCCTCCGAAGCCCGTACTTTGCCGCTTGGCAAGCTCATGTCCCGGATGGGACGGCAGCCCTGGGTAATAAACCTTTTTGACGGCGGGATGATCGTCTAAAAACGCCGCGATTTTCCGGGCATTTTGCTCATGGGCTTCCATTCTCAAGCCAAGGGTTTTCATCCCCCTCATTAAGAGCCAGGAATCCTGAGGCCCGAGAATCCCGCCTGTAGAGTTTTGAATGAAATGGATCTCTTCTGCGAGTTCCTTCGAGGCTGCTACGACAAGTCCGCCGACGACATCGCTGTGTCCGCCCAAGTACTTCGTCGCGCTGTGGAGGACGATATCGGCTCCCAACGAGATTGGATTTTGAAAGTACGGCGTGTAGAAGGTGTTGTCGACAATCAGCAATAAGTCGTGCTTTTTCGCTGTTTCAGCAGTTTTCTTGATGTCAGTGATTTTCAATAAAGGATTTGTCGGCGTCTCAACATAAATCGCTTTTGTATTCGGCTTGATCGCTTTTTCGATGTCTTCGATGCTGCTCGTATCACTGAAGGTCGCTTCAATGCCGATGCGATTCAATACCTTTGTCATCACGCGGTAGGTGCCGCCGTATACATCATCTGTCAATACGATGTGATCGCCGCTTTTAAAAAGCATCATGACGGCTGTGATCGCCGCCATCCCAGAGCCGAACGCATAGCCTGCTGCACCGCCTTCAACATCCGCGATCAAGGATTCGAGCGCCGTTCTCGTCGGATTTCCCGTCCGGGAATATTCGTATCCTGTATGCTGGCCGGCGCGAGGCTGTTTGTACGTGCTGACCTGATAGATAGGAACCGATACCGCTCCTGTTTTTTCGTCTCCTGTAATTCCGCCGTGAATCATTTTCGTTTTTGGCTTCATATCATATTCCTCCTTCGTAAATTTTTTTGCTTAAATAGCGGTCGCTGCTGTCGGGAAAAATCGTCACAATGTTTGTGCCGGCTTTCGCTTTTTCGGCTTCTTTCAATGCGGCAAACAACGCGGCGCCTGATGAGCTTCCAATCAGAAGCCCTTCCTTTTCCGCGGCTTCTTTTACGAGTCGAAACGCATCTTCGTCAAGCACTGTGTAAATCTCATCGAAATAGCTTTCCTCCATGTATTCCGGGATGAATTCCATTCCGATTCCTTCGGTCTTATGCCCATGCGGTTCCCCTCCGTTTAAAATCGAGCCTTCCGGTTCAACAATAACCGTTTTAATGGACGGATTTTTTTCTTTCAGAAACTTGGCGGTTCCCGCAAATGTGCCGCCTGACCCCGCTCCGGCGACGAAGACGTCAATCCGGCCGCCAAGATCATTCCATATTTCCGGGGCAATCGTTTTATAGTAAGCCAATGGATTTACTGGGTTTTTAAACTGCAAAACGCAATAAGAATCGGGAATCTCCTTCTCAAGTTCAAGTGCTTTTTCAATCGCACCCTTCATCCCGGCACTTCTGGGGGTATGAACTATCCGAGCGCCGAGCGCTTTCATAATCGACTGTTTTTCCATGCTGAAATGCTCGGGTACGCAAAAAACGGGTCGAATGCCGTGCTTTCTGGCGGCGAGAGCCAGACCGATTCCCGTATTGCCTGCTGTTGCCTCAATGACCGTTCCACCGGGTTTCAGCTTTCCCGAACCGATCGCTTCAGCAATCAGCACTTCTCCGAGCCGGTCTTTAATGCTGCCTCCCGGATTCATCATTTCAAGTTTTGCATATATGTTAACGCCTTTAGGGATTCGAAAATCCAAAATCTGCAGAAGCGGCGTTTTGCCGATCAATTCGGTGATATCCTTGATCACATTCATGTTCCTTCCTCCTTCAAGAGGTGCAAAACAGAGGGGGAGCCTCCCCCCTGTTTTAATTGATTCTTTTAATCATGCGAAGCACAAGATCTGTCGAATGCTTGGCAGCCTGTTCCAAAAATTGGTCAAATGAAATTTCAGATTCTTTTCCGGCGATGTCTGAGAGCGCCCTGATGACAACAAACGGCGTATTAAATTGATAAGAAACCTGCGCGACAGCCGCAGCTTCCATTTCAACCGCGTAAAGGTCTTCAAACTTGCCGCGGATGAATGCGACGCGGTCAGGATCGCTCATAAAGGAATCGCCTGTTGCTATCGTTCCTTTGACAACCTGAATGTGCCCCAGTTCAGACGCTTCGTCTTCCGCCGCTTGGATCAATGCATTGTCGGCTTTGTATGCAGCCGGCAGATTCGGAACCTGTCCATATTCATAATCAAATGCCGTGACATCGACATCGTGATGGCGGACTTCGGTCGAGATGACGATATCTCCGACATTAAGCGAATGATGAAAGCCGCCGGCTGATCCGGTGTTGATGACAACGTCCGGTTTAAAGCGGTCAAGCAGAATCGTCGTGCTCATGGCTGCATTGACTTTGCCGATGCCGGACTTTAAAAGCACGACCTCTTTTCCTTCATAAAACCCGCTGGTAAATTCACAGTTTGCGATGACTTCCCGGTTCGTCTGTTCGAGTTTGCTTCGCAAAATCGTGACTTCTTCTTCCATTGCTCCGATAACTGCGATTTTCATATCTTAAAACTTCCCTTCAAATTACAATTTTGCCGCTTCCATTACCCAGACAAAATCATTATGCTTTTGAAAGGCGATACTGAAATGTTCTGAGGTAAAGATCGTTTCCATCTCCGAAATCGTCGGATAATGTTCCGTTTCAAGGTCTTCCGCCAATTGCAGAAACCCGTTTTCCTTCGCTTTTTTAACAGCGGCAGAGAAGGCTTCCCGATTCTTGAAGACGGTATCAGCAAACACTATTTTACCATGCTTCCCGAGCATTTTTCCATATCGCTTCACAGCTTCCCGCTTCTCTTCGTTTGTCAGATGGTGAAACGCATAAGAACTGACAATCGTGTCGGGAGAAAACGGAGGGTCCGGAAAGTCAATAAAGTCTCCGTCAACGATCACTGCATTCTCCGGCAGCTTTGCCTCGGCAATTTCCCTCATCGCTTTTGAAGGCTCTACACCGGTGACTGCCTTTCCGGCCGCCAGCAATTTTGCAGTCAGATTGCCTGTGCCGACGCCGAATTCAAGAACTTTATGCCCCGAGCGGCTGACGACATCATCCAAAATGCCGTCGTAGTCGCGAAACACTTCTTTGTATTGAAGATCGCGGCCAACTACTGTATCATCATAAGAATTTGCCCAGTTCTCAAATAAAGGAATGAACTCTCTTCCCATTTTGTCGTCACTCTCCATCTATTTTTACAATTCCTATAAGTATAGTATGATTTATTCGATTGATTAGTTCTTATCCTACCACAAGTCATTCGTTTTGGGTACAAAAAAGGCTTGGTTATATTTCCCTTGTCACCCGGCCGCTTCTCTGCTTTAATAAAAAATGACTTGAAACGAATGGAGGATTGGTTTATGAACTTCGGCCTCGATCTGATCAAAGATAAAATTGAGTTTTTTGAGGCACTGAGCTTAGAGGAGCTTGAAAAAAAGATCAGTCAGCAGATTGAAAACAACCAGGCGATTTTGCTGAGGGTCCATTCGGTTTCCCACCATACGGCGGTTATTGACGGACGGATCCACTACAGCGCAGTCGTTCATTTTAAAGCCGAATCATAAAAAAAGCGCCCGGTTTTAGCAACCGGCCGCTTTTTTCTTTATTTCAATTGTTCAACTTTTGTCGGCTTCCAGCCTTTTCCGTCAACCCAAGTAATGGCTACCTGGTATTTGACGCCAGTGTCCTTCGCCCGAATGGTTCCTTTCGCATCTTGCGGGCTGCCGTTGTTTCCGAGCCAGATCACCGTCATGTTATCCTTAGAAACCCCTGTCGCATATGAAATGGCTTCAAGCATTTCCTTCCAGTCTTGTGAAGAGGAATCATATGTTGCGGTATGCTGTCCGCTCTGTTGTGTGCCGACAGGCTCCCAGTCAGGATTGATGATCGTTTTTTCAACATTGGCGCTTGAACCGCCTTCTGTCACTTCGGCTCCTTCAAACGGATCATCTGATGTTGACTTGTCCTCGTCTGAAGCAGATTCTTTATCCTTGTCTGAGTCGGAATCGCTGTCTTCTTTATCGGCAGAATCGCTTTTTCCTTTGTCCTCATCTTTTACATCTTCATCAGATGTTTGTTTCTTATTGTCGGAAGCAGGCGCTTCTGTCGTCTGTTCAGAATCGTTTTTCGAGACATCTTGCTGCGCCTGCTCCTTCGGACTGTTCATCATCAGACTGCTGGCAACGACAACGATTAATACCAATACGATGCCTATTAAAATGTTAAGCACAAGATTCGCTTTCCTGCGCTTATCACGATTTTCAAAACGAGATTCCCTTGTTTCGCTCAAGTTCATTGCACTCCTTTTTCCCTCTTGCCTCGCTTCCTATTTTATCATCACCTGAGGCATTCTTCTATGTCTGGTTCTTTTCAATTTCATATACTTTTTTAACAATATCATAAAATACGGCATTTGTCGCAGCCTTGCTATCCGGCGTATCCATATGGACGACGACGAGCGCATATTTCGGCTTGTCCGCCGGAAAATAACCGGCAAACCATTTATGATAGAGCGTTTTTTTGTCATCTGTCGTCCTGCCTGTCTGCGCTGTGCCCGATTTTCCCGCTACATCGTACGGAAGATCGCTGAAGCGCCGGCCCGTCCCCTTTTCAGATGTGACAACTTTTCTGAGCAGTTTTTGCAGCTTTTGCGCTGTATACTGGTCGATTTTCTCTCCTGGGAGCTCGTGATCTTTAAAAGCCGTCATCAATGTGCCGTTTTTATATTCGATCTGGTCTGCGATCTTGACTTGTTTTTTCTCTCCGCCTCTTGCGATGGTCGCCATCATGTTGACGATTTCCAACGGAGTCAGCTTCACATTCTTTTGGCCGATAGCGGTCTGGGCTACAGCTTTTTTAACTTTTTTGTCCTTTTCATCCCCCCAGATTGATCCTGCAGTTTCATGATAAAACTGTCTGAACTCATCTTCATGATACAGCTTTCCTTCCCAGCCGACCCGTCCGGTCAGCCCAAGCTTTGCAGCAGTATCTTCGATCACGGAGCTGTTTTTTTCTACGAGCTGTCCGGCAAGATTTGTAAACGTGTAGTTGCAGCTTTCCGCAAAACTGTCTTCCAGGCTGAGCTTTCCTTTGTCCTCTCCGGCCTCACCGTACAGGTTCAAATTGCAGTTAAAGGTTTTAGACGGATGATCCAAGCCGTTTTCAATCGCTGCAGCGGCAATCACGGTTTTAAAAACCGAGCCGGGATATACCGGAGTCAGCATATAGTTCTGCCTTGTTTTTTGCGCAGCCATGTTTAAGTCGGGCTTGCTCGCAATCGCCACCACGCCGTTCGTCTCGATGTCAAGCAGGACCGCCCAGCCTTTATCGAGCTGATGGTCATCAAGTACATCTTCCATTGCCTGCTGAACCTTTTTATCGAGCGTTGTTTTGACTTGCAGCGGGTAAAACGGATTTGCGTCTGCTGTATATTTGACGTCCATGCCGAACAAAGGGTTTCCCAATCCGTCCACATGATACAACAGTTTTGTGTCTTGTTCAGGCAGCAGGAATTCATCAAACGTCCGCTCCATGCCGAAGGTGCCGATTTTCGTGCTGATGGAGAGGCCCTCTTTATCGGGATATTTGCGTCTGAGGAGGTCCGGGTCTTGATTGGTCATACCGAGCGTATGCGAAGCCAGCCTGTTCTTTTCTGTTTCTTCTATGTATACGCCGTAAACGCCCGGATATTTCAGTTTATTGATTTTTTCGAGAGCCGTCTTTGAAACGGACGCTCCGTCATGTTTTGTGAGAATCACGGGTTTTTTTGCATGGTCCAGCTTGCTTCCAAGCTCATCTTCTGTCATGTTTAAAATTTCGGCTGCTTCTTTGGCCGGCCACGGCTGATTTTTTAAAAAAGGGAACAAGACGATGGCCGGTTTTTGGCTGACGGACAAATGTTCGCCGTTCCGATCTAAAAAAGATCCTCTCCCGTCTGAAATCCGAACTTCCTCCGTGCGCTGTTTGACGCTTTCCTGGATTAAGTTCACATTCCGTTTAGAAAAGGACTCGGTAAAAAACAGTTGAATTTCAGCCAGCCTGATCAGCAGAAATAAAAGAGCAGCCGAAATGATAATCGATACCCACTTCATACGCTTTTGCCATTTCATTATAAAAACACCTCATCCACATTGTGGACGAGGTCATCGTTTGCTAAACAAATTTTATGAAATTTTCACAATTTTTACAAGCATTTCGCCGCCAGGTGTTTGAACGGTTACTTCGTCTCCAACCTGCTTGCCGAGAAGGCTTTTCGCGATTGGGGAATCGTTCGAGATTTTTCCTTCAAACGGATCGGCTTCCGCGCTGCCCACAATCGTATAAGATTCTTCTTCACCGTCAGGAAGCTCCGTAAATGTAACGGTTTTTCCAAGGCTGACGATGTCTGAGTTTGCACCGTCATCTTCGATGATCTTTGCGTTGCGGATCATATTGTCAAGGGTTGTGATGCGCCCTTCTACAAAAGCTTGTTCTTCTTTTGCTGAATCGTATTCGGAGTTTTCGGAAAGGTCTCCGAAGCTTCTTGCCACTTTAATACGTTCAACAACTTCTTTACGTTTAACCGTTTTCAAATACTCAAGTTCTTCTTCCAGTTTTTTCTTTCCCGTTTCTGTCATAGGAAATACTTTCTCTTGTGCCATGTTCCTTCACTCCTTCTAGTTGGTTCCTCATCACTTGTATGTGAGAGTATAGACTTGAATATACAAGAATGAGGACAACCCTTGTCCCCTTCTTCTCTCCCATATTTGTAAAGTATCATATAAACCGGATGGAAGGCTCCGGTAAATGGTGCTTATACAGTTAAAGAAGGGCTCAGGATGAGAACCCTTCAATTTCTATACATAATATGGTCAGAGTTGTGTTTGTCTATGCTATGTTATTATAAAATCGCGTTTTGTTCAAGAATAGTTTGTATTTTTGTTACCATCAGGTCGATGGCGACGCGGTTTTGGCCGCCCTCCGGAATAATGATATCGGCATAGCGTTTCGTCGGTTCGACAAACTGGTTATGCATCGGTCTGACGACTGAGATGTACTGCTCGATGACAGAATCGATCGAACGTCCTCTTTCTTTTATGTCTCTGAGCATCCTTCTGATGATCCGCAGGTCGGCGTCCGTATCGACATACAGCTTGATGTCCATTAAGTCGCGGAGCCTTTCATCCTCGAGAACAAGGATTCCTTCCAAAATAATAACATCTTTCGGATCGACGTGCACGACTTCCTCTGAACGCGTATGCAGCTTGTAATCGTAAATCGGCTTTTTGATCGGCCTGTACGCGAGCAATTCGTTTAAATGCTCGATCAAATAGTCATTGTCAAATGCAAGCGGATGGTCGTAGTTCGTATTCAGCCGCTCTTCAAACGGCAGATGGCTCTGATCTTTATAATATAAATCCTGTTCGAGCATTAAGATCGAATGACCTTTAAACTGTTCATAAATGGATCTGGTGACGCTCGTTTTTCCTGATCCGGAGCCTCCCGCTATGCCGATAACTACCGGTTTTTTCCCCATGCCATTACTGCCCCTTTCTCATCATGTTGCTAGGATAAATCTTGTTGTCCACTCTAAATTTGACGATCTGCAGGGGATGGCGGGCTGCGTCAAGCACATTGCCTTTTTCGTCCCAAATCGTGTCAATTTTGCATGTGAAATTTTCGATTTCCGGACCGAAAAATTCGACTTCATCTCCGGATTTAAAGAAGTTCCGCTGCTGGAGCGTGACCATTTTTGTCTCTTCATCATAGTCAAGGACAAGTCCGACAAAGTCGTATGTTGTCTTTTTGCCGTGGACGCCGAACATCTGCTCTTCATATCCTGGCGTTCCTTCAAAGAAAGCAGGCGCCGTGTCTCTATTGGCGCATTTGTCCAGTTCTTTCAGCCATTCTTCTTTGATGACGAAGTTTTCAGGATCAGCGCAATAAGCATCGATCACTTTTCTGTACACACTGACGACTGTCGCAATGTAGTGGATCGATTTCATCCGGCCTTCGATTTTCAGGCTGTCGATGCCCATTTCAATCATTTGCGGTATCGATTCGACCAGCTTCAGATCTTTCGGGCTCATCGCAAATGGAGCATCGCCTTCTTCATATAGCGGCAGTGCATTCGTCCCGTCCGTCTGATACAAATCATAGTCCCAGCGGCATGACTGGCAGCAGCCTCCGCGGTTGGAGTCCCTTGCCGTCATATGGTTGCTGAGCACGCAGCGGCCGGAATAAGCGATACACATCGCACCGTGAATAAACGTTTCGATTTCAATATCCACTTTTTCTTTCATTTCCCTGATTTCAAGTGCGCTCGTTTCACGTGCGAGCACAACCCGCTCAAGGCCTTCTTCCTTCCAGAACTGAACGGCTTTCCAGTTTGAAAGGGACTGCTGTGTGCTCAAATGCACTTCCAGCTTCGGCGCAACCCTGCGGCACGTTTCAATGATCAGGGGATCAGCGACGATAATGCCTGACACGCCTGCTCCCTCGAGATCGCGCAAATAGTCTTCCAGTCCGTCGATATTTTCTTCATGCGCAAAAATGTTTGTCGTGACATAAATTCTTGCGCCGTATTTTTTCGCGAATTCGACACCTTCAGCCATTTCTTCAATTGAAAAGTTATCTGCGTTTGAGCGGAGTCCATATTCACGTCCGCCGATAAATACAGCGTCTGCTCCATAGTGGACAGCGATTTTCAGTTTTTCCAAATTCCCCGCCGGAGCAAGAAGTTCTGGCTTTTTCGTAATGACGCGTTTTCCATTAACGATTTTGGAAATTTTATCTTTTACTGCAGACATGGCTATCCCTCCTTTTAGTATACTGTTTCTTTGAAAAAGAATCCGGTATCAATGCTGCGGTTTGCAGGCTGCAGCTGTTCGATCCGCTCGATCCATTGTTCTTTCTTGTCTTCATATGCTTCCCTGTCTGCGATGCAAAGGTCGATGGCTTCGCGGTACATGGCCGTTACTTCAGTCATGTATTCGACCGATTTTAAAATTCCGTCGATTTTAAATGAATCGATGCCGGCATCGATTAAATCTTCAAGCTCATCAATGATGCAGACGTCATTCGGACTCATGATGTGCGTGCCGTTTTCGTCTTCGAAAATCGGATATTTATTTCCGCGTTCTTTATCATGGAGATACATGCCTTTTTCTTTTTTCTTGCCTTCGATATCCATGACTTTTCCCTGGTATTCAAAATAGTTGCCGATCAGGGAGCGCTTTGACTGGAACATGCATGTCATGCCGTGAACCTGAATTTCAATCTCGACTTCTGCTTTCTCTTTAATCTCAACGATACTGTCCATGTTGAGCTCTCTTGCAAGCACCGCGCGCTTCGCGCCCTTGCGCCCCCAATAGTTGCAGGAATAATGATTGGTTGCGGTCGTTTCCGTATTCCAGTGAAGCTTCATGTTCGGCGCTGATTCCCGTGCAGCCATCAGTACGGCGGGATCGCCGAAGACAACCGCATCCGCGCCTGCCTCGTCCAAGAATGAAAGGTAGTCATTCAGTTCCGGAACCCGGTCATTGTGAAAAATCGCGTTCACAGCAACATATACTTTTGCGCCTTTTTCATGAGCCTGAATGATGGCTTCTTTTACTTCTTCTCTGGAAAACTCCCCGGCTAAACGCAGACCGTACCTTTGTTCACCGATGATAAACGCATCGGCGCCCGCCTCTGCCAAAGGCTTAATATCCGAAACAGAAGTCGGCGTGACAAGCAGTTCAGGCTTTTTCATATCCGTTCACCTCTTTTTTGACTGACGGCCAATCCGTCGCCCACAGGCAGGATCGCCGTGTGGTAGTCAGGATGCTCCATCAGCCAATGATTGTAATGATCTATTTTCGATACAAGCTTTTTGATGCGCTTGCTTTCGATCTGATTGTATTCTGATGCGACAAGGCCTTTGAAAAGGACATTGTCCGTAAAAATGATGCCGTCATCGGCAAGCATTTTTTCATATATACTGAAAAACTTCTGATACTGGCCTTTTGCGGCATCGATAAACAGCGCATCATAGGGAGCCATCGATTGAACGGGGTCAGACTCGCTGAGCGCATCGCCGAAGAACACGTGAATTCTGTTTTCAAGCTGGAATGACCGGATGTTTTTCAGCGCTTCCCGATACCTGTCCTCATCGCGCTCGATTGTAAAAATCTCGGCTTCGGGAAGGGCAAGCGCCATCCGAATCGCCGAATAGCCGATGGCGGTACCGATTTCAAGAATTTTTTTCGGATTTTTGAATGAAAGAAGCTGCAGGAGCACTTCGATTCCTGTCGGTTCCATAATGGGCACGCCATGCTCTTCGGCATAGGCCTCCAGTTTCATAATTTCAGCCGGCCGCGGCTTTAGCAGCTTTTCAAGATAGCCGGTCAATTCTTCGTGTCCAATCTTCACGGGCAGATGGCCTCCCTTTCATAAAAAAGAGCCTTAGGTCAGGTGTTCAGCACTCTCCTAAAGCAGTTGACTGTCTTTTCTCCAATAAACAACCCGATATATTTTATCATAAAACCTTTGTATTTGCGAATAAAAGGAGAGTATTTTTTACTCTCCTTTTTCCTCGTCCTGCGTGTTCGTAATATATTTGGCTTTTGCTTTATTGTGTTCTTCAAGCGTTTTTGTAAAGACGACTTCCCCGTTTTTCTTTGCAAGAAAATAAACATAGTCTGTTTGCTCCGGATTTAATGCCGCCTCCCAGGAAGTCTCTCCAGCGTTTGCAATCGGCCCGGGCGGAAGACCGGTATGTTTGTACGTATTATATGGGGAATCCGCTTCAAGGTCTTTGTACATGACGCGGTTTTTATGTTCTCCCAGTGCATATAAGACGGTCGGATCCGTTTGCAATGGCATATTTTTGCTGATGCGGTTGTAGAAAACGCTTGAGATTTTGTGCCGGTCCGCTTTTTCGGTAGCTTCTTCTTCAATTAACGAAGCCATCGTCAAGGCTTTGTGGACGGACATCTTTTTGTCTTTCATCTGCTTTTCATACTTTTCAGCCAGCTGATCTGTTTGTTTGATCATCGCTTCGATAATGGCATCAAGCTTCGTCTCAGGGTCGTAAAATGGATATGTCGCAGGATGCAGGTATCCTTCGAGCGGATGCTTGATGTTCTTGTTCAACACGTCGTCTGTGATCAGTTTCGGATACTTCTGTTTTAATCGGCTGATGAATTCCCTGTCATCCAGCTTTTTCATAATGTCCTTTGCCGAGTAGTTCGTTTGTCCGGCGATGATGTCTGCGATTTCCTGGAGCTGCCTTCCTTCAGGAACGGTAATTTTAAATGCCGGCACATGTGAAGCGGTTGTCAGCTTATTAATCATGCCTGCCGCATCCATCGACTGGCTGAGCTGAAAGTTCCCCGCTTGAAAGCCGGAGGCATTTTTAAATTTCACATAAGCGATAAATACTTTTTCATTTTTAATTAGGTCCTCTTTTTTCAGTTTGGCGGCGATGGACGTAACGGTCGATCCTTCCGGAATATAGACATTGACCGTTTTTGCATTATTTTTATCGACCGGTTCGAGCGCCGATTTAACGTAGAGCGAAACAGCGCCTGCGGTTAAAATCAGCAGAACCGCAACCACAGTCAGCCAAAACTTTATTTTATGTTTAAGGAGTCTTTTTATAAACGGTTTCTTTGTCTGATCTTCAAACATTGGTGTCCTCCTCTCCTCCCATGGTATATACTACATGATTCGTTATCATTCGGCAATTTATTACAAAATGTTTTAATAAAAAAAGCCGCCTGTCGGCAGCCGGGTGAGAAAAATTGCAGATCACGCTTTAAAGAATGACAAAATCCTAAAACTTCAATCGTTTTAGGATTTTGTCAAGCAGTCTAGCCGCTTCTTTATTCTTCTTCGTCTTCATCCGCTAAAAACGTGTTCAGCGTCTCCTCAATCATATCCCACTCTTCTTCTGTTTCAATCGGCATCAGTTCGCCGTCTTCTCCTGCTTCATTCGGTACGAAGCTTGAAGCATGGATCTCGATCTCTTCATCGTCCTGTGCTTCAATCGGATAATAAAGCACGTATGACTTGTTAAACTGATCGCTGTCAAATGTAAAGAGCACTTCACACAGCTGTTCATTCCCTTTATCGTCTACAATTGTAATGTTTTTTTCTCCGTGTTCCATCGTAATCACCTCATGAGTTTAGGCTGTCGAGATATCCTTGAAGGATCATCACGGCCGCCATTTTATCAATTACTTTTTTTCTCTTTTGCCTGCTTACATCTGCTGAAATCAGCATTCTTTCGGCCGCCATTGTCGAGAGGCGCTCGTCCCAAAGCACGACGGGAACTTGAAACGTTTCTTCAAGCACTTCCGCGAACTTCTGGCTCGCTTCCCCCCTCGGGCCGACGGTTCCGTTCATGTTTTTGGGAAAACCGAGTACAATCTTGTCTATTACATAGTCTTTCGTCAATTCGGCAAGGCGGTTCAAGCCGTAGTCACCGCCCGCCTCGTCGATTTTAATCGTTTCTATCCCTTGAGCCGTCCAGCCCATTTCATCGCTCAGCGCTACGCCGAGCGTTTTCGAACCTAAATCCAGACCTAATATTCGCATGCTTGTTTACGCCTCTTTATGCTGTTCTAAGTACGATTTAACCAATTCTTCGATTATCTCGTCTCTTTCTATTTTCCGAATCAGGTTGCGTGCATCTCGATGCCTTGGAATGTAAGCGGGATCTCCTGACAGCAGATATCCGACAATTTGGTTGATCGGGTTGTAGCCTTTTTCCTGAAGCGCGTCATGGACGGTTATCAGCACTTCATTTACATTGGTTTCCATCGAATCGTCGGAAAAGTTGAATTTCATCGTCTTATCAAATGAGCTCACCGTTTTGCACCTCTTTCCCAAATTCGCAGGCAAAGTTTCAGCCTGATTACCTTCTAATCACCATTCTACACCACAATGGCTATTTATAAAACGGATTTTACCCATTCTTCCGCAGATGCTAATGCTTCTGCCAGCCGCTCAGGCTGTTTTCCTCCCGCCTGCGCCATGTCAGGACGGCCGCCTCCGCCGCCTCCGCATGCTTCTGCGACTTGCTTGACAAGCTTGCCTGCGTGGAAACCCCGCTCTATTAAATCTTTTGTAACTCCGGCGGAAATATTCACTTTTTCGTTTTGAACCGCCCCGAGAACAATAACGGCTGAGCCCAGTTTCGCCTTCAGATCGTCAACCATTGTGCGCAGGTGATTCATATCTTTGGCATTCACTTTTTCTGCGAGCAGTTTGATTCCGTCAATTTCTTTTACTTTTTCCAAAATCTCTCCGGCTTCTTTATTGCCCAGTTTCGCCAATAAAGATTCGTTTTCTCTCTGAGCATCTTTCAGATCAGACTGGAGCGCTTCGATCCGTTTCGGCACTTCCTTCACGTTGGTTTTCAGGACTTCTGCCGCCTGTTCGAGAAGCTCCAGTTTGGCGTTCATCTCTTCGTAAGCGCCCTGCCCTGTTACAGCTTCGATCCTGCGGGTGCCAGCCCCGATTCCTGATTCGGATACGATCTTAAAGAGGCCGATTTCAGCCGTATTTCTCACATGGCAGCCTCCGCACAGCTCGATGCTGTAGTCGCCGACTTGAACAACGCGGACGATGTCCCCGTATTTTTCGCCGAACAGTGCCATGGCTCCCATCGCTTTCGCTTCAGCAATCGGTTTTAAGTCGATTTGAACCGGAATCGATGCCCAAATTTTCTCGTTCACTTTTGTTTCGATTTGTTCGAGTTCTTCCTTTGTCACCTGTCCAAAGTGAGAGAAGTCAAAGCGCAGACGGCTGTCAGTGACTAGCGAGCCGGCCTGGTTGACATGCGTACCGAGCACATCTTTCAGCGCCTGGTGAAGCAGGTGTGTCGCGGTATGGTTTTTGACGATGTCTTTTCTGAGCCGCTCCGTGACTTCTGCGGTCACGCTCATGCCTTTTTTAATTGCGCCGCTTTCCACGATCCCTTCATGCAGGTGCTGGCCGTTTGGCGCTTTTTTAACGTCTGTGACGCGAATAGCCGCATCACCGCTTTTAACCCAGCCTTTATCACCGATTTGTCCGCCGCTTTCAGCATAGAACGGCGTTTTTTCCAGAATGAACTGAACCTTTTGGCCTTCCTGAACGAGATCGACAAGTTCTCCGTCTTGAAGAAGCTCGGCGATTTTCGTTTCCGTTTTGATATCGGAATAGCCGATGAACTCGCTTTCTGTCATGATATCGCGGAGAGCGCCGCCTTGAACCTGCATGCTGCCGACGTCCTGGCGCGCCTGCCGGGCCCGTTCGCGCTGCTTGTCCATCTCGCGCTCAAATCCTTCATGATCGACTTCCATGCCTTCATCTTCGGCGTATTCTTCGGTCAGTTCAACAGGGAATCCATACGTATCATACAGTTTAAAGACATCTTCCCCGGAAATGATGCGGTTTCCTTTTGCTTTTTCCTTTTGAATAACTTCTGAGAGAATCGCCAAGCCTTCGTGCAATGTTTCATGGAAGCGTTCTTCCTCTGTTTTGATGACTTTCGCGATAAAGTCCGCTTTTTCTTTGACTTCGCCGTAGAAAGCGGCCATGATGTCGGCAACTACCGGTACGAGCTCATACATAAACGGACGGTTGATATTGATGGACTTCGCATAGCGGACAGCGCGGCGAAGCAGCCTTCTGATGACATAGCCGCGCCCCTCGTTTGACGGAAGCGCTCCGTCGCCGACCGCAAACGCAGCCGTCCGGATATGATCGGCCACAACCTTAAACGCCGTATCTTTTTCAGCAGATGTGCCGTACTTTTCTCCTGAAATGGCTTCTGTCGCCTTGATGATCGGCATAAACAAATCCGTATCATAGTTCGTCTTGGCGTCTTGAATAACAGATACCATCCGTTCAAGACCCATCCCGGTATCAATGTTTTTCTTCGGAAGCGGTGTGTATGTTCCGTCAGGATTGTGGTTGAACTCGGAGAACACAAGGTTCCATACTTCTAGGTAACGCTCGTTCTCCCCGCCCGGGTAAAGCTCCGGATCAGACGGATCATTTCCATAATCTTCACCGCGGTCATAGAAGATTTCGGTATTTGGTCCGCTCGGGCCTTCGCCGATATCCCAGAAGTTTCCTTCCAGTCTGATGATCCGTTCCTCAGGTATGCCGATTTTTTTTGACCATAATTCATACGCTTCGTCATCTTCCGGATGCACCGTGACTGACAGGCGTTCGGGATCGAAGCCGATCCATTTTTGATCGGTTAAAAATTCCCATGCCCACTCGATCGCTTCTTCTTTGAAATAATCGCCGATCGAAAAGTTGCCGAGCATCTCAAAGAACGTATGGTGGCGGGCTGTTTTCCCGACATTCTCAATATCGTTCGTCCTGATTGATTTTTGAGCGTTGCAGATGCGCGGATTCTCCGGCACAACCCGTCCGTCAAAATATTTTTTCAGCGTCGCGACTCCGCTGTTGATCCAAAGCAGGGAGGGATCTTCATGCGGAATAAGAGAGGCGCTCGGTTCAACGGCATGCCCTTTTTCTTTAAAAAAGTCTAAAAACATTTGGCGCACTTGTGCGGATGTTAATGTCTTCATTATTTTTTCCTCCTTTAATGATGCACATGCAAATTAAAAAGCCCCCGCCCCATGCAAACAACGTTTACACAGGGACGAGAGCTCCTCTCGCGGTACCACCCTGATTATGTGCGTAACAAAACGAAACGCCCATCACCTTGATATCCGAATAACGCCGGATGAAGACGGCAGGTTTTCGCCTGCACTCAGGATTAGCTTCTACTGATCTTCTGTTAAAGCTCTTTCACCGCTATGGAGCTTCTCTCTATAAAACAGGGCTTCAGTATACTCGGATCCGTCAATCGAGATACGTATGTATGTCTATTTCGAAATTATAGACAACGGAAGCCGTTATGTCAAACTTCTGCCGCTTACGCTTTTCTTGCCGCTAAAAAATGGACGAGCATCACTTTGATAACAGCCATGACAGGCACAGCCAGAATCATGCCGATGATGCCGGCAAGCTCCCCGCCCGCCAGCAATCCAAGCATAATGACAACCGGATGCATATGCAGGCTTTTGCCGACGACAAGGGGCCCGAGGATATTGCCTTCAATAAACTGAAGAATCAAAATCGTAATGATCACCACGAAAACGAGCCTCGTCGATAAAGCGGCTGCTACCATGACAGCCGGAATCGCGCCGATGACAGGGCCGAAATACGGAATGACATTTGTCGCGCCGATGACAAGGCCGAGGATCAGCGGATAGGGCAGGTCAAAAAACCAAAATGACAGGCTCGCTCCCAAGCCGATGACAAGGCAGACAAAAAGCTGGCCTCTGATGTAGTCCCCGAGAGAATCATCGACATCCCGGATGAATTCGCTGCCTCTTGCTCTCCATGAAGAAGGCGTCAAATACCATACCGCCTTTTTCATCGTATCAATATCTTTCACCATGTAGAATACTAAAAACGGAATGATCGCCGCCAAGAGCATATAATCAAAAACGAATCGGATGCTTCGTATCGTCCGTTCTACCCAGCTTGCAACGAATTCTTCCGTCTGATTGACGAACCTGTCGACTCTGTCGTGCATGCCGTCAGGCCAGCCGTCTGTATGATGATGCAGCTGATCCAGCATGTTTTCGTATGATGCGGCAAGAACCGGAATTCCCTCTGAAAGCTCTGTCAGCTGTTTAATGAGGATCGGCACCCCTTTGTAAAAAGCGTAGCCGAGACCTGCAAAAAACAGAAAATAAATCAGCAAAATACTCAATGTTCTCGGCACGCCTGCCCGGTGTATCTTTTCCACGACAGGCAAAAGCAGATAGGTGATAAAAACCGCGATCGCCAGCGGGATCAGAATCGACTTGAGCAGCACGCAGACAGGCTCCCAAATCATTCTCAGCTGCAAAAAGATATAGACGGTTAATAGCAAAAGCATAAAGATCGAGACCCACATTAAAAGCTGCAGCGGTTTTTTCAGCATGTTTTTCACCCCTTGTTAGCTTTTGATTTCTGCTTGTAATTATTCCCTAAGAAAAAAAGGGACACCCCTTTTAAGGGTATCCCTTTCTGCTTAAAACATTTTCATGACGCGTCTTCTCAGCTTTCTCATGTTTCGCTTGTTCATCATATCGTTCTGAGACGCCATGTAGTACATTAAAGCCCCGGCTCCTAAAGAAATGAGAGAAGTCATTGTACGATTCAACTTTCTAACCTCCATTCAAAGGTTGATCGTTCGTTCGTCATCTGTAAACAGATCGTCCAGGCTGCTCAATGTTCCGTCCTCTTCGACTTGATGGGTCGAAATTTTTCCTTTTGATAGGGTCAGCTCAATAAAGCATCCCCAGCAGTAATATTGATTTACACCGATTTTGCCGATGTTTTTGCTTTTGCAATTCGGGCAAACGAGCATTTGAACACACACCTCTTATTCGTTCAAGACGATTGTGCTTCTGCCTACTTCAAGCGGTTCCCCAGATGAGTGAATCTGCTTTTTGTCGCCTGACAAATCGGCAAAAAAACCGTCTGATAGTTCATATGCTACGATTATGCCCGTGTCGGAAGAAAAGTATACATCTTCCAGCATGCCCAGCGTATCTCCTGCTCCGTTTTTGACCATTTTTTGCTTCATCTGGTCATAAGAAAGACTCTGCTTCGGAACTTGCATCGGCTTGAACTCGGTGAAATCAACGTATACGCCGTCACGTCCGATTTCGGTGACCGCGGGAAGCGGAAGAAGCGAACGGGGATTGTAAAAGCGCCGCTTCTCTTCCATAATCAATCCGAGACATGTCCCTTCGTGAGAAAAACAGATATCCGTTACCACCCCAAGCGGGAGAGAAGACTGTCTGTCGTAAACATTGAGTCCTTCCAGCTCATTGCATGTTCTCAAAGTGTGATCAACCACCTTTTTACGAACACTCTTATGATCTGCTGTTGCGCCGCGACTCATACGATGAAATGGATTCCATGAAAAACACTTATTCTGCTTCCTTTTCCATAAAATCAAAAGGTGTAATGCCTTCCATCCCGATATTGGCGTCATAGACGCTGAATGGCAGCTCTTTTTGAAGCGCCATGAGCTCTTCATCCTCTTCATGTGCCGCCTGCTGAAGCCGTCTTTTAAGCGATGTCTGCCTTTCTGATGATTCCTTATTTTTCACGCCCCATTCAAGGGCTTCCTCTTCGCCGCACAGAATCAGGAATTTTTTGCTTCTTGTAATAGCCGTGTAAAGCAAGTTCCTTCTCAGCATCCGGTAATAGCTTTTGACGACCGGAAGGATGACGATCGGAAATTCGCTGCCTTGCGATTTGTGGATCGAACAGCAATAGGCGTGCGTAAACTGGTTGAAATCTTTTTTTGCAAACGTGATTTCATTCCCGTCGAAAGAGACAACGGCCATATCTTCTTTTTCCGTATTTTCTTTCGCATAAAAAATCGAGACGATCTCGCCCATGTCACCGTTAAACACGTTATGCTCCGGCTGGTTGACGAGCTGGAGCACTTTATCTCCGGTACGGTACACGACATCTCCGTACTTCATTTCCCTGCCTTTCGGCTTCGGCGGATTCAGTATGCCCTGCAAAAGGGCGTTCAACTCATTGATGCCGGCCGCTCCTCTGTACATCGGAGCCAAAACCTGAATATCCCTGGCCGAATATCCTTTTTGCAGCGCGTTTTTGACGACTTTTTCGACGACTTCTTTGATCTGCTGCTGGCGGCAGCGAATAAAAGAACGGTCTTTTGTCGGGGCGGCCAAGTTTTCCGGAAGCTTTCCCTGTTTCATTTCGTGCGCCAGTTCAACGATTGAAGAGCCTTCAGCCTGTCTGTAAATGTCGGTTAATCTGACAGAAGGAATCACATTCGATGCCAACAGATCCCTTAGCACCTGTCCGGGACCGACGGACGGAAGCTGGTCTTCATCTCCGACCATGATCACCTGTATCCGATCGGGGATCGCCTTGAATAATTGGTTGGCAAGCCATATATCAAGCATGCTCGTTTCATCAATAATGAGCAGCCGTCCTTCAATCGGATTGTCTTCATCGTGCGTAAATCCTTCGGCTCCGTTCCAGCCGAGAAGCCTGTGAATCGTAACGGCCGGCAGACCGGTCGACTCGCTCATCCGCTTAGCGGCCCGGCCGGTCGGTGCTGCCAGCACAAACGGAAACGTTTCATCTTTTTTGTAATCAGCCGGATTTAAGCTTAAGCCGTGCAGCTCGCTGTACAACTCGACGATTCCCCTGATGACGGTCGTTTTCCCGGTTCCCGGTCCGCCCGTCAAAAGCAGCATCGGCGACATCAGCGCTTTTTGTATGGCTTCTTTTTGGCTTGGCGCGTACTGCACTTTCATCCGTTCTTCAAGCTCCCCTAAAGCGAGCAGGAATTCCGATTCGGGAAACTGGTCATCGTATTCGGTCTGTCCGGCGATTTTCTGCACCCTTTTGGCAAAGCTTTGTTCAGCGTAGTAAAGGGACGGATAATAACACCTTTCATCTTCAATGAACAGCTCTTTTTGCTCCCCTAAGGAAATGATCGCGTCCGCCACATCCATCTCGGTTACTTTTTCATCGCCTGCTGACTGGTTTAACAGCTTTTGCGTCTCGATGATGAGCTGTCTCGTTTCTATGTACGTATGCCCTTCTTGAAGGCATGTCGCTTCAACCGTGTATAAAATCGCCGCTTTGATCCGCTCTTCATGTTTGCCTGAGATCCCCATTCTGCCGCCCAGTTCGTCTGCTTTGATAAAGCCGATTCCTTCAACATCTTTGACAAGCTGGTACGGATTTTCGCGGATTTTATCGAGCGTTTCCGCTTCGTACGCCTGATAAATTTTCATGGACAGCTGGGGGCCGAAGCCGAATTCGCTCAAGGAGATCATAATCTGCTCGAGCCCCTGATGCTGCTGAAGGGCAGCGGCAAGCTTATCCGCCTTTTTTTTGGAGAGCTTCGGGACATCATACAGGACGGCGCCGTCGCTTAAAATTTTGTTGATTGCCCCTTCCCCCAGCTTATTGACAATTTCCTCGGCCGTTTTCTTGCCGATTCCTTCAAATAAATCGCTGGCCAAGTATTGGATCACGCCTTCTTTCGTTGTCGGCACTTCCTTTTTGAAATGATCCGCTTGAAATTGCAGGCCAAATTTCGGATGGGAGGCGGTTTTTCCGTAAAATGTGTAGATATCGTCTTCATGGATCAAAGGAAAGTAACCGGTGACAGAAACGGTTTTGTCTTCAAAAGACTCTGATGTTTCTTCCACTTTTACTTTCAGTACGGTATACAGGTTTGTTTCATTATGATATATGACAGCCGTTACCGTTCCTTTTACAAATGAAGCTTCTTCCATTTCGATCTGGTCCGGGTTATGGCGCTGCATCACTGTTATCCCCCCTCCATTCAAAATCGGTCATGACGGCCCTTGATCAATCAAGCTTCTTCTAAAAGCTGCTTGGCGCGAATGCTGAGCATATGATCCGGCTGAATGTCCAGCGCCTTGTTCAGCATGTCGAGCGCTGTTTTCCGATCTTCCTTAAACGCATAGGCAACGCCTAAATTATAAAATGCATCGGCATGGGACGGGTCGCGCTCCGTTACATTTGAAAATTCCGTGATCGCTTCGTCCAGCATCCCTTCATTGGCAAGGCACATCGCGTAATGAAAACGGGCTTCGACATCCGCATCGTTCAGCTCGGCGGCTCTTTGCAAATACGGCATTGCGAGCTTCGGCTGCTCAAGCTTCACGAGCGTGGTTCCGAGCATATAATATAAGTCGCTGTTTTCCATGCCCGTCCGATGCGCTTTTTCGAACATGTCCTTCGCTTCTTGATACCGCTCTTTCATGACATAGACATTCCCTGCTCCATAATAAGCCGCTCCTGCTTTCTCATCCAAAGCAGCCGCCCTGTCGTAAAACTTAAGCGCCCTGTCCAATTCGCCGACTGCAGAAAGCAGGTTGGCAAAGTTGATATAAGGCACCGGATCTCCGCTGTTTTCATCAATTGCCTTTGTAAAGGCTTCAGCGGCTTTTTCAAAGTCGCCTTTTTGCATTGCATCTATTCCAATTTGATTGTAATCCAAAAGCCCTCTCCCTTTCACGAACTATTTTAAAAAGGCCGCCGACATTGCCGGCAGCCGTTCGAGAAGCTCCGGGGTGTATCCAGAGCCCCGGTTTTATACATACCAAAGTTGTTGTCCGTCTTTAAACACATCATCAATCGTTCCGCCGCCGAGGCATTCTTCGCCTTTGTAAAAGACAACCGCTTGTCCCGGCGTCACGGCGCGGACCGGCTCTTTAAAGACGACCTCCGCTTCATCCGTCCCGGTCATTCTGACAGTGACTTCATGATCGGCTTGGCGGTAGCGGAATTTGGCCGTGCAGGCGAGCTCCTCTTCGCCGCCGAAGACGCCCTTATGCACAAAGCTTACGTTTGTCGCCGTAATCTTATCGGAGAAAAGCAGCGGATTGTCGAAACCTTGATCTACATACAAGATGTTTTTTTCAAGGTCTTTTCCGACGACGAACCACGGCTCTCCGCTTCCGCCGATGCCGAGGCCGTGCCTTTGTCCAATCGTATAGTACATTAAACCGTCGTGGCGGCCTTTAAATTCGCCTTCCATCGTCCGCATATCTCCCGGCTGTGCTGGAAGGTACTGGCTGAGAAACGTTTTGAAATTCCGTTCCCCGATAAAGCAGATGCCTGTGCTGTCTTTTTTGGCAGCTGTCGCAAGCCCCGCTTCTTTTGCAATTTCCCTGACGCGGCTTTTTTGAAGCTGCCCGATCGGAAACAGCACTTTGCTCAGTTGCTCTTCTGTCAGCTGGTTTAGAAAATAGGTTTGATCTTTATTTTCATCAAGCCCTCTGAGCATTTTAACACGCCCGTCCGTACGGTCGACCCGCGCATAGTGGCCGGTGGCCAAATAATCGGCTCCAAGCGACAAAGCATGCTCCAAAAAGGCTTTGAATTTAATTTCTTTATTGCACATGACATCTGGATTCGGCGTTCTGCCCGCTTTATATTCATCAAGGAAATATTGAAAAACCTTTTCCCAATACTGCTTTTCAAAATTCACCGCATAATACGGTATGCCGATTTGATTACATACCTTTATGACATCTTCGTAATCTTCCGTCGCTGTGCAAAAACCGTTCTCATCTGTGTCATCCCAGTTTTTCATAAAAATTCCGATGACATCATAGCCCTGCTCTTTCAAAAGCAAAGCCGCCACAGAGGAATCAACGCCTCCGGACATTCCGACGACCACCCGTGTATCTTCAGGCCGCTTCGCCATTTTCATCAACTCCAATAAATCAATTCAAAAACTTGTCCTTTCAGATCATATCATCATTTTCGGGCAGGATGCGAATCTTTAGCTCGGAGCATGGCTTCCCGAAATTTATGACAGACGCTTAACAACTTTAGCAAGTTCTTTCGCGGCGCGCTCAACCTGTTCCTCTGTATTGCCAAAGCCGAAGCTGATCCGGACGGATGACGTGAGCCGATCGTCTTCTTCGCCAAACATGGCGGAGAGAACATGAGACGGAAGCACAGACCCGGCCGTGCACGCCGATCCGCTCGATACTGCGATTCCCGCCATATCGAGATTGACGAGCAGCGATTCAACAGATACTCCCGGGAAATACAGATTCAAAATATGCGGCAGACTGTGCCGCCTGCTGCCGTTCACATCGAATGAGACGCCTTCTGCTTCCAGCGTACGGGTGATGATGTCTTTAAACCGGCGGTAAAGATCCGATTTTTCTTCTCTTTCCCGACCCGAGAGCAAAACAGCTTCACCGAGCCCCGCGATTCCCGGGACATTTTCCGTTCCCGCCCGGCGTTTGCGTTCCTGCTCTCCTCCGAAAAGAAGCTGGCTGAGCTTCACGTTTTCGTTGACGTATAAAAAGCCTGTTCCCTTCGGCCCGTTAAGTTTATGTCCGGAGACAGACATCATATCGATACGGCTTTTTTGCACATCAATCGGCAAAAAACCGAAGGCTTGAACCGCATCTGTATGAAACAGCGCGGGATGGTCCTTTAGCAGATCGCCGATCTCATCTATCGGCTGAATCGTTCCCACTTCATTGTTCCCATACATAACCGTCACCAGGATGGTATCGTCTCGCAGTGCGTCTTTCACCTGCTCGGCGGAGATTCTTCCGCTTTCGTCGACGTCTAGATATGTGACGTCAAATCCCATTTCTTCAAGCCTGTTGCACGTATGCAGAACGGCATGGTGCTCGATCTTTGTCGTGATGATGTGGCGGCCCTGCTTCTCTCTCGCCAGCGCGCTTCCGAGAATCGCCATATTGTCGGCTTCGGTTCCCCCGCTCGTAAAAACGATTTCATTGGGATGCGCTCCGATTTCCTGAGCGATCAGCTCCCTCGTGCTGTCAAGCCATTTCCGGCTCTCCCTTCCAAAGGAATGAATGCTTGAAGGGTTTCCGAAGTTTTCCGTTAAGTAAGGCAGCATTTTTTCCACTACCCGGGGGTCAGTCGGAGAAGTCGCTGCATGGTCTAAGTAAATCCGTTCCATCCTACCATTACACCTCGATCTTAAATGTAAAACATATACGCTTCCTGCTCGCCCTCTGTATAGCTGGCCAAGTCTTCAAGCGTCGTGGAGTCCAGCACTTCCTTGACAGCATCGCGAATCTTGATCCACAGTTCGCGCTTTGCCGGCTCCTCATTTTCAAGCACTTCCACCGGGCTGATCGGCCCTTCCAGGACGCGAATGATATCGCCCGCCGTAATCGCCGCAGGCTCCTCACCAAGAATGTAGCCGCCGTAGGCCCCGCGAATGCTTTTCACAAGCCCGGCGTTCCGCAAAGGTGAAACAAGCTGTTCCAAATAATGTTCCGATAAATCGTTTGTCTGAGCAATACTTTTCAAAGAAGTCGGGCCTTCCCCATGCTTTTTCGCAAGCTCAATCATAATCGTCAGCCCGTATCTGCCTTTAGTTGATATTTTCAAAATAAACACCTCTAACCTATAATAAATCATGCCTTCAGGACGAAGGTACTCGGCGTTTTTCGCAGGACGCGAAAGACCTTAGCCGAGTCTCCTTTCACACCAGGACGAAGGTGACCGGCGTTTTTCGCAGGACGCGAAAGACCTTAGCCGAGTCTCCTTTCACACCAGGACGAAGGTACTCGGCTTTTTTCACAGGATGTGAAAGCCCTTAGCCGAGTCCTTTTCACACCAGAACAAAGGTGCTCGGCGTTCCTCACAGCAAACAAAAGCCCTTAAGCCGAGTCCCGTTCAGGCGCAGAAAGCGCCGCGGTGCATCCTCATAAGGCATAAGCCGATCTCCAAGATTGAAACACCGGCAGGAAGCCGGCTGTCGGATTCAAGCGTCTGTTATATATTAAAAACTCGGTTGGGACAAGGTTCCGGCCTTGTCCGTCTGATAGATTACAGGTTATTATAGCACACTTTATATAAACTTTCATTTTCGGCCTTATATTCAGCTTGCCATATTCATTTCTTTTCTAATCGTCTTTTTTCCGTTACTCTATAAAAAGAATACATTCGGGAGAGATCAATCATGAAACCACTCGCATTTCGAATGCGCCCTACAAAAATCGAAGAGGTTCTCGGCCAGGATCACCTGGTCGGGGAAGGAAAGATCATTCATCGGATGGTGCAGGCCAAACACCTTTCATCGATGATTCTGTACGGCCCCCCGGGCATCGGCAAAACGTCGATCGCCACGGCGATTGCCGGCAGCACGAGCATCGCTTTCCGAAAGCTGAACGCAGTCATCAATAATAAAAAGGATATGGAAGCCATTGCCGCCGAAGCAAAAATGTCGGGGCAGGTTATCTTAATCCTTGATGAGGTGCACCGGCTTGACAAAGGCAAGCAGGACTTTCTCCTTCCGTATTTGGAAAACGGCATGATTATCATGATCGGGGCGACGACAGCCAACCCGTACCATGCGATCAATCCGGCGATCAGAAGCAGAACGCAGATTTTCGAGCTGCATCCGTTAGACCCTGAACAAATCAAAACGGCCATTAAACGGGCGCTTGAAGATAAACACAGAGGCCTCGGTTCGTATGACGTTGCCGTCGATGATGAGGCGCTTGACCATTTGGCCCGCGGCTGCGGCGGAGATGTCCGCTCAGCTTTGAATGCGCTCGAACTTGCCGTATTGTCCACAAAGGAAAACAGTGAGGGAGCGATACGCATTACATTGGAAATCGCAGAAGAATGCCTGCAGAAAAAAAGCTTTGTCCATGACAAAGATGGAGACGCGCATTATGATGTCATTTCCGCCTTCCAAAAATCAATCAGAGGCTCTGATGTCAATGCTGCACTGCACTACATGGCAAGGCTTATTGAAGCGGGGGATTTGGAAAGCCTTGCACGGAGGCTGCTTGTTATCGCCTATGAGGATGTCGGGCTGGCGAGTCCGCAGGCTGGTGGAAGAACGCTTCAAGCCATTCAAACGGCGGAACGAATCGGATTTCCGGAAGCGAGGATTCCGCTGGCCAACGCCGTGATTGAGCTCTGCCTGTCTCCTAAATCGAACTCGGCGATCCTTGCAGTTGACGAAGCGCTGTCAGACGTCCGCTCCGGAAAGATCGGCGATGTGCCGAACCATTTAAAGGACGCCCATTACAAAGGAGCCGCTGAGCTTGGCAGAGGTGTGGAATACAAATATCCGCACGATTACGAGAACGGCTGGGTCAAACAGCAGTACCTGCCTGATCCGCTGAAAAACAAAGTTTACTATCAGCCGAAGCAGACGGGAAAATTTGAACTCGCACTGAAACAAGTATACGACAAGCTGATGAAACAAAAATAATAAACGGCCTGTTTCTTTTCATTAAGGAGGCCGTTTGTCTTGAAACCAAAAACGACAGCACCTCTGCTGTCGTTTTTGTATTACTTATCTTTCACCCTTTTGATCGGAATATCTTTCAAAAGCTCCATGATCACATGGCCGCCCATAATCAAGCCTGCGACTGACGGAACAAAAGCATTTGAAGACGGCGGCATCTGCGCTTTGCGGATTTTCGCTTCATCATTTCCGACGACTTGGCGTACGTCTTCACGGATCACGATCGGACTTTCGTCAGAAAAGACGACTTTAATGCCTTTCGTAATGCCTTCCTTGCGAAGCCTCGTCCGGATGACTTTTGCAATCGGATCGGTGTGGGTTTTTGAAATATCGGCCACTTGAAACCTTGTCGGATCTGTTTTATTGGCCGCTCCCATGCTTGAGATGATGTTGATGCCGCGCTTCAGGCACTCTTTCATTAAGTGGATTTTATAATGAATCGTGTCTGAAGCGTCGATTACATAATCCGGTTCATATGCAAAAAACTGTTCATACGTCTCTTCGGTATAGAACATTTTTAAAGCGATGACGTCGCATTCCGGATTAATATCGGCGATTCTCGCTTTCATTAAGTCAACTTTCGGCTGTCCGACCGTTGAAAGTAAAGCAGGCAGCTGACGGTTGACATTCGTGATGTCAACATCGTCTTTATCGACCATCACGATTCTGCCGACACCTGAACGGGCGAGCGCTTCCGCGGCGAAAGAACCGACCCCGCCGACGCCCAAAACGGCGACCGTGCTGTTTTTTAAAATATTTAAACCTTCTTTTCCAATCGCTAATTCGTTGCGTGAAAACTGATGTAACAAGAATCTCACTCCATCTTTATAAACAGTTACCGATAGTATCTTATCATAATCGGGTGATTAAACAAGCGGTCTATTTCATTTTGCCGTCATATTTTTTCGCTTCGCCTCATAGATTATCCTATGTATGGCCGAAAAACGGCCTTTTCAAGCACAAAAAAGTCCCGATTGTGCCGTTGTCGTATTCCTTCGTTTTGATCCCGCTCTCGGCAGGTGGGTGTTCTGTTCCAAACTTTGCAAGTCCTCCTGAGCACACGAGTGATAAGAGGCATTTGCTCCATTCGGAAACATCGAACTCCCAAGTAAAAAAATGTTCGGTCAAAACTAGGTGTACAACAAACACATCAGGACTTTATTTGTTAAAAATGATATCATACGTCCCTTTGATTTTCAATGGGATGTACAGCCGTATATTTTACAATTTACTGTCGAATTTTGCGTTTGATTTCAAGGTGCAGCTCATCAAGCTGAGCATTGTCGACCTCGCTTGGCGCTTCGGTCATCAGGCAGCTTGCGCTGGCCGTTTTCGGAAATGCGATCGTATCCCTCAAATTCGTACGGCCGCTGAGCAGCATCACCAGCCTGTCAAGACCGAGCGCAATTCCGCCATGCGGAGGAGCCCCGTAATCAAAAGCCTCGAGCAGGAACCCGAATTGCTCCTTCGCTTCTTCTTCTGAAAAGCCGAGAAGGCCAAACATTTTCTCCTGAACGTCTTTTTCAAAAATACGGATCGAGCCGCCGCCAAGTTCATAGCCGTTTAGGACAAGGTCGTAAGCCTGCGCTTTCATGTCCTGCGGATTCGTCTCGATCAGCTTGAGATCCTCTCTGACAGGCATTGTGAACGGGTGGTGTGCGGCATAGTAGCGGCCTTCCTCAGCATCGTACTCAAGAAGCGGCCAGTCGACAACCCATAAGAAGTTAAACAAGCTTTCATCGATCAGGTTCAGCTCTTTACCAAGCTTTAAACGAAGCGCTCCCAGCGCGTCATTGGCGACTTCGAGCTTGTCGGCCACAAAGAGAAGCAGATCCCCGTCTGCGGCGTCAAGCGCCTGAACAAGTGCCTCCTGTTTTTCGCCGGCAAAAAACTTCGCAATCGGTCCTTTAAGTCCATCCGCTTCTGTTTTCAGCCAAGCCAGCCCTTTTGCTCCATAGTTTGCAGCGAACTCTCCAAGCGCATCGATATCTTTGCGAGAGTAGTTTGCAGCGGCTCCTTTTACATTGATCGCCTTGACCGCTCCGCCGTTCGCCACAGCCGAAGCGAACACTTTAAAGTCCGAATCCTTCACTGCTTCTGACACATCCGTCAACAGCATGCCGAAGCGCGTATCCGGTTTGTCTGAGCCGTATCGGTTCATTGCATCCTCATACGACATTCTAGGAAGCGGAAGCGAGATTTCAATGCCGTGCGTTTCACGCATCACATGCGCCATCATTTCTTCTGAGAGCTTCATGATGTCTTCCTGGCTCATAAATGACATTTCGATATCGATTTGCGTAAACTCAGGCTGACGGTCGGCGCGCAGGTCCTCATCCCTGAAGCAGCGGGCGATTTGATAATAGCGGTCAAACCCTGACACCATCAAGAGCTGCTTAAAGATTTGCGGAGATTGCGGAAGCGCATAAAATTCCCCTTCATGCACCCGGCTCGGTACAAGATAGTCGCGCGCGCCTTCAGGCGTGCTTTTTGTTAAAACAGGCGTTTCAATATCAAGAAAGCCGTTGTCATCCAAAAAGCGGCGGACAGCTTTTGTGACGTTATGGCGCATTTTCAGGGAGTTGAACATCTCCGGACGGCGCAAGTCGAGATAGCGGTGCTTTAATCTGATGTCTTCAGATACTTCTGCAGCCTGGTCGCTGATCGCAAAAGGAGGCGTTTTGGCCGCACTCAGCACATCTACCGATTCCGCCTGAATTTCGATCCTTCCGGTCTTCAAGTTTGGATTGACTGTTGCTTCTTCACGGGCAACGACTTTGCCTGTAATGTCAAGCACATATTCGCTGCGGATGCTTTCAGCTGTTTCCAGGGCGTCTTTGGAAACGTCTGGATTAAATACGACCTGCACAATGCCGGTACGATCTCTCAAATCAATAAAAATCAAGCCTCCAAGATCGCGTCTTTTTTGAACCCATCCTTTTAAAACGACGGTTTCTCCGATCGCCTTCTCCGTTATTTCGCCACAATAATACGTTCGTCCAAACAAAGCGGTCCTCTCCTTTAACTTTCAGTGTTTGTTTTCAAAAAACGGATGAAATCATCAAGGCCGATGGCCTGTTGATCTCCTGTTTTCCCATCTTTGACATTAATTTGATTTTGGTTCAGTTCATCCTCGCCCAAAACAGCGATATATTTCGCATTGAGACGGTCGGCGGATTTAAACTGGCCTTTCATTTTTTTCTGTTCATAGTCGATTTCCGCGGATATCCCCGCTTCTCTCAGTTTATAGAGAAGGGATACGGAATAGTCTTTGGCTTTGTCGCCAAGTGTCACGATATAGCAGTCAATGCCTTCATCCGCTCCGACTTTTACATTTTCAGCATCCAGTGCGGCGAGAAGGCGTTCGATGCTCATCGCAAAGCCGATGCCCGGCGCTTTCGGACCGCCGAACTCCTCGGTAAGGCCGTCATAGCGCCCCCCGCCGGCAAGCGTCGTAATCGCTCCGAAGCCTTCGGCATTGCTCATGATTTCAAAGGCCGTGTGATTGTAATAGTCAAGCCCTCTCACCAGATTCGGATCGACCTCAAATGCAATGCCGATGTCCGTCAGATATTGCTGTACCTTTGCAAAATATGCTTTAGATTCTTCATTTAAGTAGTCAAGAATCGACGGAGCCGTTTTCAGCAGTTCATGATCCCTGTCTTTTTTGCAGTCCAGAATCCGCAGCGGGTTTTGCCGGAGCCGTTTTTGACAGTCTGAACAAAACTCGTCGATCCGCGGCTCAAAGTGGCGGATCAGCGCTTCTCTGTGAGCGGTTCGGCTCTCTTTGTCGCCGAGGCTGTTAATGACAAGCTTCAGGTTGCTGAGACCCGCTTTCCGGTATACACTCATCGCCAAAGCAATGACCTCCGCGTCAATCGCCGGATCGTTCGAACCGATCGCTTCGATGCCGAATTGATAAAATTGGCGGTAGCGGCCCGTCTGCGGCCTTTCATAGCGGAACATCGGTCCAATGTAGTAAAGCTTCGTCGGCTGAACCGGATTTGCAAAAAGTTTGTTTTCCACAAAAGAGCGTACTGCAGATGCAGTGCCTTCAGGACGAAGCGTCAGGCTTCTTCCTTTTTTGTCTGCGAATGTATACATTTCTTTTTGCACAATATCGGTCGATTCTCCCACCCCGCGGGAAAATAGTTCTGTATGTTCAAAAATAGGCGTCCGGATTTCTTTATATTGATACGCATGACACGTTTCTCTCGCAATCTTTTCGACATATTGCCAGCGTTCCGATTCTCCGGGGAGAATATCTTGTGTTCCCCTTGGAATATTAAATCCCATTTTTAAAATCCTCCTCATGACTTAAATGCTTTTCTCATTTATGGAAATAAAAAAACCCCCGAACCTACTATAAAACCAATAGTAGGGACGAGAGTTATACCCGTGGTGCCACCCTAGTTGGAACGATAAATCCGTTCCCGCTCATGCCTTTAACGCAGGTTCACGTCCGCCGCCTAATTGCTCGCATGTTATGCCGGGCTTTCAGCGGGAAACCTTCGGAGTGTTCATTCGGTCAAGATACCGTGCAGACCGCTTTCAGCCCAGGGCGGTTCCTCTCTTTTCACGTACTCTTGCCTACTATTCTCCATCTTCAGTTCAGCTCATATGTACACTAATTTATATTATAATACGAGTGTTACGTTTGCATGTCAACCCTATTTGCGGTTCTTTTTATTCTGAATTGATTCTTTGGACGTCAGCCCCAGCTCAGTGGCCGTTTCTTCCATGAAGCCGGCGCGCTCCGGGTCCGCATGCTCCTTTAGATGCAGATTCGCATCTTGCTCATGGATCGCCCTGCCCATTCTTTGATTATACCTCATGCAGCAACATCCTTTTGATATCTTTTTTCTATAGTATAAACAAATCATTTTCATTTTATTAAAAAAACGGCAAGGAATATACGATATAGAAGAAGAAGTAGTGTTCCAAGTTTTTTACCGAAAGGAGGAGATGGGAATCAATATGAAAAAAAGAGCGGTATTGATCCTATCGATGATGCTGGCAGCACAAGCAGCCTTTTATACATCGTCAAACACAGCTTCTGCAGCCATCGGGGAAGCCGTGATTGCCACCGATGAAATCAATGTCAGAAGCGGGCCTGGACTGAGCCACGAAATCGTCAGCGTCGTCAGCAGGAATGAAAGCTATCCGATTCTTGAAGAACGCGGGGATTGGGTGCAAATCCAGCTGAACGGCGGGCAAAAAGGCTGGGTCGTATCCTGGCTGATCAAGAAAAAGAGCCAAGTCTCCAGCGGATCTGATTCCGCATCGGGAAAAGTCACATCTTCCGAAGCAAACTTGAGAATCAGAAAAGGCCCCGGCACTTCATATGAAGTCCAAGGCGTATTCCCTGAAGGAGAACAGGCTGACCTGCTAAAGACCGACGGAAAATGGATAAAGATTTCCTATCAGAACATCACAGGCTGGGTCTATTCAGATTATGTCAATCAAGGTTCAGGCGCGAAACAGTCTCAATCGTCTTCATCACATGCTTCATCATCAAAATCGGGAACGGTCGGCGTATCCACCTTAAATGTCAGGAGCACAGCTTCCCATCAAGGCCGGATTATTGCCACGCTCCAACGGAATGCAAGTGTGACGATTTTAAACGAACAGCACGGCTGGTATGAAATCGAATTTAATGGACAAAAAGGCTGGGCCGCAAGCCACTATATTCTCGAAGGAAACAAACAGAACAGCGGAACCTCGGAAACAAGCAGCAGCTCCGAAGCAAAACGGCAGGCCACCATCGTGTATGAAGGCACAAATGTTAGAAGCGGGCCTTCGACATCCTCAGCGATCGTCAAACGCACGGGAAAAGGCGAGTCTTACCCGATCGTCTCTACAAAAGGAGACTGGTATGAAATCAAACTGTCAAACGGCGATTCCGCTTATGTCGCAAGCTGGGTCGTTCAGACTGTTGACCAGGCAGGCTCAGCCGGAGATTCGAAAAGCGCAGCACCGCCTTTGGCAAAGCGGTCAAGCTCGGGAGGCACAATCAAAAATAAAACGGTTGTCATCGATGCCGGACATGGAGGACATGACAGCGGGACAATCGGAACGCGGGGGACGCTCGAAAAACGGCTGACCATCAAAACGGCAACGCTTCTTGCCGCGAAACTGAGAGCCGATGGCGTCAACGTCTATATGACGCGGAATGACGATTCTTTCGTCAGCCTTCAGTCGCGGGTCGCGACCTCTCATTACCGAAACGCCGACGCTTTTATCAGCATTCATTATGATAGCTTTCCAAATGCGTCCGTCAGGGGAAATACGGCCTATTACTACAGCCCGTCCAAAGACCGGAAGCTCGCAGCAGACGTGCAGTCCGAGATCGAAAGGCACTCGCCTCTGCCAAGCCGCGGCGTACTATTCGGGGACTACTTCGTATTAAGAGAAAATAAACAGCCCGCCGCATTGTTTGAACTCGGCTACTTGAGCCATCCTCAAGAAGAAGCGGTAGTCAGCACGAACGCTTACAGAGAAAGAGTGACAGACGGCATCAGAAGCGGTCTAGAAAACTATTTTGACTAATTTAAAAAGCTCCCAATCGGGAGCTTTTTATGCTTTCGAATCCATAATAAACGTGACGGGACCCGAATTTGTCAGCTTGACATCCATCATTTCTCCAAATCTTCCCGTTTCGACAGTGACGCCTTTTGCGCGAAGCATGCTGTTCCACTCTTCGTACAATTGAAGCGCCTGATCGGGCTTTGCCGCTTTTGTAAAATTCGGCCGTCTTCCTTTTTTCGTGTCGCCGTACAAGGTAAACTGAGAAACCGATAAAACGGAGCCCCCGACATCTAAAAGCGACAGGTTCATCTTTTCGCCTTCATCCTCAAAAATTCGCAGATTGACAAGCTTCTCCGCCAAATATGCGGCATCCTCGCTCGTATCTTCGTGCGTCACGCCGACAAGCACCATCAAGCCGAGGCCGATTTCGCCGACAGTCTCGCCTCCTACCGAAACGCTTGCATCTGTGACGCGCTGAACAACTAATCTCATGACGCTTTTCCTCCTAATTCATCACCCTGCGCACGGAGTAAATATCTTTGATCTGCTTAATCCGTTCAACTACTTTATGCAAATGGTTAATATTTTGAATGAAGATCGCCATATGGATCGTCGCCACTTTATTGCGGTCCGATTTACCTGAAACAGATGAAATATTTGTTTTTGTCTCATTAACTGCCTGTAGAACTTCATTAAGAAGACCGCGGCGGTCATAGCCGAGAATCTCAATTTCGACGTTATATTCTTTTCTCCGCTGGGTCTGCGGTTCATGCTCCCATTCTACTTGAATGAGCCGGTCGAGCGCTTCATTTGTTAAAACATTCGGGCAGTCCTCGCGATGGACGGATACGCCCCTGCCTTTTGTAATGAATCCGACGATCGGATCTCCCGGAACAGGGTTGCAGCATTTTGACAGCCTGATCAAAAGGTTGTCAACGCCTTTGACGCGAACACCCGCTTCGCGTTTCTTCCCTTGGTAAGGTTTCACTTCAGGCGTTACGTCCTGAACGCTTTTCACCTGTTCTTCCTGATCTCTGATCTTCCGTTCTTTTTCCGTAAGGCGGTTTGCAACTTGAGCGGCTGTAATGCCGTTATAGCCGACAGCGGCATACATGTCTTCTTCATTGGCAAAGTTGAATTTGTCGGCGACCTTCTGCAGATTCTCGGCTGTTAAGACGTCCTTCACTTCAAAGTCCAGGTTTTTAATTTCTTTTTCAACCAGTTCTCTGCCTTTTTCGACATTTTCCTCTCTGCGCTGCTTTTTAAAGAACTGACGGATTTTATGCTTCGCTTGAGATGTCTGCGCAAGGTTGATCCAGTCCTGACTCGGACCGTACGAATGCTTGGACGTCAGAATTTCTACGATATCCCCTGTGCGCAGCTTGTAATCAAGGGTGACCATTTTGCCGTTTACTTTGGCCCCGATCGTTTTATTGCCTATTTCTGAATGGATTCGGTACGAAAAGTCGATCGGCACGGATCCTGACGGCAATTCGATGACGTCCCCTTTCGGCGTAAAAACGAATACCATGTCCGAAAACAAATCGATTTTAAGAGATTCCATAAATTCTTCGGCATCGCTCGACTCATTCTGAAATTCCAAAATTTCGCGGAACCAGGAAAGCTTTTTATCAAAGCTTGAATCTTCATTGGCATTTTTGCCTTCTTTGTAAGCCCAGTGGGCAGCGATTCCGTACTCCGCAATTTCATGCATTTCAAACGTCCTGATCTGGACTTCCAGCGGATCGCCCTTCGGACCGATGACCGTGGTGTGGAGCGATTGGTACATGTTCGGCTTCGGCATTGCGATATAGTCTTTAAATCTGCCCGGCATCGGCTTCCAGCACGTATGAATGATGCCTAAAACCGCGTAGCAGTCCTTGATGCTGTTGACGAGGATCCGGACTGCGAGCAAGTCGTAAATTTCGTTGAATTGCTTGTTTTGCATCGCCATTTTTCTGTAGATGCTGTAAATATGCTTCGGCCGGCCGGAAAAGTCCGCTTTAATATTGACCTCTTCGACGCGGCTTTTCACTTCGTTTACGACCTCTTCGACGTACAATTCCCTTTCGGCCCGCTTTTTCTTCATCAAATTGACGATCCGGTAATATTGCTGCGGATTTAAATACCGTAAAGCGGTATCCTCAAGCTCCCACTTTATTTTTGAAATCCCAAGGCGATGAGCCAGCGGAGCAAATATTTCAAGCGTCTCATTTGAAATTCTGCGCTGCTTTTCCTGCGGCAGATGCTTCAGGGTTCTCATGTTGTGAAGGCGGTCCGCCAGCTTGATCAAAATGACGCGGATGTCCTGAGCCATAGCCACAAACATTTTCCGATGATTTTCTGCCTGCTGTTCTTCCTGTGATTTATATTTAATTTTCCCAAGCTTCGTGACGCCGTCGACAAGCATCGCAACTTCTTCGTTGAATGCTTCCTTTAAATCTTCAAGCGTTACGCTCGTATCTTCCACCACATCATGGAGAAATCCTCCCGCTATTGTGGCGGGGTCCATTTCTAAATCGACGAGGATTCCCGCGACCTGGATCGGATGGATAATATACGGCTCGCCCGATTTGCGGTATTGTTCGCGATGTGCGTCTTCCGCGTACTGATAAGCCTTTTTTATAAAAGCAACATGTTCATCGGAAAGGTAACTTTTCGCCTTCTCAATGACTTGCTCAGCGGTTAATACTTGTTCGTTCGCCATGGAATCACCTTTTTTATAATTGAAAACTGTATTGTAATTATTATCAAGAAAAATGTCACAGATGTAAAGAGAAGAAATTCAAAAGGGCTTTTGCCGGCCCCGGAATACTTTTATGAATAGGAAAAAAAGCACCCGCTTTTTATGAGTGCTTTTTATAGTATAAAATTTGTTTAGTATTGCATCAAGGTTAAAATATCATATCCGTCCAGTTTATTTCTTCCTTCAAGATATGTCAGTTCGATCAGGAAAGCGATTCCGGCCACGACGCCGCCGAGCTCTTCAACAAGCTTGATCGTTGCTTCAATCGTCCCGCCGGTTGCAAGCAGGTCGTCAGTGATCAAGACGCGCTGCCCCGGTTTAATGGCATCTTTATGGATGGTCAGGACATCTTTTCCATATTCCAATCCGTAGTCGACTTTGATGACTTCGCGCGGCAGTTTGCCTTCTTTGCGGACAGGCGCAAACCCTACCCCAAGCGCATATGCGACAGGGCAGCCGATGATAAATCCTCTCGCTTCAGGTCCCACGACGAGATCGATCTCTTTTTCCTTCGCATACGTTACAATTTGATCTGTCGCGTAGCGATAGACGTCGCCTTTGTCCATCAATGTTGTAATATCTTTAAATTGTACGCCTTCCTTCGGGTAATCCGGCACAATTGTCACATACTTCTTCAAATCCATCTGTCTTCATGTCCTCCTCATACTTTATAAGCGCCGGCTTTTTCCGCCATCCGCTTATCCAGCCACTGTTTAAGCTCATCCGCCGAAGAATAAATGAGCTTTTGCTCCAATTCAATCAGGCGCTGTTTTTCCCGGTAGGTTTCAGAATCTGTTAAATCGCGCTTTTCGGCATGATAAACAACAGATAAAACACCATTCTCTATTGTAACAAAACCGAGCTCAAAAAACACCTTTGTCATAAAATCAATTGTGTCTTTTGTCCAGCCTTTATGTCTGGCAAGCTCTCCGCCGTATTTCGGCAAGTCAAAAGAACCTCTTTTCAGGAGGAAAGCATAGTACCATTTAAAATATTCCCTTGTTGGGAATGTTGAGAAAAAATGTTCGTCTGATTGATAAAAAATCAGATAAATGCGCTCCAGCTTTTTGCCGTTTATTACATGATCAAAGATGTCGAGCGACTGCGGAATATCTATAAATACCGCATAACGGCTCTCAAGGTCGAGCCGCTCTGCATCTTCAGGGCCGCTGATGACGGTCAGCTCTTCTTCAAGGCCTGTCCCTGCCAGCTTTGCTTTTGTTTCCTCGCGGAAGCAGATGCACGCCCGTTTCGCAGGGTCCAGCTTCAATATTTTTTCTTCCCATGACCGTTTTCCCCGCAGATCAAACAGCTGCCATTCATTGACGGCCGCATCTTTGATCATCAGCTGCGGTTTTTTTCTGTTATTCCATTCGTTAATCGACAGTTCCCCGACAATCGAGATCTTTGCTCCAGGAACGATTCCTTCTTCGATATCGCCTTTATAAAATCCGATGCAATCGAGCTTGTTCCCGTCGTCTGCAAGCACAAGCTTCAAATGATTCTTGTTGGCGCCGATTTTTCTGGCGTCATCAATTTTTACGTCGCTGACAAGAACGAACGGCTTCGGGTTTCCCGTGCCGAACGGCGCCAGCAAGTTCATTTCGGCAATGCTGTCAACCGATATATCTTCGAGCCGGCAGCACAAATCGACGTCTTGGACGGGGATAAAATCTGCCTCGGTCAGAACCGCTTCAGCCTGACGGTTGATTCTCTCCCTCAGAGCCGAAACGTCTTCCAGGTTGAGCGTCATTCCGGCTGCCATCGGGTGGCCGCCGAAGTGCGGGAGAATATCCCGGCACTCGGAAAGGTTTTGAAATAAATCAAATCCTTTGATGCTGCGCGCAGATCCTTTGGCAATTCCTTTTTCTTCATCGACGCCAAGGACGATGGCGGGCCTGTAAAACCGCTCGACAAGCTTTGAAGCCACGATTCCCACGACGCCAGGATTCCAGCCCGGCCGCGCTACGACGATCACAGGCTGGTCAAGGCCTTCCTCCTCGATCATCTGAACGGCTTCCTCTGTCATCTGATTGACGATTTTTTGGCGCTCCTTGTTCAAGGCGTTGATGTCCTCAGCAAGCTCTTCCGCTTCTCTTTCGTCTTCTGTGTTCAGGAGGTAAACGGCCGGGTCAGCCTGTTCAATTCTGCCGACCGCGTTTAAGCGGGGCGCGATTTGAAAACCGATGGTCTCTTCATCCGCGTTATGTATCTCCGCTCCGGCAATTTTCGCCAGCGCTTTTAATCCTGGACGCTTCGTTTTCCTGAACTGTTCCATGCCGCGCTTGGCTATCTGCCTGTTTTCATCATGAAGCGGCACAAGATCGGCAATCGTACCGATCGCACAAAGGTCGAGCAAATCTTCCGGAAGCTCTCCGTTCAAGGCATGGGCAAGCTTAAATGCCACACCGACGCCGGCAAGCTCTTTAAATGGATAGCCGCAGCCCGGCTGTTTCGGATGAATGATCGCATAAGCATCCGGCAAAACGGGACCCGGCTCATGGTGATCCGTAATGATCAGGTCGATGCCGAGCTCTTTAGCGACTTCAGCTTCATGAACGCCGGCAATGCCTGTGTCAACTGTAATGATCAATGAATAGCCTGATTCTTTGATCCCGCGAAAGGCCGCTTCATTCGGACCGTACCCTTCTTTAAAGCGGTCAGGTATATAAAAATCGGCTTGTGCTGAACATTTTTTCAACATTTGCAAAAGGACAGTCGTGCTTGTCACACCGTCCGCATCATAATCGCCGTAAATCATAATCTTTTCTTGATCTGAAATTGCCTGTTTGATTCGCCGTACAGCTTTTTCCATATCTTTCAGCAGATAAGGATCGTGAAAACGTGCATCATTGCCATATAAAAATGAAGATGCTTTGTCGGCTGTATCGTAACCTCTCATGACAAGCAATGAGGCGGCAAGGGGAGTAATGCCTAACCTTCCGGCGAGCTGCTCCACCTTTTCTTTGTCGGGCGTTTGCACGTCCCAACGCATTTTTGACGCTAACATAAATTCACCCCTCAACCACACTATTATACTAGAGCGGCATGAGGGGATTCAATTTATTTCGTACAATCTTTCTAGTCTTTCTGGTTTTCGGGCGCCGCCGGTTCGGCTTCGAGTTCAGGATGCTTTGCCCGTTCTTCTTTCTTGAGCGCCTTGAGCTCTTTTTTCAGCCGCATGATCTGGAAAGCGCCGGCCGAGCCGATGATAAGCGCCCCCATCAATACCGACACCAAAATCACCAGGATCAAAGGCCATTCTGCTGTACCAAAAAGAAAATCAACCTTCACCGGTTCAACATTAATGACCGCGAAAACAGCAACAATTAATGTAAAAATAAGTGCAGCAATTAACGTCCATTGTTTGTTCATGAGATACTCTCTCCATTCGCGTCGTTTTCTAGCGTTATTTTCCCGCTCTGCTCCAATTTTAAACAAAAAGAAGATCGATAGAAAGCCGCCAAAACAACTTTTTTTCTATTCAAATCAAAAAAAGACCGCCCGGCAGTGCGGGCAGTCCATTATTTATTCTTCTGCAGGCTTGCGCTTCGGCTTTTTCAGTTCGCGCCCTTTCCAGACAAGCCATAGTTGAGCTGCGATGTAGAGTGATGAATATACTCCGCTCAAAAGTCCGACCAACAGCGCAACAGAGAAGTTCGAAATCGATGCAGCGCCGAAGATGAGAAGTGCAATGACGACAATGACGACAGTCAGCACCGTATTAATCGAACGCGTGAACGTCTGCTGCAAGCTCAAATTCACAATATGCGACAAGTCGCTGAAGGTTTTCGGTTTGCGCTTTTTCATATGCTCCCTGATCCTGTCAAACGTTACAATTGTATCATTTATCGAATAGCCGATGATCGTCAGCACGGCAGCAATGAAAGTAACATCAACCTCAAGCCTTGTCAGGCTGAAGACGGCAATGATGAAAAACGCGTCATACAGCAATGAAGTAATAGCCGCAATCGCCATCTTGTATTCAAAGCGGATCGAGACATACAAAATGATCCCGATTGACGCGATGATCACCGCATAAAGCGCATTTCTCGCCAGCTCCTTGCCGACGGTAGGCGATACGGTGCTGACATTTGGTTCGCTTCCGTATTTGTCTTTAAAATAATCTTTCACTTCAGCGATCTTTTTCTGATTCGGCACGCCGACAAACCTGGCGACGCCATGATCATTTTTTTCGCCTGAAAGAACGATCGAGTCAGGATCAAGCCCGACTTGTTCAAAGTCCTTTTCGAGCTGCTGGGTTGTCAGCTTATGATCGCTTTGAACTTCGATTCTCGATCCGCTTGAGAAATCGATGCCGAGGTTCAGCTTAAACACAAGCAAGACGATAAGACCAGCGGCCAGAAGAACGCCCGAAAATGCAAAGAACCATTTGCGCTTCCCGACGAAATCCCATTTGGAAAACGGGTTCGGAGGCTCCGTATTTTCGTCTGTCTTTCTGATATCCAAAATGTCTTTTTTGCGCACCCCAAACCAGCCTTTTTTCCGGTCAAGCCAGCGGCTTTCGACCAGCAGGCCGAGCAGGAAGCGCGACAGGAAGACAGCTGTAATAAAGCTTGTCAAAATGGATAGGATCAGCATGGTCGCGAAGCCTTTGACAGAGCTTGTACCAAATATGAAAAGCACGATTCCGGCAAGCATCGTCGTAATATTGGCATCAAAAATCGTTGCAAACGATCTTCTGTTTCCTGCTTTAAAAGCCGAACGGACCGATTTGCCGAGCTTCAGCTCTTCTTTTATGCGTTCATACGTAATGATGTTGGCGTCAACCGCCATCCCGACGCCCAATATAAGAGCCGCGATCCCCGGAAGGGTCAGAACCGCATTCATCCAGTCGAATATCTGCAGTGTAATGTAGATGTAGACCGAAAGCGTAATGACCGCAATAAAACCAGGCAAGCGATAGTAAAGAAGCATAAATAAGAAAATAATAGCAATACCAATGATTCCCGCAAACACGGTATCATTCAAAGCCTGCTCCCCAAACTGCGCTCCGACGGATGTCGAATACTTTTCAACGAGTTTGACAGGAAGAGCTCCCGCATTTAAAATGCTCGCCATGTCTTTTGCTTCCTGAATCGTAAAGTTGCCTTCAATCATCACGTCTGACGTATTCAGCACCTGGCTGACATTCGGAGCGGAAATGTATTTATGATCCGCTTTTTGCGATTCCTTTTTAAAAGAGTCGCCTTTTTTGTAATCAAGCCAGATGACGAGCTGGTTGTTCGGCTTCATATCGAGCACTTTCTTCGTCACTTCGCCGAATTTATCGGCATCCTTCAGCTTGATCGTCACGATCGGCTCATTCGTATCCTGCTTGAACGACTGTTTGGCGCCGTTTTCGACAAGATCCGCACCGTTCAAAAGCTCTTTGTCATTCGTATCCCTGAACGTAAGTTGAGCCTGTGTCGATAAGATTTCCCGCGCCCTGTTCTGGTTGTCGACGCCGGCAAGCTGAACCCTGATCCGGTTGTTTCCTTCAATTTGAATGTTCGGCTCGCTGACGCCTAATACATTCGCCCGGCGGTTCAGCGCTTCAACCGTGCTGATGAGGGCATCCCTGTCAATTTTGTCGCCCTGTTTGGCAGGCTGGACTTCATACAGAACCTCAAAACCGCCCTGAAGATCAAGGCCGAGGCTGATGTTGTCTGCAGCCGGCTTCGTGAACATTCCCAGTCCTGTACCGATCAAGAGAACGGTAAGGAAAAACGCAATCAAGCGTCCTTTTTTCATTATGTATTTCCTCCTTAAATCAACCAAAATCAACGGCTACCTCAGCAGCTCATCGAGCATATCCTGCCCTTCTTTGCTGTCGAGTAAATTAGACGTTTTAAACGATTCTACGGTTGCATAGTTCATAAATTCGCCAATTTTCACAGATAAAATATCACCGGCCAGCTGGTGAATTTGAACATCCTTCCGGTTCTTCCATTTCTTATTCAATAAGTATGACCACAATTCCTCTATTTCAATATCGTCATAACCGAGTATTCTAAACTCTTCCGTCTTGCTGCGAAGAAAGGGTTTTAAATGATCCTTGTACAGATCAGCCGGATGTTTGCCCATGCCAAAGCCACGCTCCTTTCACATTTTTTCAGAGAGACTTGTCATGCTTGGACGATGTATGCGCATATCTTATTGTATATGATTAAAGGTTGTTTGAGAAGGCAGGGGACTCTAGAAATGACGAAGCAGACGTTTTTAAAAGGAACGCTCATTTTAATAGCGGCGGGTTTGATTACGAGAATGCTCGGCTTTATCAACCGGATTGTCATCGCAAGGTTCATCGGTGGTGAAGGCGTCGGGCTTTACATGATGGCGGCCCCGACTTTTTTTCTGGCCGTCACCCTCACCCAGTTCGGCCTCCCGGTCGCCATCAGCAAGCTGGTCGCTGAAGCGGAAGCGCGCCGAGACCATAGGAAGACAAAACAGATTTTAGTGATGTCTCTTGCGATCACCGGGACGCTCAGCGCCATCATCACTCCGGTGTTTCTCATTTACGCCCCGCTGATGGCCGATACGCTGCTCACAGACAAAAGAACGCTTTATCCGCTTTTGGCGGTTACGCCGGTCGTGCCGATCATTGCCGTTTCCAGCGTGCTGAGGGGCTATTTTCAAGGGAAGCAAAATATGCGGCCGCTTGCCGTGTCCCAGGTTCTCGAACAAATTGTCCGGATATCGCTCGTCGCCGTCTGCACGACAGCATTCCTTCCGCTCGGCATCGAGTATGCAGCAGCGGGCGCCATGCTGTCTTCCGTGTTTGGCGAATTGGCTTCACTCCTTTATTTGTTCGTCGCCTTTAAATACAAAAAGAAAATCCGCATCAGAAAACGTTTTTTCCAATCGCTTAAAGCGGGGCGAACGACTTTTTTCGAGCTGATGAGCGTCTCGCTCCCAACGACGGGCAGCCGTTTTATCGGGAACCTGTCATGGTTTTTTGAGCCGATTGTCGTAGCGCAAAGCCTTGCGATAGCAGGGGTCGCCGCTTCCGCCGCAACGAGCCAGTACGGGGAGTTGACCGGCTTTGCCCTGACGCTTCTCACCCTCCCGAGCTTTATCACATATTCGCTGTCTACCGCGCTCGTTCCCGCCATCAGCGAAGGAATCGAGCAGAAAAAAATGCAGGTTGTGGAATACAGGCTTGAGCAGGCGATGAGGCTTTGCCTATTAAGCGGCGGAATATCAGCGGTCATTTTATTTTCGTATGCTGATGAGCTGGTCAGCGTGATGTACGGGTCGTCAAATGCCGCCATTTACGTCAAAATCATGGCTCCATTCTTTTTGTTCTACTATTTCCAAGGCCCCCTGCAGGCCGTCCTGCAGGCTTTAAACCTGGCCGGCGCGGCAATGATGAACAGCTTGGTCGGCGCCGTTGTGAAAACCGGTCTCATTTTTGTTCTCGCTTCACGGCCTTCGCTTGGCATTATGGGGGCTGCGCTTGCGATCTTGACGGGAATCATCCTTGTCACTTTGCTGCACGCTGCAACCGTCAGCAAAGTGCTTCCCATCAGCATTAACCTGAAAGAATATATCGTATCCTTCGGCGTCATTTTGATATCAGGGTGGGGCAGCCTTCTGATGAAAGAACACCTTTTTTTAGCCCAGTCCGAGCCGATGCGCCTGCTTTTATGTATCGCGGTTACAAGCTGTCTCTACGTTTTCCTTCTGATTGCCTTCAAGCTGGTCAAAAAGGAAGAAATCCAGCGGTTTCCGCTGTTCGGCCGCTGGATTTCATAGCTTTCTTTTTAAGGCTTGAATTCATCCTTTATGTCAATAAAAAAAGAACCTTTATTGTAAGTGCAATAAGAAATTTTGGAAAGATCGCGGTGTCCTCTTTTTTCAAGCTTTTGCTCAAGCCACTCTTGATCCTTCCCGATCTTTTCCAATTCTTCTTTCTGAACAACTCCGTCAACAATCAACGGCAGTTCGATCATTTTGTTCGGCCCGTCTTTTGTAAACACTGAAAGCTTCCCGGTCGGCTCCAAAATCGCATATGAAACATCCCCGATTCGTTCCACATTCTTATCTCTCAGCTGCGTCATCAAATCATCGTAATTATAGCGCTGTGTCCTCATGGCGTGTTCATCAATTTTTCCGCGGTCTATGATAATCGTCGGTTTTCCATCGAGAAGCCGGCGGATTTTTTGATTTTTCAATGACAGATATGCAAATATAACCTGGATCAGCGTCAAAACGAGAATCGGGATGATCGTATGGAGAAGGTGGTCATCGAGATTTTCAATAGCCAAAACCGCGATTTCGGCCATCATGATAAAAACGACAAGATCCAGTATGCTCAGCTCGCCTATTTCCCTCTTCCCCATCAAGCGAAACAAAATAAAGATGATGAAATACAAAACGATCGTCCGAAACGTAAGAGCTAAGATTTCATCCATTACGGCCCGCCTCCTTCCGCCTATCATGATCATAAACATAGCCTTTGTTAATTTGAGTCTTTTATGTATAAAAGGTCGGGGGAGCTAGTCTATTTGCGAAACATGCAGAATACATTTAAAAAGACGAGCCCGTCTATTTTGAAAGGAGGATCGTGATGAACGAACCAAAACAAGTCGGCAAAGGGATTTTATACAGCTTGGTGGTCATTTTCGCTTTGATGTTTGCAGGAAGCCTGCTTATTTCGCTGCTCCTTACCTTCACATCATTAACCGAAAGTTCATTCAGCTGGTTGATTACCGCCATATCTTTTATTACCTTGTTCATCGGCGGTTTTATTGCGGGAGGAAAATCGAAGGAAAAGGGGTGGCTGAGCGGAGGGTTGACAGCGCTTTGCTTCTCCCTTACGGTGCTTTTGTTTCAATATCTCGGCTTTGGAGAGGCCTTCAATTTGAAGCAGCTCCTCTATCATTCCGGCTTTTTGGGAGTCAGCATGCTGGGCGGGGTTTTCGGGGTCAATCTGCAGGGGAGCCGTGCATAAAGGCAGCAAAAAGGGAGCGGATGTCCGCTCCCTTTTCCCAGTGCCCGCAGGCTTCTTTCGTCATTCACATCAGAAACAAATGCAGCTTCCTAAAACAATAAGGAACGGCGCTTATAGCGCGCGGACGTCCCCGTCCGAACAGCGCCGCCGTCACGTCGTGTGAAAGCCCGATTTCCGATGTTTATGTATCTTTCGGCTATTCTGCTGACGCCTCTCTGATTGCGCGGCGGTCGAATGTCAGACGGGTATTGTCGCCTGTTTTGATGACAACCTTGCTTTCGTCAATTGAATCCACGATGCCGTGCAGGCCGCCGATCGTTACGACCTTATCCCCTTTTTTCAGCTCCTCCTGCATCTGGCGGACAGCCTTCTGCTGCTTTTGCTGCGGACGGATCAAAAGGAAATAAAGAACCGCAAACATTAAAATAATCGGAAGTAATGTTCCAAGCATCTCCATTATTTTTTCACCCCTTTCAAATGGCTTTATCGCTTTCTTCGTTTATGTGTCAGAAACTTTTAGCATTTGGTTTATTAAAACCGTAGCGCTCAAAAAACTCTTCCCGGAAATCACCTAAACGATCTTCACGAATGGCATCTCTCACTTGCCCCATTAATTTTAACAGAAAATAAAGATTATGATAAGAAGTTAAACGAATTCCAAACGTTTCGTTGCAGCGGATTAAATGTCTGATATAAGCGCGCGAGTAATTGCGGCACGTATAGCAGTCGCACTGCTCATCAATCGGCCTGAAATCTCTTTCATATTTTGCATTTTTGACGACGAGGCGCCCTTCGCTCGTCATGAGCGTACCGTTTCTCGCTATCCTTGTCGGCAGCACGCAATCGAACATATCCACTCCGCGGATGGCTCCGTCAATCAGTGAGTCCGGTGAACCGACACCCATTAAGTAGCGCGGTTTATCCGCTGGAAGCAGCGGAGTTGTAAACTCCAGCACACGGTTCATCACGTCTTTTGGCTCTCCGACGGATAGTCCACCTATAGCATATCCCGGGAAATCCAATGAAATCAAGTCTTTCGCACTTTGTTTTCTCAAATTTTCGTACTCGCCGCCTTGAACGATTCCGAAAAGCCCCTGCTCGTCAGGGCGATTGTGAGCTTTCAGGCACCTTTCCGCCCAGCGGCTCGTGCGTTCAACAGACTTCTTCATATAATCGTACTCTGCCGGGTATGGCGGGCATTCGTCAAACGCCATCATAATATCCGAGCCGAGGGCGTTTTGGATTTCCATCGCTTTTTCAGGAGATAAAAACAGCTTGTCTCCGTTTAAATGATTGCGGAAATGAACGCCTTCCTCTTCGATTTTGCGGAACTCGCTCAGGGAAAACACCTGAAAGCCGCCTGAATCCGTCAAGATGGCGCGGTTCCAATTCATAAACTGATGAAGCCCCCCCGCCTCTTTGACGATGTCATGGCCCGGTCTCAGCCAAAGGTGGTACGTATTGCTTAAAATAATGTCTGCACCCATTTCTTTCAGCTCTTCCGGCGACATCGTTTTAACGGTGGCGAGCGTTCCTACGGGCATAAACACCGGCGTTTCAAAAGAGCCGTGCGGGGTGTGCACTCTCCCCAGCCTTGCTCCTGTTTGTTTACATGCTTTTATGAACTCATAGCGTATCGGTTGCTGCGACAAATTATGAGCCCTCCAATCTTTTTGAATTTTATTTGATCAACATGGCGTCTCCAAAGCTGAAGAAGCGGTATTCGTGTTCCACTGCGGTCCGGTAGGCGGAAAGCACATGCTCTCTGCCTGCGAGCGCGCTGACAAGCATAATGAGGGACGATTTCGGAAGATGAAAATTGGTAATCATCCCGTCTATTGCCCGGAATGTGTAGCCGGGATAGATAAAAATCGATGTCCAGCCGCTCGCTTCCCGGAAGCGGCCGTCATGCTCGGAAGCGATTGTCTCAAGCGTTCTCGTCGATGTCGTGCCGACGGAAATGATCCTTCCGCCTTCCTGTCTGACGCGGTTTAACAATGCTGCCGTTTCTTCCGACATTTCATAAAACTCGGCATGCATGTCGTGTTCCTCTACATTTTCCGCACTGACAGGCCGGAATGTCCCAAGACCGACATGAAGGGTGATAAACGCAATATGCACGCCTTTTTCCCTGAGCGCATCGAGAATCTCTTCCGTAAAATGCAGCCCGGCCGTCGGCGCAGCCGCCGATCCTTGTTTCTTTGAGTAAACCGTCTGATAGCGCTCCCTGTCATCGAGCTGTTCTTTAATATAAGGAGGCAGAGGCATTTCACCGAGCGACTCGAGCACCTCGTAAAAAATCCCTTCATAGCGGAATTCAATTTTTCTGCCGCCGTGCTCGAGCTCTTCTGTGCAGACCGCCGTTAGACGGCCGTCACCGAACGAAAGAACAGTTCCGCGCTTGACCCGCTTTGCGGGCTTGACAAGCGTTTCCCAGACGTCCCCTTCCTCCTGTTTTAACAGAAGAACTTCAACCTTTGCTCCCGTCTCTTCCTTGACTCCGTACAAGCGGGCCGGCAGCACCCTCGTATCGTTCAGAACGATGCAATCGCCCGCGTTCAGAAAATCAATCACGTGCTTAAACGTGCTGTGAGTGATCTCCCCTGTTTTTTTATCCAGCACCATCAGCCTGGACGCATCCCGCTCTTTTAAAGGAACCTGTGCGATGAGGCGTTCAGGCAAGTCAAAATCGAATAATTCTACTTTCATCTTTTTTCACCTTACTCTATCTATAGACTTGAATATCGCATCATTTCATTCGTCCGAAGAATGAAAACACGACGGACAGAATGATGCTGATGACAATGCATGTAACAACCGGAAAGAAAAACGTCACGTTTCCCTTTTTCACAAAAATGTCGCCGGGAAGCCTGCCGATGACTTGCATGAATAAACCGATGCCAAAAATGACGGCGCCCAGCACCATTAAAATCTTTGGAAATTCAGTCATGGTTCGGAACCTCCATTTTAAAGTGGCTGTAAACATCAGGGGTTACGATGCGCCCCCGCGGCGTTCTTTGAATAAAACCGATTTGAAGAAGATACGGCTCATACACATCCTCAATCGTGTGAGACTCCTCACCGATAGTAGCCGAAATCGTATCGATGCCGACGGGGCCGCCGCCAAATTTTTCGATCATGCCCATCAAAAGCTTGCGGTCGATATGGTCAAGCCCGAGTTTATCAACCTGGAGGCGTTCAAGCGCATCAACCGCCACTTCCTCTGTGATGGAGCTGTTTCCAAGCACCTGGGCAAAATCCCTGACCCTCCTTAAAAGCCTGTTGGCAATCCGCGGCGTCCCTCTTGACCGTCTCGCGATTTCGAGAGCCGAGAGCGAATCGATGTCGACTTCAAACAGCTCTGCCGTTCTGATCACGATCTCTGAAAGCTCATCACGCGTGTAATACTCAAGCCTCGACAGAACGCCGAACCTGTCCCTGAGAGGCGCGGTTAAAAGCCCAACCCTTGTGGTCGCGCCGACGAGGGTAAAAGGAGGAAGATCGAGCCTCACAGAACGTGCCGACGGTCCTTTGCCGATCACGATATCAAGGCAGAAATCTTCCATCGCAGGATACAGCACCTCTTCGATCGAACGGTGCAGGCGGTGGATCTCGTCTATAAATAAAACGTCACCTGGCTCCAGAGCCGTTAATATCGCCGCCAAATCACCGGGGCGCTCGATCGCCGGACCTGACGTCGTTCTGAGATTGACTCCCATTTCGTTGGCGATGATCGCGGCGAGCGTCGTTTTTCCCAATCCCGGCGGCCCGTACAATAAGACATGGTCAAGGGTTTCCTCCCGCATTTTCGCAGCTTCGATGAAAACCTTGAGGTTATCTTTCACTTTTTCCTGGCCGATATACTGAGCAAGTCTTTGCGGACGCAGACTTTGCTCAATCGCTGATTCATGGTTGTCTAGTTCACTTGATACAAGCCGCTCATCCATGATATCACCTTACTTTAACAATTTTTGCAATGCTTTTTTAACGTATTGATCTGTCGAAAGCGCCTCTTCCTTTTTCAAATGAGGCTGGACTTTTTTAATTTCCCGATCGGAATAGCCGAGCGCCCTCAATGCTTCAAGCGCTTCCTCAAGAGCCGTTGCCGCTTCATGAATTTGCTCCCGCTCTTCATGGTTAAACAGATCGGCAGCGATTTCAGGAACGGCATCCGCAAGCTTCCCTTTCAGGTCAAGGATGATCTGCCTTGCCGTTTTTTTGCCTACGCCGGGAAATTTGACGAGAAATGCTTCGTCCTCATTCTCGATCGCTTCAATCACCGCTCCCGGATCGCCGGAAGCGAGGATCGCAAGCGCTCCTTTTGGGCCGATCCCCGTAACATTCAGCATTTTCGTAAACAGCATTTTTTCTTCCCTTGTCGAAAAGCCGTACAGCGCATTCGTGTCTTCTCTTACATAATGGTATGTATAGATTGTTTCTTTGCTGTTTTTCTTATAAATAAACGGATTTGGCGTGAAGATCTGATAGCCGATCCCGCCGTTTTCAATGACAATATATTGGGGCGATACATAATCAATCGTCCCTTTTACGAATTCGATCAACGTTCATTCACCTCTTTGACTGCTCTTCATTGTAACACAAAACAGGCAAAGCTAGAATGAAAAAGTTAACATATGTTCGCTAAAAAAGCTTCTGTCTGCAGCTGAAAAAAGACATAACAGCGTCATGTCTTCATATCTTCTACATGATGTTGGCTTCCGGATGATTTTACGGCTTCAATGACATGTTCAAATTCCTTTTTCGTGCGGTATGGTATCCCTTTGCGCAGATCATCCGCCATCCGGCTTTCCAGCCGCTTTATATCAATCTGAAAAAACGATTGAATGGGTTCTGATAAGATGCCCGGGCGACCGTGAAAAGTCGAAATCACGCCATCTTCAGTCACTCCGATATAACCGTTTGTTTTGCTGAGGGGAGAAATGTCGTCCACCTGTTTGCGAAACAGAATAAACCCCTTTTTCTGATCGATGAGCTGCCACCCTTTATAAGCAGCTTTAAAGTCTTCCAGTGTGCGAGCGGCCTCTACTTTATTCTCAATTCCAACGTCTCCGTCCAGATAAACCTTTTCAAGCTGGATTTGAACTTTAGCCGGCTTTTCGGCCAAGGCCTCCAGGTGAAAGCTGAGCGCGGCCAGCAGACTTCCAATAAGCAATAAACCGATTTTGAACTTGCTTCGGCTGTACATCAATATCACCTTCTTTTTTGCCTTAACGATCATATCCTTAGTTTGACCAACGCTTTTAAAAATTAATCTAAAAAAGCAAGCGATCTCTTTTTAGATGACAACCGGTTTACGAATGTTACATTTTCAAACCAATATGAAGAACTCAAAAGCATTTAAGGTGCAAAACAGCCCATTCTCATGTATAAACAACATTATAGAGAGTTTTTCGTTTGACCAGCCCTTAAAAAGAAGGTGAGCTCAGCGTGAAAAAGGCGCATACCTATGCAGAAGCCGTAAAGTATGATACGAAAAAAAAGTTCAACAAGCTTATCCAAAAACCCGATGACTTGGAATTGATCGGGAAAGGCAGGAGCGCATACGTTTTTAAGCTGACTGAAGAGGGCGGCAGGGAAATGGCTCTTAAAGTCTTTTTTCCTGAATTTAAGAACATCGCCGCAAGGGAAGCGGAGATTTACAAAAAGCTTTCTGATTCGAATTATTATCCTGATATATATGAAACAGGGCCATCATATATTTTAATGGAGTATATTAAAGGATATACTTTTTATGAGTGTTTAAACAAAGGCATTCGGATCGATGATGACATGATCTGCGAGGTCGACCGCGCATTGAACGATGCGAGGCGGAAAGGATTGAATCCATCCGATATCCACCTCCGAAACCTGATACTGACGCCGTCTGGAACAATCAAAGTCATCGATGTCGCCAGATTTTTGCAGACGAAAGAATGCAGGCAGTGGGATGACTTAAAAACAGCCTATCAAACCCTTTACAAAAAAAGCCGTTTCCCGCAGAGGCTTCCTAAGATGTGGATGGAATTGATCGCTTATCTTTATAAAAAAAGCTGGCTTCAAAAACAATGGGCCTCCAGAAAAAACAAATTTCACCCGTAATCTGAAACTTATAGGAAGCATGCTCGTATATGAAATAACCCCATTACCGTCAAGAAAGGAGAAACATTCGTTGAAGAAAAAAAATAAACGTAATGATGACAAATGGGATTATCTTTATCTCGTCGATTTGCTTGAGCCATTGTTTTATGTGCTGAGGCTGGCAGTAAGAGGACTTGCGAAAATTATAAATTAAACACTCGGTCTTTCGGGTGTTTTTTTGATGGCTGTGTGGCAGGCAAATCCAAAACAAAACCCCTTCCTCAGAAGGGGTTTCTTTTTAATGTTCTTTCAAATTTGCGAGCGGCACTTCCTGCTCGTTCTCCGGCTGGCCGAGCGGAAAGATTCTTGCGGTTTCATTTTGTTCGTCGACACGCTGAATATAAATCGGCCTGCCGTTATAAGTAACATCAACCATATCGGGTGATTCGACGATTTCCTGGGCACGCTGCGTATTCACCTGACACCCTCCTTTAGCTTTTACTCATAATGTGTACTCCCGGGTGCTTTCGTATTCCTTTTTAACCGGTTTTCTTTCAAGGAGGGCTCTCAGGATCAATGAATCTTTACATACAAAGGCAGATCCGTGTGTCCCATTTCACGGACATAAACAAACAGATTGCCTTTGTGGTGAATTTCGTGTCCGATCGCGAGCTGCAGTAGCTGTTCGCCGGCTACTTTTCGTCCGAAGACGCCGGTCAAATCGACTTCACGATCCAATTCTTCATCCGTAAAGGATTCAAGCAGCGTTTTTGTTTTTTCTGTATACGTTTTGGCAAGCTCGCTCAAGCTTGTCCCTGTTTCTTCGGGCTTCTTTTTAAAAGGCTCTCCGTTCCCTTCCTTTGCCGCCGAAGCAAAGGTATAGAAAGATTGCAGCATATGCGTGACAAGTTCCTTTGCTGGCATCGACGTTTCAGTCGGTTTGTAATCGAGATGTTTTTCATCAATTTTTTGAATGAGTTCTTCTGTCACAAGGCGGTGGGACATAAATTCCTGAACGATGCGGTCTTTCCGTTCCATTCTTTTATTCCTCCTTCATGTTTTAGCAGTTCATACACAGAATAACATGAGTTTCCATTTTCAGCATCTGTCCTGCAGCACCTTGCGGACCGCCTTGACATATTTTCGGAATGTTCTCGTTTTTGTCTCTTCCCTCTCTTTATAGGAAAAGTCTTCGAAAAACTCTTTCCTCTGAGCCGTGCTGATTTCAAGCTGCACGCTCATTCCTGTCTGGCTTTCATTATTGATGTTTTCCTCAGCAGTTCCGGCAAATTTCCCGTCCACTTTGACCAATTCTGCGGAAAAGTCAGACTTTTTCAGAGATTTGACGATGGCTTTTGCCAGCTTTCTGTCCGTTCCTCCCACAAGCGTGTGCGGACGGTCGCCCGAATAGCCGTGGAATGCGATGGTATAGCGGTGTTCTTTTATTTTCTGCAATGCCAGAGGCTCGTCAAAGTTTGTGCTGGTAATATGAAGATCGGAGTTGTTCTCATCCTTTTTTCCTTCGAATAAATAAGTTGAATAATCATCATTAAAAGCTCGGACAAGCTCGCTCACTCCGCCTTCTATTCTTCCTCCATGGGGCGAAAAGATTAAACAGTCGCTTCCCGCTTTTTCGTGATAATCAATGTCATAGCCGCTTTTTTCGTTTTCCTGCAATTCCTTGAAGTTCTTGTATTTGTCCCCGGCCTGGATCTGATAGCTTTCCCGGGTTGTTTTTTCGGACCACCTGTATACACCATTTATCATCACTGCTGCGATCACCAAGTAGATGAGTACTTTTTTCTTCATTGGTTATTCCCCTTTTACACTACCTTTCGATTTATAGGCATGTCCTCCATGCCTCATTGTATATTTGGCTTTTTTGTGACACAGTTATTTTACGCTTTAGACATGACGCGTTCAATTATGAATAAGTTTGATAAAAAATAAAAATTTAAATATTTTTATTAAAACAATACTTTTTCTTTAGTTTAAAAGATCGATAAATTTTAAGAAGAAAATCTCATAAGAATGGGCTCCTCTGGTTGCAGGTTTTTCCCAAAAGCCCATCCAGCTTGAGAATGAAGCATTCTATCAGGAACGGGGTATACGGTTTGATAAAAGTGAGAATCATCTGCGGCCGCCACCGGCAGATGTTATATTTTCTTTTCTCCCCCGTTCTGTTATCCTATAACCGACAATAAAAGTGCAGGTGATAAAACATGGAAACAGAATATGAAACAAAAGGCTACGACCTGACAAAAGTTTATGATTACAATCAATATCCGGATGTCCGCCACGGACGGTGCGACAATTGCGATTACACCCTTTTTAAAAGCTCTGTGAAAAACGGGCAGTTTTTGCGCGAATGCCGGCGCTGCGGGATGAAAAAAAGCATTTGACCGTTACAGCAAAATTTTCGTATGTATAAAAAAAACTTGTCGACAAGGCTGAATGCAGCTTTGCCGACAATATTATCATGCTGTCCAATATTTAAGCGTCTTTTTGATCTTTGCTTGTGACGATGCCTTGGATCGATTCACCGATCTTTCCGCTGAGATCGGCATTCAGATTGTTGAGATTTTGAATGTATTCGCTGATAATATTTTGGATCGCTTGATTCAGTTCCGCATTCTCGCTTTTTGTGAAGTCAGCCTCTCTCAGATCGATGCCGCTGTTTTTCTGTACCAGCTCATAGATGGATTCGCCAAATCCGGTGATAAGGCTGCCGACTCTCTCGATGATTTGAGCGGTTTCCTGATCTTGCGCACCGGCGCCCATAGCCGTGAAAGGCTTCTCATTTCCTTGCTGTTCAGCCATTTATAGATCCTCCTCTCATAGATGACAGATTCCTTCACAATATATGATCAAAAATCAAATCATGTTTCCGCTGGAGCTTGATACGGCTGCTAAATGGTTTGATGAAGCATAAAAGGACACCGCTAATCTTGAGCGGCGCCCTTTTCTTTAATGAACGTTCGTATACACTTCCTGCACATCGTCATCATCTTCAAGCACGTCAATGAGCTTTTCGACTTTTTCCTGAAGCGCTTCATCGACTTCTGCATAGGTTTGCGGAACCATTGTAATTTCGGATGTTGCCAGCTTGTAGCCGCGCTCCTCCAAGCTTTTCTTCACTTCTTCAAACTGTTCGGGCTCTGTATAAATCTCGAACAGCTCTTCGCTCGTTTCAAGCTCCTCAGCACCGGCATCAATGACCTCAAGCATAAACTCTTCTTCATCTATCTCAAGATCTTCACGTTCGATTGCAATATATCCTTTCCGGTCGAACATATAAGAAACGCATCCTGTTTCTCCCAAGCTGCCGCCGTTTTTGCTGAAAGCGGTTCTGACGCTTGTCGCCGTCCGGTTTTTATTATCTGTCAAACATTTGACCATGACAGCCACACCGCTTGGTCCGTAGCCCTCATACGTAATTTCCTCATAGCTTTTTCCATCCTGGCTGCCGGAAGCTTTTTTGATGGCGCGGTCGATGTTGTCATTTGGCATGTTTGCATTTTTGGCTTTATCGATGACGAGACGCAGACTTGCGTTAGATTCGGGATCTGGTCCCCCTTCTTTCGCGGCTACATATATTTCTTTGGCAAGCTTCATGAAAATTTTGCCGCGTTTAGCATCTTGGGCATTTTTTCGTCTCTGAATATTTTTCCATTTAGAATGGCCAGCCATAACTTTCTACCTCCAAAATAATTCTCGTCTCTATGTACACTTTATACGGTTTTCCCCGTTTTTGTAAAGGAATCGGCCGAGCGCTTATAAAAAATTGCCGGGGAATCCCCGGCAATTCCCTGCTTGTTATTGGTTCCGCAAGCGGTTCAAATTGTTATTCGTCGTGTCTCCGCGATCCCTAATGTTCTGAGGATCATCGTTCATTTCGCGCAGCCTTGTAAATGCGCCGTCGTCCTCGACAACTTGAACGGTCCGGTCTCCGGCAAATGTTTTGGCTGCTTTTCTAATTTGAGTTCTCTCGTTATTTGTCAGCCTTTTATCAGACCGTACGGCGATGATGACCGTTTCATTCGTTACGACTGCCTGGCTTTCGTCAACATAATTCAATTTGTTGACGCGCCCAGTGATATTCCTTGAGATTTTACGGTTTTCCGGTCTGTCATAGCCTGTATCCGCCGTATTCACCAAATGGTTGTGATAATTCATGTCTCCCCGGCTGTAAGTTCCATCGCCTGTTGGAACGGGATTGCCGTTGCCCGCTCGATTGTTTACGTTTGTTGCACCGTTTCTCCCGTTCATGTTTTCAAGCATTTCTGTAACAGGACCGTCATTATCAAGACCTGCATTACGATCTGCATCATTTGAATAATATCCGATCGGGCGCGTATTGTTTCCATTATCTATAGCGTCGTTCGTTCCGCATGCAGATAGACCTGCTGTCAAAAGCAAAATCCCCGAAAACACTTTCAGCTTGCTGTCCAATGGTAGTACCCCCCGTGAAAACCGCTGAATTTGAGCATTGCGCTCTTTTTTAGGATGTGCGGGATGCGAAGAGTTACCCTTGACAGTTATAGACATTCCCGTTAAATAGCATGAAAATGTTTATAGCGGTCCACAATAAAAAAGGAACGATAGATCATCGTCCCATTCCGAATCAGTCTTCATCATCTTCCGGTCTGTTAAACATCTGTCCCCCTGCAGGCTGCTGTCCGTATCCCCCCATACCGTACGGAGCTCCCATTTGCGGCATCTGTCCATATGGCGCCGCACCTGGAAAACCTCCCGGGAATTGGCCCGGCCCGCACCCGCAGTCATCTTCTTTGCCGTGTGCCATATTAGGGTCCCCGGCGTGACCGACGTTTGGCGGTGCAAATCCCGGGAACGGCTGGTAAGGCGCATATGCCGGGGCAGTCATCGGCTGATGATGGTATCCGTGATGACCGGCATTGTCATGCCCCATGTTGTCATCATCGTCATATTCAGCAGGAGATACATAGCTAGGCTGATGCATATAAGGCATTTGAGCAGGATATGGATACCAAGGATGGCACAATCCCGATCCAGGCAGCACCGGTGAAACAGGAATCCAGCAGCCTCCAGGATAGAACGGATAAGGATATGGATGGTGATGATATCCCGCTGCAGCTACATTCGGCATGCCGTGAAACTGCTTATTTTCATCACCTGCTGCACCGACATTTGGCGGCTGCGGAACATTCGGATAATTGACATTTTCCATATGGTTTTCCTCCTCATTTGTCCATGGATTATACATGTTGGGGCCTTTCTCTTGATGTTCATAAGGTTTTGGAGGTACGTACGGCTGATGAAGCTGATTGACGCTTTGATACAAATTCGAAATGTCGCCTTCAGGCAAACTTGATTGTCCGATGTTCGGGACAGGCGGAACATAAGGAACCGAAGGCTTTTCTTTCGGTTTTATATCTTCAACATCAAGCTTGCTTTTCGGCTTTTCTTTTGCAAATGGATGTTCCTGCTGTTTTTTCGGTAATTCCTTTCGCATATTGAGCTGTTCTTCTTTTTTGACCGGCACTCCCCCTGACGGTACTTTGATTTTCATGCCCGGCATGATCAAGTCTGGATTGCTCAGCTGCGAATTCAGCTTTTTCAGTTCTTCAAAGTCCACTTCATATCTTTCCGCGATTTTTTCCAGAGAATCGCCCTTTTGGACAATATGAATTTTCAACGTTTTCCCCTCCTATGCAAAAACGTGAACGAACAGATGAGAATAACAAATATGCTTCTCCACAAATTTATGCGCATAGCGGAGGGGTTATGATAAAAACTTGTTCTCCAAAAAGTTAACGGATCGTTAACATCCGATTCAGCGCAAGAATGGCATCTTTTGCAATATCTTGATCCACTTTGATCACGCCTGTCGGTTCACCTTTGTCGATCTGCTCCAGCGACCACAGCAAATGCGGCATGTCGATTCTGTTCATTGTCAAACAAGGACACATATCAGGGTTAAGGGATTCGATTTGTTTATCAGGATGTTCTTGAATGATGCGTGAAACAAGGTTCATCTCTGTTCCAATCGCCCATTTGCTCCCCGGTTTTGCTTCATTAATGGAGTCGATGATTTTTTTTGTAGATCCGCTGAAATCGCTGAGCGCAACGACTTCGTGGGTGCATTCCGGATGAACGATAACATTGATGTCCGGATCCCGCTCTTTAACACTTTTGATATTCGCCACGGTAAATTTTTCGTGAACTGAACAATGCCCCTTCCACAAAATGATTATTATGTCTTTCATATCGCCGTTATACTCAAGTTTTTCTGCAATTGGATCCCATACCGCCATCCTGCTTAGAGGAATGCCGAGGTCAAATGCCGTGTTGCGTCCCAAGTGCTGATCCGGAAGAAATAAAATCCTCTCCTTTTGCGATAGCGCCCATGTCAACATGCGCGCCGCATTTGAGGATGTCACGGACGCTCCTCCGTTTCTTCCCACAAAAGCCTTAATTTCAGCTGTCGAATTGACATATGTGAGCGGAATGACCGTATCGCCAAACAGCTTCGTCAGCTCTTCCCAGGCGCGATTTGTCTGCCGCATATTGGCCATATCGGCCATCGAACAGCCTGCGCGCATGTCCGGCAAAACGACAATCTGTTCGTCCGAAGTGAGCATATCGGCTGTTTCCGCCATAAAATGTACGCCGCAGAACACGATATATTCCGCTTTTTTATTTTTTTGGGCGACCTGTGCCAGCTGGAGCGAATCGCCCGTCGCGTCCGCAAATTGAATCACTTCGTCTTTTTGGTAGTGATGCCCCGGGATAAACAGCCTTGCTCCGAATTTCTTTTTGATTTTCAAAATCCTTCCGGCCATTTCTTCCTCAGTCAATTCTTTATACACCTCCGGCATCATGCCGGCGTTCCTGTCATGAATCACTTTTAAAATAGACATCTGTACCCTCTCCAATCCCGCTTATTTTTTCAGATCAACATTCATGCTGATATCAAGGCTTTTCGCCGAATGAGTCAAGTAGCCCAATGAAATACAGTGCACCCCTGTTCCCCTGTAAGCGGGGAGATTTTCAAATGAAATTCCGCCTGAAGCCTCCGTTATAATGCCGGCGGGTGTCATTTCAGCAAATGCTTTCACCGTCTCGGGCGGGCAATTGTCGAACATAATGATATCGGCGCCGGCCTCAATCGCTTCATGAAGCTCTTGTTCAGATTCGATCTCCACTTCGATCTTGACCATATGGCCGCACGCTGACCGCGCTTTTTCAACCGCTTTTGAAATCGAGCCGCAGGCGGCAATATGGTTGTCTTTAATCATGATGCCGCCGTCCAATCCAAAGCGGTGATTGCTGCCCCCGCCGGTTTTGACCGCGTATTTTTCAAGGATGCGCAGGCCCGGGGTCGTCTTTCTCGTATCGCAAATCGCGATATTCGGATCATTCAGCCTGATAATGGACTGCTTTGTTAATGTGGCGATCCCGGACATTCTTTGAATGAGATTCAGCACAACCCGTTCACCGGTCATGAGGGAAGCTGCACGGCCTTTGAGTCGCGCGATCGTTTCCCCTTTACGAACCGCTTCGCCATCTGTTTTCAGCATGTGGACGGCGATCGTTTCATCAAGCAGCCGAAAGCCTTCCAGAATCACTAATTCTCCTGCAAACAAGCCGTCATCCTTCGCTGTGATGACAGCTTCGCATTGATGATTGTCATCAAAAACGGCTTCTGAAGTGAGATCCCCCCGGCCGATATCTTCCTTGAAAAATTCCTTAAGCATGTTCCTAAGTATGAACCGCTGCATATTTCACAATCCCTTCGTTTTGTCTGATCTTGATCCCGCCTTTTGTGTGAACGATTTGCTTGCCGTGCCAGTTTTTATCATCAGGCGCCGGACAATCCGAACGGTAATGGCCGCCCCTGCTTTCTGTACGAAGCAGTGCCGAGGCCGTCATCTGTTTGGCAGTCTGCCATAAATGAGCTAGCTCGAGCTGTTCTATTGTGATTTCTTTCACATTTACGATTTGAACCGGCATTCGCTCAAGCCATTCTTTCACCTTCGTCAATTCATCCTCCGTACGCACGATCGCCGCATAATCTGTCATTTGTTTCTGAATATCCTTCACATCTGTCAAAGGAACAGAATACGTCACATTCTCAGGCTGAGGAGATTGGCCTCTGACAGGCTCCGGTTTTTGGCAGGCTTGAATCCGCTCCGCCGCTCTCCTTCCGAAGACGATGCATTCCAAGAGAGAATTGCTTGCCAGACGGTTGGCACCGTGAAAGCCGGTGCAAGCGGCTTCCCCGATCACAAAAAGGTTTGGAACAGCCGTTTCTCCCCATTTATTCACAGAAACGCCCCCCATTAAAAAATGCATGCCCGGTGAAACCGGAATCCGGCCCTCTTCAATGGAAATACCGGCTTTTTCGCAAAGAGAAGAAATCGTAGGGAAGCGGCTTTTAAAGTCTGATATGCGGGAAATATCTAAAAATACGCTGCTTCCGCAGGCAAGCTTTTGGTGTATCGCCCGAGATACAACGTCCCGCGGCGCTAAATCCAGCAAAGAATGTATGCCTTCCATCACCCGCTGTCCGTTTTCATCAATCAACACAGCACCTTCTCCGCGCACAGCTTCTGAAACAAGTCCGTGCGCGCGCCCGTCTTTGACAAGCAATGTAGGATGAAATTGAACGAATTCCAAGTCTGCGAGCTCTGCTCCTGCCCGATACGCCAAAGAAATCGCATCGCTTGTCACAGAACGGTTATTCGTGTTGATTTGAAATAGATTTCCGCAGCCTCCTGCCGCCAGCACGACAAAATCGGCTTTTCTGAGAAACGTCTTCCCACGGCTGTCTTTCGTCCAGACGCCACAGCAGCGTCCGTCTTCAATCCATAAATCCGCCGCCGTTTCGTATTCTTTCAGCACGACGTGCGGACCGAGCCGTCCGATTAAGTGCCGGATCAACTCCTGTCCTGTTGCGTCTCCCCCGGCATGCAAAATTCTGTTCACCGAATGCGCGCCTTCTTTTCCGAGGCTCAGCTTTCCTGATTCGTCAGTATCAAAAGGGAAATGCTGAAGGATCAGCTCATCAACAAGGCGCTGTCCGTCTTTAATGGCATCATGGACCGCTTCGATTTGATTGTGGCCGCACCCGGCATACAACGTGTCGTCCGCATGAAGCGACCAGGAATCGCGAGGCAATACAGCAGATGCAATTCCTCCCTGAGCGAGGGTTGAATTGCTGTCTTTTACAGATGCTTTTGTCATCACAACCACTTCATAAGACGGCGGAATGGATGCAGCAAAAGACAACGCTGCGGCACCTGCTCCGACAACAATAATCGTCTGATGAGACATGTCGACTCCTCCTGTAAATTTACATGTGTCTTGACACCTATATTTACACATCGATAAAATAAACTCAAGTATTTTTTATAAAGAATGGGAGACGAGCGCCGTGATTTATCTTGATTATGCAGCGACGACACCGGCATCAAAAGAAGCCTTGGACGCGTTTCAAAAACTTAGCACAGACGTATACGGAAATTCGAGCAGTCTGCACGATGCAGGAGGGAAAGCCGAAAACATTTTGCGCTGCTGCCGCCAAAGGATGGCAGAACTTTTATCCGGAGAAGAAGAAGGCGTTTATTTTACGAGCGGAGGCACCGAAGCCAACTTTTTAGCGATTCACTCCATCTTAAATGGACTTCCCGCCGGGAAAAAGCGCTTTTTAATGACAGAAATGGAGCATCAGTCGATCCATATTTTGAAACGGCATCTCGAGATGCTGGGATTTGATGTCGACTTGATGAAGCCGAATGCTTCAGGCATCATTACAACGGATATACTTGAACGGCACCTCCGCCCGGATACGGGTCTGGTTTCGATTCAGCATGCCAATTCAGAAACAGGCGTCATCCAGCCTCTGGCAAAGCTCTCGGCTTACCTGCATAAGCGGGACGTGCTCTTGCACAGCGACTGCGTACAGACATTTGCCAAGATTCCGGTCCGCATTGATGAGCTCGGCGCTGATGCCTTATCGGTCTCAAGCCACAAAGTATACGGCCCAAAAGGAGTTGGGGCTGTCTATATTCGGCCGGGTGTAAACTGGAAACCCGTCTACCCGGGCACTTTGCATGAAAACGGCTTTAAAAGCGGCACCGTCAATGTCCCTGGAATCGGCGCTTTCATTACCGCTGCAGATTCGACAATAAACCGCATGGATGCCGCGCATCTCAAATTCCAGGAGCTGCGCGCAGGTTTTCTGGAAGGAGTAAAAGACCGGAAGCTTCCCGTCTCCCTTGCTGTGCCCGATTCGGCAAATTCGCATGTTCTGCCGCATATTATAGGTTGTTTTTTTCATTCCTTTGAAGGACAATATACTATGCTGGAATGTAATCGGAGAGGAATTTGCATTTCTACCGGAAGCGCGTGTTCAGCGGGCTATCATGAGCCTTCGAATACGATGAAAGCCCTTTTGATCCCTAGGGAGCTCGCGCTTCAATTCGTCCGGATTTCATTCGGATGCGATACGACAAGCGAACATGTTGATAGGCTGTTGGACGTTCTTGAAGATATGATGAATGAGAAAGGAGACCATCGGATTGACAGACGGATTAAAACTTACGGGAGCTGAGCGGCGCCAGCAGCTGCTGGCTTGGCTGAAGGAGTCAGAGGCTCCGCTTACAGGAAGCGAGCTGGCCAAAAGAGCATCTGTTTCACGGCAGGTAATAGTACAGGATATTTCTTTATTAAAAGCAAAAAACGAACCGATCATCGCAACAAGCCAAGGGTACATGTATTTGCGGTCAGCCCTCGGCAAAAAACAGCCGGTTCAGCGGATCATCGCCTGTGACCACGAACCCGAAAAAACGGAAGAAGAGCTGAATCTGATCGTCGACTTTGGCGTAACGGTGAAAGATGTAACGATTGAACATCCGGTCTACGGAGACTTAACAGCTTCGATCAGGGTCAGCACAAGAAAAGAAGTCGCGGATTTCGTCAAAAAAATCTCTTCGACAAACGCCGCTTATCTGTCTCAGCTGACAAACGGCATCCATCTCCACACATTGGAGGCAGATGATGAAGAGAAGATCGAACAAGCTTGCGGCGCCCTGCAAAAAGCGGGCATCCTCATTCCCGAATAAAAGAAAAGGTCCTTTGCCGTTATCAGCGCAAAGGACCTTTCTTTTATAGTGTATATGCGTTGTAGGCACCGAGCATTTTCACCTTGCAGCCCAAAGCTTCAAGCTCAGCTATTGCACCTGGAATCAGCACGTCATCCAGGGCCATTTCAATATCAATAATGAAGAAATAATTGCCGAGACCGGTTTTTGTCGGCCGCGATTCAATTTTAGAAAGATTCAAATTTCTCCAGGCGAAAGCCGACAGCACTTGGTGGAGAGCTCCCGATCTGTCCGAAGGAAGGGTCACCAGCAAAGTCGTTTTCGGTCTTCCCTTGAGTTGAGGGTTGACCGGAGGGGATGCCTCGCGATCCGGATGAAGCATCACAAATCTCGTGTGATTGTATTCATAGTCATGCACATCTCTTTTGACGATGTCTAATCCGTAAGTATCTGCTGCCATTTCATTGGCGATCACGCCGATGTTCTCTTCCGGATTTTCGCTCACGTATTTTGCAGCTGCTCCGGTGGATGTCGCATATTCAAACGGAATGGAGCGGAACCGGCTGTGCAAAAATTTATGGCATTGCGCGATGGCATGGGAATGGGAATAAACCTTCTGAATGTCTTCCCAAGCCTCTTTTCTGGTAGGATGCACAAGCAAATGCTGACGGATGGGAGCGGTGATTTCTCCGACAATATAAAGAGGCTGTTCGTGAATTAAGTAGTCTATTGTCAGATTCACCGATCCTTCAATCGCATTTTCAAGCGGGACGACAGCCAGATCGATCTCCCCGTTCATCGCCGCATCCATGCAGGCCGGTATCGTGTTAAATGCTTGCTGGTCTGCATCTGAAAAGCAGGAGCAGACGGCAAGGTGCGTAAAAGTTGCTTCTGGACCTAAATAACCTACTCTCATACTCATGATATATGTCATTCTCTCCCTTAAGCGCCCGAACCTAGTATTTCGACCTTTTCTACGAATTCCAGCTTTCTTAATTTGTTCATCAGCAAATCGATATTTTCATCCATGCCTCTCGTACTGACAGAGAGCGTGACATTCGCTCTTCCTTGAAGAGGGATGGTCTGGTGGATCGACAGCACATTGCAGCCCGATTCAGCTACCACTTGCAGCAGATGGGACAGCGTTCCTGAGCGGTCCTCCAAATGAAAAAAAAGCGTGATAATCTGTTCCTTGACCATCGTATAAAAAGGAAAAACCGCATCTCTGTACTTATAAAAAGCGCTTCGGCTCAAATCTACCTTTTGTACGGCTTCAGCTACAGATTCCGCTTTTTTCCGCTCAATCAGCTTTTTGACCTCAAGTGTTTTCCGCATTGCCTCCGGCAGCACGTCTTCCCTGACAAGATAAAAGGTCTCCTCTTTCACAGACTTTTCTCTCCTTTTAAAAACCCTGATTCCTTTACATTGATCCTGCGAAAGGAAGGGCGTTCCTTTCAGCTAAAAGTCGGAGAGCTTGCTTGGCAAACTCTCCGGTATGATCAGTCGATAAATTCAAATTCAAATTCGAGAAGACGGATCGTATCCCCGTCTTTTGCACCGCGGGCCCGAAGCGCATCATCGACGCCCATTCCGCGAAGCTGTCTGGCAAAACGCTTAACAGACTCATCTCTTGAAAAGTCCGTCATTTTAAATAAGCGTTCAAGCTTGGCTCCGCTGAGCACGAAGGTGCCGTCAGGATCACGGCTGATCTCAAACGGCGCTTCCTCATCCTCAAGCTTATACATGACTCTGTTTTCAGCCATGTCTTCTTCGTCGTAGAGCGGGAATTCCGGCGTCGTTTCCAAACGGTCGGCAATTTCAAACAGCAGATCCCTCAAGCCTTGTCTGGTCACCGCGCTGATTGGAAAAACAGGATAATCATCTGTGAGCTTTTCTTTGAAAGCCTTCAGATTTTCTTCCGCATCCGGCATATCCATTTTATTGGCGACAATAATTTGAGGACGTTCTGTCAGCCTGAGATTATACTGTTCAAGCTCTTTATTAATGGTCACATAATCTTCATACGGGTCGCGCCCTTCAAGACCCGACATGTCAATAACGTGCACGATGACGCGCGTTCTTTCGATATGCCTGAGGAATTGGTGTCCGAGGCCAACTCCTTCGTGCGCCCCCTCAATCAGTCCCGGAAGATCCGCCATTACAAAGCTGCGGCCGTCTTCCGTTTCGACCATTCCGAGATTCGGGTTCAGCGTTGTAAAGTGGTAATCGGCAATTTTCGGCTTGGCCGAAGACACGACAGACAGGAGCGTTGATTTTCCGACGCTTGGGAAGCCGACAAGACCGACATCTGCCAAAACTTTCAGCTCGAGAACAATATAGCGCTCCTTGCCGGGTTCGCCGTTTTCAGAAAGCTGCGGCGCCGGGTTGGCAGGCGTCGCAAAACGTGTATTGCCCCGTCCGCCGCGTCCCCCTTTTGCGATGACGGCTTCCTGTCCGTGCTCCGTTAAATCAGCGATGACCTGTTTTGTATCATCGTCAATGACAACCGTGCCGGGCGGGACTTTCACAACCATGTCTTCGGCATTTCGGCCGTGCTGGTTTTTAGACATGCCGTGTTCTCCGCGCGCTGCCTTAAAATGTCTTTGATATCTAAAATCCATCAGCGTGCTGAGACCTTCGTCAACTTTGAAAACGACGTCTCCGCCTTTTCCGCCGTCACCTCCGGCAGGGCCTCCTTTTGGCACATATTTTTCGCGGCGGAAAGCAACCATACCGTTGCCTCCGTCTCCGCCTTTTACGTATATTTTCACCTGATCAACAAACATAATGTCCTCCGTTCTATTCCTAAAAAACCGCTTTACTTGATATGAATTTCGGCGATGCACTCACGGTCTGTTACATCAAACCGCTTGATTTCATAAAAGTCGGCCAGTGAATGATGAAAGTCTTTGATACCGGTCAGCTTTGTGAATACGCCGTGGAAATCGAGAAAGATGACGAGGCGGTCGTCCGGACCGTCCGTCTGCAGCGTGATCGTCAGATGATTGTCGCTGCCTTTCAAAACGGCATCGTCAAAAATCCCAAACAGCTTTCTGATGAGAACGACGAGCCTTTCTTCATAAGCTGACAAATCCTTGACTTGACCGATCACCTCATATTCAAGCGTCAGCGAATGGGCCATCCAGTTAAATGTAAGCAGCTCATACGCCGCGCGCGGGATTCTAAGGTTTGAAAGCTTTGATTCATGCTGAGCTTCGATGACCACTTCATCGATAATTTCAAATACGCGGTCATACTTTTTTAATGTTAAGTTTCCTTTAATCAATTGCAGTTTATTCATCCAGTCGTGCCTTGAGTGGCTGAGCAGATGGATAAGCTCATGGGTCAAAGCCTTATCGTCCATATTCTTTTCTCGTTTTTTCGAAGTTTCTTCCATTTTGGCACTCCCAATCGTTTGGTCTCTCTTTTAGGAGTCTGATTCAGTTTGTACTTTGAATTATAACAGAGAAGGCAGTATAAATGAAACACGTTTATATACTTTAACGAAGCAGAATCAGAGCGGAAACCCGGCCTTATTTAGGCGTCGGGAAGGTGTTTTAAGCAAGTCATGGTGCTGAATGTAAAAAACTCCGGTCAGAACGACCGGAGTTTCGTTTAAAGGTTAGGCTACAGGATATACGCTCACTTTTTTGCGGTTACGGCCGAAACGTTCGAATTTAACAGTTCCGTCGACTTTTGCATATAGAGTGTCATCTCCGCCGCGCCCAACGTTTTCACCTGGATAGATTTTTGTTCCGCGCTGACGATAAAGGATTGAACCGCCAGATACGAATTGACCGTCTGCACGTTTAGCACCTAGGCGCTTCGCCTCAGAGTCACGTCCGTTTTTCGTTGAACCTACTCCTTTTTTAGATGCAAAAAACTGAAGATCTAATCTTAGCATGTAGCTCACCTCCTATATTTTGTTCGTCGTTACTTTTAAGTAACCTTTGTAGTCTCGTTCGATCGTGTCAAGGGAGACGATCATGCCTTCGAGAAGGAGCTGCGCCTTTTCAAAAGCCTCACGATCCGTACCGTCCGGGAAGCGGAAAGATAAAAACCCCCCGTCTTCCCCGAGGTCAATGACCGGCTCAATGCCCGTCAGCTTCATTACGGCATTGACGGCTCCAAAGGCGACCGCCGACGCCCCTGCGCAAACGAGATCCTGACCATGTTCAGCAAAATTCGCATGTCCCGACATTTCAAAGCCCAAGATGTCTTTGTTCGATCGGGATCTTGTAATCTTTGCATGAATCATATCATACACGCCTTAAGCGTTGATTTTTTCGATAACAACTTTAGTGTAAGGTTGACGATGACCTTGTTTTTTGTGTTGGTTTTTCTTCGGCTTGTACTTAAATACGGTAATTTTTTTAGCGCGGCCTTGTTTTTCAACTTTGCCTGTTACCGTAGCACCTTCAACCGTAGGGCTGCCAACTTTAACATTTTCACCGCCGACAAACAATACGTTGTCAAAAGTAACTGTTTCGCCGGCTTCAGCAGCAAGCTTTTCGACGTATACAGTTTGGCCTTCTTCAACTTTGATTTGTTTTCCGCCTGTTTGAATAATTGCGTACATCTCTGCACCTCCTAATAAACTAAGACTCGCCAGTCACAGGGGGCTAAGAAAGCACTTAACGCCTGTGCTGAGCGGTTGTAGCACGGGTGCTACATCCATAACATTAAAAAATATACCAGAAAAGAGCCCGAGTGTCAATGTCTTTTAGAAGGATGGTCAATAAACCAGAAGCAGATCTTCCATTGAGGAAGTCGTGCGCTTGTCTGTAAAATAAGCGTGGAGAACTTCATTTTCATCCAGCTGGCTCAGTTTTTGTCCGTCCTTCTCAATAATGATCGGGTGTTTGCAGCCCCTTTTAAACATGAGCATGACCTCATAAATCTGCTGTTCGGCGCACACCGTGATCGGTGCGAGTCGCCGCACTTCCCTCTCATTTCCATAGTAGCGCTCAAGCAAAAAACGGATATGGGCGTAATGCCGATTGCGATATTCCTGGTAAAGGGATGCAGCCAAAAATACGAGAAGCACCCAAGCGCTCAGCTGCGACGGGGAGACCAGCAGAGTCGCCGCGATTAGAACAGCGCAGCAAAAGCACGATACAGCCAGCATCATCCGCTGCGCTTTCTGATACGGAAGGTGTTTTGAAAACAGCAGAAACAGCAGCTTCCCGCCGTCAAGCGGCCAAATAGGAAACAGATTTATCAAGAGGATGGTCAGATTGTAAAAAGTAAACGTTTCAAATATATGAGGGCTGATGAGCGAATTGACCGCCAAAAGCCAGGCTGCAAATTGAAGCCAAATGTGCTGAACAGGCCCCGCGGCGATGACGGCAAGCTCTTCCTTTAACGGTCTGTTGCCGTGTTCATCGACTTCCAGCGTTCCTCCAAAAGGCAGCAGGAAAATGCCTTTAATTCTCCATGAAAAATAAACGGCAGCAGCAGCGTGGCCAAGCTCGTGGATCAAAATAATGATCATTAAACAAAACAGCGCTTTAATATGTCCTGTCATGATACCGATCGCCATGACAAGCCACAGCAGCGGATGAATGTGAAGCTTGGTGAAGAGCTCCGTCCATTTACTCAAATGTGATCACCTGTATCGGATCAACAAATTCCTCTCCTTGTTTGATCGCAAAGTAATAGATGCCTTTTTGATTTTTATCCTGCTCAATCGTTCCGAGCTTCGTTCCTTTATCTATATAATCGTATAAAGCGACATCCGCTTTTTTCAGCTGGCCGTAGTAGGTATAGCTGTTGTCCGCATGCTGCAAGACCACCGTCAGGCCTGTTTCCGGATTTTTGTCCACTTCAATGACATAGCCTTCCTTCATGCTGCGGATCGTTTCGTCTTCTGTTTCTACCTTAATGCCCTGCCCTGAGAATTTCTCCTGAACCTTTCCTACGGCAGGTACAGCGAGATCCTGATTCACCTCGACCTGGCCGGACGGTTTGGCGCCTTTCGGCTGAAAGAATGCGAGGGGATCGCCGAACTTGGATTCATACCAATTCTGGAGGGCCGCAAATTGGAACTCTTCAGTAAACACCTGGCTGATAACCGGTTTGATTTGGTTTGCGGGTTCAAACTGGCCTTTGTAGGCAATGGCGGACACAAGAACAAGGCATGCCGACAGAAGACATTTCAAGATGAGCGCATCCGCCTTGACAAGCGGGTGCTTCCCGTTTATCAGCAGGGAACTTCCTTCAGGCGGAGGGAAGTCTCCTCCTTTTTCATCTTCCGAAAAGGCTGTCCATGCAGGCGGCTTGAGCGGCCGCTTTTTGCCGTCTGATGAAAAGGGCTGTTTGTCCGGTGTTTTCCGCTTTCTTTTCCTGGCCATTCTTTTTCGAATCTCATCTGCTCTATGACTCATAACCCTCATCCTTTACATTCAGGTTCGTTTGTTCAATGATATGCCTTGTCCCAGGGAATTATGACGGAACATTGACATAAAACTAAAAGGTTTCATATAATAGAAAGGAAACCATTTGGTTTTACTTTTTTCTAGGAGGTCTATTATGAGCAATCAACTAGTGCCTGATATACATAAACAGGCTGTTTTTCACGCATCGATAGAAAAAGTGTGGGAGGCCGTCGCCACCAGTGAAGGCATCGCCGCCTGGTTTATGCCTAATGATTTCCGCCCGGAGATCGGCTGCGAATTCACCCTGCAGTCTCCTTTCGGCCCCTCCCCGTGCAAAGTGATCGAGCTTGATGCGCCGCATCGACTCGCTTTCAGCTGGGATACGTCGGGATGGATCGTCACATTTGAATTGAAAGAGCTTTCTGCAGAAAAAACCGAATTTACCCTGATTCATTCAGGATGGGGTGCGCCGGAAGAAACGGTTTCAAAAGCGGGAGAAAAGCAAGCGGATGTCCGCAATCGGATGAATGGCGGCTGGGAAACAATCGTCAATCAAAAGCTGCGTCAGGCAGTTGAGGGCTAGTGACATCCGCCGCAAAACATGATGTGTTCCAAGCCGTTTCCGATCCCTCCCGGCGAAAAATGCTGGAGCTCCTCGCCGGCAAAGAATTGCCTGTCACAGATATCAGCAGCCATTTCCCGATGAGCCGGACGGCTGTTTCAAAGCATCTCAGAGTTTTGTCCGAAGCAGGCCTAGTCAGCGGGAGAAAAGCGGGCAGAGAAAAACTGTACAGGCTTCATCCCGAACCTCTCGCCGAGCTGCAGCAGTGGCTCGCCTACTTCGACATGTATTGGGACAATAAGCTTTCCTTGCTAAAGCATAAAGTAGAAAACGATCAATAAAACTGCAAAAAAAGCAATCTCGCTTTGGAGATTGCTTTTTGCAGTTAAGCGCGTACGCCGAAAAATGATTTAATCTTTGCGAAAACGCCTTTATTTTCTTCTTCAAACGACTGTAAAGGCACAGATTCGCCCAGCACGCGGCGGGCGATGTTCCGGTATGCGATTGAAGCTTTATTATTCGGGTCCATGACGACAGGCTCCCCGTTATTGGAAGCTTTAATCACTTCATCATCATCCGCAACAATACCGATCAGTTCGATCGACAAGTGCTGAATGACTTCATCAACATCCAGCGTATCGCCGTTTTTCATTAAGTGGTTGCGGATCCGGTTGACGACAAGTCTCGGCGGCTCAATATTTTCTTCCTTTTCAAGCAGGCCGATGATCCGGTCAGCGTCACGAACAGCGGAGATTTCCGGTGTTGTCACGACAATCGCCTTGTCTGCGCCCGAGACCGCATTTTTATAACCTTGCTCAATCCCTGCAGGGCAGTCAATGACAATGTAGTCGAAGTCTTGTTTGAGCTGCTGGATCAGCTTGACCATCTGCTCGGGCAAAACAGCCGACTTATCGCTTGTCTGAGCGGCCGGCAGCAAATAAAGCAAATCATCAAAGCGCTTATCTTTCACAAGCGCCTGATGGATTTTGCATCGTTCCTCAACGACATCCACCAAATCATATATGATTCTATTTTCAAGGCCCATGACAACATCAAGATTGCGCAGGCCGATATCCGTGTCAACGAGACATACCCGTTTCCCCAAAATGGCCAAGGCGGTGCCAAGATTTGCAGACGTCGTCGTTTTGCCTACTCCGCCTTTCCCCGAGGTTATTACGATAGCTTCACCCAATTTTACATTCCTCCCTCAAGCCTTGTTAAACTAGGTCTTAAATGAGCTAATTGCTGAAGGCGGTCAATGACCATATTCTCATTTTCATCTAAATAAGCACATTCCATGTCGTTCCCTTCTTGGATGTTGTCTGGGGAGCGATTGAGCACATGATTGATACGCAATTGAGTCGGTCTCATATCCGAAGCCGCAATAACAGCTCGTTTATTTCCATTAAAACCGGCGTGGGCAATCCCTCTTAATGAGCCGAGGATGAAAATATTCCCTCCGGCTTTCACCATTCCTCCCGGATTCACATCCCCAATGAGAAGCAAATCACCCTCCGTTTCAAGGACTTGCCCGGAACGGACAATCTTAGCGACAGAAATAATTTCGCTTTCCGCTTTTAAGCGGTTTGCTTCATCTTTGGTCATGACTTCACTTTCAATGGAGTGGATGAACAGATTTTGTTTCTCAGTGATCACATCGGTCAGGATCTGTTCTTGCTCCTCGGTCACATAGCGGTGGCCGAGCTTAACGAGAACATTGATTTTCTGGCCTTTTCCATCCATATAATGTTCGAGTGACAGCATATCCTGAAGACCGTACAATAATTCTTCAAAAGAGCATGTGTCATCAAGATGAAGCGTCAATCCATTTTTCGTTCCTTTAATTGTTACGTATTGCTGCTTTTGGGTCTTCACGGTGTTCACCTCAACATCATACTCTTTTCGACATCGGCTCATAAAATCCTCTTTTTACTCATTCCTCAGCTCTTTCTTAAGACTGGTAAAAAACCATTTGAACGGGTAAATGAGCAGAAGGCCGCCAACGGCGTTCAGCGCAAGCGTGGGCAGGAGCCTGCCGAGCACAAATTGATGGAACGGCATAATTTCCGGACGTATCAGCATCTGCACGCCATATTGGTAAAATTCAAGAACACAGACGGCGAGCAGCGAAATAAAAATGACGACCAGCGCGTTTGTCTGCAATACTTTGAACGCTTTTGACGATAAATAGCAAATACCGGCAAAACCAAACATATATACACCTAAAAGGTCGGTGTAATTAATATCATATAACAGTCCGAAAATAAATCCATATGTAATGGCAAAAGGCTGATTGACATAAGCCGTCATAAAAACTAAGACAAGCAGCAGAAAACGCGGGATGAGCTGCTGTTCTTCCGTCACAAAAGGCAAGTTGACAAAATCCGCATAGACGCTGTCAGATACTAAAACAAACATCATGACGACGGGAAGAAGGAAGCGTTTCACGACCCTTCCTCCTCATCGTCCATCTTGTCGACATCCACCGTATCAAGCGTTCTGTCGACGACGATGACGTTATCAAGGTTATACATATCGGCTGCCGGCTCTACATAAGCGATTTTCGTCAAACCGTAGGAATCTGGTTCAACCTCTGTCACTTTTCCGATTGTCAGGCCTTTAGGAAAAACGCCGCCCGCACCGGAAGTTTCGACGAGGTCACCTTTTTTCACTTCCCTGTCTTCATCAGGCTCGATGATTTCCATGGAAAGCGCCTTTTTATCTGAGTCGTAGCCGTTGATGATTCCGTTCACCGTTTTCTTGCCTTTATCTGCAGCGATAACTGTGGAGATTCTGTTGTTTCTGTCTGTTGCGCTTAAAAGCTGGACGGTGGAAGTGAAATTGTTCACTTTTGTGCTTTTGATTTTTCCGATCAAGTTGCCGTTTTCATCTGTTACCGCCATATCCTTCTCAACGCCGTGCTTTGAACCTTTGTTGATCGTAATCAGGTTCCACCACTCATACTTATCGGGATTTCTGGCGATAACGGTCGCCAGAATCGGCGTGTAGTCTTTAATTGATTTCAGATGGCCGAGCTCTTTTCTTAAAGACTTATTTTCATTTTCAAGCTCCTGCAGCTTTGCCTCGTATTGTGTCTGGCCGTCGAGCTTTTTCCGCAGGCGCTCATTTTCGCTGTACGTATTTTTTAAGTCTTCGATATTTTCAAAGAAGCCCGCAAAAAATTGAGCGGGCGTATGAAAAATCGTCTGGAATACACCAGTTGTATCGCCAATAAATTTTTCGGGCCAAGTTGCATTCCGGTCATTCTTTAACGAAAATCCAATCATTGCCACTAAAATGATGATACAAAGGAGTAAAAGCATCAACCGTTTATTTGTAAAAAACTGCGGCATGATTATACACCTCTTCTATTCCCTGTGTCCTTAATTTTTGCCTTTAAATAGATGAATTTGCTCGAGAGCTTTGCCTGTTCCGATCGCTACACAGTCAAGAGGGTCTTCCGCAATTAAAACCGGCATTTTCGTTTCTTCGCTGATGACTTTGTCCAGGTGGCGCAGCAGTGCGCCGCCTCCCGTAAGGACGATTCCGCGGTCCATAATATCAGCCGCGAGTTCAGGCGGAGTTTTTTCAAGCGTATTTTTTACGGCATCGACAATGGCGGTCACAGTGTCGCGAAGAGCCGCTGTAATTTCTTTTTCAGTGATTTCAATCGTTTTCGGCAGGCCTGTTAAAAGATCGCGGCCGCGGATCTCCATGCTTTCTCCGTTTTCAGAAGCTTCGGCAGAACCGATTTCAAGTTTGATCGCTTCTGCAGTCCGGTCACCGATCATCAAGTTATATGTTTTTCTAATATAAGTAATGATTGCTTCATCCATTTCATCTCCGGCAACGCGGATAGACTGGGATGTGACGATGCCGCCGAGGGAAATAATCGCGACTTCGGTCGTTCCGCCTCCGATGTCGACCACCATGCTTCCAGTCGGCTCCCAAACAGGAAGGTTTGCACCGATCGCCGCTGCAAACGGTTCTTCAATCGGATATGCATCTCTCGCTCCGGCCTGGCGCGTGGCGTCGATAACCGCACGCTGCTCGACGGCCGTAATTCCCGACGGGACACAGACCATGACATACGGCTTTCTCGCAAATAAGCCTTTGTTTTTAACTGCTTTGCTAATATAATGCTTCATCATTGTCGCTGTTGTTTCATAATCAGCGATTACGCCATCCTTCATCGGGCGGAGGGCAACGACATTGCCGGGCGTACGTCCGATCATGTTTTTCGCATCATTTCCGACTGCGACAATCTGCTTTGTGTCTGTTTGCAGTGCAACGACAGAAGGCTCCCTGACGACAATTCCTTTACCTTTCACAAAAACAAGCGTATTCGCCGTTCCTAAATCTATTCCAAGGTCTCTCGCACCAATTCCAAACATTTGTATGTATCTTCCTTTCTTAAAACAATATTCCTAAGCAAAAACCCATAAATTCTATTATAGCTTAATTTAATGAAAAAAAAAGTGTTACAAATATCCTTTTTCTTTTAAGCTCACAAATTTTTGATCACCGATGATGATATGATCGAGCAATTCGATTCCGAGCAGCTGTCCGGACTCGTGAAGGCGCTGTGTAACTTCTATGTCTTCGCGGCTTGGAGCCGGATCTCCGGACGGATGATTGTGGACGCAGATGAATGAAGCTGCGGAGCGCTTTAAAGCTTCTTTAAACACTTCCCTCGGATGGACGATTGAAGAGTTCAGGCTCCCTATAAAAACCGTGCGCTTGTGGATCACCTGGTTTTTCGTGTTCAGATACACACATACGAAGTGCTCCTGAGAGAGAAAGCGCATATCCCCCATTAAAAAATTGGCCGCATCTTCGGGAAAACGAATCACATAACGGTCTTTGCAAGCCAGACTGTGAATGCGCCGGCCAAGCTCAAGGGCCGCCAAAATCTGCACGGCTTTTGCGCGGCCGATCCCGGAAATGCTTGAAAGCTCCTCGGCGGATGCTTCTTTTAACAAACGGAGGCCGTCAAACGTTTGAAGCAGCCGGCTTGAAAGCTGAAGAACCGATTCTTTTTTCGTACCGGTTCTGAGCAGTATCGCAAGCAGTTCATGGTTTGACAAACTTTCGGCGCCTGTGTTGAGAAGGCGCTCCCTTGGCCTTTCTTCATCAGGAAAATCTTTTAATTTCAATGGCAGATCGCTTATGATAAACCCTCCCTTTTGATTCCCTTCTCGTTCGGTACATCAAAAGGAGTGGAGATCAAACGTTTTCAGCATTCTCATCGTTTTGGAAATCGGAAGGCCCACAACTGTATAATAGTCTCCTTTTATCTGTTTGACAAAAAGCGCGCCTTTTCCTTGTATTCCGTATGAACCGGCTTTATCAAACGGTTCTCCCGTAGCGATGTAAGCGCTGATTTCCTTTTCTTCAAGAGGCCAAAAAGAGACTTCGGTTTCCTCAAAAAATGTTTCGCATCTTTCGCCGTCCTTAATGCAGACGCCGGTGAGCACTGAATGGGTCTGTCCCGAAAGCATGCTCAGCATCCGTTCTGCATCTTCGGCATCTTTGGGCTTGCCCAAATAAGCTCCGTCATAATAAACAATGGTGTCGGCGCCAAGCACGACGGCATCAGGATATTGTTCGGCTACTGCACGCACTTTTTGTTCCGCCAACCATTTGACGTTTTCTGCTGGTGAAAAGTTTCGAATTAATTTTTCTTCCGCATTGCTCGTAACGATGCTGTACGGAATCTGCAGGAGATCGAGGAGTTCCTTTCTGCGGGGTGATTGTGAAGCCAATATGAGCTGTCGGGTCATAAGAAGCCATCCTTTCAAAGGTTTTTGCATAGGAAAAAAAGATACCTGTTTTATCCTACCAAAAGAACGCCGCCGCCACAATTTCAGAAAAATAACTTTTTAATGACAAAAATCGCGAAAATAAAAAAACCAGCACGTCTGCTGGTTTTCTATTTATTTAATTTGGCCCAGCAATAGCTGCTGGCTCTTCCAGCCGTTGGCTGCGGTCGGTTTCTCCAGAAGGTTGACGGCTTCCAGTATGCTCTTCTTTACCTCTTCAGAGCCTTTTGATTGGGCCCCGTCAAGTTGAGCTTTGACATCGGCTATGTTTTGAGATGTAACCTCCGCGCCGAGAATCGCTTTTGCCGACAGCTCAGCCGCTTCTTTAAAAGGCTCCAGCAAACCGGACTCGATTGCAACCGGAAGCTCTTTTCCGCCCCACGCTTCAAAATCGTTTTCGATTAATATTTTGCCAAGTTCAGATGTCATCTGCTTTTCTCCCGTTATTCCGGCGATTACATAAAACCCGTCGTCCTTGGCAATCGACACGGCGGCATACCCCTTGTCTGCGATTTGAGAGGCCAGCGTATCCGCTCCTTCTTTAGACGAAAACTTTCCGGCCTGAACGGCGAAGCTGTTAAAAGATTCTCCCGCTTGTCCGCTATTTTTTTCTCCGCTCTTTTTCTCCTCGGCACCGGAGTCACCGGCTTTAACGGTCTGGCCGTTTTCAGCATCCGCCCCAAGACTGCCGGAAGCCGGCACTCCTTCTTTATGCGTTGCGAGATTCAGCGCAAACAGACCGAGTCCCGTCCCGAGCAAAACAGCAAAGACGATGGTCGCGGCAAATCGCTTCACAGGATACGTAAGAGACGTTTTCGTTTTGCGGTTGTTTTTGGGCTCGTTTTTCTTTTGATAAGGCGCCACCACTTTAGGATCGTCTTTGTAGACGGTTTCTTCTTCGTCCGGTGGCGTCCATGTAAATTCACCTGTTTCATGTGTGCCGTCCTCTTTTGAAGCCGATATTTCCCGTTCTGCCTTTCTCTTTTCTTCCCAGTTCGAAAAGGTAAACTTCTTTTCTTCATTTCTGTTGGAAAACTCTTTTTCATTTCCGTAGATAGTCTCTTCTCTGCCGTTGATCATCACTTTAAGCGGGTCTTGTTCGGGCGCTTTTTTAGCTGAGTTTTTCTTGCTTTTCCGTTTTTTCATATGCTTCCCTCGCTTTCTGTTAATTGTTTTATATTGATTTAGGCGGCAGCTTGGCCGCTCTCTATACGCTCGGCAGAGGGAAGCCAGAAGGAAGGAGGAGTTCTCCTAAAGGCTGTCCCTCTTAATGTCCACACTTTATCACAGCCTCAAAAAAAAAGAACAAGACTTTTGTCGTCTTGCCCAAAAAGGTTTCGTCAAATTTTTCACCACCATGCCGTTTGAAGGTACCACTCGATCATTGGTTCGCCATAGAAGCAGCTCGTCAGCGTCCCGGCCAGAATCGCGGGAGCAAACGGCATTGGTTCATTTTTCTTCAGTTTGCCTGCCAGGAGTGCAATAAGACCAAGCACCGTTCCTGCGGCTGCCGAGAGGAAAAAAGCGAGAACGAGGAGGCGGCTGCCGAGCGCCATGCCGATTACCGCAAACAGCTTTACGTCTCCCCAGCCGATCCCCCCTTTCGTCAAAAGCAGCGTCAAGAGGGGCAGCATACCGCCGGCCATCGCACCGCTCAAACTTGAGTGCCACTGTTCCAGAGGAACAAGGAATCGTCCGACGGCAAAGACAGGCAGGAAAAAACAAAGAACAGCATCCGGAATGATCATGTGTGTCACATCAGATACAAAGACGATCAAAAGCAGAGATATAAGAGCAAGCACAATCACCAGCTCCCCCTCATGCCCAACGTGCATGCCGGCAAACGCAAACAGGATGGCGGCGGAGAGCTCAACTGCCGGATACACGATCGAGAGCGGGGTTTGACATCCTTTGCACCTCCCCCGCTGCATCAAATAGGACAAAACCGGTATCAGCTCCGAGAAGCCCAGCTGCCTTTTGCAGACGCGGCAGAGGGAACGCGGAGCAATCAATGATATCTTTTCAGGAATGCGGCGCCCGGCCGAATTAAAAAAAGAGCCGAGCACTAAACCTGCCGTAAAAAGGTAAAAGATGAACATCGTTATCAACCTCGCAGAATCAAATTTCATGAAAAAAGCTGCTGCCTAGCGGCTGTTATTTTAGCAAATATGAAGCGCCTCCTCTTTTCCTAAAACATAAAAATGCGCCGTCAGCCGGTGGCCAAAAGCGCATTTTTATGTTTTATTCAGTTAAAGCTGCCCTGACGGCGGAAATAAAATAAAGCGACCCGGTGATAACGACCACCGCTTTTTCCTCTTCAGCTTTTTCTTCGATATACCGGAAAACAGAGGCGATGTCTTCATCAAATGTTTTATAATCAGCGGTACTTTGCTCAAACAGCTTTTGAGCGGATTCCGCCCTCGGGAAATCAAAGGATGTGAAGTGAATCGATGACGCAAACGACTCGATTTTGCGGATCATGTCTCTGTACGGCTTATCTTTAAGAGCGCTGAAGCATACGTGAATATTCCGCCCGGCGAAGTGGGAGGAGATCGTCTCGGCCAGCCGCTCCATCCCTTCTTTGTTATGAGCGCCGTCGATATAAACAAGAGGCTTGTTCAATACCTTCTCAAACCGGCCGGGCCATCCCGCGTTACGAATGCCGCGTTTCAGCTCTTTTTCGCCGATCGCCGCATGTTTTTCGGCTGTCAGCCATTCGGCCGCAAGTATGGCCAAAGACGCGTTTTGCCGCTGATGGGTGCCGATCAGGCTTGTTTCAATTCCTTCATAATGATGTAACGGTGTTTTCAACGAAAACTGCTCTCCCTCAGGCAATGAAAGCTCCCCGTACAGCTGGCAATCCTCGTGAAGGGATATAAAAGCAGATTCTGTCTCCATCGCCTTTCGCTTTATCACCTCAGCCGCTTCATGCTGATGAACGGCTGTGATAACAGGAACGCCGCGTTTGATGATCCCTGCCTTTTCCGCGGCAATCTCTTTCAATGTACCGCCTAATATCGCCGTATGGTCATGGCCGATCGAAGTGATGACCGTTAACATCGGCTTCACGACGTTTGTCGAATCCAAACGGCCGCCTAAGCCCGTTTCAAAAATAACAAAATCTGTCCGCCTGTATTTAGCAAAATATAAAAATGCGCATGCCGTAATAATTTCAAATTCTGTGGCGGCTCCGAATTCGGTTTTTTCAAGCTCAAGGACAAGAGGCCCGACCTCATTAAAGAGCGCCGTCCATTCTTCATCTGAGATCGGGGCGCCGTCAACGCTGATCCGTTCGTTAAAGGTGATGATATACGGTGATGTGAAGGTGCCTGCTGTATAACCGGCTTCATTTAATACCGAACGGAGAAAAGCGATCGTTGAACCTTTTCCGTTTGTTCCGGCGACATGAACCGCATTGAGCTTTTTCTCGGGGTGCCCGAGCTTTCTCAGCAGCCATTCCATTCGTTCCAAACCCGGCTTCACGCCGAATTTAAGCCTTCCGTTAATCCAGCTGAGTGCTTCATCAAACGTTTTGAACAAGCGCATTCCTTCCCTTCAATTGATGAAGGTGTTTTCCAGCGGCTTTAGAAAGACCTGGAAAACACCTCCTTTTTCGTGTTATCAGTTTTTCAATTCGGCGATTCTTTTTTCTACAGCTTCACGCTTCGCCGTATAATCGGCTTCTTTCGCCCGCTCTTCTTCAATGACATGTGCAGGTGCTTTTTTCATAAATCCTTCATTGCTTAATTTCTTCTGAACCCGTTCAACTTCCTTCGTCAGCTTATCGAGTTCTTTTTGAAGGCGGCTGATTTCTTCGTCAATGTTAATCAGACCTTCGAGCGGCAAGATCAGCTCGGCGCCAGATACGACAGCGGTCATCGCTTTATCGACCGCTTGAATATCCGTTCCGATCTGAAGAAGGCTCGGATTCGTAAAGCGTTCTACGTACGAACGGTTTTCTTCAAGTCGTTCAGCGATTTCCGGCGTGCTCGTTTTAATATAAAGTTCAATCTGCTTGCTGAGCGGCGTGTTAACTTCGCTGCGGATGTTCCGTACGGCGCGGATGACTTCAACGAGAAGCTTCATATCCGCCGCGGCCTCGGTGTCCGTATATTCTTTGACGGCCTCAGGCCATTTGGCGACTGTAATGGATTCCCCTTCGTGAGGAAGATGCTGCCAAATCTCTTCCGTCAGGAACGGCATAAACGGATGCAGGAGGCGCATCGTTTGATCCAGCACATACGCTAAAATGGAGCGGGTTGTCTTCTTCGCCGCTTCATCTTCGCCGTAAAGCGGAAGTTTAGCCATTTCGATGTACCAGTCACAGAAATCATCCCAGATAAAATTGTAGAGATGGCGGCCAACCTCGCCGAATTCGTACTTGTCGGCCAGCTGTGTCACGGTTTCAATCGTTTCATTCAACCTTGTTAAAATCCACTTATCGGCAACGGATTTTTCCCCTGACAGGTCAAGCTCTTCGTATGTCATGCCGTCCATGTTCATCAGAGCGAACCTTGATGCGTTCCAAATCTTGTTCGCAAAATTCCATGTTGACTCTACTTTTTCAAAGCTGAAGCGTAAATCCTGACCCGGAGAGCTTCCTGTTGCAAGGAAGTAGCGCAGCGAATCCGCTCCGTACTTGTCGATTACATCCATCGGATCGACGCCGTTTCCGAGCGATTTGCTCATTTTGCGGCCCTGGTCGTCGCGGATGAGCCCGTGGATCAAGACATCTTTAAACGGACGTTCTCCGGTAAATTCGATACCTTGGAAGATCATTCTCGATACCCAGAAGAAAATAATATCGTAGCCTGTGACAAGGACGTTCGTCGGATAGTAGCGCTTGAAATCTTCCTCATCGATATCAGGCCAGCCCATCGTTGAAAACGGCCAAAGAGCGGAACTGAACCATGTATCAAGAACGTCTTTGTCCTGCTCCCAGTTTTCTGCATCTTCCGGCGCTTCAACGCCGACATAGATTTCACCGGTTTCTTTATGGTACCATGCCGGAATCCGATGGCCCCACCAGAGCTGGCGGGAAATGCACCAGTCGCGGATATTTTCCATCCAGTGCAGATACGTTTTTTCAAAACGGTCAGGGACGAAGTTGACTTTGCCTTCGCTTTTTTGCAATTCGATGGCGGCGTCGGCAAGCGGCTGCATTTGCACGAACCACTGTGTTGACAAATACGGCTCAACGACTGCTCCGCTTCGTTCGCTGTGGCCGACCGAATGCGTATGTTCTTCAATCTTGAACAGCACGCCCTCTTCCTGAAGATCTTTCACGATCTGCTTGCGGCATTCAAAACGGTCCATGCCTTTATATTGAAGGGCATTGTCATTCATCGTGCCGTCTTCATTCATGACGAGAATGCGTTCAAGGTTGTGGCGGTTTCCGATTTCAAAGTCGTTCGGATCATGGGCAGGCGTAATTTTGACGGCGCCTGAACCGAATTCCATATCGACATAGTCGTCTCCGACAATCGGGATTTCTCTGCCCGTGATCGGCAGAATGACCGTTTTTCCGATTAGGTGTTTGTACCGCTCGTCTTCCGGATGCACCGCAACCGCTGTATCGCCGAGCATTGTTTCCGGACGGGTCGTCGCAATTTCAATCGAGCCTGAACCGTCTTTCAGCGGATATCGCATATGATAGAACGCACCTTGTACGTCTTTATAGATGACTTCGATGTCTGACAAAGCCGTTTTGGTTGCCGGATCCCAGTTAATGATATATTCTCCGCGGTAAATCAGCCCTTTTTCATAAAGCTTTACAAATACTTCGCGCACCGCTTTAGAAAGCCCCTCATCGAGGGTGAACCGCTCCCTAGAATAATCGAGGCCGAGACCGAGCTTTGCCCACTGGCTGCGAATAAAATCGGCATATTCCTCTTTCCAATTCCATGTTTCTTCAAGGAATTTTTCGCGTCCGAGATCATAGCGCGTTTTTCCTTCTTCACGAAGCTTCGCTTCTACTTTTGCCTGGGTTGCAATACCGGCGTGGTCCATACCCGGCAGCCAGAGCACGTCATAGCCCTGCATCCGTTTCATTCTTGTCACGATATCCTGCAAGGTGGAATCCCAAGCATGCCCCAAGTGCAGCTTACCCGTCACATTCGGCGGGGGAATGACAACGGTGTACGGTTCTTTTTCAGGATCGTTTTTCGCTTCGAAAAATTTGCCGTTCACCCAATAGTCGTATCTGTCTTTTTCAACTGCAGACGGATCGTATTTTGTCGGCATCGTCAGTTCTTGATTATCCATTTTCAAACCTCCAACAGTATTAAACGGCTGAACAATAAAAAAGAGTCCTCTTGATCCTGTTAAAAGGACGAAGAGAACTCTCTCGCGGTACCACCTTTTTTCATGAATGCAAAAAAAACGCATTCACGCACTTAAATGGGATAACGGGACTTTCCCGAATTTCTCTACTTTTTTGTTCGAGAAATTGCGCTCCTGGGCGACCTTCCAAAAAAGACTGACTGGGAGCCTTTCAGCGAACCGGCTTCCCTCTCTGCAAGCGTCTGTTTTTGTACTCTTCCCATTCAAAGCGGGTGATCATTGACTTTTCAGCACGTACTTTTTCTTTTTCTTATATTACTAAATCTTTTTCATTTTCGTCAATCATCTTTTCCGTTTTTCTGTTGTTTTATACGAGATTGGGCCATGCACACAAGCTCCTTTTCCTCATATGATGCTGTAACGAAAAGGAGAGGAGGCATAAGATGCGAAAAAAATTCAACACATATTCATTCCAGCCGTGGCTGAAGCAAGTCAGGCTTGTTGCTGTTCAAGTCGTCCTCCCGATTACGATATTCCAGGGCATCCGCACGATCATCTTTCCTACCACATTTGATGTCCTCCTTTTGGGCATTCTCATATTCCTTGCGTGCGCCTTTCACCTTGACTGGATTTAAGCACGAAAAAAAGTCCGCATCATGATGATGGGGACTCTGTTTCTTCCTGCAGTTTTCTGTTTTCTTCCGTCTCGTGAATGCTCATCACAAGCGGCTCAGCGTTTTTCATTTGCCAGTACGCCTTTAAAAGCCTTGTACAGGCTTCTTTTTCCCCGAGCCCCTTCTCATGTTCGTAGCGGTTCAGTACGCCGAATACAGGCCCCGGGTAAGCCATATAGCTGAGGAATAAGCCGATTTCTTCCTCCCGCAAAGGATAGACATTGTGATACGTATAAAACCAGTTTACACATTCCGTGCACATAACGGGGTTCGTCTTAAACATTCTAGTAAAAAATACGATGAGATCATTTGCAGGCGGCGCATGTCCCGCTTTCTCAAAGTTCGTAAAGTAACCCGTTCCGGTATCGTTATAGAGAAAATGCCGAACGGACAGGTGCCCGTGGTTTAAGACCATTCTGGCAGACTCTTTTTCTCTCATGGCTTCATGCCAATCTTCAAGGCGGGCGAGCGCAAAGTCGGCAGCTGATATCGTCTCTTTGAAATACATGGCCGCCTGAAGCTGGAACGGGGACATATACCATTCGTTTTCCGCTTTCATGATGAATGCTTCATATTTCTGTTTTTGCTGTTCCCATTTCCGTTTTGTCCGTTCATAGTGTCCGAGTATTTCTTCCCGCCTCACGCCGAGCTCTTTTTCCGTCCGCTGGTGAAGAAGAGCGATTTCTTTAAACATATATTCGTGTTTTTGATCCCGCTCTTCCTCCCTTTCAAGAGTAAGCCAGGGCATGAGATAGCAGACATCTTCTCCGGCTTGCGTTAAAAATTCGCCTGTGCGGTTTCGATAGACAGGAACGAACTGCCTGTAGCCTTTTTCCTCCAGCATGATCATCTGTTCCGTGAAGCGGGTGTTTCTTGAAGCCGCCAATTTTTTCAGAGCAAATACACCGTGATCCGTATACACTTTCCACACCTTTGAACTGACGGACTCCATATATTCAGGCGTAAGACCGTACTCATTTAAAACAGACTGGATGCCTTCCATCGGCTTCACCACATTTTTATCAATGCATTAGGCATGGCTGTTTTGATAATCCGGTATATAAAGGATCTGTCCCTCTTTTAATTCCTCGTCAAGGGAAAGGGAATTCATCCGGATGAGCTGCTGGACGTTAATATCATAGCGCTCGCACAGAAGATCAATCGTATCATTTTGCTGAACGATGCACATCCTCATTCGAGTAAACTCCTCCTCTCCCTGCTTTGTAAACAGCTTTGTCAAATAGAGTGCGTTGTCGTTTTCCTTTGCTGACACTTCCTGTTCATCCGCTGCCTGCATTTCATCTCTTTCTTCTTCGGGCTCCGTCTGCTCATGAAACGAATATTCCGGGATTTCAATCGTATGCCCGGCTTCCTCTTCTTCATCAATCGCTTCTGCTTCCTGTGTCACCTCAACCTCAAAAGCCTCAGGCTCCCTGTCATTCTGGTCTTCCTTCAGAAGAGGAGGAACACTGTAGAACGGGTTCTCTTTCAGTTCCTCGTGAGGTTGATAAGAGCTGTGCGACAGCTCCGGCTCTTCTTCCGCTTCTTCTCTTTTCAGCTCATATTCTTCCGGTTCCTCTTCCACTTTCTCTCTTTTCAGCTCATATTCTTCCGGTTCCTCTTCCACTTTCTCTCTTTTCAGCTTATATTCTTCTTCCGGCTGTTCAAGAGAGGCTTCTTTTTGATTTTCTATTTCGCGCTTCGTACGCTCTGCCGCCGACAAAGACGCTGTAAAAAACGGTTTAGCTTCCTCTGTGTCGTTTCCGAGAAACGACTGGTAAATCGGAACCGTTTCCTCACCGGTATCATGTTCTTCCGCCTGTTCTTCGTCCTGCTCTTCGTAAGGTCTGTCAAGCTGGATCAAATATTCTTTCTCTTCACCCTGATCTTCGTCGTTTGAAGGTGATCTGTAGGCAGGTTCGAGCTCCTCTTCCGGATGGACGGCCGCAGGCATAGTGCGCGGTTCTTCTTCACCCGCTTCACCGCTCACATTCAAGAGGCCTTCAATCGCCAAATCAGCCTGAATCGTCAGCATCCTCGCATCTGTCAGCTGATAATCGAAAGCGTCAATAAAAACAAATACGTCGTTTAAATGATTGACTTTGTCTTTCGGGATGGTGATATCCACTGGGAAACAATGCGTCAGCTCTGCGCTGCCGTCCCCTTTCAGCTTTACATCTTCTACAAATCGGCTTGTCGCAGGCAGCTCTGCATACTCCCGGGTTTGATCTATGTTGTATTCGCCTGTCAGCTCTAATGACCCTCGTATGGATACATAATCATTTACTTCCTGAACGGTAATGTCAGGATCCAATGAAATCGATAATAATTCGGATACTTCCTGTCCTTTTTGAAAACAGATTGACTCTTCTACAGAAAATTGCAAACGATTGTTTTGCGGCAAACTGATATCCTCCCTTCACCTAATTTTTAAAATTAGATGTCAGTAAAGATGTATGTGAAAAGCAGGCAGAATATGAACAGAAAAATCAGCAGCCGTTTTCGGCACCATGCAAAAAAGAGCCGCCGGCAATGTCCGGCAGCCCTTTTCTTTATCTGGAGCGGCTGATTCTTTCGAATACGCGTTCAGCAGCTTTAATCGTATGCTCAATGTCGTCATCCGTATGAGCGGTTGACAAGAACAGCCCTTCAAACTGTGAAGGCGGCAGAAACACGCCTTCATCGGCCATTCCTTTATAATATTCGGCAAACAGTCCGAGGTCAGACTGTTTCGCTGTATCATAATTGATGACCGGTCCATTTGTGAAGAAAAAGCCGATCATAGACCCCGCCCTGTTGAATGTACACGGAATGCCATTTTTCTCTGCAGCTTCAGAAATTCCTTTTTCCAAGCGGTCAGCTTTGCGGGAGAATTCCCGGTAGGATTCAGGGGTCAGCTGTTTCAACGTTTCAAGTCCGGCTGTCATGGCAAGCGGGTTGCCGGACAGCGTCCCGGCCTGATAGATCGGACCGCTCGGCGCGATCTTCTCCATGATTTCCGCCTTTCCTCCATAAGCGCCGACAGGAAGACCGCCGCCGATCACTTTTCCGAGGCATGTCAAATCAGGCGTCACCCCGAAATAGCCTTGGGCACAGTTGTAATCCACCCTGAATCCTGTCATCACTTCATCAAATATCAGCAGGGCGCCATGCGTCTCAGTCAGCTCGCGAAGCCCTTCGAGGAACCCTTTAACCGGCGGTACGACGCCCATATTGCCAGCGACAGGTTCAACGATGACGCCTGCAATGTCATCTCCGAATTCTTGAAAGACAAGTTTCATGCTTTCCAGATCATTGTAAGGAACGGTAATCGTGTTTTTTGCAATGCTTTCCGGAACTCCGGGGCTGTCAGGGAGGCCGAGTGTCGCTACTCCCGAGCCCGCTTTAATCAGCAGGGAATCACCGTGTCCATGGTAGCAGCCTTCAAATTTTACGATTTTGTTACGGCCTGTGTATCCGCGCGCCAGCCGCAAGGCGCTCATCGTCGCCTCCGTACCGGAGCTCACCATCCGGACGATTTCTATGGAAGGAACGCGGTCGATGACAAGCTCGGCAAGCTCGGTTTCCAGTTCTGTCGGCGCACCGAAGCTTGTCCCGTGTTCTGCCGCCTTTTGAATCTCTTTCACCACTTTTTCATTGCTGTGGCCCAAAATAAGCGGTCCCCATGACAGGACATAATCGATGTATTCGTTTCCGTCAATATCATAGATTTTTGATCCTTTTCCCCGCTCCATAAAAATCGGGTCCATGTTGACTGATTTAAAGGCTCTGACCGGGCTGTTCACCCCGCCCGGCATGACTCGTTGCGCCTCTTCGAATGCCGCTTTAGACTTCTCATAGCTCCGCATCCTCTAAAACCCCCAGTTCAAATTCTTATTCCGAAATCCATTTTGCCGCGTCTTTTGCAAAGTACGTAATGATCAAATCGGCGCCAGCCCGCTTCATGCTTGTCAGCATTTCGAGAACAAGAGCTTTTTCTTCAATCCATCCGTTTTGGGCGGCGGCTTTGACCATAGCATACTCCCCGCTCACATTGTATCCGACAACAGGCAGGTTAAATTCGTTCTTCACTTCTCTGACGATATCAAGATATGAAAGCGTCGGCTTGACGATCAGAACATCGGCGCCTTCTTCCACATCGGATTTTGCCTCCCGGAGAGCTTCCCTGCGGTTGGCATAATCCATTTGGTACGTCTTGCGGTCGCCAAACTGCGGACTGCTTCCCGCAGCATCGCGGAACGGTCCGTAAAAAGCGCTCGCATATTTTACAGCGTACGACATGATCGGCACATTTGTAAATCCTTCCTGATCAAGCGCTTCCCTGATAGCGGCAACGAAACCGTCCATCATGTTTGACGGCGCAATAATGTCAGCACCTGCACGGGCTTGGCTGACAGCGGTTTTTGCCAAAAGAACAAGCGATTCGTCATTTAAAATTTCACCGTTTTCCACCAGGCCGCAGTGACCGTGGTCCGTGTACTCGCATAGGCACGTATCGGCGATAACGACAAGTTCAGGAAAGTCCTGTTTAATTTGTGCAATCGCTTTTTGGACGATGCCGTGATCGTGATAGGCTCCGCTTCCCACATCATCTTTGTGCTCAGGCACGCCGAAGACGATCACAGATTGAATGCCGAGGCTTGCGACTTCCTCCATCTCCTCTTTCAAACGGTCCAAAGACAGCTGGTACACGCCCGGCATAGAAGGAACTTCGCTTTTGACGTTCTCTTCCTCGGTAACAAATATCGGATAAATGAAATCAGATGCTCTTAACTCGGTTTCCCTTACCAATTTCCGCATACCTGCTGTCGTCCGCAGGCGGCGGTGTCTTTGAAATGATGCTTCCATTAGTCATTCTCCCTTTCTTGAAATGCGGCACATTTCGCGCAGCATTCCGTCGATTGTATAGACGTCCGGCATATATGATGGAATTCCGTAGTCCGACAGCGCCTTCTTTGTCAAAGGCCCGATCGTAATAAAAGCCGTCCGGTTCTTTTCGGCCCACGCTAAGCTCTCCTCTTTCAGAATGGACATGAATGTATGTACCGTCGAAGAACTGGTAAACGTCACAAAATCAAAAGACGCGTGCTTTGCTGCTTCCTTCAGGTCCAGAATTCCCCTTTCATCACGCACGGTTTCATACAAAATCCATTCCGAAACTTGAATTCCGAGAGGAGAGATGGTTTTCTTGATGACGTCCCGGGATAAATTCCCTTTTAAAACGACCACTTTGTCATGACGTCCGGCATTTTGCTTAAGTGCCTCCGCCAAATGTTCAGCCACGTATAACTCCGGCATCAGATCGACAGAAAGACCCCTGTCGCGCAAATACCGGGCTGTTTTTTCACCGACAGCAGCAACCTTCGCCTTTGATGCGGGAGGATCGCACAACCCGGCGTCCTTTAAATAAGAAAAAAAGAATTTTGCCCCGTTCACGCTTGTAAAAACAAGCCAGTCCGCACTTTCAAGATCTGCTCGAAAGCGCCGGGCCTGTTCTGGCGGAAGGGCGGGCCGAAACGAAATCAATGACGTTAAAACAGCTTCCCCGCCCAAAGCCTCCACCTTTTCCCTGAAAGATTGGGCTTGCGCTTTATTGCGGGTGACGAGCACTTTCTTTCCCTCTAAAGGAAGATCATGCTTCATGGTCTTCCAGCTCCTGTTTCACCCGGTCAATCAGTGCCTTTGCTCCTTTTTCCGACATGACTGCGGCGCATTCTCTGCCGACAGCCTCCGGATCTTTTCCTTTTACTGTTTCTCTGTATACGGTTTTTCCGTCAGGCGATGCCACAAGACCGGTCAGTTCGATGACGCCGTCTTCGTCCATCTTTGCAAATCCTGCGATCGGCACTTGGCAGCCGCCTTCCATCGCATGAAGAAAAGCGCGCTCAGCCGTGACGGTCAGCTGTGTGTAGCGGTCGTTCAGGCGCGAAAAGAGAGACAGCAGCTCCTCATCAGAGCCTCTGCACTCGATCGCCAAAGCGCCTTGCCCAACGGCGGGAAGGCAGCTTTCCGGATCAAGAAATTCAGTGACGACATCGTCCTTCCACCCCATTCTTGACAGGCCGGCCGCAGCTAAAATAATCGCGTCGTAATCTTCGGTTTCAAGTTTTTTCAGCCTTGTATCGATATTTCCCCTGATCCACTTGATCTCAAGGTCGGGGCGCATTTGCAAAAGCTGTGCGCTTCTTCTGAGGCTGCTCGTTCCGACAACTGCGCCTTGTTTCAAGTCAGCCAGCTTTTGACGGCCTTTTGAAATGAGAACATCCCTGGCGTCTTCCCGTTTTGGAATGCAGCCGACCATCAGCCCTTCGGGAAGCACCGACGGCATGTCCTTCATGCTGTGAACGGCCATATCAATTTCCCCGGAGAGCATCGCCTGTTCGATTTCTTTGACGAACAGACCTTTTCCGCCGACCTTTGACAGCGTAACATCCAATATCCGGTCGCCTTTTGTAACGATTTCCTTTATTTCAAACGTGAAATCCGGATTTAATTCCTCCAGCTTTTTGATCACCCATTTTGTCTGGGTCATCGCCAATTTGCTTCTTCTTGAGCCTACAATGATGTTTCTCATGTTTTCTTCCTCCCAATCCGTCACGGGCAACCGTTTTAACTAACTAAACCAATGAAACTGCGAAAAGCTGCCGAGCAAAAAGAAATTGATTAAAAGAACAAGAAAAGACGCGGCATTCCACATGGCCGCGATCCTTCCCTGCAGCTCTTTGACAATCCTGATAAATAAATAGTATCCGTATAAAAAAAGCAGCACGATCGATCCGAGCACTTTCGGATCGGCCCAATACAGGGTTTCAAGCGATACATACGACCAGATAATCCCCAGAATCAGGCTCAGCAGAAGCATGGGAACGCCGATGATATTGAGGACATAAGCCATATGATCAAGTTTTGACAAATCTTCGATTCTCAAGAGCCATTTCCCCCACTTCTTCTTTTTCAATAAGCGATACTGAAAAAGATACAGCACGGAAAAGACAAAGGACAATGAAAATGCTCCATACGAAAGAATCGCCATTGTAATGTGGATGATCAAGAGCTCGGACACGAGCCTGCCCGAAAGCTCCGCCGACTGCTGAGCCGTTGGAGTAAATGTGTGGATCGCCGCCATTGAGAAGCCGATGAGATTGGTGAAAAAAACGAGAAATTCCACTTTCAAAAGCTTCGTCAAAACGAGAGACAGCGTGACGAGCACCCACGCGTAAAAATAAAGCCCCTGCGCATTATTCAAAACAGGAAACTGATCTGTGTACTGCATGAAATAAAAAAGGTATACCGTCTGGAGAATCCAGACAATAGAAAGCAACCAGAAGGCCGCTTTTCCCGCCTTCCGGTTGTGCTGTAAAAAGTCTATAAAATAAAAGAGAACGGTGAACGCGTACAACACGATTGTAACTTCGTTAAGCCTTGCTAACAATGTGTCTGTCATGTCTGTCACTCGCTCGCGATAGAAGTCAAACCCTGCGGATTTTGCCGCTTAAACGCATGAACCGGCTGACGTTCGTCTTGTCTCTCACCGTCAGGAAAAGCCGCTTCTTCAATATCAAAAATCTGCGTGAACAGTGCAAGCTTTTCTTCGGCATCAGCTTCTGACGCAAACTCCTTCACTTTTAAAATCGGGTCGCGCAAAAGCTGGTTGATAATGCTTTTCGTATGCTTGTTTAAAAGTTTTTTCTCCCTTGTGCTCAAATGAGGGAGCTTCCGTTCGATGCTCTGCATCGTTTCCGCCTGGATCGTCAAGGCTTTTTCCCTGAGAGCCGAGATGACCGGCACGACGCCGAGCGTATTCAGCCATTGTTTAAAAGAAACGATCTCAGCTTCAATAATCAGCTCCACCTCTTCGGCAACGGCCTGGCGTTCCTTCAAATTTTCTTCGACGATCCCTTCAAGATCGTCAATATCGTACAGGAAGACGCCTTCCACTTCGCTGAGAGCCGGGTCAAGATCCCGCGGCACGGCAATGTCCACCATAAAAAGCGGACAGCCTTTGCGAAGCTTATTGACATGTTCGATCATCTCTTTTGTGACGACATAGCCGCTGGCGCCGGTCGAACTGATGAGAATATCGGCTTCCATCAAAGCGCATTGCAGCTCATTCAAGCTTTTCGCCGCGCCTGAAAAACGGCCGGCAAGCTCCTTCGCTTTTGAAAATGTTCTGTTGATCACCGTAACCTGTCCGATTCCGTGGCCGTGCAGGTTTTGAACCGCAAGCTCACCCATTTTGCCCGCCCCGAGAATCAGCACGTGTTTATCGGAAAGGTCGCCGAAGATTTTCCTGGCAAGCTCGACGGCGGCATAGCTGACGGATACAGCATTTGAAGCAATGTCCGTTTCGGCATGGCAGCGCTTTGCGACCGTGACCGCCTGCTTAAACAAATAGTTGAAAACGGTACCAATTGTCTTCTCTTCCTGAGCCAGCTTAAAACTTGTACGCACTTGGCCCAAAATCTGCGTTTCTCCAATAACCATCGAATCCAATCCGCACGATACGCGGAACAGGTGTTCAACGGCCCCGTCGTTTTCATAAAACTTCAAGTAAGGCGAAATGTCCTCTTTGCTTAATCCGAACCAGTTCGCCAAAAACATTTTCATATAATAACGTCCGGTGTGCAGCTGATCAACGACTGCATACAGCTCTGTCCGGTTGCATGTCGACACGATGATGTTCTCAAGTATGCTTTTTTCTTCTTTCAATTGCGCCATCGCCTGCCCCAGCTCATCCGGCTGAAAGGTTAACTTTTCACGTATATCAACAGGGGCTGATTTGTAATCCAATCCCACGACAAGTATATGCATAACTCTTGCTTGCACCCCCAACATCTATCTAAATTAGAATGATTATAATATAGAATTTATTATTCAAAACGATTATAACATATATTCACTATTTTCTCTTCCCAAAATGTGAACAGATTTTAAAAAATTGATGTGATATAGTAGAAAATGTGTTTCTATTTCTTTCACTACATCAAGAAGGTGATACTTTGAAAAAGAAATCTGTTTTGCTTCCATTGCTGTTGATAGCCGTTGCTGTCTACGCCTTTTTGCGGTCGGGCCGGATCAGCCTGTTTGACGGCCAGGAAGAATGGTCTGTACTTGCAGGTCTCGTCGGACTGGCTCTTTTTTATCAGGGACAGAAGGAAGCCGATTCCGCCCATTCCTTTGCAGGGCTCTTAATGACAGCGATCGGCGTTTATTTCACATTTAAAGAGGACTATTTCAGCCGCGCGGATGATTTTGCGGTCATCGTGCTGATCTTCGGTGCGGCGCTGCTTGTCAAATCGTTTAAGACAAAAGAATATCAATATGAAAGTCTGCTGATGATCGCGGTCGCCCTCTATCTTTACTTTTTCCGGCAAATTGCCGCCTGGCTGAAGTCGGTGAATATCGAGACGGCATATGTAGAAGCTTATTGGCCGGCCGCTTTTATCGCGGTTAGTCTGCTCTTATTATTCTTAAAAAGAAAATAGTTTATTCAAGAAAAAGCACTTGCATCAATCCCGCAAGTGCTTTTTCTTTTATCTCGCGATCATTTGCTCGATCGCCGACCATGCTTCTTGTTTACCCTTTTTCGTTTCGGAGGAAAACAATATGAGCCGGTCTTCTTTTTCTATATTAAGCGTCTCTTTGACGACTTTGGCATGCTTTTCCCATTTGCCTTTAGGGATTTTATCCGCTTTTGTCGCAATCACGATCACAGGAATTTCATAATGCTTTAAAAAGTCGTACATCATCACATCATCCTGTGAAGGAGCATGCCTGAGGTCGACGATTTGAACGACCGCTTTCAGTTCTTCGCGGGATGTCAAATACGTCTCTATCATACGGCCCCAAGCCTCGCGCTCCGTTTTGGAGACTTTTGCAAATCCGTAGCCGGGCACATCGACAAAGTGAAGGACATCGTTAATGATATAAAAGTTTAATGTCTGTGTTTTGCCCGGTTTTGAAGATGTCCTCGCTAAGTTTTTACGGTTGATCATTGTATTGATGAATGACGATTTTCCGACATTAGATCTCCCTGCAAGGGCGATTTCCGGCAGTCCCCCTTCAGGGTACTGCTCGGGTTTCACCGCACTGATGACAATCTCTGATTTCGTTACTTTCATTTCTCTTCTCCTACTAGCGCATGCTTTAGAACTTCGTCCAGGTGAGCGACGGGAATGAAGGTCAAGCCTTCCCGCACGCTGTTTGGAATGTCCTCAATGTCTTTTTCATTATCTTTCGGCATAATGACAGTCTTTAAGCCGGCACGGTGTGCGCCGAGCGCCTTTTCCTTCAAGCCGCCGATCGGAAGAACGCGGCCTCTTAACGTGATTTCGCCGGTCATGCCGACATTTCGCGAAACAGGTCGGCCCGTCAGCGCCGAGACAAGAGCCGTCGCCATTGTGATCCCCGCGGATGGGCCGTCCTTCGGAACGGCTCCTTCCGGCACGTGAATGTGAATATCGTGTTTTTCGTGAAAATCAGGGCTGATGTTCAACTCTTCCGCCTTTGAACGGACATAGCTGAATGCGGCCTGCGCCGACTCTCTCATGACATCGCCGAGCTTTCCGGTCAAAATGAGCTTGCCTTTCCCGGGGGAAAGAGACACTTCGATGGACAGCGTATCACCGCCGACCGTCGTGTAGGCAAGACCTGTGACAACGCCGATCTGATCGTCGAGCTCAGCCTGTCCGTACCTGAACATTCTTTTTCCTAAATAGTCTTCAAGGTTTTTGTCTGTGACCGTAATTCTTTTTCTTTCCCCTGATACGATCAGCTTCGCCGCTTTTCTGCATATCGCTGCGATTTGGCGTTCAAGATTTCTGACGCCGGCTTCCCTCGTATAATAGCGAATGACGTCCAGGACAGCCTGCTCCCGTATTTGCAGATTGGATTTTTTCAAACCGTGTTCTTTCAGCTGTTTTGGAAGCAGATGGTCTTTGACGATTTCGACCTTTTCCACTTCCGTATAGCCGGCGATCGTGATGATCTCCATGCGGTCTCTGAGCGGGCCGGGGATTGTGGCCAGGTTGTTCGCGGTTGCGATAAACAAAACCTTTGATAAGTCAAATGTCTCTTCAATATAATGGTCGCTGAACGTATGGTTTTGTTCAGGATCGAGCACTTCCAGCATCGCTGAAGCGGGATCTCCCCTGAAATCCGACGCCATTTTGTCAATCTCGTCCAAAAGGAATACGGGATTGTTCTTGCCTGCTTTTTTCATCCCCTGAATGATACGGCCCGGCATGGCGCCTACATATGTGCGGCGGTGACCGCGGATTTCAGATTCATCCCTCACGCCGCCAAGGGAAATGCGGACGAATTTGCGTCCGAGCGATTTGGCGATCGATTTCGCCAGAGAGGTTTTTCCAACACCCGGAGGGCCGGCCAAGCATAAGATCGGTCCTTTTAACGAGCGGGTCAGCTTCTGGACAGCCAAATATTCGAGAACCCGCTCCTTCACTTTTTCAAGGCCGTGGTGTTCTTCATCGAGAATTTGACTGGCGAGCTTTAAATCCAGCCTGTCTTCTGTTGCATCGTTCCATGGGAGAGAAATAAGCCATTCGATATAATTGCGGATGACAGAGCTTTCAGCTGAGCTGGACGGAATTTTTTCGTACCGGTTCAGCTCTTTAAGCGCGGTTTCTTTCACATTGTCAGGCATTCCGGCCTGCTCGATTTTTTCAGTCAGCTTTTGGACCTCACCCGTTTTTCCTTCTTTATCGCCAAGTTCTTTTTGGATGGCTTTCATCTGCTCGCGCAGGTAATACTCCTTTTGTGTTCTTTCCATTGAACGCTTGACGCGCTGCCCGATCTTCTTTTCAATCTCAAGGACTTCTTTTTCATTGTGAATCAGGTCGATTACTTTGTTCAATCTGGCTTTGACATCGATCGTTTCCAGCACTTCCTGCTTGTCTTTCAGCTTGAGCGGGAGGTGGGAGGCGACAATATCGGCCATTCTTCCCGGCTCTTCAATATCTGTCACAGCGGCAAATGTTTCCGCCGATATTTTTTTCGAAATCTTTATGTATTGATCGAAGTGGTCAAGCAATGTGCGCATGAGTGCTTCATCTTCAACATCTTTTTCAGTCTCTTCATCGATTCGCTCGATTTTTACAGACGTATATTCATCTAAGTCATGGTACTCAAGAATGCGGGCGCGCTGCAACCCCTCCACCAAAACGCGGATTGTTCCGTTCGGCAGCTTGAGCATCTGCTTGATTTTCGTATAGGTTCCGAATGTAAAAATCTCGTCTTCATCCGGTTCGTCTATGGATATGTCCTTTTGCGTTGCCAAAAAGATCATATGGTCATTCATCATCGCCTGTTCAAGTGCCTGAACCGACTTTTCACGCCCGACGTCAAGGTGCAAAACCATCGTCGGATAGACGAGTAAACCTCTTAAAGGGAGGAGCGGGATGTTTCGTTTCGTTTCATCTGCCATTTTGACTGACACCTCCGTAACTTTAGTATGAACCATTATAATATACTTTTTTTATTCCTGTACAATTGTAAGCCCGGCGAAATAAAAAGGGTCTCCTGTAGTATACCCTTTCTTTCAGTTCTGAAAAAGGAAAAGATGTCCTCCGCTAAGAAAACATGCCGGCTCCCGGCTTCGGAGAAACCGCCCCGAAAAAAATCCCCATCTGAAACGATGGGGATTTAAACGGATTCTCTTTTCATTTGAACGCCGTCGGGCATTTCTGAAGGAGGGTTGACCAATACGAGGTCGAGTACTTCCTGCAAGGTTTTGACGGGAACGATATGTATGCCTTCTATCCGCTTTAAAATCGACTGAACATTTTCGTGCGGAATAATGACTGTTTTTGCCCCCGCATGCTTGGCCGCTTTGATTTTCGGAATCACGCCGCCGATCGGCTTTACCCGGCCGTTCAGGCTGATTTCACCCGTCATGGCGACAGTATGGTCTATCGGAATCTTATGAATAGCGGAGAATATGCCCGCCGCCATTGCAATCCCTGCAGATGGTCCGTCAACCGGGATACCGCCGGGGAAATTCACGTGAATATCATAATCCGAAGCTTTGACTCCCATTGTCCGCAATACAGTCATGACGTTTTCGACCGATCCTTTCGCCATGCTTTTCCGGCGGATCGATTTTGACTGGTTGCCGATATTCTCTTCTTCTGCAATGCCTGTGATATTAATCGATCCTTTATCAGCCGCCTGATTGACTGTGACCTCAATTTCGAGCAGCGAACCGCTGTTAGGCCCGTGGACGGCAAGTCCGTTGACGATGCCGACCTGCGGTTTAGAGGCGATTTTTTGTTCGTATTTCGGTGTCAGCTGGCTCGAATGGATCACCCATTCGATATCTTCAACCGTCACCTCGTCGCGCTCTTCAGTCAAAGCCATTCCGGCGGCGATTTGCATCATATTGACGACTTCGCGGCCGTTTCTCGCATACCGCGTCAACAGGTCGAGTCCTTCCTCTGCGACTTTCTTTTGAATCTTATCTGCCGCTTTTTTGGCGACCGTTTTTAATTCGTGCTTTTCAAGGTCGCGGAAGAACACTTCCAAACATCTCGACCGAATGGCAGGCGGGATTTCATCAGGCATCCTTGTCGTCGCGCCGATCAGTCTGAAATCCGCCGGCAGCCCGTTTTGAAAAATGTCGTGAATATGCTTGGGGATTTGCGTGTTTTCTTCACTGTAATAGGCGCTTTCCAAAAAAACTTTCCGATCTTCGAGCACCTTCAGCATTTTATTCATTTGAATCGGATGAAGCTCTCCGATTTCATCGATGAATAATACTCCACCGTGTGCATGCGTGACGGCTCCCTGCTTTGGCTGGGGAATTCCGGCCTGCCCCATCGCTCCGGCGCCCTGATAAATCGGATCGTGGACCGAACCGATCAACGGGTCGGCGATTCCCCGCTCGTCGAAACGGGCCGTTGTCGCGTCAAGCTCGACAAAGGCGGAATGTTCCTGGAACGGTGAGCGCTTGTTCTTTTTCGCTTCTTCAAGGACAAGCCTTGCAGCTGCCGTTTTTCCCACACCTGGAGGGCCGTAAATAATGACATGCTGCGGATTCGGTCCGCAAAGGGCGGCTTTCAGCGCTTTAATGCCGTCCTCCTGGCCGACGATGTCTTTAAAAGCCGTCGGCCTCACCTTTTCCGATAAAGGTTCTGATAAATGGATTGATCTCATTTTCCGGAGCTGTTCCATCTCTTTTTTGGACTCTCTGTCTATCGTAACCTTTTGGGTTCTTTGATTTTTGAGCAAATTCCAAAAATATAATCCGATGATGATCCCGAAAAATAGTTGTACAAAAAGTGCAATGCTCGTCCAGCTCAACTGATGGTCCCTCCTGAAATGGTTTCGTATCTTTAGTATGTCAGATAGTATTTCCTGATCAGGGAGGGAATAAACGTACAGAAAGGGATTATTTTGCTTTTGAAGCCGTCACTCTGCTCCGGGATGCCGACGGTTTCCGGATGCAAAAAAAGAACCTCCTTTAGGCCAGGAGGTTCTCTGCATTATGCTGAAGTTTTTTTGTCTTTATTGACGACCGTGCCGTCTTTCATAATGAGACGCGGCGGTTCGCCGTCAGTGACGGTTTTGCCTGTGATCACGCATTTTTCAATATCCTCGCGAGACGGCAGATCAAACATCACGTCGAGCATGATTCCTTCGATAATGGAACGAAGTCCGCGTGCTCCTGTTTTACGTTCAATTGCTTTTTTAGCGATTTCTGTGAGCGCTTCGTCTTCAAACACAAGCTCCACATCATCCAATTCAAGCATTTTTCTATATTGTTTAACAAGCGCGTTTTTCGGTTTTGTTAAAATTTCAACCAGCGCTTTTTCATCCAGCGGCTCAAGGCTTGCGATGATCGGGAGACGGCCGATGAATTCAGGGATCAGCCCGAAGCGAAGCAAGTCTTCCGGAAGCACTTTGGAAAGAAGCGCTTCTTTTTCAAGGTCTTCATGCTTGTTGTCAGAGCCGAAGCCGATGACCTTCTGGCCGAGACGGCGCTTGATGATCTGCTCGATTCCGTCAAAAGCTCCGCCGCAAATGAACAGGATGTTGGTTGTGTCAATTTGGATGAACTCTTGATGAGGATGCTTTCTTCCGCCTTGTGGAGGAACGCTGGCAACCGTACCTTCAAGAATTTTAAGCAATGCCTGCTGAACGCCTTCGCCTGATACATCGCGTGTAATCGAAGGGTTCTCGGACTTTCTGGCCACTTTATCGATTTCATCGATGTAGATAATGCCTTTTTCCGCTTTTTCAACATCGTAGTCAGCTGCCTGGATCAGCTTAAGCAAAATGTTCTCCACATCTTCACCGACATAGCCTGCTTCAGTAAGCGACGTGGCATCCGCAATGGCGAACGGCACATTCAGGATGCGGGCAAGCGTTTGAGCAAGAAGCGTTTTTCCGCTTCCAGTCGGTCCGATCATGGAAATGTTACTTTTTGACAGCTCGACGTCGTCGACTTTGCTGTTCGAATTGATCCGCTTGTAATGATTGTAGACGGCCACGGCAAGGGATTTTTTTGCCTGGTCCTGGCCGATGACGTATTCATCAAGAATCTCGCGGATTTCCTTTGGCTTCGGAACATCTTTGAACTCCACTTCTTCTTCAGAGCCGAGTTCCTCTTCTACAATTTCAGTGCAAAGTTCGATGCACTCGTCACATATATATACGCCTGGTCCGGCGACAAGCTTGCGTACCTGATCTTGTGTTTTACCGCAAAACGAGCATTTCAATTGTCCTTTTTCCTCGTTGAATTTAAACATTCTTTCACCCCTTATATCCTTGTCATTCCTGTTTCTTCGTTAAAAGAAACATCGCTTGAAAACATTCGTTCCATTATGTATTGCATTTTACCACACTTTCCAAAAAGGCGATAACGTTGTGTTTGCCGTCCGGCATATTCAATATGTATGTTGATCAAAACGACATTATCTATCCTTTCCCAAAGAAAAGATGATAAGTCAAAATTGTATAAAACAAGGCACGAAACATTCGCGCCCTGTTTTATATAAAGTATGATTATGAAACATATTAACGGTTTTCTACAAGAAAATCAATTGCTTTGCGAACTTTTAAGTCCTCTTTCATTCCGTCTGTAGAACCGATTGCTTGTTTGATGTTTTCAACAGGCATGTTGTATGCTTCAGCCATTTTAGAAAGCTCTTCTTCGACTTCTTCGTCAGTGACTTGAAGGTTTTCCGCTTTGGCGATCGCTTCCAGTGTCAGGTTGGATTTCACGCGTTTTTCAGCATCCTCTTTCATTTGCTCTTTCAGCGCGTTTTCATCCTGTCCTGAGAATTGGAAGTAAAGCTCAAGGTTCATGCCCTGCATTTGCAGACGCTGTTCGAATTCTTTCATCATGCGGTCAAGCTCTGTGTCGATCATCGCTTGAGGAATGTCAGCCTCAGCGTTTTCAGCTGCTTTCAAGACAAGCTCTTCGCGAAGTTTAGCGTCCGCTTCGTTTTCCTTTGCTTCTTCGAGACGTTTTTTCGTTTTTTCAGTCAGCTCGGCAAGCGTTCCAACTTCCTCGTCGACATCTTTCGCAAACTCGTCATCAAGCTCAGGAAGCTCCTTCGCTTTGATTTCGTGAATTTTCACTTTGAATACCGCAGGTTTGCCCGCAAGCTCTTCCGCGTGGTATTCCTCTGGGAATGTCACTTCAACGTCTTTTTCAGCACCGGCTTCAAGTCCGACAAGCTGATCTTCAAAGCCCGGGATGAAAGAGCCTGAACCGACTTCAAGGGAATAGTTTTCCGCTTTTCCGCCTTCGAATGCTTCGCCGTCTACGAATCCTTCGAAGTCAAGAACAACAGTGTCCCCTTCTTCAACTTTGCCGTCTTCTTTTACAACGAGTTCAGCCTGGCGCTCTTGGAGAGACTTAAGTTCGTTTTGAACGTCCTCATCCGTTACGGCAGTATCGTCTTTTTCAATGCCAAGGCCTTTGTATTCGCCAAGTTTCACTTCAGGCTTAACCGTTACCTTCGCAGTGAAGATCAGGTTTTCGCCTTTTTCGATTTTTTCCACATCGATTTCCGGACGGTCAACAGGCTCAATGCCTGCTTCCTCTACCGCTTTCGGATATTCGACAGGAAGCAGGATGTCCAGCGCATCCTGATAAAGCGCCTCTACGCCAAAACGCTGTTCAAACAAACCGCGCGGCACTTTCCCTTTGCGGAATCCAGGAATGGATACTTGCTTTACTACTTTTTTAAATGCATCATCAAGGGCTTTATTAAAGGTATCGGCATCTACCTCAACCGTTAAAACGCCTTCGTTTCCTTCTTGCTTTTCCCATTTTACTGACATGTGTTTCCCTCCAAAATCTATTCAGGTTGTGTCGGTTTTCCATTTTAAAACAAGCAAACGGCTACGTCCATCGCAAGCTGCCGACTGTGTGCAGCTCATGTGTTTCTGACAGCCATCATTATGTATACAAAGATAAATAATGAATCTTTAGCGGCAAACGGATCAACTTCCGTTTTTCACAAATGCAACCACTATATTATAACACAATGCCTGCTGCTTTCAACATTTACAAATAAGAAATTTCTTCTATGTCTTTGATCAGCGCGCAGGCTTCGTCAAGCTGTCTGTCATTGAATTCATAGAGAATATGAAGCTCCTCTTTATCGATGTCGATCCCGTGCATCTCATATCCGACTTTATGCAGTGCAGCAGCCCAGAGCTCGCGGTTTGAGTATTTCGGCTGAAACGGATAGAGGACGTAAATATGCCTTCTCCACAGCTCTTCGACCGCCTGGTACAGCGTGGGATTTTCATTCCCCAGCGTATCATCGAGCACGCTCAGAACATGCTTTAATATCGGCATGTCATCAGGCTTGACCGTCTCTGTCGGATTAATTGTCATCGAATCGCCAAATTTTGCGACAAGCGTCGGCTTTTCATGGTCTGACTCGGCTAAAAGCTGAAGAATCATCGTTTTTACGACAGGATGTGCGCTCGGGTTTTGCAGAATCGTTTTCAACAAGCCGATATAGCTTGTCAGATTGCGGTCCTTCAGCCCGTGAAGAAGCTTAACCTGCTCTTCCGTGTCATTCAAAAGCCTTTCCTGATCAACCTCCTCCGTCTCGGGAAGGTCTTCGGTGATGTCCTCAGGCCCCGGGTCTTCCGTCATCTTGCGGCTGAAATCAAGGAGTTTATAAAACTGTTCCGCGCTTTCAGGAGGAAGCTTGTTTTCTTCGAGTACAGCTTCGATCGTTTCTTTAACTTTTTCGTATTGTCTGAGCTGGATTAAAATCGTCATATAGACTTGTAAAACGGTAAAATAGTGGCCGTGGCCTTCCTTCAGCATTTTTTCGCAGATGCCTTTCGCTTCTTCAAGCTCGCCGATTTCAAGCAGGCAGATGGCCATTCCCAGATAAATATCAGATTCCTCATCATTATAGCGCTTCGCTTCAGAAAACAGCCTGAGCGCTTCATGGTAATTCTTTTCTTTGAGCGCACCCATCCCTTTGTGCACTAAACGCTCCTTTACGTTCGGGAACGGTATGATCTTCGAGTTCTTCTTGTCATGCTTCATTTCTAAGTTCCTTTCAGGCACTTATTTTTTAACAAGTGTATCAACCCGGCCCGCTAAACACAAGAAAGAACCGGCGGCAGTATGCTGCCGCCAGCAAAAAAAGCCTCCGATCTACATCGGACAGCTTTTTTATGCTTGCAGCCAAGAACTTCTCTGTTTCTCAAATTGTTCGATTTCTTCTTCAAGGAGCAATGTTAAAGAAATTTCGTCGTAACCGTTCAGCAGCATCTCTTTCCAATGCGGATCGACCTCAAAGGCAATCTGCCGCCCGGCATGATCTGTTATCGTCTGTTTTTCGAGATCGACCGTCATCGTCAAAGATTGATACTCATACTGTTCAGCAAGCTCTTTCCACGCCTCATAAGGAAGGCGGATCGGCAGCATGCCGTTTTTAAAACAGTTTTGGTGAAAGATATCGGCAAAAGACGGCGCGATAATGATTTTAAATCCGTAGTCGTCAAGCGCCCATGGCGCGTGTTCCCTTGAAGAGCCGCAGCCGAAGTTTTCGCCGGCGATTAAAATCGAAGCGCCTTTGTATTCCGGCCGGTTCAGTTCAAAATCAGGATTGGGATCGCCGTTATCCAGATAGCGCCAGTCAAAGAAAGCAAAACGGCCGTATCCCGTTCTTTCGATCCTTTTTAAAAATTGCTTCGGAATGATCTGGTCCGTGTCTACGTTGATTCTGTTTAGCACCGCCGCTATTCCGTTATGGGTCTTTAATGGCTCCATCTTGTCACTCCTCTATACAGCTGTTGTCTCTTGGTAATATTTTCTGACATCGACAAAGCGGCCGTGAATCGCGGCCATCGCAGCCATCGCCGGGCTGACGAGATGCGTTCTGGCTCCTTTGCCCTGCCTGCCTTCAAAATTGCGGTTGGAAGTCGAAGCGCAGCGCTCTCCTTCAGGGACAACATCATTGTTCATGCTCAAACACATGCTGCATCCCGATTCTCTCCATTCAAAGCCCGCTTCGATGAAAATCTTGTGAAGCCCTTCTTTTTCCGCTTGGATTTTGACGCTTTGCGAGCCGGGTACGACGATCGCTCTGACGCCGTCGGCGACTTTTTGACCTTTAATCATTTCGGCCGCCTGGCGAAGATCTGTCATACGCGAGTTGGTGCATGAACCGATAAAGACATGCTCAATTGTAATGTCCTCGATTTTTTTATATGGTTCAAGACCCATATATTCATATGCGCGCTGCGCTTCTTTTTTATCGTCTTCCTGCAAGAAAGCCTCAGGCCCCGGAATCGTTTCATCAACCGGCAGCACCATGCCAGGGTTGATGCCCCACGTCACCATCGGAGAAATGGCGCTTCCGTCCATCACGATCGTCCGGTCGTAGACCGCCCCCGGATCGGTTTTCAGGTTCTTCCATTCTTCTACAGCTTTCTCAAAATCCTCGCCTTTTGGCGCATATTTTTTTGTTTTGACATATTCAAACGTCGTCTCATCCGGTGCAATCAATCCAGCTCTTGCCCCAGCTTCGATTGACATGTTGCAAACCGTCATCCGTTCGTCCATCGACATGTTTCGGAACACTTCGCCGGTATATTCAATGACATAGCCCGCACCGAATTTAACCCCGTATTTTCCGATGATCGCCAGAATGACGTCTTTAGCCGTCACTCCTTTTTGCAGTTTGCCGTCAACGCGGATTTCCAGCGTCTTCGGTTTTTGCTGCCAAAGCGTCTGCGTTGACAAGACGTGTTCGACTTCGCTCGTTCCGATTCCGAAAGCGAGCGCGCCAAACGCTCCGTGTGTGGATGTATGGCTGTCTCCGCAAACGATCGTTTTGCCCGGGAGCGTCAATCCCAGTTCAGGCCCGATGACATGGACGATCCCCTGGTCTACGCTTGACAAGTCTGCAAGGCGGATGCCGAATTCTTCGCAATTCCGTTCGAGCGCACTGACCTGCCGTTTAGCGACATCATCTTTAATCTCAAACCGATTGACAGTCGGAATGTTGTGGTCCATCGTGGCAAACGTATTTTGAGGCCGTCTGACTTTTCTGTTCTTTTGCCTCAGGCCTTCAAAGGCCTGAGGCGACGTTACCTCATGTATCAGATGCAGATCGATATAGAGAAGGTCAGGCTTCCCTTCACCTTTTTTAATCACGTGTTGATCCCAAATTTTTTCGATGATCGTTCGAGGCATCATCTTTCTTCCTCCCTCTACCAATATCCATTTTCCTTAAACGTAAGCGGTCATGATGTTTGAAATGGCATTGTCGTCTGCCAGCGCGGCTTTTACTTCCCCTGTAATCGATTGAGTTGTGCAATGTTCCGAGCCTTTTGCCAGGTCCTTCGTCCGTTTTCCTGCCCGGAGAACTTGATCGACTGCATGTTCAACAGCTTGCGCTTCAGCTTCAAGACCGAATGACGTCCTGAGCATCATAGCCGCGGACAAGATCGCCGCAAGCGGATTGGCAATGTTCTGTCCCGCGATATCAGGAGCCGAGCCGTGCACAGGTTCGTATAAATGAAGTCCAGAGCTTGATAAGCTGGCCGACGGCAGCATGCCGAGCGATCCGGTCAGCATCGATGCTTCATCGCTTAAAATATCGCCGAACATGTTTTCTGTCACGATAATATCAAACTGTCCAGGCGCATAGATGAGCTGCATGGCTGCATTGTCGACGAGCATGTGCTCAAGCTTGACGTCAGGAAACTCTTTCGCCACTTCTTCCGCCGTCTTGCGCCATAGTTTGCTTGACTCAAGGACGTTGGCTTTATCAACGGAGGTCACTTTGCCTTTTCGACTCTGCGCCATTTGGAAGGCTTCCCTGATGACCCTTTCCATTTCCGACTTTTTATAAAACAGCGTGTCAACCGCTTCTTCCTCGCCGTTCTGATTGACGTACTGCTCGCTCGGCTTTCCAAAATACAAGCCGCCCGTCAGCTCGCGAACGATGACAAAGTCAACACCTTCGATATATTCGGTTTTTAACGGAGAAGCTCCCGCAAGGCTTTCAAATACTTTAACAGGCCGCAGATTGGCAAAAAGATCGAGCTGCTTGCGGATGGCGAGCAGCCCTTTTTCAGGCCGCAGCTCAGAAGGATTTTGATCCCATTTCGGCCCGCCTACAGCTCCGAGCAAAATGGCGTCCGCAGCTTTGCAGGCGGCGACAGTTTCCTCAGGAAGCGGCGCTCCTGCCTCATCAATTGCCGCCCCGCCGATCAGGCCGTATTCAAATTCGAATTCATGCTGATAATGTTCAGCAACGCTTTTCAGCACATCAACAGCCGCGTCCAATACTTCGGGACCAATTCCGTCACCGGGCAAAAGTGCGATTCGTTTTTTCAAATTCAACAAACTCCTTCCTTCTTACTGTTATGATCCTACAGCCGCCTGTTTTGACAATCCTTCCGTATTCGTCTTCAATACGAGATAGCGGTTCACAGCATTCAAGTAGGCTTTGGCAGATGCTTCGAGAACATCCTGGGCAACCCCGCGTCCTCCCGATTCTTTTCCATCGATCATCACCCTGACGTATACTTGCGCGAATGCATCCTGTCCCTTGCGGTTGGATTGAATCCGGTAATCAAGGAGCTGGACTTCTTTATCCATACAGCGCTTCAGCGTGTTGTACACCGCTTCAACGCTTCCCGCTCCGGTCGCCGCTTCCTGGATGACCTGATCCGTTTCCTGATCTTTAAGGGAGACTGTTGCTGTCGGAACCTGGGAGGTGCCGTAATGAACCTGCAGTGAAATAAAATCATAGCCGATTTTGCGGTCTGCCGTTTTCTCTTCGAGTATCAGCGAGATGAGATCTTCATCCGTAAATTCCTTTTTCTTTCCGGTAAGCTCTTTAAAAATGTTGAAGAATTTATTGATTTCTTCTTCTCCAAGCTGGAATCCGAGGTTTTGCAGCTTATCTTTAAATGCGTGGCGCCCTGAATGCTTTCCGAGCACAAGCGCATCCGTTTTCACGCCGACAAGTTCCGGAGAAATAATTTCATATGTTGTTTTTTCTTTTAAGAAGCCGTCCTGGTGAATGCCTGATTCGTGGGCAAAGGCATTATCGCCGACAACCGCTTTGTTCCGCGGCACGGCCATGCCGGTCAGCTTGCTCACTAAATCACTTGTCCGTTTAATCTCATTCAGCTGAATCGTTGATTCCGCCTGGTAGAAATCTTTTCGGATATGGAGGGCGACGGCGATTTCTTCAAGCGAGGCGTTCCCCGCTCTTTCGCCTATGCCGTTGATGACCGATTCGACTTGATCCGCTCCGTTTTCAATCGCAGCCAAAGAGTTGGCGACAGCCATGCCCAAGTCATCGTGGCAATGGGCTGAAAGCTGGACTTTGTCGGCATTGCGGGCATTTTCTTTAATATAGCGGAAGATATTTCCGTACTCGGCAGGCGCTAAATAACCGACCGTATCCGGCAGATTGACGACATCCGCTCCCGCGGCGATCACTTCGCTTACAATCTCGGCTAAAAACGGAAGATCAGTCCGGCACGCATCTTCGGCAGACCACTGGACGATCGGGAAGCGTTCTTTGGCGTATTTCACCATTGCGACCGCCTGTTCCAGAACCTGTTCGCGCGTTTTTTTCAGCTTATATTTTAAGTGGATGTCAGAAGTGGCGATAAAAATGTGAAGCCTTGGTTCAGCTCCGTCTTTGAGCGCTTCCCACGCCGAGTCGATATCTCCTTTGACAGAGCGGGCAAGCCCTGTTACCGAACAGTTTTTAATCGTCCTTGCGATTTCTTTTACTGCATTGAAATCCCCGGGGGATGAAGCGGGAAAGCCCGCTTCCATAATGTTGACCCCGAGTTTTTCAAGCTGCTGGGCGATCGCCAGCTTCTCCTGCGTGTTTAAATTAACGCCCGGCGACTGTTCACCGTCACGGAGTGTCGTATCAAAAAAGTTAATTTTTCGCACCGGCTACCACCGCTTCCTTTTTCTTGCCCTGCTTGACAAACGGCATCATTTCGCGAAGCTTTCTGCCGACCACTTCGATTTGGTGTTCGTTTTCGCTTGCATTGATGGCGTTGAAACGCGGACGGTTGACTTGGTTTTCGACGATCCACTCTTTTGCGAATGTACCGTTTTGGATGTCTTTCAATACTTCTTTCATTGATTCTTTTACCTTCTCATCGACAACGCGCGGACCTGATACGAAGTCTCCCCACTGCGCTGTGTCGGAAATCGAATATCTCATCCCTGCCAAACCTTCTTCATACATCAAGTCGACGATGAGCTTCAGCTCGTGCAGACACTCGAAGTATGCGAGTTCAGGCTGATAGCCCGCTTCTGTCAGCGTTTCGAACCCGGCTTTGACAAGGGAAGTCAATCCTCCGCACAGCACCGCCTGTTCTCCGAAAAGATCGGTTTCAGTTTCTTCTTTAAATGTTGTTTCAAGAACACCGGCTCTTGCGCCGCCGATCGCTTTAGCATAAGCAAGGGCTTTGTCTTTCGCTTCCCCTGTCACATCCTGATAGATCGCAAACAGCGCCGGAACCCCCGCACCTTGTTCAAACGTTCTTCTGACAAGATGTCCCGGTCCTTTAGGAGCGACAAGGAATACGTCAACATCCGCCGGAGGCACGATCTGATGGAAATGAACGTTGAATCCGTGGGCGAATACAAGTGAATTGCCAGCTTGAAGTCCGTCTTTAATTTCCGCTTCATACACTTTTTGCTGCTGTTCATCCGGAAGAAGCACCATGACGATGTCGGCCTGTTCTGCCGCTTCTCTTACCGTGAAAACTTGATGGCCGTCTTCCTCTGCTTTTGCAAAGGATTTCCCTTTTCTGACGCCGACAATGACGTCCACTCCGCTTTCTTTCAGGTTCAGTGCGTGCGCATGGCCTTGTGAGCCGTATCCGATCACCGCTACTTTTTTGCCTGCTAATACGTTTTCTTTGATATCACCGTTATAATATACTTTTACCATTTCAATCTCTCCCTTTTTATGATTTATACAATAGATATTGTTTTAATAGAGGCCGGCTTTTGCTGAGTTCCCCTCGCAAAGGCCGTGGTGCCTGTTCTGGCTACCTCTTTAATCCCGTATGGTTTCAATAGTTCGATCAGGGCTTCGATCTTGCTCGATTCCCCTGTCACTTGAATCACGACGCTGTCTTTTGCGACATCGACGACAGACGCCCGAAACGGTTCGATGACGCCGTTTATTTCCGTCCTGCTCGACGGAGGGGAAACCACCCTGATTAACGCCAGCTCTCTTTGGACGATCGATTGATTCGTAATGTCCGTGACTTTCAGTACATCAATCTGCTTGTTTAATTGTTTTGTCAGCTGTTCCGTTTCTTTTTCATCTGCCACATGAACAACAAACGTGATTCTGGAAATTCCCGCGGTTTCGGTGTGGCCGACCGTAATGCTTTCAATGTTGTAATGCCGTTTTGTAAACAACCCTGTGATTCTGTTTAAGACGCCGCTTTGGTTCAAAACCGTCAGCGTGATGATTCTTTTCAAGGTTTCACCCCCACCATTTCGTGCAGCCCTTTTCCAGGCGCAACCATTGGAAATACTTTTTCAGCTTGTGCAACTTGAACATCAATGACCATCGGTTCATTCGACGTTAGCGCCGCTTCCAGCTTTTCTTCCGCTTCTTCTTCGGATGTGATTCGGACGCCTTTGATGCCGTAAGCTTCAGACAGCTTGATGAAATCAGGCTGTGATGTGAACTTGGAGTGCGAATAGCGCTCATCGTAAAAGATTTCCTGCCATTGCCGGACCATTCCGAGGCAGCGGTTGTTTAAGACCACGACCTTGATCGGAAGGTTCAGATCGTGAATAACAGACAGCTCCTGCAGCGTCATCTGGAATCCTCCGTCGCCGAGTATCGATACAACCGTCGCATCCTTATCCGCAAGCTGTGCTCCGATTGCCGCCGGAAGTCCGAAGCCCATTGTGCCGAGCCCGCCGGAAGTGACCCATCTGTCGGCTTTTTGGAACTGATAAAATTGCGCGGCCCACATTTGGTGCTGTCCGACGTCTGTTGTTACAATAGCTTCGCCCTTTGTATAGCGGTGGATATATTCGATCAGCTTCTGCGGTTTGAATCCTTCTGTTTCATTTTCTTCATACCAGAGCGGATATTCGGTTTTCCATGCCGCAAGCTGCTTTTTCCACTCATCAGAAGCGCTCGGCTTGCCGTTTTGCTTGATCAGCTCCGTCAGTACAAGCTTGCTGTCGCCGACAACCGGAATGTGCGTATGAACGTTTTTGCCGATTTCAGCCGGATCGATGTCAATGTGAGCGACTTTCGCATATTTTGCAAAATGCTTCAAGTTCCCTGTGACCCGGTCATCAAACCTGGCACCGATGCTGATTAACAGATCGCTTTCATACAGAGCCATGTTGGCCGCATACGTTCCGTGCATTCCGGCCATCCCGAGGAAAAGCGGATGATCGGCCGGAAATCCTCCCAAGCCTAACAGCGTATGTGCCACCGGAATCTGCTGCTGTTCGACATAATTTTTTAATTCTTCTGACGCTTTCCCGTGCAAGACGCCCGCACCCGCTAAAATAACCGGCTTTTTCGCTGCACTGACCGCTTCCACAAGCTTTCTGATCTGCAGATAATTCGGTTCCTTCGTCGGCTGATAGCCCGGAAGGTGAATGTCGTGGTCATAGCGGAATTCTCCTTCTACAACGGCGATGTCTTTAGGAATATCGATTAAAACGGGGCCCGGTCTTCCTGTTGTTGCGATATGGAATGCTTCTTTAATAATTCTCGGCAAATCTTCGGCATTGCGTACCTGGTAGCTGTGCTTTGTAATCGGCATCGTAATTCCGATGACGTCCGCTTCTTGGAATGCGTCAGATCCGATAACCGATGTCGCAACCTGACCGGTGAATACGACGAGAGGCAATGAATCGATCATCGCGTCGGCCAGACCCGTTACAAGGTTGGTCGCTCCCGGTCCGGATGTAGCGATGACGACACCCGGTTTCCCGGAAATCCTTGCATATCCTTCGGCTGCGTGGATGGCGCCTTGTTCATGGCGCGTCAGCACATGAAACATTCCCGATCCGTAGAGTTTGTCATAAATCGGCAGGACCGCACCGCCCGGATACCCGTAGATCACTTCAACATTTTCCTGTTTTAAAGCCTCGATCAGCATTGACGCCCCTGCCATTGTTTGTGTACATTGGGCATTTTCAGCATCCAACTGTACATTCGTCCCCATTTTTCTTCCTCCTTATCAAGTGATCATCATCACTGTTCATTCACAATTGTTTTTCAAAAAATAATCAATATATATGTGCCGCAAAGCATGTATCCAATCTGCTTTTGCAGCTAAAAAAAGCCTTCCCGCCCACTGTTGACGCTGCACACCTTGCAGGCCAAAGGGGCGAAAAGGCTTTTCTTTCCGCGGTACCACCCTTGTTCGCGGCTTTTGAAAGCCGCCTTATGGATAATCGCTTATCCGGTTTAATAACGAGTGAACCTTCGTAATGTTCACCCGGCCAGCCCTACTAAACATGGAAATCGTTCAGACTGACACTCAGAGGGGAGTTCACAAGCGGAGGCCGTCACCGGTTCCCAGCAATCCCGGCTCTCTGCAGGCGGCGTTTCCGCTGCTACTTATCCTCTTCAACGTTTATCTTTATTCAGCTGACACTTAAGCTTTGATCTTTGAGGCTGACTTTTAACCCTTCACGGACGACGCGCTCGCGGAACTTTTCAAGCATCCGGTTTGTGTGGACTCCCGGTTTGCCGTCCCCGATCTTGCGGCCGTCAACTTTTACGACCGCGATGACTTCTGCAGCCGTTCCGGTTAAAAACACTTCCTCGGCTGTGTATACGTCATGGCGGGTAAACGGCTCTTCTTTCACTTCATAGCCGAGCTCTCGCGCTATTTCGATGATGGCATTCCGGGTGATTCCTTCAAGCGCTCCGATATAGCCCGGAGGCGTCAAGAGCTTTCCGTTTTTATAAATAAATACGTTATCCGCAGACCCTTCGGCGACATAGCCTTGATCATTGAGCATGAGCGCTTCCGTCACACCCGCCATATGCGCCTCGATCCGGACAAGAATATTGTTTAAGTAGTTCAGCGATTTTACTTTAGGGCTCAGCACATCGGGTCTGTTCCTTCTTGTCGGAACCGTAACAATGTCAATCCCCGTTTCATATAAATGTTTCGGGAATATTGCCAATGGTTCGACAATTATGATGACACTCGGGTTTGAACAATTGTTTGGATCGAGTCCGAGGTCACCTGCTCCTCTTGAAACGACCAAGCGGATGTAAGCGTCTTTCAGCCCGTTTTTTTCGACTGTTTTGAGTACGTGCTGTGTCAGTTCTTCCTGTGGATATGGAATCTCCAGCATGATCGATCTCGCAGAATCGTAGAGGCGGTCCATGTGCTCTTGCATTCTGAAGATGTTGCCGTCGTATACCCTGATCCCTTCAAACACGCCGTCCCCGTATAAAAATCCGTGATCATAGACTGATATTTTAGCGTCTTCTTTTTTAACGAGTTTGTCGTTTAGGAAGATCCACTGGTCTTTCTGGTCCCCCATCCCTCTAGCACACCTTTCTGTTGTAAATGAACGCTTTAAACGATTAAAAATTCATGATGCGGGAACCCGTTTTCCCGCTGTCATTCCCGGGAAAGATGAAAAGTTTTCAAGTGATTTGTTCTTTTGTTTGAACTCATATTACGCCCCTTTACATGCAGTGTCAACCGTATTTTTTAAAATTATTAGACAATTTTGATTAATCAATCTACTTGTATACGCTTACATGATTGATATAAAAGGAAATGTAAAATTGAAAAACAATTTAAAATTTTTTATGTAATCTATAAAGATTACATAAAAAAACTGGCGTTTTATACAGTTTTGTTAGATTTTATCCCGACAATTTTTTATACTTTCATCCCCGCCGGTTAGATTTTTTGCCACATATATGTACAGACTCCATTTTACGATTTTTTTACATAAACTGGTGTTAATCAAAAAAGAAACAGGTGAATATGATGTACCGCACTTTTCCTGCGCACTCTGTTCCCCGCGTGCGCCAATACCCGGGATACTTCGGCTACCCGGTTACTTATGTCTATAATCCTTCAGCACACGGGCCATATACCTATTATCCGTACGGCGGGGTGTTCACCACTCCGACGCTCGGATTCGGCATCGGCTACCCGGGAATTTCCGTTCCGGCTGTACACGCCTTTACCGGTGGATTCAGAGACAATGAATAAAGCACAAAAAAAGAGAGGGCATCATGCTCTCTCTTTTTACCGTTAAACGACTCCCTGAGCGATCATCGCATCCGCCACTTTGATAAATCCGGCTATATTGCAGCCGTCGAGCAGATTTCCGGGCCGTCCGTATTCTGAAGCCGCTTCAACGCTTCTCTTGTGAATATCAGCCATGATCGCCCTGAGCTTCGCATCCGTTTCTTCCGCCGTCCAGTGAAGCCGTGCGCTGTTCTGCGCCATTTCGAGCGCTGAAACGGCTACACCGCCGGCATTTGCAGCCTTAGCCGGTCCGAATAGAACTCCCGCATCCAAAAAGCGTTTGACGGCGCCCTCTTCAGACGGCATATTTGCTCCTTCTCCGACAGCTTTGACCCCATTTGAAATGAGCACTTCGGCCGCCTCTTCGTCAATTTCGTTCTGGGTCGCGCACGGAAGCGCGATATCGCATGGAATAGACCAAATGCCGGTACATCCCTCGAAATAGTGTGCTTCCGGATGCTCGCTGACATACTCGCGAATCCTTCCGTTCCCGTCTTCTTTGAGCCGCTTCACCGTCTCAAGACAGATGCCTTTTTCGTCATAGACATAGCCGTCAGAATCGCTGCAGGCCACCACCTTCGCACCGAATTGAGCGGCTTTTTCCATCGCGTACAGCGCCACATTCCCTGAACCGGAGACGACAACGGTGCTGTTTTCAAAGCGCATCCCCTGATCCTTCAGCATTTCTTCCACGAAATAAACCAGACCGTACCCTGTCGCTTCTTTCCTCGTTAAACTGCCCCCGTATTCAAGGCCTTTGCCTGTTAACACGCCTGCATCATAGCGGCCCCGAATCTTTTTATACTGTCCGAACATAAACCCGACTTCCCTTGCTCCGACACCAATATCGCCGGCAGGGATATCCGTGTCCGGTCCGATATGTCTGTACAGTTCATTCATGAAGCTCTGCGTAAAACTCATAATCTCCCTGTCCGATTTGCCCTTCGGATCAAAATCAGCCCCGCCTTTTCCGCCTCCGATCGGCAGTCCGGTCAAAGAATTTTTAAAAATCTGCTCAAAACCCAAAAATTTAATAATGCTCGCGTTCACAGAAGGGTGAAAGCGGATGCCGCCTTTATACGGACCGATTGCACTGTTAAATTGAACCCGGAACCCTCGGTTAACCCGGATATTGCCTTCATCATCGACCCACGGCACCCTGAAGGTGATCATCCGTTCCGGCTCTGCGATCCTCTCAAGAATGCGGTGTTCGATATACTTTGGATGCCTTGCCAATACAGGGACAAGGGAATCAAATATTTCCTTTACAGCTTGAAGAAATTCGCTTTCGTAAAAATTTCGCTTCTGTACTGTCTCGTATGCTTGTGTCACATAATCTCTCGCCGTCTGGAAATTTGTTTGCTCCATTTTTTCTAGCGTATGCACCTTTTTTCAGCTCCCTTTCTAAAATAAAAGCAGAACGAACATTGTAAGATTTTCTCTCATGGTAAATTTTACAACCAATGCCCCATTTACATCAATCTGGAAAACAGATAAAACCATTGCTGAATTGAGATGTATAACAAAAAGCGAGAATAGACGGGTCATAAGATAGAAGGACAGCTCTTAAAAGCTGAGGAGAAAAGGACCAATAAACCATAAAATACCACTTTATCTGACAGGTTCTTTCTGTACAAAATGTCTATTTTCTTTGTGATCGGCGCATTTCCCCCCTTGTACTCCCGGCAGAGAATGAGCATCTTATCCCGTTTTTAAAATGAAACCTACTGCATACAAAACGAAAACACATAGCTCCCCTTTTTCATGGCAACAATAAAACTAAAACAGGGGTGATCTGATGGACGACAAAAAAGAAATGTCGAACGTTGAAACGCAAAGAAACTTTTTAACAGCTGAAGAATTTCCTGAAGGTGCGTATGGAGCTGCACAGGGCAAAGACGAGCCCGTTGAGAACAAAAGCACGCCATGGAAGGAAGGCCAGCAATACTACAGCAATTTCGCATACGAATTCCGCAATCTTCATCAAGGAACGCCGCGTCAATATCCCGGAGCGCATCCAACCCATGACGAAGAGGATCAAAACGAGGAATGACCGATATAAAAAAGAGCCGTGCTAAACGGCTCTTTACAGCTTTTTATTGTAGAGGCTGTTGAAAATTTTGATTTTGCTGCTGGTTTTGTTGATTTTGCTGACCCTGTTGTCCTTGTTGCCCTTGCTGGTTAAATGACTGCTGCGCCTGCTGAAGCGCCTGGCTCATTTGGTTCATGGCCTGGTTTGTCTGGATCCCTTGAAGAGCCTGATTCAGCTGCTGGACAGCCTGCTGAATGCTTTGCTGAATTTGCTGATCCGTCTGCTGCATTTGCTGCTGAGATTGGGAGCTGAACTGCTGAATTTGCTGTTTCAGCTGATTGATTCCCTGGCTCAATTGAGAGCTCTGCTGGCCGCTTTGGCCCTGCTGCTGTGACCCCATTTGATTAACAGTTTGCTCCAGCTGGGCAAGCTGCTGCTGGATGTTTCCGAATTCCTGAGCAAGTTCGGTATCTGTGATGTTGGCCCCGAGCAGCTGCTCATGCTTTTGTTTTTGTTGCTTCTGCTTTTGCTGCTGATTTTGCTGTTGTTTTGTCATTACAACATCCTCCTTAAAATTGATCACACCCTTTAGCTTTTTCATTTTGTTTGAAATGATGAAAGGGAATTTTTAGGATGTTGTTGTTTTGCAACACCAAAAGCCTCAAACCCTTGTATGCCAAGAAGTTTGAGGCTTTTTTCAGTGACGTCCCAGGGGAGATTCGAACTCCAGACCGATGGCTTAGAAGGCCGATGACCCTTATGGACAGCATGTGACACCACTTAACCGAAAGCCCATGATATCAAGGTTCTTTGCTCTTTTTTGTTTTCTGGAGGAACGAAAAATACCTGATTGGGAGCGAATCCGCTCCCCGCTCGCTCCCAATTTTCCAATTAATTCGTAAGTTTAAAAAGTGGACATTCGTTCCCCTGTTGCCAAAAGCAAAATCCAGGTTTTACATCATCTCCGTTAATATCAAAGGTGTACTCTACATCAAAACCAAAAACCGAGAATATTTGGTCTTATAGGCATGGATGCACTGCTGCAGGATCGTTGAATACTCTGCGGTGCTTTTCAATTCCTTCAAACTATAAGGCGGCTCGATGATGTCATTTCCTTTATAGTCGAATTGATCTTCGTAAATCTGTTTGGTCGTTTCACTTGGGGCATTTGCCTTGAACACGGTGGCTTTCACAGATTGTTGAGCCATGCTTTACCTCCTCTCTCTATTTGGCCGCTGCCGGATTTTCGGTTTCTCCTTCAGATCGGTGACCTCGTAATCATCGAGGGCATACCAGATGGCCGAAAGAGTGTGGGGATCGATCTTGAATTCATCTTCAATGATGCTACCCAGCTTGTCCTTTTTATAGGTCAGCGGCTTGAGTTCAAAAATGGTGTTCCTGCATTGGCCGGAACAAATGATCTTTTTAAACCGCTTGATCTTTTTCGTATACTGCAGGCGCGAACCCTGGTACTTATGAGCTCCCACCATATTGAAACCCTGCTGCCGGAAATACTGAATCGTTTTAGGCTCCGCTGAATCAGCTTTGATAAGCTCTTGGGTGTTCTTAAATTCTTGGAGCTCCTCTGCTGTCCTGTCATCCGTCATTCCTCTTTTGTAATACTCCCAATAGATATAGAGGTACTTTTTCTTATGATCCACCGCAAGCCGGACAACGGCGTTATAGGATTCTTCAAAACCAAAGTCCATTCCTACCCGCTTGATGGGGCAGTCAATGTTCGAGACGGCCTGCATTACTTCATCGTGTGGCCACTCTTCAAGCTGAGGAAAAACCCGAACCCCATTCACGCCAAAATGACCTTTCCTGGCGATGCGGTAAAGGTCTGGATCGTATTCTTTCAGTTCATCCAGCTGCCTTACATAGCTTTCTGGCAGAAACAAATTATCTTCCGCCGTGGAATGATGATAGTATGTGTCATTTAAGACGATCGTTCGCTTTTCGTACAGCTCCTTATCATCTAGGACAAATCGATTGTTCAGATCGTCTTTAAAGAAATGCTTGTATGTCCAGTTGTCTTCCCCGACCGGGTTCGTGGAAAAAATCATATGAAGCGGCAGTGTAGGATGCCGCAGACGGCCGAGAAGCTCTTTAAAGCCTTCATATTTGACCTCTGAACATTCCTCAATCCATATTATTGAGATGTTGTTGATCGATTTCAGTTTGGCCGGTTTGTCCAGCCCCTTGAAGATGATCCGGCTGCCATTTGGGAACCTGACTTGCATCGGAGATGTCATACACCTCACAATATGATCAATCTCTAAGTCATTGATGATCCCTTCAAAATGAGAGAATGTAGAATCCCGATGAGTGTCGTACACTTCACGAATGACTAAGACTGTCCGTTTTTCTTCAAGAAGCTTCAAAATGAGCTTGAGAGCAATGTGATAGCTTTTGGATGATCCGTAACCGCCAACGAGCAGCTGAAATTTTTGGTTCCAGTCAAAGAGAAAATCTTCAAAATGCGGATTGACTTCTTTTACCGTCATTTGCCGTCACCCTTACGAGTAATTGTGATATTCACAGAATTGTCCACAGGGCGGGCGGTAAGGCGTTCAAGCTCTGCCTGTTTCGTCTCGTTTGAAAGATAGATGCCGCGGAGCTTCAATTCTTGCTCATCCATTAAGCGGATCATATCGTATTTCTGGCGAATGGCTTTCAACCGTTTATCCGTTACACGAGTGAGCGCCTCCTCGATATTCAAAATATCATCAATAGCCCGCATCTCGGTTTCTTCAATTTCAGTCACAACAAGACGCTCATTCATAACCGGAACAGGTTTGACTAGTCCATTCTTATCCGGGGTTTGAACGATGTCCTTGACCTTGCGCATTTGTTGCAGCACGCGGCGCTGTTTTTCAGATAGGCCGTTTTCTATCCGACTGATCCGCTGCATCATTCTCCGCTCCCGAAGGCTCAATTCCCTGATCGTTAAGTCAATTTGAAAGAGTGGGTCCGTTTAGATTTCTCCGAACAGCTGTCTCTCATCCTCGTTTAAAAAATCCCACATGATCGTTTCATATTCGCCGGTACGGGCGGAATTTTTATTTCCTTTTGGTGCGGCATTCCCTTTCGCATTTTCGTTTCCAGGCGGTGCATTCCCGCCCTTGTTTCCTTTGGCGTTTTTATTGCCTATTGGAGCGCTGGGACGAAAAGGAGCGCTCCCATTCGATTTAGGAGCGCTCCCTTTGATTTTATCTTCCCATTTATCTATTGCTTTCCACTTGCGGACGGTACTGCTTGAGACGCCCAATTCATCCGCGATGTCTTTTAATTTCTTGGTTCCGCTGCTTTCTTTCCATAAACGGAACGCTTCGTCACGTCTTGGATCACGCGGTCTGGCCATTACATTTCACCCACCTCCGCAACCTGAATTGAGTTTGAGTTTGTTTTTAAATTTCTTCATCTTTCTGAAGCTGTATATCGAGCTCGATGAGCTTTTTTAAATCTTCAACAGTGTTCACCTTAATATGACCGCTTTGAAAATCTTTGACCCATTGGGTGATACCTGCCTGAATAATTTTTCGATATTTCTCTTTAGATTGACTGATGTTTTCAAGCAATTCAGCGCTATGCAGGAGAAGCAGTTTCTCTTTTTCTTTATCATCGCAGGAACGTATGTTTGTATTTTCTGTTGCCATCTGCCTGGTCCTCCAATAGAATAGAGATGAGAGCGTGATTTTCCCACGAAACGCGGCCGCGTCTTCATCACGCTCTTACCAGGGTGATGGCCTTGGGTAAGGGAGGGTGTTGTCAGCACCCTCTTTATAAAAATAAGCCCTAACTAGGGCTTGGTGAATTTGTTATTTTAATATGAGGTAATTCATAAATATTAAATAGTATTAAATCTAATGTTTCTAGATATAACAATAAATCTCTCCGTTTCGGTCGAAATATTTCATGTACTGTCTGATTTCCTACATCTTTAATTTCCAAGAGTATCCTTCGTTGTTCCTCATCAATTATATTCTTTTCTTTAAGTTCATTTATCTTTTGAACCAAATTTAAATTGACCATTACCGGGTTTTTATGACCATCTAACACTGGTTCTCCCTTCTTAATCTTCGGTCTTTTATCAATTCCATTTACCATACATATTGATTCAATAAGCATTCTAATTCCCGTATTGCATAATAAATTCATACGTTGGCGATAAGCATTAATTGTTTCATTTCTAATTCCATTTATTAAGTTAGGTAAGTGATCGAATTCATATTTTTCTTTGAATTGTAATAACTGTTCTACCGGATCCTCCTTTTTTGGCTCTTCTGGAAAGACAGTGTATTCGACAAAGTATTCTCTATCAGTATGATAATTTGAACCGACTATATGAAACATATCTTCATCGCCGTATATTTTTAGAAAAGCAATAGCGTCACAACCTCTACATTGAACTATTGCATAATCCTCATTAAATTGAAAATCAATTTCTTCATCATAATCTAAATTACTTATTGAATACTTTAGTTCATTGTCATGCTCATTTTTAACTATCTGATGGTTTGTTTTTCTCTTACAAGCTCTACAGTACAATTTCTCCGGCACAACGGTCATATATTCCACCCTTTTTAGAAAAATAATAACATTTTTCTAAATGTAGTGAGAATTATTAAAACCACTGATTGTAAATCTGTTCCGATATTTTTTTCATCATGACCGGAGGAACACTCATCCCACAAACATATTGAACAGATGCGTCCATAAAATCATAATCGAGTGGGAAAGATTGCATTAAAATGATATCCCGTTCAGAGATATAGTAGGGCTCATCATAACGGACAAATACCGAACCACTCCCGAGAGTAGGCGGGACAAGGCTATTTTTCACTAATATCGTATTGAAATTAGATTCTTTCCCTTCAATCCTTTTCGTGATGTCTCCCATTATTATCCGACGGCCGTCGCTTCACCCATCTTTTATAAAGCTTTGATGTTTCTTTAAGCCTTGCACCATGGCCGCTTCTGAATTCTTTATATACAATCGGTGGCTCATTGAAGGACAATTTAAGCGGTAGTAAATTCAAGTCCTTCCTTCGGCAAATAAAAAAGACCCGCTCTCTACGTTGCGGGGCTCCCATTGTGGCAGCATTCAACAAGAACAGTTGAACATCATATCCAATTTCCTTGGTCCGTTCAATCACCAGCTTCACATAACCTTTTGCATTTCCGCTGACCATTCCTTTGACATTCTCGGCCACAAAGATTTTTGGCCGCAGCCTTTCAACAGCATCAAGGTAATGAAAAAATAGATCATCAAGTGACTGTTTTGCCTGTCCTTTACGAAAGGCTTTTTCTTTTCCCCAAGCCTTTTCCCGATCCCCCGCAATAGAAAACACGCTGCAGGGCGGGGAACCATCAAAAATATCTAAATCGAACAATTCATCAGGCAGATTTTCCATTTTGTTAAAGTCTCTGATGTCCATAAGAAAAGGATATATCGGATTATGATTCTTCCTGTAAATCTTCATCATTTGCGGATCGATCTCACAGTTCCCCAAAAGATCGTAACCGGCGAGCTTATAGCCCATAGAGGAACCCCCGCCCCAAGAGAATGTACTGAATACTTTAAGGCCATTTTTCTTGATGTTTTTTAAATCGCCCAACTTCCAACGGTACTCTTTCTTTTCCATGTAATCATCTATTCATTAAATGAAAATCCGCATTTGGGGCAGGTATGTTGGAAATGATCATCTTCATAATCATCCAGGTCTAATTCCTGGCTGTCATTGATTTTTCCTTCGTTGCCTTCATGCTCAGCCAGCTCTCCCAAGATTTCATCTATTTCACTTTCTGAGAAGCCTGTAAGGGATAGATCAAAATTATTGTGCTGCAGGTCTTCCAAAACCTGTTCAAGTTTGTAATCATCCCAGTCACCGCTGATCTTATTTAAAGCCAGGTTGAGCGCTTTTTCCTCAGCCTCATCAAAATTTACAACTGAAACCAGGAGAGTCTTTGGATTTTCTTCCATGAGGACGCAAAGATTATAGGAAGCCATATAAAAATGACTTCCTGTGCAAACGGGATCTCACCGCTTGCGTTCCCCGTGACTATCGCGCGCAATCCTGCATAGACTCCAGCCGCTCCTCCTTTGAAGCTGACGATCTTCATCATCATTCGATACATCCGAGTTCACCCTTGATAAGGGAAAGGTGCGTCTCCCATTCTGGCCAATAAAAAAGCGGCCACCAATCAGCTGCACAACATCCGTGTGCAAAAGATCAGTGTCCGCAGGCTCTCCGTCTTGGACTCGATATTCACGTTCGTTTTTCTTGTCTCTATCGTATGACAAAATGGAATAGAAAAAGTCCCCCATTTTATCCCCCTTTTTGTCGGCTTTTTCTCGGATATCTAACCATTAAACAGCAACTTCTTCATAAAAAAACTCCCCTTTCATAGGGAGCTTATTATTAATTATTATTTGAATTTAAATACTCTTCCAAGAATCTAATATTATCTTCATCATTAGGAAAAATGCCTAAGTTCTTATATTCCCAGATAATTTGTCGTTGAGAACCATTTAAATCTGATTTAATTACATCATCATAATTATAATCCATTGAAAACTTTCCATTTCTCTCGAGTGTTAAAGTGAGATTTGTCCAAACTTCGGAATTATTTTGTTTAAACTCATTTTGCAGATCCTCAAATAAATCATGAAGCTCAAACAATAACTCATCATAGATATCTTCACTAACATTGAAATGTTCAGGTATGTTATGAGAATAAATATAATCCTTATTTTGCGGTACATTAAAATAAAAGAAAACCTCTGATGAATCATCTAATATTTCAGCATAGAGATAGACCTTTTCCCATTCAGTAGGGATGATTTCGTTAATCCCCTCTGCTATCTCTTGGTATAATTTTTCCATCTTTTCAGTTTCCATAAATATTAACCTCCATTCTCATTTTTAATTCTTATTTTTTTGATTTTTTCATTCCCAATTTTATATTCGACTTTAAAATAATCCGGTCTTAAAGAGTCATTTTTATATATAGGGCTGATCTTGACCTTAACTTTTTTTGGGGGAACTTCTTTTAAAGCGTTCCTCCATTCTTGTTCCATCTCATACCACTTTCCGCCTCTTCTATTAACCTGAGAATTCATAGGCACAAGATTATCTATGTCCCCTGAACCTTTAAATTGAGAAGCAATTAAATGTCCTCCGTCATCATCTGGCAGTCTATCTGGTTTACCAACGTTAGATTGAGCATACAGATTTCTTTTTGCTTTTCCAAGTTGCAAATCGGCATTTACACTATTAATTCGACCCTTTTGATCCGTTTTAAACGTATAGCCCTGTTTTGTTTCATACACAACGTTTGGCTTCAAAACTTTTTTACGATTTAATCTGGTATACTGGTCTCCGTATTTTACTGTATGTACTGCATGACTATCTGCTTTTCCAGGTTTTTTCCCACTATTAGCTTTAAAAAGCACACTTTTCTTTTTATCCTCAAGCAGCTCCTTCAGCAAAGGCGTATTTTTCACATTAGGGGCCTCTCCCGCTCTTTGGAGCATCCCTTCTAATGCAGGAGTATAGCGGTTTTTAGGCGGATTGAAATGCTGTTTAACAGAGTTAATATTTTTCTTTGCTGTTTGGGCTGCAGCCTTGCCAGCTTTGCCAAGACTTTTTGAGCCTGATACGACAGTAGGACCGGCCTCTGCCAACCCCCATATCGTCCCAATCGCATAAGCAATATAGTGTCCGCGAGAATATGAATCCCCATGTACCATCTTTTCATCCCAAGAATCTGCGATTGATTGCAACATACTTTCGAAAGCGGCTTTGTAATCATACTCAAGTACTGAATTTACAGTTGCTTTTGGGTTTTTAATAAAGTCGTCTGCTTGTCCAATAAGAGCTTTACCTGTTTCAATCGTTCCTTGGATCGTATCTTTTGCAAATTCATATCCTCCAACCACAAAGCCTTTCATACTTTCTAAGACATGTTTTCCATCTTCCAGAGTTCCTTTAATTGGATCTGCTCTGAACTCATAAGCTTCTTCAATGGCAGTAACATAATTCATCTGTTCAGATGTAAGATTATCATATCCAATCTCTCTAGCAACTTTGAGAAACTCATCCGGATCATCATACAACTTTTCAAGTTTTTTCTTCAACGTATCAGTATGACTCATAGGTTCTATTTTGCTGGCCTCTTTTTCAAGCTTTGATCTCTTATCCAGCTTATCCAACATGACGCCCATCGCTGTGTCTTGTCCACCACGTAAAGCATCCATCTCATCTGGCTTTAAAATCGAGCCTTTTTGGTAACCGGTAATTTCAATTTTAGGGCCTGTGTACATTTTTTCAAGCCGGCTTATGTATCTCTGCATCGTTTCCAGGTCGTTTTCAGCGGTTTTAAGAGCGCTTGTCTGTTCGCGGTCGAAGGCGTGCAGCTTTTCAATTGTCTGATTGATTTCCTTTAAAGCTTTCTGATTCTGTTCGTGAAAACCGCTGTCATTCAAATCAGGCAAATCGACAATGTGGCTGACTTTTGCGATCGTGGCATTTGTTTTAGAAACCAAACGCTTCGTAGTGCGGTCGGCCGCATTCAATCCTTGTTCCAGCTCGTGCTCAAGAAAGCTTTGCGAAATAAACCCGTTGTGGTTTGGTTCCAGCGAATTCAGCGCGCTTTTCATTTTCTTCAGCGTGGAACTGTATTCCTCTATGAAAGTATCATAGAACTGTAGAAAAGGGGTGTGGCATTCCTCGTAAAAGGCGCGGATCGCGTCGCCGCCTTTTCCTTTTAAAGCATCATCAAGTGATGTAATGCCCTCTACGGCTTTTTTGACTTTGGATAATTCGTCTGACTGCTGTTTTAATTGTTCCAGCGTTTGATCAATTGCATGGTGCAACGCATGGACATCAAGAGTCTTCATGGCATTCCCCTCTAATACTAAAGTTACAATCAGTATAGATTTTACCACTTTACGGAAAGAAATTGGTGAATAAATCCTGTCTATCCATGAAAATGAATCTTATTGATCAGGTCTTAAAACCCAACACAGTCGACAGGCTTTTTTTGAATTCCAAAAAAGGAAAATCATTGTAAAAAAATGATCCTTTCTGTAAAATGAAAGGTATGCAGAAAAAGGAAATGGATACTTATTTTTTTGAATATTTCAAATCAATTATACGAAAGGAATGGTGGGAATTGGTTGTTAAAATACGATCCGAAAAGGTCGGGAATATGTTGAATCAATGGTATGCAACAATTAAGTTACAGCAAGTTCATAAAGCAACTCAAATGAAGAAAGAAATTCAGAAGGCTATTGATAATATGGAGAAGAATCAAGATGTTTTGCTTTATTTCAATATGATAGATTCTCGGTATAAATTATTGATCGAAAAATATAACGAATCCGGAAGCATCTTAAAAAGTCTTAAGTATAGAGCTGAAGAAAAGAAGACGGACGACATGCTTCAGTATTACTTTTACTTTTTCAGCGGGCTGTATCAGTTTTACATAAAGAACTTTACGAAAGCCATTAATTTTTATCGCATTGCTGAAAATTGGATAAATAAAATACCAGACGAAGCAGAACGAGCAGAATTCAATTATCAAATTGCTATTGCATATTATGAAATTCACCAAAATTTTTTCTCGTTAACACACGCAGAAAAAGCGCTCGAAAGCTTTTTAGCCCTTGGAAATTATGAAAATAGGGCAGCAACCACTCAAATGATAATTGCGGCAAACAGACTGGATCTACATCAATACGAATTAACTGAGTCCGTATATAAAAAAGCAATAAAAATGGCTGCTGATACCCGACAAAATTACGTTGAGGGACTCGGACATCACAATCTCGGTCTTGCTTACGAACGACAAGAAAAACTCGATTTAGCGCGTGAATCCTTCGAAATAGCTCTCGACATTTTTGAAAATCTACATTCCAAAATCGCAATCATCAGAACTTCTTATATGCTGGCAAGGGTTTTATTCAAGAAAGGTTTATTCGAAGAAGGGACACATTGGTATCAAAAAGCCCTCAATCTCGCAAAAGAAATAAACGAAAAAACGTACGAAGCCAAGTTATTAGTCATACACTCAATATATAAAGAGTTGGATAAGACCTTATTAGATAAAGGATTGAATATGCTAAGAGACAAAAAGCTTTGGTCAGACGTAGCAGATTTAGCTATCATTGCAGCAAGACACTTCAAAAAGAAGGAATATCATGAATTAGCGGCGAAATACTTCGATGAAGGAGTAGTCGCTCGCGACAAAATTCAAACATGGACGGAGGAACTTGTCTCATGAAAAAATTACTTTTAGGTGCAGTAATAACAGGTGTATTTTTAACTGGTATTTTAAACTTTACTACTCAAGGAAAAGCTGAATTCGGTACTGGAGACTTTAAAGTTGCTGAAAATGCGTTTTTTGGTTAAATCATAACGTGATTCAGTTCGGCCCTTAAGATTAAAAAAGTACACTTTGATAAAGCGGACTCCTGGGAGTCTGCTTTTTTGTTCACAACAGCCCTCAGATTATCCCGAGAGCTGTCGCAAGATTGTAAATGGCCCGCCGTTTGACCTGATAGCATTTGTCCTTTTTCAACCCCATCTCCATATAAATCTCAATGTCCTTTATTTTTTGGGGAGAGAGATACTTGGCCTTTATGATCTTTAATTCATCACCATCAAGGCTTTGTTTAAGCGCCCTGTCCATCTGACAAACTTTCAATTCATTTAAAGAGTGCTGATCCCTGAGCTGCAGGAAAAGGTTATTCATCCCGGCCGCTTCCCGTTCTTTCCGGTTTTCAAGCTGAACCTTTAAAGCCTTATATCTTTTTAGCTCCCTTATAATCGTATTTCTGACTTCTTTTTCGTCTATAGGCGGCAGAAAAAGTCAGTTGTGTAGCTGACATGCTAAATCCCTCCTAAAAACAAATTAGACACCAATAAACGTATATACAACGTCAATTTGGTGTCCGCAGGCTCTCCGTCTTGGACCAATATAAATTCCTGAATCCATCAGACTTAATTGTTGTTTCTCTCAAATAATTTCATTTCGATGGTAATTCGATCCCTCACTCGCTTTTTCGGCGTATTTACCGGAGGCTTCTGCGCCGTAGTCAAATCGGAAAAATCTTCGTCGATTGTGAAAATCGGTTTCTTTTTCGTCAACAAAAAACGCCTCCTACTTCGTTAAATTGAACGGTTCAAAATTGCGTCGGTTTTTTAATTGACCGTTACATTTAACGAGTAGAAAGCGTATGATGACGGGCTTTATCGCCCCATTACGTGACGTCCCAGGAGAGATTCGAACTCCCGACCGACGGCTTAGAAGGCCGTTGCTCTATCCAGCTGAGCTACTGGGACATGATGTTGTTTTGTTTCGCTTTAACTATCAGCGACAAGATTTATTATATGCGGATCGGGACATAAAGTCAACAACTTTTTAGAATTTTTTTCTTCACGAGGAAGAAAAAAATTCTTCCTCATGAATGTGCTGGCAATTGTACATGGTTCGTCAGGCTTTCGACTTCCCGGCCGTCCAAGTCATAATAGCGAACCGTTGCATTGTCTTTGTCAATGTTTAGTATAGCATAAGTTTTTTCTTTCCGCACCCGCGGAAGGCGGATGCTGCCGGGGTTGATCAGCAGTTTTCCGTCCATCAGCTCGCTTCCCGCGATGTGGGAATGGCCGAAACAGATGATATCGGCGCCGAGCTCTTCAGCCCGGTAGTACACATTTAAAAGCGACTGTTTAATGCCGTATAAATGCCCGTGTGTGAAAAAAAGCTTTCTCGATCCGGCGGGAACGACGATTTCGTCTTTGAACTCCCCGTAAAAATCGCAGTTTCCTTTTACCGTTAAGTAAGAGGAAAGCGCGGGATGGGAAGGGTCCAATTCAGAATCCCCGCAATGGATGATGAGATCTGTTTCCTTCCCGTGCCGCTCAGCGATCATTTCCAGTTCGTCTTCAAGGCCGTGGCTGTCGCTGACAATCAGAACCTTCATGATCGGCCCTCCTCCTTTACGCTTGATCCAATAAAGCGGACAGCTTTTTCAGCGCTTCCGCTCTGTGGCTGATTTTGTTCTTTTCGCCGCTTGAGAGCTCGGCCATCGTTTGATCTTTGTCTTTGACGAGAAAAACCGGGTCGTAGCCGAAGCCGTTTGTGCCGCGCGGCTCTTCGGTAATGTACCCTTCCACAGAACCTTCGACCGTTTTCGTTTCCTGTCCGGGAATGCATATTGCGAGCGCGCATCTGAACCTCGCGGAACGGTCTTCTTTTTCCACCCCTTCGAGCTCTTTCAATAGCTTTTTCAGATTGGCGAGATCGTTTTTCTCTTCTCCTGCATAGCGGGCCGAGTATACGCCGGGGCTGCCGCCGAGATAGTCGACAGACAGGCCGGAGTCGTCGGCAATCACGATTTTTCCGGTTTCTTTCGAAATTGTTTCCGCTTTAATCACAGCGTTTTCTTCAAAAGTCTGCCCGGTTTCTTCGATTTCGGGTGTATAGCCGATGTCCAGTAAAGATTTGACATCGTAGCCCCTCGGTTCAAGCATCGCTTTGAATTCCCTGACTTTCCCTTCGTTTTTCGTGGCAATGATGACTTCCTTCATCGTGTATCAGCCTTTCTCATGTTATTGTTGAATAGATAATGCAACGTCGCCGAGCACTTCTTTCTGCTTTTCGAGGAGTTCGGCGATCCCTTTTTCAGCCAGCTCTAAAAGCCCGTCCAGTTCACTTCTTGAGAATGTCGCTTCCTCTCCTGTTCCCTGAAGTTCGACAAAGCGGCCTTCGCCTGTCATGACGACGTTCATATCAACCTCAGCTGCAGAATCTTCCTGGTAGTTCAAATCAAGGATCAATCCTTTTTCCTTATCGATGCCCACTGAAGTGGCAGCCAAAAAGTCGGTGATCGGCATCTCCTTCAGCGCGCCTTTTTCGACGAGTCTTCCGACGGCAAGCGCCATGGCGGTGAATGCTCCGGTAATCGACGCAGTTCTCGTACCTCCGTCCGCCTGAATGACGTCGCAGTCGATCCAGATCGTCCGCTCACCGAGCTTTTCCAAATCAACAACCGCCCGAAGAGCTCGTCCGATCAGCCGTTGGATTTCCATCGTCCGCCCGGAGATTTTCCCTTTTGACGATTCCCTGATCGTCCTTTGGTTCGTGGCCCGCGGCAGCATGCTGTATTCCGCGGTGATCCAGCCCTTCCCTTCTCCTCTCAAAAAGGGCGGTACGCGGTCTTCCACAGACGCGTTGCATATCACCTTTGTCCCGCCGACTGTAATCAGGACCGATCCTTCCGGATGCGTAATAAAGTCGAGGTCCATTGTGACAGGGCGCAGTTCATTGTTTTTTCTTCCATCGTATCTCATTTTTTACCTCCGATTGTATGTACATAAACCTTTCACAATCATTCCGCTCTTCCAAAAAGCTGAATAAAGAAAGAGGCAGCTTTGATCGCTCACCTCTTTTTCTATAGTATATCAAAAATTTCGGCTTAAAAACTACCTGTGTTCACCTTGCTCGGTCTTGAAACCGGCTTGGAAAGCTTTTCTCCTTTTTCATTCACGAGCTCGGATTTTCCGTTCACGGTAACCGACACACTTTTCACATCAGGCAGTTCGGTTAATGTCAACACGATACTGTTTAACACTTCATCCGATATCACTTTTTTCTGGCCGTCGGCACTTCCGTAGATCGCTTCGTTAAAGTCGAGGGTTACATGGCCGTCTTCAATCTTCGGCTTGTTTTCAAGCTTGACGTCGCCCTGGAAATCGGAGAGCAGGCCGCTTTTATTGTCCGGTCCTTCAGTCAGCTCTTTAATCGCCGCCGTCACCTGATCTTTTTCTTTTGCAGACGTCCGCTTTGTCACCGGAACGTAATATGTGCCTTTATCTGATTCAGCCAAATAATAGACGGTGACCGGCTGTGTCGCCGTTATATCTGTCACACCCGCCGTGTCGAGGTTAATGCCGTCCTCGCGGCTGAGTTCTTCTGAAATCGGCGTGCCGTTAACAGGCATTTCTTTCAAATCATGGCCGTTCATGCGGAGCTTCACTTTATCAATCGAGTTAAACTGCGTTAACGTCCATGTAATCGCCTGTACGATTTTTTGCTCATCTTCAGCTTTATAGTTTTTAAATTCATTTGAGAAATCAGCGATCGCTGTTCCGTCTTCTTTAATATCAACATTGACCGTTGTATCCGCCGGCAGCACGGCTCTGAATCCGTTTGGCAGGATGTTTGAAACAGGGCCGCCTTCAACGAGGTATTCAAGCGCTTGTTTAGCCGTCCCTTCCTGCTTTGGCAGCGGCAGCGTCTGCGCTGTCACATAGCCGTTCTTATCAATGAGATAAAGCTCTCTCATGACCGTATCGCCCGTTTGAGCGGCTTTATCGTCGCTTGTCGTTTTGCTGCCTTTGTCTTCTGTTTTATCTTTGGTTTTGTCTGTTTTGTCTTGCTCCTTCTCCTCTTTTACATATGTGATGTCCTGCGGCGGATCTATCTCCTCTGAGGCTTGATCTGACTGAAATATTCCGCACCCGGAAAGAAGCAGCGCGGAGGCCGTAACCGTAACCGCGATTCCTTTCATTCCTTTTTTCAGCATACTTTTCCCTCCTAAGGCAGTTTGTACTATTATGTATACGAGCCCGTTTTTGAATTAGACCGCTTTTTAAAAAAATCCCTCTGAATACAAAAAACCTTTTCTTTAAAAGAAAAGGCCATGAAAAAAGCTGCCGTTTGCATGTGCGGCAGCTTTATTTTACAGCGGTCTCCTGAAGAGAAATGCTTTCCACATTTTTCACTTCGTATCCAAACCAATCGTTTGCAATTTTTGTGAAGCGGGCACGCTCCCCAGTTGTTAAAAACAAGTGTTCCGGCGGTTCCGCCGTTTTGCTTAATAAACCGTTGTATGACAAGATCGTGCTGACTTCCCTGGCCGTTTCATCTCCGGAGGAAATGATGTTGACGCGCTCTCCCATATAGCGCTGAATCGGCTCTTTTAAAATCGGATAATGCGTACATCCGAGAATCAGCGTATCGATTGATGAATCTCTGAGCGGGTGCAGTGACGTCCTGACGATTTCATCAGCCGTCTCATCCAAAAATTTGCCGCTTTCCACAAACGGGACAAACATTGGGCAAGCCAGATTTTCCACCGTTAAATCTCCGTTCAGCGAAAGAAGCGCTTCTTCGTATGCGCCGCTTTTGATCGTGTTTTCCGTTCCGATTACGCCGATTCGCTGGTTTTCCGTCACTTTAATCGCGGTTCTGGCTCCGGGCTGCACCACGCCGATGACGGGTATCGCAACTTCCCTGCTGATTTCCTCTAGCGCGATGGCCGTTGCTGTATTGCAGGCGATCACGAGCATTTTAATATGGTGGCGGGATAACAGATAATTTGTCATTTCCCATGTATATGACAGGACTTCTTTTCTGTCCCTCGGTCCGTATGGACACCTTTTCGTGTCTCCAAGATATATAATTTTTTCTTTCGGCAGCTGCCTCATGATTTCTTTTGCAACGGTTAAACCGCCGACTCCCGAATCAATGACTCCTATCGGTTGATCCAACAAAATCGCCTCATTTTCTGTTCATTTCCTGCTGAAGTTTAATTAATAATTTTTCAAACGCGGCTGTTTCTTCCTCGGAAAACGCCTCTAACATGTCTTCTAAATAGTCCTGCCTTTTTTGAATGACCTCCTGGATGATCCGCTCTCCTTCCGATAGAAGATGAATGCGGACTACGCGCCTGTCGGACGGATCTTTAACCCGTTCAACGAGGTTGTTTTTCTCCATTCGGTCAATTAAATCCGTTGTGGTGCTGCACGCCAGGTACATCTTTTGTGATAACTCGCCGATCGTCATATCCCCGTATTCATACAGCCATTGAAGACCGACAAACTGGGGAGGGGTAATCGTATATTGGGTGAGAATTTCTCTTCCTTTTTGTTTAATGATGCCCGCAATATGGCGGAGTGATTTTTCAATGTCCGCTATGTGATTCAAAGAAGCATTCGAATTCATTTTCTCTACCTCGCTCGACTCGTTGTTTTGTTTTCAAAACACTTGAGTCTATTTTCCTTCTTTTCTACACAAATTGCAAGACTTCAACATGAATATACAAATTGCTCTTGAAAAAACAAATAACCGGTTCCCTTCTTGATACAAGAAGGAACACCGGCTCAATTTAGAGCTCTAGCTCACCCATTCGAAGAAGTTCAACAACAGCTTGCGAACGGCCTTTCACTCCCAATTTTTGCATTGCATTGGAAATGTGATTACGTACAGTCTTTTCACTTATAAAGAGCTCGCTTGCGATTTCCTTTGTTGTCTTGTCTTGAACGAGCAATTCGAACACTTCTCTTTCTCTTTTTGTTAGCAGCGGCTTTGATTGAAACTCTTTCTCCTTCAAGTATTGTAACCCTCCTTGCTAAGGTGAGAGCTGATCTGAAACGAATGGGTTTCGATATAGTCGTGATATCATATGAAACATACGCAAGGTCGGTGACGTTTCTGACGGAGAAAAGGGTTCCCTCAAACACCTATTTTTCAAATCATGACACAGGCATCGTTTCAGGGCTGAACTTCTAAGGAAGACATTTTAAAATCCAGGAGATCAGCCGCCATCTCTTCGTAATATATGCGTGCGTCTTCTTCTTCTGCACAGCGCTGATGATTTGTGCAGCCGCTTTTTCGGGCGAAGCCGTCCAAAACAGATGATCACCTTTTGCAAGAGCCGTGTCCACGAAGCCGGGCTGAATTTCGGTGACCGCAATTTCATCGCAACCGAGTTTTTTCACTTTTTGACGAAGTCCTTTTAAATAATTTGAAACGAATGCTTTTGAAGCGGCGTAGGTGACGGCCCCTCCGTTTCCTCTCAGCGCGGCGATGGATGAAATGCCGACTAAATGCCCTCTCCCGTTTTTGATAAAATGCTCCATCAACACGTTCGAGCAGGACACAAATCCCGTCACATTGACATCGATCGTTTCCTTTTCTTTGCTCCAATCCATTTCGCTTTCCAAATATCCAACACCTGAACAGATGAAGACTGCGTCTGCCCCATTCATCTCATCAAGCAGTTCTTTCAACAGTATAGGCGAGTGTTCGCTGTCGGCTGTATCGATCTTTTTAATGTATGAAGGTCCAGGGAGGTCGTCGCGCAATTTGGCTAGCAGCTCATACCGTCTTGCAGCAAGACCGACCTCCACTCCTCCGGCTGACAGCTGCTTGGCAAGCGCATTGCCAATTCCGGAACTCGCGCCGATGATTATCGCTTTTTTCATTTTCCTCTCCCTGTCAATTATTTCTCAGGAAATGAGTTATTGCCAAGCAGTTTTGCTTTTTGTTCGTCTGTCCATTTCACGGGTTTACCCGTATCTTTCGCAATTTGCACCATAACCGCCAGTCCTGTAAAGCAAAGGCCGCCTTCCCCATTTTTCGCTGCGTAATGGAGGGTGAGCGAGGCGTTGCCGACAGATGCTGTTTTGACGCCGATTTTTAAACGTTCATGAAGCATGACCTGCTGAAAATAGTCGCATTGCTGGCTCGCCACGACGGGAATGGCCGCGCTCTTCCCGTCTGAAAGGCGGTCCATGACGCCCAGGTGCTTGAAATAGGAAATCCTCGCTTCTTCGAAGTAGACAAACGGTGTGACATTGTTCATATGACCGAACATGTCCGTTTCTGAAAAACGGACGGAAACTTCATCAAAAAAAGAAAATGACTGACACCATGTGTCAAACGGTTCTTCGATATATCCCGGCAATTTCAATGTTTTCATCCCCTTTGATCATGAAAACACCTCTTCGGTTTGAAGAGGTGCGTTTTTTCGTGTTATTCCGTGTTGTCGCTTCCGAAGAAGTTTTTAAACGCCTGAACGGTCGTATCCCTGTTTAATGCAGCGATTGAGGTTGTGAGCGGGATGCCTTTCGGACACGACTGCACGCAGTTTTGCGAGTTGCCGCATTCGGCCAGTCCGCCGTCTCCCATAATCGCTTCAAGCCGTTCAGATTTGTTCATCGCTCCCGTCGGATGGGTGTTGAATAAGCGAACTTGCGAGAGCGGTGCAGGTCCCATAAAGTTTGTTTTATCGTTCACGTTCGGACAAGCTTCAAGACACACGCCGCAAGTCATGCATTTTGACAGCTCATAAGCCCACTGACGTCTTCTTTCAGGCATTCTCGGTCCCGGTCCGAGATCATATGTGCCGTCGATCGGCACCCATGCTTTGACTTTCTTTAACGAATCAAACATGCGGCTCCGATCCACTTGAAGGTCGCGGACAACCGGGAATGTTTTCATCGGTTCAAGGCGGATCGGCTGCTCAAGCTGGTCGATCAGCGCTGTACAGGACTGTCTCGGCTTGCCGTTGATCACCATGGAGCAAGCGCCGCACACTTCCTCGAGACAGTTCATATCCCAAGCAATCGGCGACGTTTTTTCTCCCTTTGCATTCACCGGGTTCCTTCTGATTTCCATCAAAGCGGAAATCACGTTCATATTCGGACGGTATGGAATTTCAAACTCTTCCTGGTAAGGATTAGAATCCGATGTATCCTGACGAGTGATGATAAACTTGATTGTCTTATTTTCACTCATGATTTCGCCACCTTTTTCTTCGAGTAATCCCGTTTACGCGGTGCGATTAATGAAACATCGACATCCTCATAATGGAATTTCGGGGCTTCAAAATCGCCTGCATGTTTCGCCATTGTTGTTTTCAGCCATTCCTCGTCATTACGTTCAGGGAAATCCGGTTTATAATGGGCGCCGCGGCTCTCATTCCGGTTGTATGCACCGAGCGTGATCACCCGTGCCAATTGCAGCATGTTGTGCAGCTGGCGCGTGAATACGGCGCCCTGGTTGCTCCATTTTGCCGTATCGTTGATATTGATGTTTCGGTAGCGCTCGGCAAGCTCTTGGATTTTTTCATCCGTTTTCAGCAGCTTGTCATTGTAGCGCACGACCGTCACGTTGTCTGTCATCCATTCGCCGAGCTCTTTATGAAGGACATAAGCATTTTCATTGCCGTCCATTTTCATTATGTCAGCCCACTTTTCTTCTTCCTTTTTGACGTATGCATCGAAAACGGAAGAAGACAGATCTTCTGCGGATGTTTCGAGACCTTGAATGTATTCAACGGCTTTCGGACCTGCCACCATGCCGCCGTAAATGGCTGACAAGAGCGAGTTCGCTCCCAGGCGGTTTCCGCCGTGCATCGAATAGTCGCATTCTCCCGCGGCAAACAGTCCAGGAATGTTGGTCATCTGATCGTAGTCGACCCAAAGTCCGCCCATTGAGTAGTGAACCGCAGGGAAGATTTTCATCGGCAGCTTGCGCGGATCGTCACCCATGAATTTTTCATAGATTTCAATGATTCCGCCCAGCTTGATGTCCAATTCCTTCGGATCTTTGTGGGAAAGATCGAGATAAACCATGTTTTCGCCGTTGATGCCGAGCTTTTGTCTGACGCACACATCAAATATTTCACGCGTCGCAATATCACGCGGCACAAGGTTTCCATATGCCGGATATTTCTCTTCGAGGAAATACCAAGGCTTGCCGTCTTTATACGTCCAGACTCGTCCGCCTTCACCGCGCGCCGATTCGCTCATCAGCCGCAGCTTGTCGTCTCCAGGAATGGCGGTCGGATGGATCTGGATGAACTCTCCGTTCGCATAGTAAGCACCCTGCTGGTAAACGATCGAAGCGGCTGATCCGGTATTGATCATCGAGTTCGTCGATTTTCCGAAGATGATGCCCGGCCCCCCGGTCGCCATGATGACTGCGTCCGAACGGAACGACTCGATTTCCATCGTCGTTAAGTTTTGGGCGACGATGCCCCTGCACGTATTGTCATCATCAAGAACGGCTCCGAGAAACTCCCAGCCTTCATATTTCGAAACGAGCCCTTCAACTTCGAAGCGGCGAACCTGCTCATCCAGCGCGTACAAGAGCTGCTGTCCGGTCGTCGCCCCCGCATATGCCGTTCTGTGATGCTGGGTTCCTCCGAAGCGCCGGAAGTCAAGCAGCCCTTCAGGCGTTCTGTTAAACATGACGCCCATGCGGTCAAGCAAATGAATGATCGACGGCGCCGCTTCACACATCGCTTTGACCGGCGGCTGGTTCGCCAGAAAGTCGCCTCCGTACACCGTGTCGTCAAAATGCTCCCATGGGGAGTCTCCTTCACCTTTTGTATTGACCGCTCCGTTGATTCCGCCCTGCGCACATACGGAATGTGAGCGCTTAACGGGAACGATCGAAAATAGTTTTACATTTGTTCCTGCTTCCGCAGCTTTAATGGTCGCCATCAGACCCGCTAGTCCTCCGCCGACAACGATGATGCTTGAATTGCTCATGCCTGCCCCACTCCCTCTAGTAATCTAGTTCTTTTACACAAATGCCAAAATCGCTCTCAGCCCTACATAGGACAGCACAACAAAGACTCCCATTGTCACAAACGTGGCGATTCGCTGTGAGCGAGGAGAAACAGTGATTCCCCAAGTGACAGCAAACGACCATAAACCGTTTGAAAAGTGGAAGATTGTTGAGAGGACACCTACAATGTAAAAGCCGAGCATGATCGGGGAGCTCAAAATATCAGCCATCATGTCAAAGTTCACCTCTGCCCCCATTTGGGCGGCAATCCGTGTTTCCCACACGTGCCAGCTGACAAAAATCAAGGTAATGATTCCTGTAATCCGCTGCAGAACGAACATCCAGTTTCTAAAAAAGCCGAATCTGTTCGCATTGTTTTTCGCTGTAAAAGCTATGTATACTCCATAAACAGCATGATAAATCAGCGGAAGGAAAATCACGAAGATTTCCAAAGCGTACCTGAACGGCAGGTTTTCCATAAAGTGAGCGGCGTTATTAAACGCCTCTTCTCCGCTTGCCGCAAAATGGTTGACAACCAAATGCTGGATTAAAAATATGCCCACCGGTATGACGCCAAGCAAAGAATGCAGTCTTCGATAAACAAACTCTCTGTTCCCGGCCATTGCTTTACCCCCTAGTTGAAAAGTGCAGTAAAAATGAAAGGTCTCCTATCCCCCGTCCTGTTTCAAATATCGCACTTTGTTAAGTTTTTATGACAATTTCATTTTACTCCTATGAGAAATAGGCGTCAAGAAAACGCGTACATAAATTGAAATTTTCTAAAATTTAATCATATTTTTGAAAATTTTATTTTATCAAAATATAAATATATCAGATTTTTTTCTTCCTAAATGCATGTCTCCGCTGTAATCTTTCACCCCATTTAAGCTATAATAAACGGAGAAAAGAGGGGAGACATTGGATATGAATAAATATGAAGCAAACTTAGCGCAATTAAAAGAGCTGGAAGTCTCCGCATATGGCTATGAGTTGATCAGGGAAGTGCTGCTTCCCGATATGCTGGGACAAGACTACGCAGATATGATGTACTGGGCGGGAAAAAAGCTCGCCCGCAAGTTCCCGCTTGAATCCCGGGAGGATCTTCCCGCTTTCTTTCAGGATGCAGGCTGGGGAACGCTTGCGATCGTCCATTCAAAAAAACAGGAGCTTGAGTTTGAACTCGAAGGCCCGCTGGTTTCAAACCGCCTCAAGTATCAAAAGGAGCCCTGCTTTCAGCTTGAAGCCGGGTTTATCGCCGAGCAAATCCAGCTGATGAACGAACAAATTGCCGAATCTTATGAACAGGTGAAAAAAAGAGCCGGAAAAGTGGTTTTAACGGTGAAATGGGATTTGAAAGACCCGGCATAACTATGCAAAAAGGCGGAGACTGCAAAAGTCCCGCCTTTTTCTTTTTAAATGACTGCTGTCTGCTTCGACAGTTCAAAAGCATCATGCAGCGCTTCAACGGCTTTCACCATATCGCCTTCGTTGACGACAGTCGAAACTTTGATTTCGGATGTGCTGACCATTTTGACCTGGATGTTTTTTTCCGCCAGCACAGCGAACATTTCCGCTGCTACTCCCGGGTTGGAGATCATGCCAGAACCGACGATCGACACTTTGGCAAGCCTGTTTTCCGTTTCAATCTGTTCATAGTCGAGCGCGTCTTTGTATTCTTCGAGAACTTCAACCGTCCGTTTTAAGTCTTCCGTTTTCACTGAGAAAGAAATCGACGTTTTGCTTGTGCCTGTCACCGATTGAATGATGATGTCAACGTTGATGTTCTGTTTGGCGAGCGTTGTAAAAATCGTTGACAGCGTCGTCAGGCCGCTCGCCAGGCCGCATACGGTCACGCGTGTGATCTGATCTTCAAATGCAATGCCTCTTACGATTAAATTCTGTTCCATTGATGATTCCTCCTCGATTAATGTGCCGGCTTCTTTTTCGGTGCTTGAACGGACTTCCAAAGGCACCTGGTAGTTTTTCGCAAATTCAACAGCTCTCGGATGAAGGACGCCTGCTCCAAGATTGGCAAGCTCCAGCATTTCATCGTAGGAGATTCCGGCCAGCTTCCGCGCTGTTTTCACATAGCGGGGATCCGTCGTGAAAACCCCCGGCACATCGGTGTAAATGTCGCATTTATCAGCTTTCAGGGCTGCTGCGAGGGCAACGGCTGTCGTATCTGATCCGCCTCTGCCGAGCGTTGTGATTTCGCCTTCCGCTGTGACGCCCTGGAATCCGGCGACAACGGCGATTTTCCCTTCATTCAGGCGCTCTTTCAGCTTGGCTGTATCAATGTTCGTAATTCTTGCGTTGCCGTGAATATTTTCGGTTTCGATGCCGGCCTGCCAGCCTGTATAGGAAACCGCATCATACCCCTTGTTCTGCAAAGCCATTGTCAACAGCGAAATCGTCACCTGCTCTCCTGTTGTCAGCAGCATGTCCATTTCCCTGCTGCTCGGCTGCTCGGTGATTTCCTTGGCAAGCGCGACGAGGGAGTCCGTCGATTTGCCCATCGCCGAAACGACGACGACAACATCATGACCGCGCTGTTTTTCTTCGATGACGCGGTATGCGACATTCAATATTTTTTCCACTGACCCTACGGAAGTTCCGCCAAATTTTTGGACGATGAGACCCATCAAATACCACCCTTTTTGTTTTCGTTCGTGTTTGTTTATGTATGAAGAGGAAAGCTTGACCGGCGGCCTGTACGGTTTTTTTTGCACAAAAAAAGCAACGAGAGAATTCCCTCATTGCTTTAACCAACAAAAATGCCGATGATCTTAAACAACGAGATAGCTCTCCAAGAAATGATTTCTTGACAGCCTCACATTTATTCAATGTAAAGCCAGCAGGAAAAACGAGTGGATTTTTCCCCGCTTCGGCGACGCTCCCCTTTCGGCTTTCTTCATCGGAATCCATCTTCCTCATCAAGCCTACTCTTGAAGTTCGCACCTCTATCTTCACCATATCACACGATCTTATTATGAAATTAGTACAAATTCTATCAGATTCTTTTTAAAAGTTCAACATTATTTTTTCAATGCCTCTTCGATCAGCTGCGCCGTTTTCAGAGGTATGCCGAGCTTGCGGATATCTTCGGCGCTCGCTTCCTTCATTTTCTTAACGGAACCGAAATGTTTTAACAGCAGTTTTTTCCGCTGTTCGCCGACGCCCGGTATGCCGTCCAGCACCGATTGAAATGCGCTTTTTCCCCTGAGCTGCCTGTGGAAGCTGATCGCAAACCTGTGCACTTCGTCCTGAATGCGCTGAAGCAGGTAAAATTCCTGGCTGTTCCGCTCAAGCTGGACGATCTCAAGGGGATCGCCGATCAAAAGGTTGGATGTTCTGTGCTTATCGTCTTTCACCAGACCGGCAACAGGGACATCGAGACCCAGTTCATTTTCCAGAACGTCAAGGGCGGCAGACACCTGCCCCTTTCCGCCGTCGATCAAAATTAAATCAGGCAGCGGCAGATTCTCTTTCAGCACCCTTGTATATCTTCTTCTGATGACTTCGCGCATTGATCCGTAGTCGTCAGGACCTTCAACCGTCTTGATCTTATATTTGCGGTACTCTTTTTTATGCGGTTTTCCATCGAGAAATACAACCATGGCCGAAACAGGGTCCGTTCCTTGAATATTTGAGTTATCAAACGCTTCAATTCTGTATGGCGTGTAGATGTCCAGCGCTTTTCCGAGCTTTTCAATCGCGCCGATCGTCCGCTCTTCATCCCGTTCAATGAGCGAAAACTTCTCCTTCAAAGCGAGCTTTGCATTTTTATGGGCAAGGAGCAGCAGGTCTTTTTTCGCTCCTCTTTTCGGCTGGCGCACGTTCACGTCCAAAAGCTCCTCAATCATGTCCTTGTCGACGCTGTCAGGCACCAAAATTTCCTTCGGAAGAAAATGGTTGTTTTTGGAGTAAAATTGCCCGATGAATGTCAGAAATTCCTCGTCTGCTTCCCTGTATAAAGGAAACATGCTGACATCTCTTTCAATCAATTTGCCCTGCCTGATGAAGAAGACCTGGACGCACATCCAGCCCTTGTCATACGAATAGGCAAATACATCGCGGTCAACCATGTCATTCAGCATCATTTTCTGTTTTTCCATCGTTGACTCGATATGGGCAATTTGATCGCGGAATTCTTTCGCCCGTTCAAACTGCAGGTTTTCCGAGGCTTCGAGCATTTTTGCTTCAAGCTCTTTCTTCACTTCATTGTAGCCGCCTTTTAAAAAGCGGGTAATTTCTTCTGTGAGCTGTCTGTTTGTCTCCTCAGACACATCATATACGCATGGCGCCAGACATTGTCCGAGATGATAGTACAAACAGACGCGGTCAGGCAGCTTGGCGCACTTTCTGAGCGGATAGAGGCGGTCCAGCAGCTTTTTTGTTTCCCTCGCAGCCTGGACATTGGGGTACGGCCCGAAATAGCGGCCTTTGTCTTTTTTGACCTTCCTTGTGACAACCAGCTTCGGATGCCGCTCGTTCGTGATTTTAATGAACGGGTAGCTTTTATCATCTTTAAGCATCACGTTATATTTCGGGTCGTACTTTTTGATTAAATTCATTTCAAGAATGAGCGCTTCGATGTTCGAGGATGTGACAATGTATTCGAAGTCTTCAATTTCACTGACAAGACGCTGTGTTTTGGCATCATGGGACCCGCTGAAATAGGAGCGGACCCTGTTTTTTAAGATTTTCGCTTTCCCGACGTAGATGACGGTATCCTGCCTGTCTTTCATCAAGTAGCAGCCAGGCTGATCCGGAAGAAGGGCCAGCTTTTCTTTGATTTTTTTGTTCATCAAAAATCCTTCCTTATTTCGGCGTTTTTCCTTCATTTAAGTTTACCATGACCGACCGTACGTTCGCCACAAATGGAGAAAGAAGATGACTTGTAAGAAAAAAGCGATCCCTTTGGAATCGCCTTTTTCACAGGTTTCTATTTTACAAATGTTTGTTGACCAGTTCTTCAAGCGCTTCTTTCGGTTTAAAGCCGACAGATGTTTCGACCACTTCGCCGTCTTTTAGTACGAGGAGAGTCGGGATGCTCATCACGCCGTATTTGCCGGCAGTTTCTTGGTTTTCGTCAACATCGATTTTTACGATTTTCAGTTTGTCTCCCATTTCTTGATCAAGCTCTTCAAGTACCGGCGCGATCATTTTACAAGGTCCGCACCAAGGAGCCCAAAAGTCGGCAAGAACTACGCCTTCGCTTGTTTCAGATGAGAATGTTTGATCAGTTGCTTTTACGATAGCCATTCTTTCATTCCTCCAATTGTGAAATTATGCTTTTTAGTATAGCATCTCCCTTTGGTTCACGCTAACATAATGCTTGATTATACGTTTCCCTATCTGCACAGTTTTACACATCGGGATTTTAGCCTTTCTGAAAATGTCCATATCCCATGTTATTTTGCAGAAGGCGGAAATGTGCCTATGTCAAAAGCCGGCCATTTCAGGCCGGCTTTTGATCATGTGCTGACGCTCAGCTTTTTAAATTCCTCCGTGAGCAGCGGAACGATTTCAAATAAGTCGCCGACGATCCCGTAGTCGGCAATTTTAAATATATCAGCTTCCGGATCTTTGTTGATGGCAACGATGATTTTGCTGTTTGACATCCCTGCGAGGTGCTGAATCGCTCCTGAAATGCCGCAGGCAATATATAAGTCAGGTGTCACAACTTTGCCGGTCTGGCCGATTTGAAGCGAATAGTCGCAGTAGTCTGCGTCACAGGCTCCCCTTGAAGCGCCGACCGCCCCGCCCAATACATCGGCGAGCTCCTGCAGCGGTTTAAAGCCTTCCTCGCTTTTGACGCCGCGACCGCCGGCTACGATAATTTTCGCTTCAGACAAATCGACGCCTTCGGACGTTTTTTTGACAATGTCCTTGATGACCGTTCTGATGTCCCGAATATCTGCTTCGATGCTTTCGACCGCTCCTGTCCGCGTCTCATCTTTGTCAAGCGGGGCGATATTATTCGGTCTGATCGTTGCAAAAATCGTTTCATCTTCGGAAATGATCCGTTCAAACGCTTTGCCCGAGTAAATCGGCCTTGTAAACACGATGTTGCCGCCGGCCACTTCGACATCGACGGCATCCGATATCAGCCCTGTTCCCATACGGGCTGAAAGCTTCGGCGACAAGTCTTTTCCCATTGACGTATGTCCGAAAATGATGACGTCCGGATTCTCGCGTTCTATGATCGGCAACAAGGCTTGAACATAGCCGTCAGACGTATAGTTTTTCAAGAGCGGGTTTTCGGCTGTAAGCACTCTGTCAGCGCCGTAATGGATCAGTTCTGCCGCATGACTTGAAACGCTTTCACCGAACAGTACGCCGATCACCTCTCCCCCTTCGGCAACCGTTTTTCCTGCGGCTATCGCTTCGAAAGTCACATTCCTCAACGAACCGTCTCTGAACTCTCCCAATACGATAACTTTTTTGCTCATGTCCATTTCCCCCTGTATTTTAATGACCGTGTTATTTCTCCCTTCGGCTTCATACGACCTTTGCTTCGCTTCTCAGCAGTGATACAAGTTCTGCCGCCTGCTGCTCCGGCTCCCCTTCAAGGATTTTCCCGGCTTCTTTTTTCGGAGGCAGGAACCGTTCGATCGTTTTTGTTTTCGCAGCCACGTCTTCTTCGTCGATGTCGAGATCATCAAGCTCAAGCTCCTCGAGAGGCTTTTTCTTTGCCTTCATGATTCCCGGAAGAGACGGATAACGCGGCTCGTTCAACCCCTGCTGTGCAGTCGCTACGATTGGAAGCGATGTTTGGATCACTTCAAGATCGCCCTCGGCGTCGCGTTCCGCTTCAACATCTCCGCCGTTTACCGTCAGCTTTGTAATCGTCGTAATACAAGGAATGCCCAGCAGTTCGGCCAAACGAGGCGCAACCTGTCCCGATCCCCCGTCGATCGCCACATTCCCGCCGAGTATAATGTCGTACTCGCGGTCTTTCAAATAGTTGTAAAGGATGGCTGAAGCCGTATATTGGTCCGCTTCTTCCACGTCGTCTTCAATGTTGATCAGAACGGCTTTGTCGCACCCCATCGCCAGAGCCGTCCTGAGTTCTTTTTCAGCTTCTTCCTCGCCGACTGTCACGACCGTAATTTCACCGCCGTGCTTCTCTTTCAACTGGAGCGCTTCTTCAATGGCGTACTCATCGTACGGATTGATGATGAATTCCGCTCCGTCCGTGTTGATTTCCCCTTGTTCGATCTGAATTTTCTCCTCTGTATCAAACGTGCGCTTCATTAAGACATAAATGTTCATGTTCTGTTCATCCCCTTTGTTTTCACGTTTGTTATTTCCCTTTAAAATGCGGCTTCCGCTTTTCAAGAAATGCCTGAATCCCTTCCTTCGCATCCTCGGATTGGAACACTTCGCCGAAGTATTTCCCTTCTAGCTTGAGGCCTCCTTCATACGAATACACTTTGCTCGAATTCAGGAGTTCAATGACATAAGCCATCGTCTGCGGACTTTTTTCAGCGAATTTTTGTGCGAGCTCTTTTGCCTTTTGCAGCACTTCTTCTTCATTCGCCGCCAAAATCGTGACAAGACCGTATTCAAAAGCTTCCTTGCCGGATATCGGCTCTGATGTCCCGATCATTTCAAGCGCTTTGGCGGTGCCCACATACTTGGGAAGGCGCTGCGTTCCCGCAAAGCCGGGAATGATTCCGAGATTCAGTTCGGGAAGGCCGAGCTTTGCGCTTTCCTCGGCAATCCGGATGTGGCATGCCATCGCTAGCTCAAGACCGCCTCCAAGAGCGGCCCCGTGAATCGCGGCGATCACCGGTTTTGGAAAAGATTCTACTTTTTCGAAAATCTGCTGGCCCTTATCAGCCAAATTTGCATAATCAGACCCGTCCATCAATGATGTAAACTCTTTAATATCAGCGCCTGCCGAGAAAAATCTTCCTTCCCCGTGAATAACGACGCTTCTGACATCCTGACGTTCTGAAAGTTCATCAAGGCATGCCGAAAGATCTTCAAGCACTTGCGTCGATAGCGCATTTGCCGGCGGGTGCTGAATCGTAATCGTCGCAACATGGCCGTCTACGGCGTATGATAATGCTGCCATTTTTATTCCTCCTCCTTCGTCTTTTGGCTGCTGAACCCGTGGATCAGCAATTCATGAATGCTGTCTGCCAGGTTTGGGAGATCGTATTTTTGATCATTCATCACCCAGGTTGTAACCGTCTCATCCACCGTACCGAAAATCATCTGCTTCGCAAGGCGGACGTCAAGCGTGCTTTTAAATTCTCCAGCTTCTTTTCCTTCGGTGATGATGTCTTCCAGGATCGTTAAGTACCCTTTGAGAATCTCATTGATTTTCAGCCTCAGCTCAAGATTCGACTGCCTCAGCTCAAGCTGGGTGACAATCGCGAGGTGGCGATCGCTGCTGAGCAGTTCAAAGTGCTTTTTGATGAACAGCGAAAGCTTTTCTGTCGCCGAATTTTTCGCTGTCATTTCTTCGCTCATCTGCTCGATAAACTGTCCCATTTTCTCTTTGAATAATGAGATGAGAATGTCTTCTTTGTTTTTAAAATAAAGATAAATGGTGCCGTCCGCCACCCCGGCCTGCTTGGCGATTTTTGAAACCTGCGCCTGATGGTATCCGTTTTCTGCAATCACAATGACAGCTGCGTCGATAATCTGCATATACTTTGGTCTCTTTTGTTTCAATTGGCTTCGTTCCTTTCAAATTAATGAATGAATACTCATTCATGAGTTAATCGTAAATAAAAATGGACGCTTTGTCAAGAAGCTAAAAGTAAATCGCATCACAAAAGCATGCCGTCAAAATCGACGGCAGACTTTGCTTTTTCAGACGCCGGTCTTTTCCTCTTGAACGAGCGCTCTTCTTAAAATCTTTCCGACCGCCGTTTTCGGAAGTTCGTCCCTGAACTCGTATACTTTTGGCACTTTATAAGGAGCGAGACGCGATCTGGCATATTCGTCCAATTCCTTCTCCGTTATTGTAACATGATCTTTCAGCACAACAAAAGCCTTAACCGTTTCCCCCCTGTATTCATCAGGGATGCCGGCAACGACCGCCTCCTGAACGGCTTCATGCTCGTAGAGCACTTCTTCGATTTCGCGCGGGTAGATGTTGTATCCCCCGGCAATGATCACGTCTTTTTTGCGGTCGACGATATAAAAGAAGCCGTCTTTATCCATGTAGCCGATGTCTCCGGTAAAAAACCAGCCGTCCCTTAGACTCTGAGCGGTTTCTTCATCATTGTTCCAGTAGCCTTTCATCACCTGCGGTCCTTTGACAGCGATTTCTCCATGCTCATAAGGCCCGAGAAAACCGCCGGTTTCTTCCGAATAGATAGCAGCGTCTGTACCAGGCCAAGGACACCCGATACTGCCCGCTTTATTCAAATCCCAAATAAAATTGGCGTGAGTGACCGGCGACGTTTCAGACATTCCATAACCTTCGACAAGCCTTCCGCCCGTCACCTTTTCAAACTGCTGTTTGACTTCAACAGGAAGCGCCGCAGATCCGCTCAAACAGCTCTTAATCGATGACAGATCGTATTGGTGAAGGTCGGGATGGTTCAACAGGGCGATATAAATCGTCGGCGCCCCCGGAAATATCGTCGGCTTTTCTTTATCGATCGTTTTCAGCGCTGCGCGCGCGTCAAATCTCGGCAGCAGGATCATTTCATACCCCTGCCTGATCGTGAAATTCAAGACGGCCGTCATTCCGTAGACGTGAAAAAACGGAACGATCCCCAGCACCTTCTCCTCCCCTTTATTCAATTGATAAAACCAGGCGGCGCACATCTCCATGTTGGCTAGTATGTTGCGGTGGCTGAGCATGACGCCTTTTGGCGTGCCTGTCGTTCCTCCGGTATACTGCAGGACGGCAATGTCGTGGGCCGGATCAATTTCAATACCGGGCGGTCCGCTTGGAACGGGGCGTTTCATGATGGTGCGGAAAAGGTGGGTCGTCTCATTTTCATTGATCTCAACGGACATTTGATTCTCTTTTTTTTGAACGATCGGGTACAGCAGATTTTTAGGGAAAGGCAGGTAATCTTTTATGCTTGTCGCAATGATGTGCCTAATGCTTGTTAGCGCTTTCATTTTATATGCCGCCGGGTACAGCATGTCGAGCGTAATGATGATGGTTGCCCCGCTGTCATGAAGCAGATGTTCAAGCTCCCTTTCCGTATACAGCGGATTTGTCTGGACGACGATGCCGCCGGAGAAAAGAACGCCGTAATACGCGATAACCGCCTGCGGGCAGTTCGGCAGCATGATCGATACTCTGTCTCCTTTTTGAATGCCGAGCGACAGCAGGTAATCTGCCATTTTTAAAGCATCCTCGTAAACTTCCCGGTACGAACGTTTTTTTCCTAGAAAATGAATCGCTGTTTTTTCTGAAAACTGCTGGGCGGATTGTTGCAGGATGGAATGGAGTGTTTGATCTTCAAATTGCAGCTCGTGAGGAATTTGTTCGGGATAATGACGCAGCCACGGTTTTTCAGTCGGCATAAGCTCCCCCCTTTTAAACAATATATTCTTGATTTGAGTATATCAAAACAATATTCAGAAAGTAATGATATTTTTTCATTTTTAAAAAGGCGCCCCTTTTTTAGGACACCTTTTTCAAGCATAAAAGATCATATAAATCAGGCCGATAACCACAAATACCCCAGCTGTAAAAAACAGGACTTTCGCTAATTTCTCCATGTTGATCCCCTTTAGATACCCGAAGCCACGACAAATGACAGGCCTACTGAAATGACGAATGAAATGAAGCCGACTGCGCGGTTGTCGTTTTCAATCTCCTTGTCAATTTTAAAGCGCGGCGTCAGAAATTCAAAAATGAAGTAGCCGATCAAAAGCAGGATAAAACCGAACAGCCCCCACCCCATCATTTGCAGCAGGGAATTATGCTGGCTGATCGATTTTTGCAGCACGTTGGCGATGCCTAAAATTTTTCCGCCTGTTGCCATCGCAACCGCCATGTTTCCTTTTTGAATCTCCTCCCAATTTTTATACGTGGTGACGAGTTCAAACACAGATAAAAATATCACAAGACACAAAACGGAAACACTGTAGTACGCGGCGATTTCCACAAGGTTGTTCTCCCAAAACTCTTTCATCCTTTTAGACTCCCTTTATTATTTTAATTCGACAATGGTGACTCCTGATCCTCCCTCTCCCGCTTCGCCGAACCGGGAGTTTTTCACATTGCGGTGGGATTTCAATAGGTCCTGGACGCCTTTTCGGAGGGCGCCGGTTCCTTTTCCGTGAATGATCGAGACTCTCGGATAGCCCGCAAGCACCGCATCATCCAAGTATTTTTCAACCCGGTGAAGCGCATTTTCAAACCGCTCCCCCCTAAGGTCGAGTTCGAGCGAGACGTGATAATCTTTCCCTTTGACGGCGGCGATCGTTTTTTGTTTCTCGGGTTCGGGTGCCGATTTCAGGAATTCCAGATCCTTTTCCTTGACCTTCATTTTCAGGATGCCGATTTGCACATTCCATTCGGCCGCACCCGTTTTTTCGAGCAGCGTCCCTTTTTGGCCAAAGGTTAAAACTTTGACTTCATCGCCCGGTTTTAATTCGCGCTTGTCCGTTTTTTTCTGAGCCGGCTTTTTCGCTTTTTCAAACGAAGGCACGGCTTCTTCAAGGCGCTTTTTCGCCTCGATCAGCTCATGGTCTTTAAATGCTTTATGGTCTTCTTTGATCATGCGGAGCGACTGGATGATGTCGTCTGCTTCTTTCATCGCTGCTTTGACTTTTTCAGCCGCTTTTTGCTCCGCTTCTTCGTAGAGCTTGTCTTTTTTCTCCTGCCATTCGCTGATCTGCTGCTGCAGGTCGCGGTGAAGGGCTTCAGCTTCCGCGCGGATGGCTTCGGTCTCCTTGAGCTCCGCTTCTGCGCGCTTTTTGCTGTCTTCCAGCGATGCGATCATCGTATCAACTTCATTATGTTCGGCCGTCATCTCCGCTTTTGCGCGGCCGATCAGGTAATCAGGCAGCCCGAGGCGCTTCGAGATTTCGAACGCATTGCTTCGGCCGGGCACTCCAATTAAAAGCTTGTATGTCGGTGATAGTGTATCGATATCAAATTCGACGCTTGCATTAATGACATTTTCGCGATTGTAGCCGTATGCCTTCAGCTCCGGGTAATGGGTCGTGGCAATGACGCGTGCGCCTGTCTGGCACACCTCATCAAGGATGCTGATCGCAAGGGCCGCGCCTTCCTGCGGGTCTGTTCCGGCACCGAGCTCGTCAAAAAGCACAAGGCTGTTTTCCGTCATGTCTTTCAAAATATCGACGATGTTGACCATATGCGACGAGAACGTACTTAAGCTTTGTTCGATTGACTGTTCATCGCCGATATCGGCAAATACTTGATCAAATACGGCGGTCTCTGATCCTTCTTCCGCCGGTACGTGCAATCCCGACTGCGCCATCATGGTCAAAAGCCCGAGCGTTTTGAGCGTCACCGTTTTCCCCCCCGTGTTCGGGCCCGTGATGACAATTGTCGTATACTCTCCGCCGAGCTCAATATCATTCGGAACGACCTCATCCAGGGGCAAAAGCGGGTGGCGGGCTTGAATCAGGCGGACATAGCCGTCAGCGTTGACAGCCGGTTTAACCGCTTTTGTCGCTTTTGCATATTTTGCTTTTGCAAAAATAAAGTCCAGCGTCTGAAGCACTTTGACATCGTGAAAGAGCTCATTTGTGTGCTCTGCCGTCTTTTCTGTCAGGACGCGCAAAATCCGTTCAATCTCCTGTTTTTCGTTTACTTTTGCCTGGCGAAGCGCATTGTTCATATCGACAATCGCCTGAGGCTCGATAAACAATGTCGCACCGGAAGAAGACTGATCGTGCACGATTCCTCCGTAGCTTGATCTGTACTCCTGTTTGACAGGGATGACGAAGCGGTCGTTGCGAATCGTGATGATCGTATCCGACAGCATTTTTTGCGCAGATGAAGAACGCAGCATCGATTCCAGCCGGTCCCTGATTCTTGATTCAAGCGTCCGCAGCTGGGTCCTGATTCCCCTTAACGTCTCTGATGCATGATCAAGCACTTCCCCATGATCATCGATGCACGAATTGATGTCCCTTTCCAATTCGGAAAGCGGTATGAGCTTTTCTGCATATTGATGAAGATAAGGAATCTCAACCCCGTCTTCGAACAGGCCTTCAAGAAAGTGCTTCATCTGTTTTGCTGCGTATAGCAGACCCGATATTTCAGTCAATTCCGCCGGGCTTAAAATGCTGCCGATTTCTGCCCTTCTTAACGCTTTTCTAATGTCCGTAAGGCCGCCGAAAGGGGCGCTTCCTTTTAAACGCAGGACGGTTCCTGCTTCATCGACTTCTTCCTGCAGCTTTTTAACTTCTTCGAGCGAACGGGAAGGTTTGAGTTCCAAAAGCATTTCCTTCCCCAAAGAAGATGCCGCATGCTCTGTGAGCTGTTCTTTTACTTTATGAAATTCAAGTGCTGATAGCGCTTTTTGCTGCAACGTCCATTAAACCTCCTTAAGATCGATGGCGCGACAAAAATGCCTGGACTTCTTCAAAGGAGCGGGTGTTTAATACATTGGCCTTTGGCGTCCATCCTTTTCTCGCTGCCGTAACGCCCGTTTTCATATCATCAAGCATCGCTGTGTTGTGGGCATCCGTATTAATAACGAGTGTCACTCCGGCAGCATTCGCTTTGATCAAGTGCTCCATTCTGAGATCGAGCCGCGCTGGATTTGCGTTCAGCTCCAATGCTGTATTCGTTTTTTTCGCAAGTTCGATCAGCTGGTCAATATCGACTTCATACCCCGCCCTTCTTCCGATCAGACGGCCGGTCGGATGAGCGATAATGTCAACGTGCTGATTCAGCAGCGCGGTTTCAAGCCGCTTCATGATGACATGCTGCGGCTGTGAAAAGCTTGAATGGATGGAAGCAATGACAAGATCCATTTCCGCCAGCAGCTCGTCGTCATAATCCAGTGTTCCGTCAGGCAGGATGTCCATTTCCACGCCTTTAAAAATATGAAAATCGGTAAATTCCTTATTCAGTTCATCAATTTCCTTCGCCTGCATGCGAAGGCGCTCAGGCGTCAAACCGCCTGCGACTTTTAAATATTGGGAATGGTCTGTGATCGCCATATAGCGGTACCCTTTTGCCATGCATGCTTCCGCCATTTCCCTGATCGAAAAAGCACCGTCGCTCCAAGCCGAGTGCATGTGAAGGTCTCCTTGAATATCCTCGGCGGAAACGAGTCCGATGTCAACGCTGTAGTCCTCGACTTCTCTTCCTGTCTCCCGCAGTTCGGGCGGAATAAACGGAAGCCCGAAATGGGCGAAAAACTCTTTTTCGCTTGAGAAAGTTTTAATTTCTCCAGTTTCAACGGTTTCGACGCCGTATTCACTGATTCTTTCGCCTTTTTCTTTGGCAAGCTGGCGCATTTTGATATTGTGGTCTTTTGATCCGGTAAAATGATGAAGCGTCGTTGGGAACTGTTCCTCTGTCACCAGCCGGAAATCCGCACTGATTTCGTATTCAAACGCAAATGTGAGAGACACTTTCGTATCTCCTGCGGCAATGACCTCCTTGATGTTCGAAAGCTTTAAGAGCCCTTCCCGGACAAGTTCCGGATCAGTGACAGCCATAATGTAATCGAGGTCTTTCACCGTTTCTTTGGCGCGGCGCAGGCTTCCGGCCCGTGAAAACTTAATGAGGCCCGGGAGCCCTTCAAGCTGCTCTTCGATGATGTCAGCGACGGCCAAAGCGACCGCGATCGGGTACCGTTCAGGGCGTTTTCCCGCTTCACCCAAAGCCTGCAGGATTTTTTCCTCCGTCTTTTTGCCGAATCCGGCAAGCCCCTGAACCTTTTGCTGTTCGCAGGCCTCTTTTAAAGATGCCGCATCACAGACGCCGAGCTCCTGATACAGCTTGGCGATTTTTTTGCCGCCGAGACCCGGAAGCTTCAAAAGCGGGACAAGTCCTTCCGGAACCTCTTCCTTTAATCGTTCCAGCGTTCCGGATGCTCCCGTGTCCATATATTCCTTGATGACAGCGTATGTGCCTTTGCCGATCCCGGACAGGGACGTCATATCATCGATTTCCGAGAGGCTCCGGTCGTCTTGTTCAAGAGCTGCCGCAGCCTTTCTGAAAGCGGAGATTTTAAACGGGTTGTCCCCTTTTAGTTCCATATATATCGCAATCGTTTCAAGCAATTTGATGATATCTTTTTTATGCATGTTGTTCACCTCTTGTTTCCCCTCGTTCATCCTGCTTCAATCATACAAATTTTTGGCTGATCCTACAACAAACAGGCATATCCGACAGCTTCCGGGGTTCTCAAGAGCCCCGAAAAAAAACTTCCCTACAAACAGAGAAGTTTTTACAAAGATCCGTACTGATGCAGCAGATTGTTTAACATGTTTGATAAAAACGGTGTTTTATGAATGATCAAATCAGCCATGACTGAACCGGCCATCATGCTTTGCAGGACATCAATCGGCAGAAGCGTTCCGATGAACAGAACGACAAACACGAACAGATAGATTTCCGCAAAACCGAGCACGGCTCCGAGTATTTGGTTGATCTGTTTGAGAACCGGTATGCTTGCGACGGCATCCAAAAACGATGCGGCAACTCTCAAAAGGATAATCGTCAGGATAAAGAGAATCAAAAACGCAATCATATTGTAATAAGCGCCTTCAAGGCTTCCGTTTACAAACGCCAGCGCAGCCTGGCCGCCCGTAAAGTCGGGAGACGGAATCCAGCCGAGCTTAGGCGCAAGGTCGCCGTAATAGGTTGCGGCCACAGCGATCGCTGCGATAAACGTAACCAAACGGATAAACTGGCGGATAAACCCTCTTTTGAGTCCAATAAACAAACCGGACAAAAGCAAAATGATAATGATGATATCTAACATCGTGATGTTCAATCCTTTTCTTTTATTTGTCCTTTTAATCTCTCAAGCTCTTCCTTAAGCTTCAAATAATCGTGAACCACATTTACAGCCGTCAAAACGGCCAGTTTATTTATATCAAGATACGGATTTTTTTCGTTGATTTCTCTCATTTTATCATCCACAATCGAGGCAACGTGCCTCATATGGCTCTTGCTCTCATCGCCGACAATTGTGAATTGCTGACCGTAGATGTCAACTGTTGTTTTCGTTTTTTGACCATCAGACAACGTTTCTCCTCCATTCCAATTATGCGAGAATCCTAGTCTATATCATAACATGTTTACAGATTGAATGGAAAGACGAGCCCTCCGCTGTTATGATACACTTATGAAAACAATGATTTAGCGTATTTAAAGCTAATAAAGGAGATTAGAACGTGTCACATTCTGTTTTAAAAGTTCCCCCGTCTGTTATTGAACGGATGCAAAGCCACTACGGGCCTGACATTACTTCACTTTCCGTACAGGGCGCAGTTTTCCAAGCCAAACCCCAAGGGTGCACCATTACAGCATACCGGTCGGGGAAGGTGCTGTTCCAAGGAAAAAACGCGGAAAAGGAAGCGGAGCGCTGGACGGCGGATGCTGAAACACCGGCTCCCAAAAAGCCCGCATCGAAAAAAAGCATCCCGTCCGTCTATCAGCCGCCTGAAGGCATCGGTTCCATGTCTGTGATCGGCTCCGATGAAGTCGGGACAGGCGATTATTTCGGCCCGATCACCGTCGCGTGCGTATACGCTGACAAGGCGAAGCTTCCGCTGTTAAAAGAACTCGGTGTTAAAGACTCGAAAAACTTAAAAGATCCGCAAATCGTTCAGATCGCGCGCGACTTAATCAAGACAGTCCCTTACAGCCTGCTCGTTTTAAGAAACGAAAAGTATAATGAAATGCAGGAAAAAGGGATGAGCCAAGGAAAAATGAAAGCTCTTCTCCACAACCAGGCGATCGGCAACCTTCTCAAAAAATTGGACGGAACCCGGCCTGAAGCGATTTTAATCGACCAGTTCGCCGAACCGGCCGTATACTTCAAGCATCTGGCAGGCAAAACCGCCGTCAAAGAACGTACATATTTCAGCACAAAAGCGGAAGGCATCCATCTTTCAGTTGCAGCAGCCTCGATCATTGCACGCTATTCATTTTTAATGGAAATGGATAAGCTGTCAAAACAAGCCGGCATTACGCTTCCGAAAGGAGCGGGCCCGCTCGTCGATGAAGCCGGCGCCAAGCTGATCAAGAAACACGGCGAAGACGCATTGCGGGTATTCACAAAGCTGCATTTTGCCAATACGCAGAAGGCGAAGCGGATTGCGTCGAAACGGTAAGCGGTGCGGACTAGGCTGGATAAGCGGGTCCGTTGCAACTAGACCCGCATATTTCACTAAAACATTAACAATAAATGAAAAATAAGGATTGAAAATTCAAATTAATTGTAGTATATTGAACAAACTTAGAATTGAAGCCCCATATACAGGGGCTTTAATTGTTCCAACAGAGGCAAAGCGATATCAAGCGCTAGGCTGAATTGCTTCATGATATTGTCTTTTAATATGGCCCATATTCAATTATCTCAATTTTCAGCTTACTGCACACCAGATGGCTTTTGAATGTGTACTCCTTTGTTTCTGGATACTTCTAAGATATAAGGCGGGGATTTGGATGAAGAAATCAGGTTCATTTGGCATTCTTTTAATTATTTCAGCTCTCATAATATCAATGTATTTTATGTTAAATACAAAGGCTTTGATCTTCAGGATATGACTTAGCCATTCATGGAATCTCGTGATTTCAAGAACTTTAATGATTGTGTTCACTTTGTACTTACTTTCTAAATTGGGATATTTTCTTCTAAATAAAAAAGATTAGCTTAATCGAGCTAATCTTTAATATATTTGCTACACCTTTTTTCAAGCAAACTGAAATTCAGACACCCTGCTGAATTTTGACCGGCTGTGAAATGTTTGAACCTTCTCTTCTTTATATGGCGAAATCATTGGACCTCTATGGATGATTATTGCGAATATCTCCGCATTCCTTCTCATACAAATCGACAGACTCAGAAAGGAATCACCATGTCAAAAATAAAATGGATCATCACGCTCACCATATGCACAGCTCTGGCATTTTCTCTCTTTATTTTCTTCAACAAGGCGAACTTTACAGAGGCCAGCGAAAATAAAGAAACCGGGCTTTTCTTTGCCCGAAACTACATCAGCCATATGATGGAAAACGAGACGATGTCGTTTAACATTTTCGGCCTGCAAAAAGCAAACGCCGGCGTTCCTCTAAGCGGTGAGACGGTTACGTCGCTCGCTTTTGATAACAATCATATACAAATCAGCGATTACAAGGTTGAAACAGGGATTCGCCATAAAGGCTATACGCTCGTCAACATCATCGTAGATGTCCGAGTCTCAAGCGATAAACCGGAAAAAGCGGATCAGCTGCTGATATCTTTTAACGGACGTGATAGAGAAGCATTTCAAATCGGAAAGATCACCCTTCAAAACCATCACAATGTTCGAAGCGGCGATCTGTCGCCTGCCGGTCAATATACTGCAGGATATCCAAAACCGTCCTTGGACGTTCGGCTGAAAAACAATCTCGCAAAAGATATTTCCCTTGAAAAGATCACCGATCTAAACGGCGTCATGGCGTATACATTTGACAAGGGGACCGCCATTCAAGCGAAACAAAGCAAACACATCGTCGTCCCGTCTTTTCATATGACAGGCGAATATGATTTTTATACGGTCACCCCTGTTTTACGTTATACTGCAGCAGGGAAGCGGAATCAATACAGCATGCCCGGTGTACTGTACGGAGCTTTAGACTCCGATGAAGAGAAAATCGAACGGATGCTGAAGCGTCAATAGCTTATGACCATGTTGAAGATAAAAAACCGGTTCCCGAATGATCGGGGACCGGTTTTTCTTTATCCTCTCAATACAGCCTGATACGTATCCTCAAGTGCCTTCAGCACTTGGTCGTGAACTTTTGTCACTTCTTCCTTGGCTAGGATTTTAATATGCGGGCTATAAATGCCTTTTTCCAGAATTCTTGAGAATTGAGTCATGAATTTCGTTCTATACAGAGGAGATATCGCCCCCCCTAACAAGACTATATTAAACTACTAACATTCTATCTAAACACAGTATATTCGATATATTCAACCAATAAAAATAAGAAAATGAGATTGTAATTCCTTTCTAAAAAGAAACTTTTGATTTATATATCAATAAAAATAGAATAGATAATCCGTTATATTTACTAAAATAACCATAAGTGTAATAATAGCCCTACAAGAGACAAAGGGGGTGAAAATATGACAATTTCTAAAAAACAACGCATCAACGCTTCTTTAGCCTTAGGTCTACTTTTTACACTTACATTTTTCACAATGTTATACGCAACAACAGCACCAGTTTTACCGATTGCAGACCTAGCAGCAACCTATCCTCAGATTCCGGGATGGGCTCTTACTTCAATTAGTGCCATCTTAAATGCTGCTGGCACTGTTGGAGCAATTGCAGCGGTTCTAGGGACTTTTGGACTCGGAGCGATTGCATCCCTAGTTTTTTCCTATGCAAAAAAATACGGAATTAGATATGCTATCGCTTACTAATAAGTTTTAATTTAGGAAAGGGTATTATTTAAAATGCCCTTTCCTCCACATTTAAGTCAGGATGGTTTTCAATGAATAATAAATACTTAATTTATTCAAAAATTCTTTTAACCAACGACATTCGAAAATTTAATACTAAAAGCAAATGGCTTGCATTATTCGTATTGATATTGTCATTCGTTGTTTTCCCTTTAATAATTGGCAGCTTTGCTGGGTACATCATTAAAAATCTAGTCATCATTCATCTTTCTTTTTTTCTGTTTATCCTTACTGTAAATATTGATAAAAGTATTTTCAGAGTTATGTTTTCCTCCGACAAAAAACAAATGGCCATTCTGGGAATCAAATTGGATCAATTTATATTAGGAAAAGATATTAGTAAATTTTATAGTTCATTTTTATCTTTAATATCTTTTTATGTTGGTTCATCGATTGTATATTATCTCATTCATCAGTCTTTGGAAGAAGTCTTCGCGATTGCTGTGATTGGTTTATTGTCCGCTATACTAGGATATTTGCTTAGACTTCATTTTATAAGGCTATTAGTATTGCCTAAATTCATAAATGTCTCAAGCATTATTGGCTTTTTCACAAATGGAATTTTAATTCTTTGGATCTTTTTTATACTCAAATATAATTTGTTATTTCTAAACATCAATAATATGCGAATTTTTTCAATATCTATACCAATAATGGTATCTTTAACAATCCTGTTAATTATAGTGTGGTATAAAAGTTTAAGAAACCTTTCCATTTTTAATGATCATTTAAATAGCAAGACTGATACAAATTTGAAGAAGTCTAGAGAGAGCAGAAGCCTTCTATATTACGAGCTGATCCTTCTATATAGGAACCCGCCTGTAAGGTGGTCGGTTTTATTATTTATTTTAAGTTTATCAGCAGGTTTACTAACAATCATTTTGTATGGTTTTAACACTGATCGATTTGCAGACACTGGAATTTCCAACGAATTCAGCTTTATGTTCAGCGTGCTGTTCCCGTTAGTCTTTATCTCTATCATGATTCAATCATTGGTTTCTTTTGATATTGATGGTCTTATTATACCTTTGAATCAGCACAAGCCAAACTTTATTAAAAACAAAATAAAAGCAAAAACCAAAATCTCTGTCTTAGCACATGTGTTATTTGTTTTAATCTATGCTGCGATTTCAAATTTTTATATAAAACCGGATCATTTTATTGCATTATCCATTATCTTATTGATGATAGCTGTTACTTTGGGGTTAAGCTGTCTCACTTCAACTATATTGTTTCCATATTTTAAATGGGATTACATTTATCAAGTTCCCAGTACTTTAAGCAAAATCTTTCTTAATTTAGTATTTGGATTACTAATAGGGTTAGCCATTGTTTCAACTTACAACAAAGTTTTGTATGTTGTTATTTTTATCACTTTGTTATGTATCATAACGCTACTGCACTCCATAAACAAGCAAATATGGAAATCAACAATCAACAAAAATTACATATCAATAAAATCTTTATTCGAGTGAGTGATTATATGCTTAAACTGCAAAATATATCAAAAGAATATCCTCAATCCAATTTTAGCATGAAGAATTTAGAATTCGCTTGCGGGCGAAATCAGATTATTGGATTGCTCGGTAAAAACGGAGCAGGAAAAACGACCCTATTAGAAATTATTGCAGGCCTCATTCCTCCGGATAGCGGTGAGGTAGTCGTTGATGGACATCTTACCAATTATTTAGAGAAAATCGGATACCTAGAAGACGATCCAAAATTATTTGAGAATTTAACGTGTTATGAATTAATCAAGTACCAATCTTTATTAATTGAAAAACCATTATCCCAAGAACAAATCATTGAAACCTTAGACATGTTCAGTCTAAAAGAACAAAAAGACCAAATGGCATCTTCGCTATCAAGAGGAATGCGTCAAAGAATGTCTTTTATTCTTTCCACTTTGCATCAACCTGATGTTATCTTGCTTGATGAGCCTTTTACAGGACTTGATCCAAAAAACATGGCGGATATGAAAAAGATTTTAATTAATATTAGAAATCAAAATAGAATTATTATTTTATCCACGCATATCTTACAGTTTGCAGCAGATCTTTGTGATGAGATATTATTTATTAATAACGGAAATATTATCCACACTGAAAAAAAATTAGCCGGGGAGACATTTAATGAAGCCAGCCTTGAAAAAAAATTCCTTGAATACCTATGCTAAATACTCTATTTTGTTCATTATTATTTTTGGTTTCGGTTTTTCTCTTAGCTTTTTTGTATTTCAAGAAATACACGAGACTTACTATGATAGCTTTAAAATATCCAACGCTTTAGAGATTTTTACAAATAACTTAATTGTAGGACTAACTATTTTCTTTCTTGGATTAATCAGTGTTGGTTTCCTATCTAGTGTAGTAGTGTTTTTAAACGGTTATTTCTCAGGGGCAATTTTCTTTTCATATGAGAAGTCTTTAGGTTTTTGGAAATCACTACAATATCTCTTATTTCACGGCCCCTTTGAAATCCTTGCCCTTCTTGCTTTTTATGTAATATCTCTTGATATTTCTTCCCGTTTTTTAAGATTTCTAAAAAAGTCTGAAATAAACCTAATGATTAAGCCGAAAGTAAAAGAGTACACAATAATAATGATAAGTGCAGTAGGCCTTCTAATCTTAGCATCTATTGTCGAATACTACGTAATATTACTAAAATAAGGAGTTCAATATGAAGAAGACTAAATTCAACTTAATATGTATTTGTCTATTATCTGGAGCTGCAGCCTTATGTGTTTCCATTTTAAAAATGAATGAGATCGATGCTAGCTTACATGAATTAAACGAAGATGAATATGGAAATCTTATTACTATCAGTAAATGGATTGGCATTACAATAGCAGTAATTGGCGAAGCGATAAAACCCCTTCTTGAGCTTTTATTTTTCACTTTAATCATTTGGCTCGCTATTATGATTTTTGGAGCAAAGGATTCCTTTAAAAACATTTTTTCAAAAGGTGTTCTTTCCTACTATTTCAATCTTGTAGGCAGTGTCTTAGTTATTGTCTTTTATCTATTTGGCTTAAAAGATGCTGAAAGTCTTTTTTCTATTCCTTTTTTAAGAAATTTAAACATTTTTTCTTTAATTTCGTTATTTTTTTGGTGCTATTTATGTCTAGAAAAGAAAGAAAACTCACTAAAAATTAAATACTCTTTTTCTTTTTTCATATTGTTTTTATTTTCTATTGCCATATCTATTTTCTCCGATATTCTTGCATAGATTACCTTCGTATAGACTCATTAAATAACATATGAGAATTCGATACAACTTAATTCAAAATATTTTACATAAATATTCTTGCCATCCTAAAATAATTAAAACTTACAATAGGCCGACAATTTTTCCAATGCAAAAAAACCGGTTCCCAAATGATCGGGGACCGGTTTTTCTTTATCCTCTCAATACAGCCTGATATTTATCTTCCAGCGCTTTCAGCACTTGGTCGTGGACTTTTGTCACTTCTTCTTCTGTCAATGTCTGTTCAGGATTCAAATATTGCAGGCTGAAGGCGACGGACTTCTTGCCTTCTTCCATGTGCTCGCCTTCATAGACGTCAAAGACATGGACTTCTTTCAGCCATTTGCCGCCTGCTGTTTTGATGACGTCCTCAAGCTGGCCGGCCGTTGTTTGTTTGTCTACAACAAGCGCGATGTCCCTTGTAACAGAAGGATACTTCGGAATTGGTGTATACGTGATCTCCGGTACATCCAATCGGAGGAGCTCGTGCAGGTCCAGTTCAAACACATACGTGTCGCTCAGGTCCAGCTCTTTTTCAACTGACGGATGCAGCTGGCCGATGAAGCCGACTAATGAGCCGTTGTGCAAAATATTGGCTGTCCGCCCAGGATGAAGCTCTTTTCTTTCAGATTGAGCGAATTCGATGCCTTCGGTGATTCCGAGCTTTTCCAACAGACCTTCGACGATGCCTTTTACGACGAAGAAATCAACCGGCTTTTTCTCGCCCTGCCAGAGGTTTTTGTGCCACAGGCCTGTCACGGCTCCGGCGACGTGTTCTTTTTCGACCGGTTTCGTATGTTCTTCGGCTTTCAAGAAAACAGAACCGATTTCATAAAAAGCAGCTGAATCGGCCTGCCTTGCCAAGTTGTATGCAACCGAATCGAGCAGATTAGGGAGCAGGCTGTGCCTCAGCACGCTTCTTTCCTCGCTCATCGGCAGTGAAAGGATCGTTTTAAACGATTTTTCCAATGCGTAAGCCGTCGCTTTTTTATCGTTTGTTAATGAGTATGTGATCGCCTGGGAAAGCCCTGCTCCTTCCAGGAAGCGTCTTACTTTTCTGCGCTTGTCCTGATAAGGTGTCAGTCCGCCCGCAAAGCCTGTTACTTCCGGCAGTGTCGACGGAATGTTGTCATATCCGTACAGTCTTGCGACCTCTTCGATCAAATCTTCTTCAATCGCAATATCGCCTCTTCTTGACGGAACCGTCACGACCAGTTCACGTTCAGCGTCTTCAACTGCAAAGCCGAGCCTTTCAAAAATGTTGACCATTTCTTCTTTGCTGATGGACATGCCGAGAACCTTCGTCACTTTATCAACGGAAAGGCGGATGACATTCTCTTTGATGTCAAGATGGTTTTCTTCGACCGTACCTTCCAAGACGGTTCCTCCGGCATACCGGCTGATCAAATCTGCCGCGCGTTCTGCAGCGAGGCGCACCCGTGCAGGATCGATGCCTTTTTCAAAGCGGACGCTTGATTCGCTGCGAAGACCGAGGTCCTTTGATGCTTTGCGAACGGTCTGGCCGTTGAAATACGCCGCTTCCAGCAGCACTGTCGCAGTATCTTCGCGGACTTCTGATTCCGCTCCGCCCATTACGCCTGCGACAGCCTGCGGAGAAGAGCCGTTTGTGATGACAAGGTGCTCAGTGGTCAGCGTTCTTTCTTGTTCGTCGAGCGTCGTTATCGTTTCGTTCTCGTACGCTTTGCGGATGACGACCTCTTTTGAGCCGAAGCGGTCATAATCAAACGCGTGGAGCGGCTGGCCGTATTCGAGCAGCACAAAGTTCGTAACGTCGACGACATTGTTGTGCGGTCTGATGCCGGCGTTGATCAGCTTCGTCTGCATCCAAAGCGGCGACGGGCCGATTTTGACGTCTTTAATGATTTTCGCCGCGTATAAAGGATTGGCTTCAGGATCTTCAATTTTGACGGAAATATAGTCCGCCGCTTTTTCGGCGCCTGCCTGATAAGCCGTCTCAGGGAGCTTGACTTCGCGGCCGAGAATCGCAGCCACTTCATAGGCAACGCCGAGCATGTTCATGGCGTCGGCGCGGTTTGGCGTCAGTCCCAGTTCGAGAACCGCATCGTCGAGCGCCAGGCTTTGAAGGGCGTCCGCCCCGGTTTCAGCATCGCCCGGGAAAACGAAGATGCCTTCCGCATATTCTTTCGGCACAAGCTTGCCTTGAATGCCAAGCTCCTGCAAAGAGCATATCATGCCGTTAGACGCTTCCCCGCGGAGCTTCGCCTTTTTGATTTTAAAATTGCCGGGCAATACCGCGCCAACCGTGGCGACGGCAACTTTTTGCCCTTTGTCCACATTCGGAGCCCCGCAGATGATCTGGACAGGCTCTTCTTCGCCGATATCGACGAGGCATTTGTTTAATTTGTCGGCGTTCGGATGCTGTTCGCGCTCCAGCACATGTCCAATGACAACACCTTTAATTCCTTCTCCCTTATATTCGATGCCTTCCACTTCAATTCCGCTTCTTGTAATCTTTTCAGCGAGAATCTCGGGAGTCATCCCGTCTAAATTCACGTATTCTTGCAGCCATTTATATGAAACAAACATCACGCGTCCTCCTCTTTAAGCTTGTTTAAATTGAGATAAAAATCTGACATCGTTCGTATAGAAATGACGAATGTCGTCAATGCCGTACTTCAGCATTGCGATCCGTTCAACGCCCATCCCAAAAGCAAATCCCTGATATTGTTTGGAATCGAATCCGGCCATTTCGAGCACGTTCGGATGCACCATTCCGGCGCCGAGAATTTCGATCCAGCCCGTTTGTTTACAAACGGAGCAGCCTTTGCCTCCGCATTTAAAGCAGGAAACATCGACTTCGACAGACGGCTCTGTAAACGGGAAGAAGCTTGGACGCAGTCTGATTTCGCGCTCTTCGCCGAACATCTTTTTCGCGACCGTTTCCAGGGTTCCTTTTAAGTCGCTCATGCTGATATCACGGTCAACGCAGAGCCCTTCAATCTGCATAAACTGATGGGAATGTGTCGCATCATCGTTGTCGCGGCGGTACACTTTGCCGGGGCAGATGATTTTGACAGGGCCTTTGCCTTTATGTTTTTCCATCGTGCGCGTCTGAACAGGAGATGTCTGTGTTCTCATCAGCGTATCTTCCGTAATATAAAAGCTGTCTTGCATATCCCGGGCCGGGTGCTCTTTCGGAAGGTTGAGCGCTTCGAAGTTATAATAGTCGGTTTCCACTTCAGGCCCCTCTTCCACCGAATATCCCATGCTGATAAACAAGTCTTCGATTTCTTCAATAACGATCGTCAGCGGATGCCGCGCTCCTGTTTTCACAGGGCTTCCCGGAAGCGTCACGTCAATCGTCTGCTCTTTCAGCTTCCTTTTCACCTCTTCTTCCTCAAGGCGGGCATTTTTTTCGGCGATCGCCGCGGCGATTTTCTCTCTTACTTCGTTCGCCAAGGCCCCCATTTTCGGCCTTTCTTCAGCGGACAGCTTTCCCATTCCCCGAAGCACTTCTGTGATCGGTCCCTTTTTTCCCAGATACGCAACGCGGACATCGTTGACTTCTTTTAATGAACCAGCGGCTTCCACTTTTTCAACCGCTTCTTTTTCAAGCCGTTTCAGCTCTTCCTGCATCTTAAAAACTCCTCCTTTTATGTAGCAACCTGTTTTTTAGGCAATAAAAAAAGCCCCTTTTATAATGAAAGGGACGAATCGTGGCCGTGGTACCACCCTTTTTTAAAACAAAGCAAAAAAGCTTTGCTGCTTACTTCATTGGCATAACGGAATAAATCCGGTTCACCTTTACACATCCCTCGAGGGACGTGGTCCCGGTGACAACTCAAGAGGTGAAGCGTTTTTCCGGCCTGCCATAAAAATGCTTGCAGTCTCAGGCATTTTCTCCCTGAATGGCGGCATGTGAAAAAACGGAGCCTCTATCACTGTTTTTAAACATATTAAATTCATTATAGTGAATTACATGATCCTGTGCAACCGGTTATCCGCGGAGATGATAAAGAAGGACCGCGGCTGCGGCCGCCACATTGAGCGACTCCGCTTTTCCGTAGATCGGAACGTACAGATTTTGGTCGGTCTGTGCGAGGAGGGCCGGATCGACCCCAGATCCTTCGTTTCCGATCAATAGCGCAAACGACTGCGACGGCTCCGCTTCTCTAAATGGCACGGCACCCTGCAGCGCTGTGCCGTAAACCGGGACGCTTTTTCCCTTCAGCTCTTCAATCAGCTCTGAAAGCTCGCGTTTTAAAATCGGGATGTGAAAATGCGAGCCTTGAGCCGACCTGAGCGTTTTGGCATTGTAAGGGTCGACAGTCCCTTGTCCGATAACAACGGCATCGATCCCCGCCGCGTCTGCCGTCCGGATGATCGTCCCTAAATTGCCCGGGTCCTGCACAGCATCAGCTAGCAGCAGCTTTTCGTATTGAAAAGGTCCGCTTTCGGGCATTCGGCATACAGCGGCGACCGCCTGAGGCGTCTCCGTTTCGGCAATCGCTGAAAAAGCATCGGCGCTCAAAACATAGCGGGCAACAGACTCATCAATCATAGCCGGGAAGTCCGCTTCGTCTGCGACCATGATTTCTTTCACAACACCCGGTGTCTTCAGCGCTTCCTCAACGAGATGCTCGCCTTCTATTAAGAAAGTATTCGTTTTTGTCCGCTCTTTTTTTGCATGAAGTTTTTTCCAGTCCTTCACTTTTTGATTTTTGGCTGATTCAATTCGTTTCAAATCGTTTTGACTCCTTTTGTCTCGCAATAGTCACATTATATCTCATCAATGATACATAATAAACCCGAAAGCGAGGCAGAATATAGAAAAACAGATGATGAAATGGAGTGAAAAATGATGGATTTGAATTTGCGCCATGCCGTTATTGCCAATGTATCAGGGAACTCGCAAGAAGAGCTTGAACATACGATCGTCGATGCGATCCAAAGCGGTGAAGAAAAAATGCTTCCGGGATTGGGTGTGTTGTTCGAGGTCATCTGGCAGCACGCAACTGAATCAGACAAAACCGAAATGCTCGAGACATTGGAACAAGGATTAAAAGCGAAATAAACCGGCGGCCAAACGGCCCCGGTTTATTTGATCATCCAGGTATAGAAGGCTCCATCCGCAATGCCGGATCGCGCCAAATCTCCGTCCATTTTTTAATGGCTGCAGCCATGATCACAAGTCCCAACACAAGCATAATGATCGATAAAATGCCGTTTAAAACGCTGAAACCGGCAGCTTCCGCATTAAAATAAACGTTTTTGATCATCCAGTATCCCGCATAGTTGACCGTCACATACAAATAAGCGAGCGGAATGAGACATGTCAGCATATAACGCCGTTTGTCCGCAATTTTTAAAATGACCGTCGCTCCGATAATTAAACCGACGGATGCCATCAGCTGGTTGGATACGCCAAACAGCGCCCAAATCGAGCTGATATCGCCTGAGTACAGCAAATATCCCCACATGAAACAGGCAAGGGCGCTCGCTGCGACCGAACCCGGAAGCCAGTCCGTTTTTTTCAGCGGTTTGTACACTTCCCCGAAAAAGTCTTGAATCAAATAACGCGCCACCCTTGTACCGGCATCGATCGCCGTTAAAATAAAGACAGCTTCAAACATGATGACAAATTGGAAAAAGTAAGAGGCCAAATGGCTGAAAAACGGAATATCCGTGAAAATATAAGCCATGCCGACGGCAAGGGTAACAGCTCCGCCTGTTCTTCCTTCAAGATCGAGACCGATTTCGCGGCTGAGTTCAGGCAGATGGACGACATTCATGCCAAGCGTCCGAAAGACTTCTGGCGAACTGTTGATGGCAAAATAATCGCCCGGCTGCAACGCCGTTGCCGCGATTAAAGCCATGATGCCGACAAGACACTCAACGAGCATCGCTCCGAAGCCGACGAATTTCATGTCGCTCCACTTGTCAAGCATCTTCGGCGTCGTGCCTGAACCGACAAACGCATGGAAACCGGAAATCGCACCGCAGGCGATCGTAATTGAAATGAACGGCCAGACCGGACCAGGCGAAACAGGTCCCCCTCCGCCCGTGAACTCGGTAAACGCCGGAAACGGAATCGCCGGATTGACAACGAAAACCCCGGCAATCAAAGCGATAAACACCCCGATTTTCATAAAGCTGCTCAAATAATCGCGCGGTGCGAGCAGCAGCCATACAGGCAGCGCCGCTGCAAAAAATGCATAGACAGGAAGTGCGACAGCAAGCGTTTTCGTATCGAGCGTCAAGGCGTCTCCAAGCGGCGTCTCTGCAATGGAGGGCCCGATGAAGACACCGGCCATCAGCAAAATAAATCCGCCGGTAGACGCTAATTTTAAGTTGCCTGTCTTTTTATAAAATAAGCCGACCCCCATCGCGATCGGAATTGTAATCGCAACGGCGAACGTCCCCCACGGATTGCGTTCAAGCGCATGAAGCACAACCATCGACAGCCCCGCCATCGTGATTGTAATAATAAACAGCATCGCAAGCCCCGTGCAAAATCCCGCAACAGGCCCGAGCTCTTCTTTCGCCACTTCTGAAAGCGACTTTCCCTTCCTCCGCATCGACGCAAATAAAACAACAATATCATGCACGGCGCCCCCGATGACCGCTCCGATCAGGAGCCACAACAGCCCCGGCAAGTAGCCGAACTGCGCCGCCAAGATCGGCCCGACAAGCGGCCCCGCGGCTGCGATGGCCGCAAAGTGGTGGCCGAAAGACACCCATTTGTTCGTCGGCACATAATCTTTGCCGTCTTTCTGAAGATGGGCAGGAGTCGGCTTGTCGTCATCAACCTTCAACACTTTCACCATCATAAATGTTCCGTACAAACGATAGGCGATCGCCAAAATACAGATGGAAGCGATCACAATTGTTATTGCATTCATCCAATTCCTCCCCCCTTTGTCTCTTTTTTAACATAGCTCATATTTTTTGTAAGCGCAATCATCTTTTGCGCGTTTTTTCAGTCCCGATAATTAAAACATAGTTGACTAATAGGAATAATAAGAATAAAATAGACACAAGCTTCATCTGCTGCCTTTTTTAAGGCGTAATTGGCGGGTATCATCGGATATCCGCCTTTTTTCTGTCAGCATAACGGAACGATAAAAAAATGAACGGCCATCACTAGACAAAAAGCGGCGGTCCCCGCGATTCGATTGACATTTGTTTTGACAAGGCGAAGCTGAGAAATGGTGGGACAGCGAAAAAAACAAAATGGTGCCGATCAAGATGACGCCCGCCTCTAAAAGTGAGTGATTAAGAAACCGGGGCCGGTCAAGGATCGCCGTGATAAACAGAAGCCAAAGGTATGCTAAAAATGCGTACATCAAAAAACAGTACGCAGCCGAAAAAAACGTCTTCATAAATCCTCCTCCCGTTTTAACTTATTCTTCGGCATATTTGCTGAAGCCTTTTTTTCATCTGAAAAAACCGGCCTCTTCGGGCCGGTTTTTCAATCATTGTTTCTTCATTCTGATCACATTCCAGGAAAGCTTCGGAAGGTGAGCCGTCAGCCTGCCGTCACATACTTTGGCGTCTCCGCCGCTGTGCGGAACGACGTTGTTGCGGTCTTTTTCATTCGTCGCTTTATGATCTTCGTGTTCCAGAACGATGTGCTCAGAGACACTGTACCCTTCAAAGCTTCTCATATCGGCTTCCATTTCAAGGCCGGCGTCTGTTGCGCGGTTGACGGCAAAAACGGTTAATTCCTCGGCTTCTTCATTGAAAACAGACACGGACTCCAAGTACGGCACATCCGTAAAGTCTTTCGCATCATACTTTGGAGACGATACCGCCGTCTGCAGTACCGTTCCTCTGCCGTAGACGGAAGCGTGCATAAACGGATAGAAAATGGTCTGACGCCATGCTTCTCCCCCTTTGTCTGTCATAATCGGCGCGATGACATTGACAAGCTGAGCCAGACAGGCGATTTTCACGCGGTCGGCATGCTTGAGCATCGTAATCAGCATACAGCCGACGAGAAGCGCATCCTCAAAGTTGTAGATGTCTTCAAGAAGGTGCGGCGCTTTCGCCCAGCGTTCAGCTTCTTTGTCTTTTTCATTCGAGTGATACCAGACATTCCACTCATCATATGAAAGGTGAATCGTTTTCTTGCTTTTCTTTTTCGCTTTCATATAGTCGCAGACTGAGATGACCGTTTTGATAAAGTGATCCATGTCTAGCGATCTCGCCAAATAGTTTGGAAGATCATTGTCGCGGTTGCCGTAATACGAGTGAAGCGAGATGTACTCGACGTGTTCGTACGTATGGTCAAGCACGGTCGTTTCCCAGTCGATGAATGTCGGCATTCCGCTTCCCGAACTTCCGCAGGCGACAAGCTCGATCGACGGGTCCGTCCATTTCATCACCTTCGCGGCTTCAGCAGCAAGTCTTCCGTATTCGGCCGCTGTTTTATGGCCGATTTGCCATGGACCGTCCATTTCATTGCCGAGGCACCATGTTTTAATTTTATGCGGTTCCTTATATCCGTGGGATTTTCTCAAGTCGCTGTAGTACGATCCTGACGGATGGTTGCAATATTCTACTAGGTTGCGTGCGGCATCAATTCCTCTCGTTCCGAGGTTGACGGCCATATTCACCTCTGCCCCGACAAGCTTTGCCCAATCCATAAATTCGTTCGTACCGATTAAGTTCGGCTCGGTTGTCGCCCACGCCAAATCAAGTCTTGTCGGCCGCTGTTCGACAGGTCCGACTCCATCCTCCCAGTTATATCCAGATACAAAGTTTCCGCCGGGATACCTGATAAACGGCACCTTTAGTTCTCTGACTAGTTTAATGACATCTTTCCGAAAGCCTGATTCGTCAGCTTCAGGATGATCAGGCTCATAAATGCCTTCATAAACGGCTCTGCCGAGATGCTCGATAAAGGAGCCGTAAATTCGCTTATCAATCTCTGCCACCTTATATTCCTTGTCAATCGTCATCTTCGCTTTGTGTACAGTCATGTTAAATCATTCCTTTCAAGATGATATATAGTGGATCAGCCTTTGATTCCGCCCGCCGTCAAACCTGATATAAAGTACTTCTGGAAGAACAGGAAGATGAGAATCACGGGCAGAATCGCCAGCACAGAACCCGAAATCAACATGTCATAATTGTTCCCGTACGGACTGAGCAAAGCGGACAGTCCGATTGGGAGCGTAAACATTTCTTTCGATCGCAAAACGATCAGCGGCCATAAGAAGTTGTTCCAGCTGTTTAAGGATTGAAGAATGATCATCGCTCCAAATGCCGGCTTCATCAAGGGCGCCATGATCCTGAAGTAAATGCCGAACTCTGTGCAGCCGTCCATTCTCGCGGAATCAAGCAAATCTCTCGGCAGGCCGAGCGCATACTGTCTGAAGAAAAACACGGCTACAGGCGAGACGATAAACGGCAGGATCACACCGGCGTATGTGTCGACAATATGAAGAGAAACCGTCATTTTAAACAAAGGCAGCATGAGAATTTCGATCGGCACCATCATGATCAGGAGCACGGCTACGAACAAGAGATTTTTTCCTTTAAAGTCGTAGACGGCAAGCCCGTATCCGACCATTGAAGAAAACAAGAGCGTCAGCACGGTGGATATCACCACGAGAATCAAGCTGTTCGAAAACCATTGAAAATAAATGCTGCCTCCGTTAAACAAGTAAGTGTAATTGTCAAGGCTCAGGATTTCAGGGCTCAGCTTTAAATTCAGGCCGAAGCGCAGCAATTCCGAAGATGGCTTGAGCGAGCCGAGTACAAGGCAGAAGAGCGGAAACACAAACAAAAAGCTTAATATCGCAAACAGCAGAAACAGAGCTACTTTCGCAATGTTGAGGCCTCCGGCAGGACGCATTAATAGCCCTCCTTTTTAAAAGATCCAGACAGCTTTAATGAAATGAGGCTGCAGATGAAAATGATGATCAAGAGCACGATGCCGAGCGCCGATCCGTAGCCCATGTTGTTGTAGGCAAGCCCCTGCTGATAAATGTATCCGACCATCGTCAGGCCGATGTTGCCCGGAGAGTTGTTCTGCCACAGCACGTAGCTTTCTTCAAACATCCGGAAGCCGCCGATGATGCTGATCGTCAGCACGTAGACGCTGACGGGCTTTAAAAACGGAAGCGTAATATGGTAAAACTTCTTGAACGTGCCTGCCCCGTCGATTTCGGCAGCTTCATACAATTCTTTCGGAACGTTCTGCAAGCCCGCCAAAAAGTACAGGACATTGATCCCCATCCATCTCCAAGATGCGAGCATCACCATTAAAAACATGCCGGTATGTTCATTGTTCAGCCAGTTGTACGGCGAACCTCCGAGCTTAGCCAATATCGAATTCGCCAGGGATGTATCCATTTCTCCAAAAATCAGCCTGAAAATAATCCCCGCCACAATGGTTGAAGTCAGAGCCGGGATGAATAAAGCCGATTTGAACACGTTTTTAAACTTTACGAGTTTAGAATCTAAAAAGACTGCCAGAATAAGAGGAACAGGTATTAAAATCAGCAATGTCCAAAAGGTGTATTTTACGGTGTTGAATAGTGCGGTATAAAATGTAGGATTGTTTAATGCTTTATAGTTCTCCGTCCCGATGAAGCGGACTTCCCCGGGGAGAATGCTTTGAAAACTCATGATGACGACGCTGATAAGCGGATAAAGAAAAAATATGCAAAAGGAGAGTACAAAAGGTGCTGTAAAAATGTAGGGTGCGGCTTTTGCTGAATATAATAAACGTCTGATCTTTCTTTTTCTGCTCACCGGCGGAAACGAATGCACTGTATCTGTTTTAACAGTCTTCAAGTTATCGCCTCGCTTTACAGTAATGAAAGACTATTGCCCTTTCACTTCAGCTGCTGCTTTGTCCAATGCTTCTTTCGGTGTTTTGCTCTTCGTTTTGAGCGCTTCGTACAGTATGTTTCTGTTGACGAGATCGGAAGTCTTCGCATAATCCTCAGTAAGGTAAAGCGGATTGATCTCATCCTTTATGTCAAGAAGCACGGAAAAGATGTGTTGTCCGTTTTGAAAGTATTCTGTATATTGATTTGGTTTTTTCAATTCGTCCGAGTCCCACACATCCCATCTGAGCGGATCGAACCCGAGCACGGTCCACAGCTTGATGTTGCCTTCTTTTGACGCTTTGGCAAATTTCAAGAAATCCTTGGCCAGATCGACCTGTTTCGCCTGTTTTGGAATCACGGTGGCCGTTCCGCCCATTCCCGCTGAGCGGTCTCCCCCTTCTTCCCATGCCGGCAGCGGTCTGATCGCGATTTTCCCTTTCAAGTCAGGCATATAATCCAAAAAACGGCCCATATACCAGATCGGCATTAAGACAGACGCCGCGCCGCCTTGGTTCATAAATCCGTAATACTCTTCACTGTGATGATTGCCTCCGGGCGTTGTGACGGCAATTTTGTCTTTCTCAATTAAAGTCTTTAAAAATTCGAGCGTTTTCACGTTTGTCTCATTGTTTAATGTCAACCGCCCCTGCTCATCAAAGTAACCGGATCCCTGCTGGGAAACCAGCGGCAGAAATGAATTCGGGTCGGTCGTTTCAATCGTCGTCATCGGCTTTCCGAGAGCTTTGACGACCTTTTTGCCCGCTTCCCTGTAATCTTCCCATGTTTTGATGTCGTCCGGATCAACGCCTGCTTTATTCATCATTTCCATGTTGTAATACATCACGGTAGTTCCGACATGTGTGTCAAGTCCGTAAAGCTTGCCGTTCTTGCTGTAGAGCGTCAGCCTCGCTTCAACAAACTTGTCGCGTTCGTCCTCCACAAGCGGCGTTAAATCGGTAAGAGGAATGTCAGAGCCCTTCAAAAAGTTCGAATAGCGCCCCAGCTCAACATCGGCAATATCTGGAACCCCTTTCCCGGCTAAAAGCGAGATAGATAAATTGTCATGCATCTGTCCATACGGATACACCACTGTATTTAATTTGATTTTTCGCTCGGGATACTTTTTGTTCCATTCTTTCACCATCTCAGCATAAAACTGTTCATGAAGGCCGTTGAATGTCCAAAATGTCAGTTCGGTGCCGTCCGCTTGATCGGAGGCAGGACTCGCCTTGCACCCCGATAAAAGCAAACATACAGCGACCGTGACCATAAAGATAGATGAAAGGAACCTTTTCACATTTTAACCCCTTTCACGCCTGGTCCTTTGCCTAAAAGCCCCGGCAAAAGGCCGTATTGATTGATGATTTTCAGTCCCGTATACCGGTCTCTGAGCTGATGGGCGTATGCGAGCGCTTCTCTCACCAGCTCTTCTTCAACATCGAGTTCTTTGAATGATACAGGCCCGCCGATACGCCTCATCCACTCTGCCATTTTCTTACCGTCAGGGAGCTTTTCATAAACGGAGCGAATCGCTTGCTCAGCGTGTTGATCACCCAGGCTTGCACCGATAAGAGATCGGTAAATGTCAGTCAGCATAATCGCGCTGCAGCCGACTTTAGCACCGTGGAGCACTTGCCGCTTATTGTTCTCCAGCGCTTTCATTTCAAGGTAGTGGGAAAGATGGTGCTCGCCGCCGGAAGCCGGCCTTGAATGGTCGAGAACCAGCATGACTAGGCCAGAAAGGATCAGCGATTCCATCAATTTCTCAATCCCATCCCGCATCTTGGCGGCGATGTCATCTTTTCGGTCAAGACATTGATCAAGCGCTTCCCTCGTGAGCCGGCTGGCGGCCGGACAATACGGCTCGCCGGCAAGCAAGCGGGAAATCTCCCAATCCGCAAGCGACGTCACCTTGCCGAGCATATCGCCAAAACCTGCGGCTACCATGTTCTGCGGCGCTTGACACAAGAGCTCCAAATCGGCAAAAAGCGCGATCGGCGCTGTCGTTTGAACCGTCTGTTTCTTTCCTTTTAAAATCAGCGGTGCGCCGGCTGAAGTAAAACCGTCAACCGACGGAGCCGTAGGAACTGAAATAAACGGAATGCCGCGCTGATAGGCGCAAAACCTGACGATGTCGTGAATCGTGCCCGCTCCGGCCGCAATTAGTACATCCGCATCAATCGGTACACCGATCAATGCACTCACCAATGTTTGCTCATCCGCCGTCACATCGCCCGCTTCATTAGCTTCCAGCAGCACCGGAACCGTTTCAGCCGTTTCCTCAAGAAGAGAGGCAATCCGCTTGCCGGCTAACCGTCCGGTTGTTTCATCATAAATGACAGCGGCTTTTTTATAGGAAGCCGATTTCACGAAAGCGGGCAGCTCTTGCTCAACAGCATTGTCGCCGATCGCGATTTTTTCGACTGTAAGCGGGTGGTGGACGGTTCCGCATTCGCATGCGCCCAAAGTTTTTTTCACATAAGAGATCAAGTCATTCATTGGCAGCTTCCCTCCTCTATTGGCCGTAATAGGCGTCTGCCCCGTGCTTTCGAAAATAATGCTTATCCTGCAAAGCGCTCTTAATCCGCTTAAGAGACGGATTCAGCATCAGGGAGCGGTACGCCATCTTGGCGACTTCTTCCAGGACGACGGCATTGTGTACGGCAGTTAAGGCGTCTTTTCCCCAGCAAAACGGCCCGTGATTGTTCACGAGAACGGCGGGCACCGCCAGGGGGTCAAGATGCCGGAACGTCTCTACAATCACTTTTCCTGTATTCAGCTCGTATTGACTCCTGATTTCATCGGGATCCATTTCCCGTGTACACGGAATGTCGCCGTGGTAGTAGTCGGCATGAGTCGTTCCGAGCGACGGAATGTCCTTCCCTGACTGAGCCCAGCTTGTCGCCCACGGGGAATGCGTATGGACGATCCCGCCGATCGATTGAAACTGCCGGTAAAGATAGAGGTGTGTCGGCGTATCGGAAGATGGCTTCAGATCCCCTTCCACAATCTCGCCGTCCATATTCAGAACCACTAAATCTTCGGCTTTCAAATCGCTGTATTTGACACCGCTCGGCTTGATGACGACCAGCTTATTCTCCCGGTCAATACCGCTGACATTTCCCCATGTAAAGGTGACAAGCCGGTATTCTTCAAGCTGCAAATTCGCTTTTAATACTTGTTCTTTCAAAGATTCCAGCACAGTTTTCTCCTCCCTCTAAGCCATCGCTTTACCGGTGTCAGAACTAAGGGACTGGATGTTTTTCAATTTTTTAAGGCGTTTCATCACATTGTTTTGCTTTCCGAAGTACGTGTAAAGCTCCTTATATTCCGCATAAAGCTGATCGTATAAGGAAACGTTTTCAGGAATTGGTTTGTACGTTTTATCCTTGATCTTGCCCATATGTGCGACTGCTTCTTCGATATGGTCGTAACCGCCGTTCATGCTTCCGGCCGCGAGCGCTCCGAATATCGCTGAACCTAAAGCCGGCGCCTGCGGAGATCCGGAAATTTTGATTTCCATGTTGGTGACATCCGCGTAAACCTGCATGATAAACGGATTTTTTTCGGCGATTCCTCCTGCGGCATACAGCTCCTCGATCGGCACGCCGCTTTGTCTGAACGTTTCAATAATGATCCTCGTCCCGTAGGCAGTCGCTTCAACCAATGCACGGTATATCTCTTCAGGCTTAGTGGCAAGGGTCATACCGAGCAGCATTCCCGTCAGATCGGCATCAACGAGTGTTGAACGGTTTCCGTTCCACCAATCCAATGCAAGCAAACCGCTTTCACCGATTTGGAGACTGCCGGCCTTTTGAGACAGCAGTTCGTAAATGGAAATCCCTTCGGCTTCAGCTTCTTTCAAATACGCTTCTGGAACAAAGTGTTGAATCAGCCAATGAAAATGGTCGCCAACGCACGATTGGCCCGCTTCATAGCCGACATAGCCCGGCAGAATCCCGTCTTCAACGACGCCGCACATTCCCGGCACCATCCTGACATCCTCGCCGAGCAGCATATGACAGGTAGACGTTCCCATGATCATCAGCATCTTGCCCGGCTCTGTGATGCCGACCGCCGGAACCGACACATGAGCATCAACATTTGCGACAGCGACCGCCGTACCTGCCAGAAGCCCTGTTTTCCCGGCCATTTCTTCAGTCAGTCCGCCCGCTTTTTCGCCTACAGAATAAATATCCTCCGTTAGTTTTTCCCGAACGATATTTTTCAGCTTCGGATGCAGGCTTGCGAAGAAATCGTCGGAAGGATAGCCGCTCTTATTGTTCCAAATCGCTTTATAACCCGCTGTGCAATTGTTGCGCTTTCTGGTTCCGCACAGCATATAGACGATCCAGTCGGCCGCTTCCATGATCTCGGCTGCGGCATCATAAATGTCAGGCGCTTCTTCCGCGATTTGCATCACTTTTGGAACGAGCCACTCGGAAGAAATTTTCCCGCCGTATGTTTGAAGAAAAGGTTCATTTCTTTCTTCCGCGATTTGATTTAAGCGATTCGCCTGCTCCTGTGCAGCATGGTGCTTCCAAAGCTTCACATAGCTGTGCGGTTCCGACGCATACTCTTCCCTCATACAAAGAGGAGTCCCGTTCTCGTCAACGGGCAAAATCGTGCAAGCCGTGAAATCGATTCCGATTCCGATGATTTCTTTCGGATCCGCTTTTGACTGTTTCAAAAGGCTCGGAATCGTTTCCTCCAGCACTTCAATGTAATCGGCCGGATGCTGGAGCGCCCAGTCTCTCGGAAGCTTTCGCTTTGAGACCGGAAGCTCCCGGTCTATCACCCCGTGCGTGTACTCTTTGACAGCTGTCGCGATTTCCTCACCTGTCCGGACATCGACGAGAACTGCACGCCCTGACAATGTTCCAAAGTCAACTCCGATTGTGTAAGGGATAAGTCCTCACCCCCTTAAAACTTGCGAAGCCGATATGCAGCTTCACTCCATTTGAGTTCATTGCGAAGATTTAAAATCGTTGTATCACGATTGATCAACACCGCTTCAATGCCCGACATTTCGGCCCAATCGAGCATCTGCTCGGCTGTCAGCTGGTACGAAAGGCATGTATGGTGAGCACCGCCAGCCAAAATCCACGCTTCAGCCGATGTTCTCAGAGACGGCTGAGGCTTCCAAAGTACGCGCGCCACCGGAAGATTCGGCATATCATGCGGAACCTTCACAGCTTCCACTTTATTGATGACAAGCCTGAAACGTCCGCCCAAATCAATAAGGGAGACATTGACCGCAGGACCTGCAATTCCGTCAAACACGAGCCGCGCCGGATCATCCTTTGCACCCATTGACAGCGGATGGACTTCAATTCTCGGTTTGTGTTCGGCAATCGAAGGGCACACTTCAAGCATGTGGGAGCCGAGGATCATTTCATTGCCCGGTTCAAAATGGTACGTGTAATCCTCCATAAATGACGTTTCTTTTCCGCCGGCCATCATTTTCATCATCCTGACAAGCGCAGCCGTTTTCCAATCTCCTTCTCCTCCAAAGCCATAGCCTTCAGCCATCAGCCGCTGAACAGCCAAACCCGGAAGCTGCTTCATGCCGTGGAGGTCTTCAAAGGTTGTCGTAAAGGCCGTATAGCCTCCGCTCGAAAGAAAGCGCTTTAATCCAAGCTCAATCCGCGCCTGCTCCTTGACGGATTCCCTTGCCGCTTCGCCTTCCGGCCACTCATAAAGCTCCTCATATTCGGAGATGAGCTCGCTTAGACTCTGTTCTGATACAGCATTGATCTCCGTGACGAGATCGCCGATTCCATATCCGTCGACAGACCAGCCAAGCTGAATCTGCGCTTCAATCTTATCTCCTTCTGTTACCGCCACATTCCGCATGTTGTCCCCAAATCGGGCGACTTTGATATGGCGGCTTTCAATATATGCGACCGCTGCGCTCATCCATTTGTCGATCGAGCGCTTTACTTCTCTGTCTTCCCAATATCCGGCGATTACTTTTCGAGGAATGCCCAATCTCGCTCCGATAAAACCGTATTCGCGGTCGCCGTGGGCAGACTGATTAATATTCATGAAATCCATGTCGATTTTATCCCACGGAATGTCCCGGTTAAACTGGGTATGAAAATGGAGCAGCGGCTTATTCAGCTCGGAAAGGCCGGGAATCCACATTTTGGCCGGTGAAAACGTATGCATCCAGGTGATGATGCCTGCGCACTCTTCGTCCCGGTTCGCCTCTTCAAACAGTTTTCTGACGCCGTCCAGCGAAGTGGCCACCGCTTTGTACTCGACTTGAAACCTTAAATCTCCGTCATTTAATCCGTTGCAGATCATTTTGGAATGCTCTTCTACCTCTTGTACCGCCTCTTCGCCATATAAATGCTGGCTGCCTGTCACAAACCAAAACACATGCGTCTTTGCCTGAATCAAATAGCTTCCTCCTCCTCGTCTTTATGGTGTCTGTGTAGAATAGCAAACTATTAAAACGCTTACAAAAAAACATAAATCATACCTTGATCTCAAACTGTATCGCGATTATATGTACGTACAACTAACATCAAAAACATATTTGTACGAACAACTTCATTATATCATTATGAAAAAAACTGTCAATTTAATTTCCGGTATGTTTTTTATTTTTTTTGACAGATTTCAGAACAAAAAAACCGGGCGGAAACCGCCCGTCATCTGCTGTTAATAAGTCGGCCACCCTTGGGAATCCCAGTACAAGTCATTGATGAGCAGCTTTGATACACCATTGTCCAGCGCGTCGTAAGCATGCCTGACAAGGATCGAGTTGTTCAGAACATCCTGATGTCCCGGCCCTTTCCAGCGGTCATTGCCGGAGTCCAGGATCGTCCCTCCGCCGTTCATCATATTTTTGCCGCTTTTATCATAATAGGGTCCCGTAATGCTCGTTGAACGGCCATAGGCTATTTTATATGTGCTGTCCACCCCTTTGCAGCAGCTGTCAAACGAGACAAATAAGTAATAGTAGCCGTCTTTGTAGGTAATGTTCGGGGCTTCAACCGCTCCTCCGTTATTCGGCCTTGAGGCGATCGAATACAGGCTTCCCGTCGGTTTCATCGTGTTTTTATCAAGCCTTGTCAGCTTAATGCCGCTCCAGAAGGAACCGAATGAGAGCCAGGGGTTTCCGTCTTTGTCAATGACCAGATCAGGGTCAATGGCATTAAACTGATCGCCGGATGTCGACCTGATGACCAGCCCGTCATCCCGCCATTGGCCGGATGAAATCCGGTCTGTCGATGCGAGCCCTATCGCTGATGTGTTTGAACCGAAAGACGAAACCGAGTAGTACAGCCAATACCGGCCGTTATAGTAGCTGATATCCGGTGCCCATTGATGCGGTTCATGATTTGGTACGTACATCTTCCACCATGACAATGGAGTTGGAAAAATACTCGGGGCAGCACTCCAGTTTCTCCCGTCTGTTGACTTAATGACACGCAGCCCTGTGCCGAGCCCTGTTCCAAATGTATACCATGTATTTCCCTCTTTAATGATAGAAGGGTCATGGATGAAATTGTCCCCTTTTGTGTCCCAAAACGCCGCTTTGCCTGATTCAGGCATCGAAAAAGACAGCAGCAGTCCGAATATCAAGGCCGCCAAAGACATTTTCCGCAACACATTTTTCATTCAGCTCACACTCCTGTTCTTGTAATGAAAAAAACAATGCCTCCCTTTCTTTGTCAATTTTTCGAACAATGTTTATATATGTAAGCGCTGTCTTTAACATTCCAAAAAACAAAAAAAGCTGACAGCTTGTAAGATAAGCTGTCAGCCTGCTCTTTCATCAGTCAAACGTAATGTTTTGAACCGTCTCTTTATCCAGTCGTTTAATGACTTCGGTAATTAATTTTACCGCATGTTCATAGTCATCCCGGTGAAGCATGGCCGCGTGCGTATGGATATACCTCGTCGCGATCGTGATCGACAGGGCAGGCACTCCGTTCGCGGTAAGGTGGATTGATCCTGAATCTGTTCCTCCGCCTGAGAGGGCGTCAAATTGATACGGAATGCCGGCTTCATCTGCCACATTCGTTACAAAGTCGCGAAGCCCTTTATGGGACACCATTGATGCATCATAAAGTATGATCTGCGGGCCTTTTCCCATTTTGCTTGCCGACTCTTTTTCGGTAATACCAGGCGTATCACCCGCAATTCCCACGTCGACACCGAAAGCGATATCAGGCTTGATCGTATGCGCGGCTGTTTTCGCGCCTCTCAGCCCTACTTCCTCTTGTACGGTTCCGACGCCGTAGACGACATTCGGATGATCGGCTCCTTTCAGGTTTTTCAGCACGTCGATTGCGATCGCGCAGCCGATACGGTTGTCCCATGCTTTGGCAAGCAGCATTTTTTCATTATTCATCACCGTAAATTCAAAGTAAGGGACGACCTGGTCTCCCGGAAGAACGCCCCATTCCATCGCTTCCTCCCTGCTCGACGCCCCGATGTCGATAAACATATCTTTAATATCGACCGATTTTTTTCTCGCCTCCTGAGACAGGACATGAGGAGGCTTTGAACCGATGATACCGGTGATGTCGCCTTTCTTTGTCACGACCGTCACACGCTGCGCCAGCATGACCTGGCTCCACCAGCCTCCGACCGTCTGAAAGCGGAGATAGCCCCTGTCATCGATCCGCGTAACCATAAAACCGACCTCATCAAGATGGCCGGCAATCATAATCTTCGGTCCGTCAGCCTGTCCAGTCTTTTTTGCGATTAAGCTTCCCAGTCTGTCTGTCGTAACCTCGTCGGCAAACGGTTCTATGTACGATTTCATGACTTGTCTGGGTTCTTTTTCATTCGCCGGAATTCCTTTTGCATCAGTTAATTCCTTTAGCATCATCAATGTTTCATCAAGCTTTGCCATCTCTATACAGCCTCCTTAATTAACCCTCATTTACTATTATACAGAAACATCCCTTTTCAATACGACCAATATCGTTTACAGCTTTTTTGGTTAAAAAATGAAACCTTGCGGGAACTGGTTCGTATATATTGGGATATACTCAAAATTACTTTCAAGGGAGGTTCTGTTTTAACATGATTGTCATCATATTGAGACTGGCTTTGCTGGCGCTTTTGGTCTACGTCGTGTACAGGGCCGTTCAATTTTTGGGGAGCCCGGACAGAAGGCTGAAATCAGCACAGGCAAAAAAGCACTTTTATGTTTTGGACGAACAAAAGAATACACGCAAAAATCTCAAGCTGACATTTAAAGGCGTGCTTTTCGAAGGAGAAAAACACATTCCTTCAAAAGACCATCCGCTGTTCATCCATACGATTTTTGTATGGACGGAAGCGCCTGAAGAAAAGCTCAGCTCTTTTACGGAAGAAGACTTCGCGGAACTTGAAGAAAATATTAAAGAGCACTATCCCGATTGCAAAATCGACTGGGATTCGAACATCCAAAAGTGGAAAAACAAAAAAGCAGAAGAGCAATAAAGCCTCGTCTGCTTTTTTAATTCATCATATAAAAGCCGGTCAAAACAGCTTGCACGCCGAGCAAAAAAGGAATGCCGAGCCTGAAGGAAAGGTGTTTTGTCTTATGTCTGAACCGCATCATCCCGAACCAGACGCCTGCGGAGCCAAAAGCAGCCGCAACGAGCCAGATGCGGCGCTCAGACACCCTCCATTTGCCTCTGACCGCTTTTTGCTTATCGGCTTTCATTAAGAAAAAACCGTATCCGTTTATGAGGATCATGTATATCCATATGAGAGTCAATTGTTCATTTCCCCTTGTTTTTCGGTTTGGGCGCCTGCTGCGGCCGGCCTCCCCGAATCGTTTTACATCCTGCTCGAAGAACAAAAGAAAAAGGCCGGAGCCCGGCCTTTTTTCAATTATTTATTCAATTGCGCTTTAGCAGCGTCTGCAAGCTGATTGAATGCGTTCAGATCGTTTACAGCAAGGTCAGCAAGCATTTTGCGGTTTACTTCGATACCGGAAAGCTTAAGACCGTGCATTAAACGGCTGTAAGAAAGACCGTTCATGCGCGCTGCAGCATTGATACGAGTGATCCAAAGTTTGCGGAAATCGCGCTTTTTCTGACGACGGTCGCGGAAAGCGTAGTTTCCTGATTTCATAACCTGCTGGTTAGCTACTTTATATAATGTATGTTTTGAACCAAAATAACCTTTTGCTAATTTGAGAACCTTTTTACGACGTTTGCGTGTAACAGTTCCGCCTTTTACTCTTGGCATTAGATTTCCCTCCTAATTATACCTTTTCCGAAATTACTTAATGTTGGCAAGCTGCTGCTTGATGCGTTTGAAATCGCCGGCGCTTACGACTGCGCTTTTGCGAAGCTTGCGCTTTTGTTTTTGAGATTTATTTGCGAACAAGTGACTTGTATATGCATGAGAACGTTTCAGTTTCCCGGAACCTGTCTTTTTAAAACGTTTCGCAGATCCGCGGTGAGTTTTCATTTTTGGCATGGATGTTTCCTCCTTAATTACTTTTCAGTTTTAGGCGCGAGCACCAGGAACATGCTGCGGCCGTCCATTTTCGGCTTCGTTTCAACAGTCGCCACTTCCGCGCAGGCTTCTGAAAAACGGTCCAGCACGCGCTGCCCGATTTCTTTATGCGTGATCGCACGGCCTTTAAAGCGGATGGACGCTTTCACTTTGTCCCCTTTTTGCAGGAACTTGATGGCGTTGCGAAGCTTTGTATTGAAGTCGTGTTCTTCAATACCAGGGCTCAGCCGAACTTCTTTTAAGTTAATGATTTTTTGATTTTTGCGTGCTTCCTTTTCCTTCTTCTGCTGCTCGAATCTGTACTTTCCATAGTCCATGATCCGGCAGACAGGCGGTTTTGCATTCGCTGCAACCAACACAAGGTCAAGATTTGCGCGACCCGCAATTTCCAGTGCTTCCTGGCGGGATTTGATCCCAAGCTGATCGCCATTTTGTCCGATCAAACGAACTTCACGCGCACGGATACCCTCATTAACCAATTGATCTTTGCTAATAATGAGCCACCTCCATAGAATCTTTGAATTGATTTCACAACTCATTTTGACCGTTTCTTTGCATTCCACAGGCAAACAAAAAGTGCGGGCATCGAAACACCCACACTGCGAACATTGCATAGAAAAATAAGAAATGTACGTTTAACCTGCCAACTACAAGAATGTGTCAATCAGGTGAGAAGCGGGTGCTTCTGCTTGTTGATATATATTCAATTCATTATCCATCTTACATAAACAAATCCTGCAAGTCAAGATATAAAATTTATCACAACATTTGCTATTATATCAGGACACATTTCAAATAGCAATGCTATTTTTTTATTTTTCTTTCAGCCGCTCTATCCGCCGATCATTTGAACACATAACGGAACGACAAACACGGTCACGACGCCGACGACGACAACTGCAATACTCGCCATTGCCGCTTCGACTTCCCCCATCTCAATTCCGACGGCGACGCCGAGGGCATGTCCTGATGTTCCGAGCGCCAACCCTTTGGCGATCGGATGCTGCACTTTGAAGATTTTCAAAAAAAGCGCGCCGAGCGCATAGACGATCACTGCGTTAAAGATGACGGCGAAGGCCGTAATATCTTGAATCCCGCCGATCCCTTTTGATAAAGGAAGAGCAATCGCCGTTGTGGCGGCCTGGGGCAGCATGCTTTTCATGACGGCTCCGTCAAGATGGAGCGCGTTTGCGATCAGATAGACGACGGCAACCGAGCAGACGGAGCCTGCAATAATGGCACCAAGGATTTGCAGCCAATACTTTTTCAACTTGTCCGCCTGTTTATATAAAGGAATGGCGAACGCAATTGTGGCGGGCTCCAAAAAGAACTTAATGATGTCTCCGCCGCTCTTGTAGTCCTCATATGAAAAACCGCCGATTTTTAAAAACGCGATCCCAAGAATCATCGCGACAAACAGAGGCGTGAATAAGAAAAAACCATTTGATTTTTTAAATAAAAAAGTGCCGGTGCCAAATGCGGCCAGTGAAACGACGATACCGAAATAAGGTGTCATAGCGTAAAGAACCTCCTATTGATTCAAGATGCTGTTTTTTTGGCTGGTTCAACTCGTGTGTCTTGACGGTCCTTTTTGCCGACAGACAGAATGAACTGTGAAAACAATCCTGTCGCTGCAAGCAGAATGACGGTGGCCAGGAAAATCACGAGGACGATCGGCAATCCGTATTTCTCCATGACGCCGAGCGAATTCATCACTGATATTCCCGACGGAACGAACAAAAAGCCGATCAGCGAAGTGAGCGCCGTGCCGAGCGATTCAACTTGTTCAAGCTTCAGCACTTTCGTACACAGCAATGCAAACAACAGCACCAAACCGATGACAGATGGAGGAATCGGGATGGGCAGAACCGCGGCGATTCCGTTTGAAATAAACATCATAACAGCAAAAATAAATGCCTGAGTTAAAAAGCCGTATTCTTTTTTACCCTTCATTTCGTTCACCTCTTTGGCTGTGTTGGGTTCATTATATAAAAAGAGCCTCCCCAAAAAAGCGTTTTCAAAATAACTTGCCGGATACGGCCCCTCAATTGCAGAAATGGGAAGCTGAAATGCAAATCACTCTTCCGGCTTTGCAAATTCTTCACAATTATTTAAATTCCAGAATGTGCTAATGAAGCTAAGCTGATCGTATAGTGGTTAATGAGAAATTGATGAGGAGGCCCTGACCCATGGACCATTCAAGAGGAGGCCGCTTTGTTCCGTCTGGCGAATTTGCATCTTTGGCAAGGCGCGGCTTGATGCCTGAAGACGCTTCAATCGCCGCAGGCGCGCCCCGATTTGCAGATTATCCATTCAAGCTTGGAGTGGCTTCAGGAGACCCGCATCCCAACGGGTTTGTCATCTGGACGAGGCTTGCCCCCGATCCGCTTGCCGAAGACGGATTAGGGGGAATGCCTGACAAAGCTGTCCCTGTTCAGTGGGAAGTAGCTGAAGATGAACATTTTCACAAAGTGGTGAAGCGCGGGACGTCCTCTGCGCTCGCTGAGCTTGCCCACTCCGTTCATGTTGAAGTGCACGGTTTAAAGCCGGGAAGCTATTATTGGTACAGGTTTAAAGCGGGCAGGGAAATCAGCCGGACAGGCCGTACAAAAACCGCGCCTGCCCCGCACGCCGACATCAAGGGGATGTCGTTCGCCCTCGCCTCGTGCCAAGCTTGGTACCACGGGTATTTTACGGCTTACCGGCATATGGCCGAAGACCATCCGGACGTTGTTTTTTTCCTCGGAGACTATATTTACGAATATGCCATTAATGCTAAAAATCTTTTCCGCGATGTGACTTTATCCGCTGCCCACAACGCAAAAACCGTCACCCTCAGCCAATACAGACTCAGATATTCTCTTTTTAAGACAGATCCGGACCTTCAGGCCATTCATGCGCTGGCTCCCTGGGTTGTGACGATGGATGACCATGAGGTTGAAAACAATTATGCCGGCATCCATTCGCAATACAACACTTTTCCGGACGATTTTCTCCGGCAGCGCGCAGCGGCGTATCAAGCTTTCTATGAAAATATCCCGATCCGCAGCACATCGATTCCAAAGGGGCCTGACATGCTGATGTACAGGCGGTTCCGCTATGGAAACCTGGCTGAATTCAATGTTTTGGACACCCGGCAGTACCGCAATAATTTTCCGGCAAATGAGGCTGAACGGCTTGAGCCATCCCGCTCCATACTCGGATTTGACCAGGAGCGCTGGCTTTTTCACGGCTTGAGCCGGTCTGACACGATTTGGAACTTTTTAGTCCAGCAAGTCGTGCTGGCTCAAATCGACCGCGACACAGGTCCTGGAGTTGAGTACAGCACAGACCAGTGGGACGGCTTTCCCGCTTGCCGCGACAGGCTTTTTTCCGCATACAAGGCATACGGCATCCAAAACCCCGTTGTACTGACAGGGGATATCCACAGACATGCCGCCGCCGACTTAAAAGCGGACTTCGATGATGCGGGGTCAGCGACAATCGGAACCGAGCTGATCACAACTTCGATATCTTCGGACGCTGACGGCAGCGAGACCGATTCTTTGGCGCCGATCTGGCTCGGAAACCCGCATGTCAAACTGTACAATGCACAGCGCGGCTATGTTCGCTGCCGCTTGACGCCCCGGCAGCTCGAAGCCGACTTTCAGGTTCTTCCTTATATCACACGTCCCGGCGCTCCAGCCTCAACTTATGCCAAGTTCGCCGTTGAAGCAGGACGCCCCGGGCTCCAGCGCATGTTTTAGCTAAAAAACGGCGGTGAAAGACGAATTAAGCCCTTCACCGCCGCTGATCATTTTTTCACACCATATGCAGCCGTTTTTTCAGCTCTTTCGCGTATGTACGGCTGACAGGGATCGTGGAGCCGTCTTTCATCAGGAGGTTGTATGTCGAATTGAACCAGGGTTTGACCTGTTTAATATGATCCATATTTGCGAGAAAACTTCTGTGCACCCTGATCAATGCCGTCTGCGAAAGCTTTTGTTCGAGTACAACCAATGTATCGTGAACCGTGTATGCCTGATCAAAAGTCTTCACTGTGACGTGTCCGCCTTCTAACCCGGCGTATACGATTTCATCGGGATCGAGCACGACGATCGATTCGTCAATGCTGAGAGCCAGCCTGTGGTGGCCTGCAAGCTGCCGCTCCTCCTGTTTGCCGGGGCGCATCCTTTTATATTTGTGGATTGTCTGTCTGATTCGCTCCTCATCAAACGGCTTTGTCAAATAATCAATCGCATCCACTTCAAATGCTTTCAGCGCATATTCATCATAAGCGGTCGCAAAAACGACAGCCGGAGGCGCCGACATTTTTTTCAGCCGCTGCGCAATGTCAAAACCGTTCTCCCCTGACAGATCGATGTCCAGGAAGAGGATATCGGGTTTGCGATCCGCCATTTTGTCAAACGCTTCTTCGATATGTTCAGCTTCGTCAATCGCATCCACTTCTTCAGTCTGCTCTAGTAAATATCTCAGCTCGTCCCGCGCAAACATTTCATCATCCACGATTAATACCTTGAGCATCTCTGTTCCCCTCTCTTTCGGTTTGAAAAGGAATCTTGAAGGATATCTCTGTTCCTTTATCAAGTTCGCTGGCAATCTGCAGAGCAGCCTGGTGCCCGAACAAACCGGTGAGCCGCTGGTTCACATTGTAAAGCGCCGTCCCATTTCCTTCCTTTGAAGGGGCGGGCGCCTGCCCCAGCTGTCCAAGCATCTCCGGATTAATTCCCCTGCCGTTGTCTGACACCTTCATCAAAACGCCGTCCCGCTCTCTCACAGCGGATACTTTTACCGTGCATACCTTTTGTTTTCTCGGAAATGCATGGCGAAGCGCATTTTCAACGAGCAGCTGCAAGATAAAAGGAGGGATTTCCATATTTTCAAGGCCGTCCTCGATATGAAAATCAATATGATACTTGCCCGGAAATCGGGCCTGCTCCAATGATAAATAGGCTTCCAGATGGTTCAGCTCTTTTGAAAGCGGAATCATCAGCTGCCTGGCTCCCTGCAGATTGGAACGAAAATAAACGCTCAGCTGCAAGAGAAGTTTTCGCGTTTTTTCCGGATCTGTCCTGCACAGAGCAGAAATCGTATGGATGGCATTAAATAAAAAGTGCGGATTGACCTGCGCTTGAAGCGCCTTGATTTCGGCATCTTTCAAAAGCTTGCTTTGCAGCTCAGCCTCACCGAGTTCTAGCTGAGTGGAAAAAAGCATGGCAAGCCCTTCGGCCAGCTCTTCCGTCACACGGTTAAGACCGGACGGGTGCTTGAAGTACAGCTTCAGCGTGCCGATTGTTTCGCGGTTGGAGAAGAGCGGCAGTACGATCGCCGCCTGCAGCGGACAGGAACGGTGCGCACACTCGATTTCATCGCGCGACTTCACTTTCATGACCTTTCCGGTTTGAATGACTTTTTTCGATAAACCGGTGATCAGATTTTTCGAAGGAATATGATGATCTGCTCCATCTCCGACATGAGCGAGAATGTTCTCTCTATCCGTAATCGATACGGCATCCGTCCCTGTCATGCGGTGTATAATGAGAGCGGCGCTTTTGCAGGAATCCTCATTCAGTCCCCGGCGGAAAAAAGGAAGCGTCTGATCCGCTATCGAAAATACCTTATGGGTCTGAACGGCCCGCGCCTGTTCCTCTTTGCGGATAATAGACTGAATGATCGATAGAAAAATAAAGCTGCCCGTCCCGTTGACAATCATCATTGGAATGCCGATCATCTGAACAAGCGCAAGTGCCTCAGCCTGCGGTTTTGCAAGCACGAGAATCATAAGCATCTGCAGGCCCTCCATACAAATGCCCGCAAGAGCGGCTACCCGCGGTGTCACCATCTGGTGCCGATTCCTGAAAAAGCTGCCGATATAACCCGCAATGACACCTGCCAGCAGTGAAGAAACCGCGCAGCTCAAAGCCGTCGTCCCTCCCAGTGAAAAACGGTGAATGCCTGAGAGCAGTCCGACACCCGCTCCGACAAACGGCCCTCCGATCAAGCCGCCGATTTCGACGCCGAGAATTCTCGTATTGGCAATCGAGCTTGACGGGTCGATTGCGAAAATCCAGTCATTGTTCAAAATCTCGCGCTCCCGGATTTCAATGCCTGTATAGTTGCTGATGATGCTGAACAAGGAAAAAATAAAGATGAGAACTCCCTTGCCCTTATACCCTTCCGGATGCTGTAGGTGCTGACGGAACACCTTCATATGGGCCAACATAAAGCCCAGAATGACGATGATCCCCACTCTCTCCAGCATCATAATCATGAGTTGGACCATGTACTTCCCCTTGCTTTCTTTCTGAATCGGAATCTGCTCTTATTCTATCATACCTCTCTTTATTCACTCTTTGAGACGGCATGGCTTTAAAACCTTTTAACGGCCAAAACCGCTTCATGAGCAAAATAAAAAAGGCAGCAATTGTCTGCCGCCGTTTACTTATTTGCTGCTTCCCACTTTGAAATTAACAATCAGCCACACAACTTGAATGATGAATGGAAATATAAATGCAATTAACAAAACGATAAATGCTATTAATTTAAGTTCAGGTGTTTGAGCAACACCAGCGCCATCAACATCTCTCAGCCAAACAACAGCTGCTCCGATTACAAAAACGGCCGTCCACAATATGTTGCAAATCCACCAAAATACCCAGCGTTTTTTCACAATACCATTCCTTCCATCTCCTCAACTATAAAACGATTCTTCCTCCCGCGCATGGGCCAGCATCACCATCATCAAATAGATCTTAGAAACGTTTTCCAAACAATAGATTTCGTTTCATTTTATCATATTCAAGAAGCTTTCACACTTTGATACTGCATTACATCACATTCTTAAATCATTTCTTTCACATCCCTTTGATCTATTGTAAAATAAATGAGAGAATTCTATAAATTAATGGCAGAGGAGAAGATGATGAAAGCCGTATTTTTTGATTTAGACGATACATTGCTCTGGGATGAAAAAAGCGTCAGCACAGCATTTTCCAAAACGTGCCTTAAAGCTGAAGAAAAATACGGAATCCATGCGGAAGAATTTGAAGCAGCCGTGCGCGAAGCAGCGCGAAAGCTTTACATGTCTTATGAAACATATCCATACACCGTCATGATCGGCATCAACCCATTTGAAGGACTGTGGTCAAACTTCAGCGAGCCGATCAGCGAAGGGTTTCAAAAACTGAACAAAATTGTTCCCGAATACAGAAGAAACGCATGGACAAACGGATTGAAGGCGTTTGGCATCGACGATCCCGCCTTCGGGGAAGAACTCGGCGAATATTTTGCGGCAGTGCGCCGAAAGAGCCCTTTTGTTTATGAAGAAACATTTGCCGTTTTAGATGAGCTGAAAGGAAAAGTAGAGCTTCTTTTGCTGACAAACGGCGATCCGAGCCTGCAGAAAGAAAAGTTGGCAGGCGTACCGGAACTTGCTCCTTATTTTAATGAAATCGTGATTTCCGGTGAATTTGGAAAAGGAAAGCCTGATCCAAGCATATTTGAACACTGCCTCACCCTCCTCGGCATGACAAAAGATGATGCCGTGATGGTCGGAGACAACTTGAACACCGACATTCTCGGGGCTTCCAGAGCAGGCATCCAAACCGTCTGGGTCAACCGCAAAGGCAAAAAGAATGAAACTGATGTTGCACCTGATCACGAAATCAGCCATTTAAGCGAACTGTTCGATATCCTCCGCGGACAAGCAGCGGACAAGCTAAGCAAAAAAGCATGACTCCCGGGCGGGAATCATGCTTTTTTCTTGTTTATTTCTTTGCTTCAGCAACGGCTTTTTTGATAAAGTCTGCAATTGCAACCGTTTCTGATTTTTGCTCTCCGTATTTGCGGACGTTGACGGCTTCGTTTTCAACTTCCTGGTCGCCGACGACAAGCATGTAAGGGATTTTTTGCATCTGCGCTTCACGGATTTTATAGCCGATTTTCTCGTCGCGGGTATCGACTTCAACGCGAAGCCCTTCACGCTGCAGGCGCTCTTGAACTTTTTTGGCGTAGTCAAGATGCACAGACGGCGATACAGGGATGACCTGGAACTGAACAGGGGCAAGCCATGTCGGCAATGCGCCTTTATGCTCCTCAATTAAGAAAGCGACAAAGCGTTCCATTGTCGATACGACACCTCTGTGAATGACGACCGGACGATGAGGTTTTCCGTCTTCCCCGACATATGTCAGATCGAATTTTTCAGGAAGAAGGAAGTCCAGCTGAACAGTTGACAGAGTTTCCTCTTTGCCGATTGCTGTTTTGACCTGAACGTCAAGCTTCGGTCCGTAGAAGGCCGCTTCCCCTTCAGCTTCGTAATAATCATGGCCGATCTCGTCCATCGCCTCCTTCAGCATCGATTGCGCTTTGTTCCACATTTCATCGTCATCGTAGTATTTCTCTGTATCTTCAGGGTCGCGGTAAGACAAGCGGAATGAATACTCTTCCAGTCCGAAGTCTTCGTATACATCCTGAATCAGGCGGACAGTTCGAATGAACTCGTCTTTGATTTGATCTGGACGGACGAAAATGTGGGCGTCATTCAGCGTCATTCCGCGGACGCGCTGCAGCCCTGAAAGAGCCCCTGACATTTCATAGCGGTGCATCGTTCCGAGCTCGGCGATCCGGATCGGAAGCTCACGGTAGCTGTGAATGTCGTTTTTATAAATCATCATATGGTGCGGACAGTTCATCGGACGAAGCACAAGTGTTTCATTGTCCATCTCCATCGGCGGGAACATGCCGTCTTGATAATGATCCCAGTGGCCTGATGTTTCATACAGGTCTTTGCTGCCGAGGACAGGGGTGTACACGTGCTCATAGCCGAGCGCGAGCTCTTTGTCAACGATATAGCGCTCGATGACGCGTCTGATGGTCGCACCCTTTGGCAGCCAAAGCGGCAGACCCTGGCCGACTTTTTGCGAATTGGCGAACAGCTTCAGTTCTTTTCCGAGTTTTCTGTGGTCGCGTTCTTTCGCTTCCTCAAGGAGGCGAAGATGCTCTTCAAGCTCGGCTTTTTTGAAGAAAGCCGTCCCATAGATGCGCTGGAGCATCTTGTTGTTGCTGTCTCCGCGCCAGTATGCCCCCGCAAGGCTCAGCAGCTTGAACTCCTTGATTTTGCCCGTCGAAGGAACGTGAACACCGCGGCACAGATCGAAGAATTCGCCCTGCTCATAGATCGATACCGTCTCGCCTTCCGGAATCGCATCAAGCAGTTCCAATTTCAGATCATCGCCGATTTCGGCAAACAGGGCTCTGGCTTCCTCTCGGCTGACTTCTTTTCTTACGATCGGCAGATTTTCCCCGACGATTTTTTTCATTTCCTTCTCAATCTTCGGAAGGTCTTCCGGAGTCAGCGCTTCTTCCAAATCCACGTCGTAGTAGAAGCCGTTTTCGATAACCGGGCCGACCCCGAGCTTCACGTTTTTATACAGGCGCTTGATCGCCTGGGCCATTAAGTGTGCAGTACTGTGGCGCATGATTTCAAGCGCTTCTTCGCTGCCTTCTGTAATGATTTCGATGGCGCCGTCCTCAAGGATCGGTGCGCGCAGATCGATTTCTTTGCCGTTTAATTTCCCCGCTATCGCTTTTTTCTTTAAGCCGGGACTGATTGATGCCGCGATATCTTCTGTTGTCGTCGCTTTTGCAAACTCCTTAACCGCTCCGTCAGGAAATTTGATTTTTACCATATCTGACATCCTAGTCACTCCTTTTTTTTACAAAATAAAAAATCCCCGTCCCCCTAAGAAAGGGACGAGGATTAATAAACGGAATTCGTGGTTCCACCCTTTTTCCCGAAAACGCAAAAAACCCGGCGCGCTCTCGGCTTTCGGTTCTGTAACGGGAAGTCCCGTCAGTCATTACTAGACAAATTGCCGTTCACAACTGATGTTCAAAGGCGGTAAAAAAATGATCCTTGGCATAAGAGACTTTCAGCCATGGTCTCCCTCTCTGTCAAACCGGTGTTCATCTTTTCATGTCCTTATCAATACATGATATCTTTAAGTTTATACCGTATTATAAATTGTTTTTCACGCAAAATCAAGAATGCTCTTCCAAAATGTTTTCCCGCGGATGAAAGGCGCCAAGCGGAAGAATCCGCACCCTCTCCTGAAAAATATTTTGAATGGTCTGAACCATGGCGTGTTCCCGGTCTTCTGTATAGAGGTCTATTTTTTCCGGCGCAATCGATACGAGCGGAGCCAGGAGATGGGAATCAATATACATTGGGTGTTCTCTTACGAACCGCCTGTCTATGTATTTTTTTTGTTCCCGTTCAGAAATATACTTTAATTCCCACAATACAAAGTAACCGTCGTGCACAATGTGGACATGGTCAAGCATCGGCTCTTTCGACATGACGTAGTCTCTCAGCGATTGAATGAATGTCTGATATTCCTGCTCCATTTTATACTCGTCGATCGCCGCCTCCACATAAGATCTGAGGCGTTCATAATACTTCGCAAGGCGAAACGTCATAAATGACCGAATCGAAAAGACGTTTTCCTCAAGACAGATCGCTTGGAGCTCCTGAATGATGTAATGTTCGCGAGGGGTGTCGTCCTTGTTGAGAGGAAGCCCTTCAAGTTCGCCCTCCATAATGCTGTGGGCCAATTGAAGAATCTGCTGCTGTTCATCCCGGTCCAAAAAGTAATAATCGCCTTCAATGACCGAAAGCATGTATTCATCTTCTTTGCATTCTGTAAAAAATCTCGTCAGAACCGGCTCAATATAGGCCTGAATACTGACAGAGGAATGGGTCTTTTCAATTCCGATCTTCCCTGGCGCTTCGTGAATCCTGATATGCCGATTCGCATCCGCATTGCGAAGGAGATGCAAAAACGCGGCTGTATCATAATCATCTTCAAATGTAATTTCAAGCATGTTTGTCCCCCCTAACAACATCTGTTACATGTATATGGGGGTGACAAATAAAATAGACGTAAAAAAGGATGAGCCCTTAATCGAGGAGCGCCTGCACTTTTTTTCTGAACAAAAGCGGCACTGTAATGAATATCAGGTAAATTGCGGCTGTAACCGCAATCGCTAGGATGTCGCCGGTCAAGAGGCTTGACCCGAGCACGTTTAAAATAATGGTGCCCGGTATGATACCCGCGGCCGTCGCCAGGGCAAACGACAGAGGCTTCACTTTGGAAACGCCTGCCGCATAGCTGACCGCGTCAAAATGAATCGGCGCCAGCCTCAAGAGCAAAATGCAGAAAAAGCCGTTTTTCCGCAAAAGCGTCCGCAGGCTGTCGAGCTTCAGCGGCATGTGCTGAAAGTATCCGCCGAGCCTGTATGCAAGAGCGAATGATAAAAATGCACCGCCTGCCGCACCGATAAAAGAATACAAAGAGCCAAACAGCGGACCGAATGCGAGGCCGCCGCTGACGGCGAAAACGGAAGCAGGAAGCAGCAAAAACGGCCGGATCATCAATAGTCCGATATAGATCAACGGGGCGAAAATCCCAAAGGATAAGACGCCTTCTCTTATATGAGCAGGGCTCAGATTCAGGTATTTCGCATTCAGCCATAGTCCGGCCGCCGCGATTACGGCGATTACCGTCCATTTGGCCAAGGTTCTTTTTCGCATCTTCTTCATCTCCGTGATTGAAGCTCGGTGTCAAATGATTACTGACGCCGGTTTTTCCCGTCCAGCCGGACAGGCGTCGCTAAATACAGCACCCTTTCCATCAGCCTTGCCGCTTTTACTTCTTCTTTTTCTCCCCTTTGCGAATAGGTGAAATGGTGTTTCAGTTCATCAGGATCAAAGTTTGAAGAGAAAAACGTCGGCAGCTGCTGGGACATTCTGTGCTGAAGGATGGCGCCGAGCACCTCATCCCTCACCCAGCTTGACATGGACTCCGCACCGATGTCATCGAGCATCAGAATCGGCGTAGACTTGACCATATCAAGCTTTTCCTCAAGCGACTGATCATGTATCGCATTTTTCAGCTCCCTGACAAATTCAGGGACATAGACGAGAATGGACGGATGATCCTTTGCGGCAAGCTCATTTGCAATGGCGGCCAGCATAAAGGTCTTTCCGACCCCGAACTTCCCGTAGACGTAAATGCCTTTTCCCTTTCCCGTTTCGTTATAGTCATGCAAGAATCCCGTCACAAGCTGAAGGACCTTCAATCTGCTCGGGTCATCTCCGTCAATATCGGCAAACGTAGCATTCAGAAGATCCTGTTGAATATAGATGCTTTTAATCAGCGACCTCTGTCTTTCCCTCTCGTCCGCTTTCTTTTTTTCCGGACACCTATCGTATTGAACATCGATTGTTTTTCCGTTCAGCACAAGCTTTGGATGATAACCCTGTATCAGGTTTTTGCATTCTTTCAGACCCGGGCAGTCTTGGCATGCTTTGCTTTGCTGTGTATATTCATAAAGCTTGTTAAGGCTCCTGTCGATCATTCCTTGATCCACTTCTGACTGGCGGCTGTTTAAAAACGCCTGAACATCCTTGTCAGAGAGCACTTTTTCTTTCATATCTTCAAGGCGTTTTTTAAAATCGGGTCTCGTCGTCACGCCTTGCAAAGCGCGTTTAATCGGCTCCATCATCTTGTCACCTCACATTAAAGAGCGGAATGGTTTTTCAGTTTTTTTACTTCTTCGAGCAGCTTCTGTTTCTGCTGGTCAAAGCCTTCTCTGGTTGCAGGACCAGCCTGCTCTGTTTCCAGCGGTTTGCTGTCAGCATCGTCACTTTCCCGAAGCCAATCAGGCAGCTTTTCTTCTCTGATGACTTTCTTGTTCCGGGAAGTCTTTTTCTTCCCTTCCGCCCATTCAAGATATTGGCGGTTTTCTTCTTTCGCAAGCTTCATGGCCTCTCTAACCGTACGAACTTTTTTTCTGGCCCAGTGGGAAGCGATTTTTTGCGTGTAATTTTTCGAAAGCTTCATATCGGTTTTCAGCATGACATAATAAATCAGAACATTGATGACGCCGGGCTCTAATTTTTGGTCAAGCATAATTTCTTCTATAATTTTCAGATCGGCTTTGGATGGTTCCGCTCCGCCGCCAATATCCTGCAGCAGCTTTCTTGGCGATACTTGCTCAAGCAAAGCGATCAAATTGTCTTCCTTGGCGTTTGTGGACGACTGTTGATTCGGCTGTTCGCGGAGATTCATCGGCTGCACTTTGTCGACGAGTTCCGGAAGCGGGCCGCCGCGCTCGATCTGATACCAGTCGCTCGCCGCTTTTCTGAGCGCCTCTGTCGTGATCATATCGTGTTCGTCAACGGCTGACATGACGACGTTTTGCATCTGAAGCGGTTCGATACCGTAGAGAAAGGCCAGCTTTTTAATCGTTTCCTTCACTTGGTCTGTCAGCGCTTTTCTCGGGATAAGCGTGTCAGATAAACCGGCGAGAAACAGTTGAAAGTCAAAGGCGCCGTCTGTGACTGCTGCCGGTTGGCTATTCCCTTCTTTCATCCATTCATGATCTTCGCGAAGCTCCATCGCTTCGATCATATCGTCGGACATCTTCCATTCGCTCGGCTGGACAGATGCAAAAACTTCATTGAAAGAACGGGTGATGTCCCGTGCTTCTTCAGGAACAGACGGGTGGGAAAAATATTCTTTCAGCTGCTGAAACCTCGCCTTTCCGACGCGGTTGTACAAGAAGACATTCAGCATGCCGTCCTGAAAGAACTCGTCCGGTCTGAGCGGCGGAATCAATTCATATATAAACAAACGTTCGTGTTCCGTTTCTTTTATATAAGTTTTCAACAGTCCGATCCCCTCAAGCTTTTCCTTTTCTGAGTGGATCGTCTTCAGGCTGGTCTGCATCGCCGCCATCAGCTGTCTGTGAGTCGAGCTTTTTCCCCAGACTCTGTTTTGCTCCAGCTCTCCCCACAGCGTGAGAAACAAGCTGAACGAAAAAGAGCCGATTAAAGGCTGATACAATAGCGTGACAATTTGCCGGTCCAAATCCTGCAGCAATCCGCTGCTTTTGACAACATACGGATCGACAGGAAGCAAATCTTTCCAATAATTACTCATATCTTTTGTCAACCTTCCACTTTGTTTCTTGTCCTCATTTTACACCTTTTTCAGGCCTTCATGTCACACGACTGTGTTTTTGTCATGAGAAAAGAGCTGGATCAATTTACAGCTCTTTACCGTTCTTTCTTTATTAAATCTTTCAGCTCGTCGATAAATACGTTAATATCTTTAAATTGGCGGTATACTGAAGCAAATCGGACATATGCGACTTCGTCGATTTTCGCAAGCCTGTCCATCACCATTTCTCCGATCATGTCGCTCTTCACTTCAGAAACGCCTTGATTTCTAAGCTCTTTTTCAATTTCAAAGCAAATATCCTCAAGCTGCTTCAAGGCGACAGGGCGCTTTTCGCACGCTTTGATCAAACCGCGGAGCATTTTCTCGCGGCTGAATTCTTCCCGGATTCCTTCTTTTTTTACGACGATGAGCGGAATTTCTTCCACTTTTTCAAATGTAGTAAATCGATAGTTGCACGATTCGCATTCGCGTCTTCTGCGAATCGATCTGCCTTCGTCAACCGGACGGGAGTCCAAAACCCTCGTCCCATTATGCTGACATGCTGGACATTTCATTTTTTCAGCTCCTATTCAATTGTTTGAATGTACAGATTCCTGCAGCTTTCCGTCCAGTTCGCTGTATAGCGTCGAGACAAGCCCGCGGCTGTAGCCAAAATCGGTCGGCAAAAACGTTTCCGTTGACACATTAAAGTCCACCGCTGTATCAAAAGGCCGAATCGAAACGACTGTCGCCACCACAAAAGCTTTTCTCGTTTTTTTAATTTCGGCGCTGATTTCTCCTCTTTCCTCCGACACTGACGTCACCTTGCAGCCGTCAAGGCCTTCCAGCACTTCCTTTACAGCATTGAGCGCTTCTTTTGACGCCGCTTTATAATAGCGGCTCTTCAGCTCTTCCGAAGGATGGCGGTCAGACGTTTCGGCGTGTGTAGAAAAAAACCGTTGAATGTTTTGAAAAAGACTCATATCCCCTGTCCCCTTTGTCTTTCTTCTCTATATTTTATTAAAAAAATGGTTGATTTCCAAGGGAAAACAAAACAGCAAGAGAATGCCGGGGAATATGTTTTGGGGATTTTCGGGAGAGGAAAGAAAAAGGAGCGGATTTTAAAAGCGGTGTCCGCTTTTTCATCCAGCTCCTCTATCGGCATTAAAGTGCCTGTGCTTTGGCTTTGGCCTGTTTCACCTGAACAGGTCCCATGCCTCTCGGTATTTCAATGTTCTCTCTTGTTTCCGCTCTTAACTCTTCTGCGATATAATCGGCAGCTACGTTCGGATCTAAATCTCCGCAAGTATAAACATCAATGCTGGCATATCCGTGTTCAGGAAAACTGTGAATGGTCAAGTGAGATTCTGAAATAATCACGACCCCGCTTACACCTTGAGGCGCAAACTTATGAAAGGCTACCTCACGTACCTCAGCACCTGACTTCAGTGCCGCATTTACAAACGTTTTTTCAATAAAATCCATGTCATTCAGCTTATCAAAATCGCATCCCCACAGTTCGGAGATAACGTGACGCCCCATTGTTTCCATAGCATGGCCCCCCCTTAACAAGAATTAAAAAAGTGAATTTCCAAGCAACTGAACCGGTCAATTACCACGGGGGAAAGTTAGTCCGGAGAGGTCCTAACCCTTTAAGTAATGCCGAAGCGCTCACGAACTAGAAGTTCACGAAAAATAGTATACTTTGTTTGAATATTTTTTGCAAGGCGGTTTTATCATTTGATGGTTAAGGGGTATTTATTTTTTTATCCGTCCATGCTCTTATTTTATACAGCTGAGGGGTGTTTCATTCTTGAAGCCGCGTATCTGATCAAATCGACAACCCTGCACGAATATCCCCATTCATTGTCATACCATGCAAGCACTTTCACCTTTCTGTTTTCAAGCACCATTGTCGAAAGACTGTCGATCACCGCCGAGTATGGATTCGTATTAAAATCGGATGAAACGAGCGGTTCATCGCATACATCGATGATCCCGGACATGGAGCCTGCCGCCGCCATGCGGAACGCCTCATTAATATCCTCCGCCGTCACATCGCTTTTCAAATCAGCCACAAGGTCAACGAGCGACACATTTGAGACGGGAACGCGCAGGGCCAGGCCGTGCATTCTACCCTTTAAATGGGGCATGACAAGTGACAGCGCTTTCGCGGCGCCTGTCGTTGTCGGAATGATCGAAGATCCGCAGGCGCGCGCCCTCCTCAAGTCTTTGTGCGGATTATCAATATTTTTTTGATCATTTGTAAAAGCGTGTACGGTTGTCACCAGGCCGTTTTCAATGCCGAATGCATCATCAAGCACTTTTGCGACTGGAGCGAGACAATTCGTCGTACAGGAAGCGTTTGAAATAATCGTATGACGCTCCGCATCAAAATCGCGTTCGTTGACGCCCATCACGATTGTGATGTCTTCATTTTTGCCCGGCGCCGTCAAAATAACTTTTTTCGCGCCGGCTTCAATATGTGCTTCCGCTTTTTCCTTTGAGTTGAATTTCCCCGTCGCTTCCACGGCGATGTCGATTCCGTATTGTGCCCACGGAAGAAGCTTAGGGTCCCTCTGATTGGTCAGCATGACCTTTTTACCGTTAACGAACAGGCAGTCTTCTCCAGCCTTTACATCAAGTTCATAACGGCCGTGATTTGTGTCATACTTTATTAAATGAGCGAGCGTTTCCGGAGGGTAGCTCGCATTGATCGCCGCAATGTCAATCTGTTCATCAAGCATCGCTTTTCTAAACACCATTCTGCCGATCCGGCCGAATCCGTTTATCGCAACTTTCACTTTCATCAAATATGCACCCCTTATTTTATGTCATTCCACATCATGATTTATTCAAAATAAGTATAACACATTATTTTTAATTAGCCATACCATTTGTTGCTTTCACAGCAAATTTACGCACTTTTGTGAAATCGTGAACAAAAGACTAAAAAAAATCGGCCCTAAAGCATATATTTCAAATACACCTTTGGTGCTACAATTTGCAACAGCGCTAAATTTTCACCGACAGAAGGCAGTGTCTTCAAGGAAGGACAACCATGAAACTGATCAAAAACGCATCTTTTATCATTTCTTTTTTGGCTGCGGCCGGCATTTATTTTTTATTAGGTACAGTCGCTGCTTCTGCGGCAAACGAAGATTATCCGGAACAGATGATCAGGCTGGAAAGCTCATCAGGCTTAAATATTACGCCCGCCGGGAATCAAGACAACGCACCGCTAACAGCAAAACAGACGAGCGGAGAAAAAGAAGAAAGATGGAGGCTTGATACGTCTGACGGCAAACAATTCAAAATCAGAAATATGGATAGCGGCAAAATTATCATCCCTGCCCATTACGCACTGTCAGACAATAATCCGGCTGTGGTCTACTATGACAATTCACGGAAGGAAGAGTTGTGGAATATCATCGGGGCCGACAAAGACGGAAACGGAGATTTTATCACGTATAAAATCGTCAGTGCACAAAACAGCAGCCTTGCACTGACACTGGACGGCAGCGGAGTGAAGCTTGCCAAATATACGGGCAGCTCCGTCCAAAAGTGGAAGCTTCCAAGCGACGGGCTCGAAGGTTTCGCAGGCTATGCAAGGGAAACGAACGGCAAGCAGAAAACAGGCACAACCGGCGGCCTGCTTGGAAAAGTCGTCTATGTCAATAATCTGGGCGAACTGAAGGCCAATATTGAAGATTCAACGCCGCGCACGATTGTCGTCTCCAGCAATATCGGCGCTTCAGCCAAAACGGTATTAACGGTGGGCGCCAATAAAACAATCATCGGCTCGTATGAAAAACATAAGCTGAATAACATTTACTTTAAAACAAAAGCGGACTCTGGCAACGTTATTTTCAAAAATCTGGTCATTGCACATGATGCATCCATAAATGAAAACAATGACATCCCTGTTTACATTACCGATTCGAGAAACTACTGGATTGACCATGTCACATTCCAAGGCCACAGCTATACGGCAAACGGCCACGATCTCGACAAGCTCTTATACGTCGGCGCTAAAGCCGATTACGTCACACTGTCGCACAGCACATTCACAGACCACAGGTACGGCCTGATTCTCGGCTGGCCTCAAGATGACAAGCAATACCACAGTATATATAATGGCTATCCGCGGATGACAATCAGCCACAATCGCTTTGAGAATCTCTATGTCAGGGCGCCCGGGTTGATGCGTTACGGCTATTATCACGTGAAAAGCAATTATATCAACAATTACCACCTTGGCTTCACGATTACGACATTGGCGAAAATATATTCTGAAGCCAATTACTTCGGCACGGGCAATGAGAAAGGCATACTGGATGATTACGGAGACGGCGCGTTTAAAGATGTCGGGTCATATCCGGCGATAAAGGGGCAGAAATCGCCTGAGACAAGCTGGACACCTTCATCCAACTACAGCTATCGGACGATGAAGGCCGGCAATGCCAAAGCTTTTGCCAAACGGTACGCAGGTGCGCAGCGCACCGCTCTGTACTATGCGAATTACAGCCAGTTTAAAAAAGACTAATCAAAAAAGTGAGCGCGACATTGCGCTCACTTTTCAATATTTGACCATGTATCAAGCAGCTGATGAAGCTGCGCTTCTGTATCTTTCAGACTGCCGCTGTTATCGATCACCGCGTCTGCCCTTTTCTTTTTTTCGTCAAGAGATTGCTGGGCGTGAATTCTGTTCAGCGCCTCGTCTTTATTAAGCCGGTTTCTTTTCATCAGCCGCTCAAGCTGAAGCTCCATCGGAACCCAGACAACGATCACTTTATCTGTCAAATGTTCGAGCCCGCTTTCATATAAAAGCGGAATATCGAGAACAACAAACCGTTCACCGGCCCGGATGGCTTCGTCGCGCTGCTTGATCATCATTTTTCTCACTTCGGGATGGACGATTGCATTTAACTGCAGCCTTTTTTCTTCATTAGCAAAAACAATTTCTCCAAGTTTTCTCCGGTCGATATCGCCTGTTTCAAGCAGCACGCCTTCACCAAATGTCTCAGCGATTTTCTGATAAGCGGGCATCCCCTGTTCAACGGCCTCTTTCGCGATCACGTCCGCATCGACGACCGTGATGCCGCACTGCTGGAACATTTGCGCGACAGTGCTTTTGCCGCTGGCAATCCCCCCGGTTAACCCGATGACCAATGTCAAAGGCCTGCACCTCCTTCTTACAGTTTCCAGATGCCGATCATAATCAGCAATATACCGGGAAGAAAGGTCAGTTTATCCATCCAGTTCCATTTCGATAAAAATCGGCCTGCCTGTATTCCGCAAAATACGAACAATGAGCTCATGATGCCTACCGTAATGCTCATCGGTACAGGGGAAAAGCCCAGCGCGGCCGCGCCGATCCCTGCGCCGAACGCGTCAATAGAGAGGGCGAAACCGAGAAGGAAAGCTTCTATACCGGTAATGATTCCTGATTTATCAATGTCGGCGCTTGTCGGTTTTCTTAATATGTGTATCACGATTCCGAGCGATTTCAATTCAAGGTTAATGAGCGTTTTTTCAGAGAAGACGAGATCCTGTTCTTTCTCCGGCCTGAAAAACTGATACAGCACCCATGCGCCGATCCCCATTAAGATGACGGCTCCGAGCCTTTCTGTTACGACAACGGGCAGGAATTTCGCCAAAAGGGTTCCGATCATCATGGCAATATACATCACGGCACCAGAGCAAAAAGCAATAATCAAAATCGCTTTAAATGGGATTTTCAGCTTTCGCAATCCGTAAGTAAATCCGACTGAAAAACTGTCCAAGCTGACGGCAAATGCCAGCAGCAAGAAAGATGCAAACATCATATCAGGCTCTTCCTTTCTGTTGATGCGAGCAGTGTAAGTCATGCAGCCTAAAGGCAGCTTTCTAGGCTTCTTATATATATGAAAGAAGAAAACCATCCGTGTGTTGTTCACCCGAAAAAGAAACATCACACCTTAAAGCTTGCTTTTAACAGCTATATGGAGCGTATGCACCGACAGCTTGAACCATGATACGGCTTGCTTTTGTCCTTCTATGCGATTGTCATTTTTTCTGGCACTTTATGCAAAAATGCGTGCCCCTTCCGCCAACGACTGTTTTTTCAATTGGAGATCCGCATTTTTTACAAGGTTCATCTTTCCTGCCGTAAACGAAAAGTTTGAGCTGGAACATGCCGATCTCACCTTGTGAATTGATGTAAGATCTGACTGTGCTTCCCCCTGCTTCAACAGCTTCCTTTAACGTTTGAATGATCTCTTTATGGAGAAGAACCGTCTGTTTTTTTGTGAGCTTGTTCGCTGTTGCCTCGGGATGGATACCGGCTCTGAACAAAGCCTCGTCGACATAAATATTGCCCAGTCCGACGACTGTCCGCTGATCGAGCAGCGCGGTTTTCACCGAGCGGTTTGTTTTCTTCAGGCGCTCTCTTAAGTAATCGGCTGTAAATTCGCTGCTGAAGGGCTCGGGGCCGAGCTGCCTGAGAGGCAGCTCTGTCAGTTCCTCTCCCGGCTTAAACAAATGCATGGTGCCGAACTTTCTGACATCCCGGTAGCGCAGCTCGCTTCCGTCCGTGAACCTGAAAATGACGTGCACATGTTTATCAAGGGGTTCATCGTTTTGATGAAGCCCGTACTTTCCTTCCATTCTCAAATGGGAAACCATGACACAATCATCAAGATGAAACAACAGGAATTTTCCCCTTCTTCCGATCGACTGAATCGTCTGGCCGGCCAGGAGCCTTGCGAATTCCTCAGGCTCCTCCGGACGTTTTATGATTTTTGTCCATCTGACATCAACCGCATCGATCGTTTTCCCTCTTACAAGCCCGGCAAGAGTGCGCCGGACCGTTTCGACTTCTGGTAATTCCGGCACATCATCACTTCCTTTTCTCTATTTTGCATCGTACCATGAAGGCCCTGAAGCGCAGTCCACTTTCAGTGGAACATCGAGCTCCAATGCATGTTCCATGACTTCCGGAACCAGTTTTTCAAGCACTTTGATTTCATCTTCAGGCGCTTCAAAAATCAATTCGTCATGAACCTGCAGCAGCAGTTTGGCCTGGAGATTTTTTTCTTTCAGCTTGTCCGCCATGTCGATCATCGCTTTTTTAATAATATCTGCGGCGCTTCCCTGGATCGGTGTGTTCATCGCCGTCCGTTCGGCAAAGCTGCGCAGATTGAAATTCCGGCTCGTCAATTCCGGTATATACCGCCTCCGGCTTAAAAGAGTCGTTACATAGCCTCGCTGCTTCGCTTCCTGAACGGTCTCTTCCATGTATTCTTTGACTCCCTGGAAGCTGTGGAAATAGCGCTCAATAAACGCTGCCGCTTCCTTTCTTGTAATTCCCAGGTTTTGCGACAAGCCGTAGTCGCTGATTCCGTAGACGATTCCGAAATTGACTGCTTTCGCCTGCCTTCTCATCGCAGGGGTGACTTCTTCTTCTGATACATGAAAAACGTCCATCGCCGTTTTTGTGTGAACGTCCATATCGTTCGTGAACGCTTCAATCAAATTTTTATCCTTTGAAATGTGGGCGAGAACCCTCAGCTCGATCTGTGAGTAATCCGCCGCAAATATGAGCCAGCCTTTTTGCGAAGGGACAAACGCCTGCCGGATTTTGCGGCCCTCCTCAAGGCGGATCGGTATATTTTGCAGATTCGGATCGGTTGAGCTGAGCCTTCCCGTCTGTGTTAAAGCTTGATTAAAGCGGGTATGCACTTTATGGCTGTCTTTTTTGATCACTTTCAAAAGCCCTTCTACGTATGTGGACTGGAGCTTGCCAATCTGCCTGTAGTGCAGGATATCTTCGATAATGACATGTTTATCGCGCAGCTTTTCAAGCACATCGGCTGAAGTTGAATAGCCCGTTTTTGTTTTTTTGACGACAGGCAGCCCGAGTTTATCAAACAAAATCACACCGAGCTGCTTTGGTGAATTAATGTTGAAGGTTTCACCTGCTGACTCGTGGATTTTTTTCTCGTATTCCGCTAATTTAGCGGACAGTTCTTCACCCATTTTTTTCAGTCTGTCGACATCGACTTGGACACCGATCGATTCCATCTCACCGAGAATGTGGGCGAGGGGCATTTCGAGCGCTTCAAACAGTTCGAGCTGCTCGTTTTCTTCCAGTTCATCAAGGAGCTTTTCGCGCAGCAGCGATATCGCCTTCGCCTTTCTGGCTAAATGGTCGGCAAGCTCCTTCTCATCCGGAACCGCCTGTTTCGCTCCTTTTCCGTAGACCGCTTCATCTGCTGAAACGATGTGTAATTGATGTTCTTTCGCAACGCTTGCCACATCATCGTAGGAGTGCCCCGGGTTGATGATATAGGCCGCAAGAAGAACGTCAAACTCAGCGCCTTTCAGTTCAATGCCCCGCCAGCGCAAAGCGACCGCCGCACGTTTTGCATCAAACACCCATTTCTTTTTCGACTCATCTTCGGCCCATTCTTTAAAACAGTCCGACTGAACGGCCGTCTCTTCCGGAATGAAGAAAGCGCCGTGTTCGTTGACGATCGAAAAACCGAGGATCGGCGCCTCGTGATAATTGTCGCCGAGCTGTTCGACTACGAGTGAAGCCGGTGACGCAAACAAGTCATCCGTGATGTCTGTTTTGATCATGACATCGATCTCTTCCAACTGTTCTTCTTCTTTCTCTCCCGCCTCTTCGCCAATCCTTTCGAGCAAAGAATGAAAGCCGAGATCTTTAAAAATCTTGACGACCGCTTCCCTGTCAAAACCTTCATATCCGAGGGAATCGAGGCTGACTTCAAGCGGCGCTTCTGTCGTAATCGTCGCAAGCTCTTTGCTCATCAAAGCCTGTTCTTTAAATTCTTCAAGCTTTTCTTTCAGTTTTTTTCCGCTGACTTCGTCTATTGACGACAGCAGCTCCTCTACTGTATGGAACTGTTTCAAAAGCTTGATCGCCGTCTTTTCGCCGACTCCCGGCACGCCTGGAATATTGTCTGACGAGTCTCCCATCAGCCCTTTCATATCAATGATCTGTTCAGGGGTAAGTCCGTACTTTTCCCGGACATGTTCAGGCGTATAGTATTCGACATCTGTAATGCCCTTTTTTGTGATGGCGACCGTCGTTCCTTCTGTAGCCAGCTGTGTCAGGTCCTTGTCGCCGGAAAAAATCTTCACTTCAAATCCGTCTTTTTCCGCTGATTTGGCAAGGGTGCCGATAATATCATCGGCCTCGTAGTTTTCAAGCTCATACCTTGAGATTCTATATGCGTCGAGCAGCTCGCGGATAAACGGCAATTGCTCTGACAGCTCCGGCGGCGTTTTTTGTCTGCCGCCTTTATATTCTTTAAACGTTTTATGTCTGAATGTCGTTTTCCCCGCATCAAAAGCGACGAGCATGTGGGTCGGTTTTTCCTCTTCAAGCATCTTCATTAAGATCGTGGTAAAACCGTACACCGCGTTTGTATGTATCCCTTTTTCATTGCTGAGAAGAGGCAGGGCGAAAAACGCACGGTAAGCCAGGCTGTTTCCGTCAACCAATACTAATTTTTTTCTTTCAGTCATCTTTATCCTCCTAAGGAGCCGATTCGTCAGCTTCCATTCAACTTCGTGATCATATTTGCTTATTTTATTTTAGCAAAGTTCATTTTGAAAGGAAAATGAGAGTGATTTCGCAGAAAAATAAAAAAAGGGACGCGCTGTTGATCGCGTCCGTCCATATGGCTCCTTGGATGAAGGGGTTCACTAATGATCCTATCAGCCAAGTTTTAACCATATATATAAAAGTTGTTAAGCCTTTGTAAAGTTTGCTAAATGAAGCTACTCGGATGCGCGTTTTAAGCGGACCGTGAATTCGGTGCCTTTTCCCCGCTCGCTTTCGACGTCGATTTCGCCTTGGTGGGCTTCGACTAAATGCTTGACGATCGCAAGACCGAGACCGGTTCCTCCTGAATTTCTGCTCCTGTCTTTATCGATCCTGTAGAACCGTTCAAATATCCTCGGGATTTCGGACTGCTTGATCCCGATGCCCGTATCCCTCACTTTGACTTGCACTGCATCTTCCAGAACATCAGCCGAAATCGTCACGCTTCCATCTTCAGGCGTATATGTGAGCGCATTGTTCACCAAATTCAAAAAGATCTGCTTTAGTCTGTGCGGGTCTCCGGAAGCAACGGCCGGCTTATCCGGCTTTTCCAGTGTCAAGGTGATTCCTTTTTCCTCCGCTTTATTCTTCAAAAGCATCTCAATTTCGGCGAGGATTTCACCGATATTGCAATTTTGAATATTCAGGGTGAAGTTTTGCTGTTCGATTTTCGACAGATCCAACAGGTCCTGGATCAAGGTTTGCAGACGGCTGCTCTCTTTTAAGATGATCGATAGAAACTGCAACAGCGTCTCCCGTTCGTTCATCGCTCCGTCCAGAAGCGTTTCGGTGAACCCTTTGATTGATGTAATCGGCGTTTTCAGCTCATGGGAGACATTGGCGACAAAGTCCTTCCTCATTTCTTCAAGCTGCTTTCTTTCCGTCATGTCATGGAAAACGAGAACGATGCCTTTCCACTCATCATTGATGCCGATAATCGGAACCCCGTCGACTTCAAAATACCTTCTTTCAATTTTGATCGGCAGTTTAAACATTTTGCGGACCTTTGCTTCCGTCATAAAAATTTCTTCAATGAGATTAATGATCTCTTCGTGTTCGAGCACTTCGTGATAGAAATGGTAAAGAAGCTGATCGGCTTCTACGTGAAATTGCTTTTGATAAGCGCGGTTCACAAGGTGAATATAACCCTTTCCGTCGATTAAGATCAGACCGGAATCGATATTTTCGATGACGGTTTGCAGACGGTCGCGCTGCATTTCCTGGGCTCTTGTCATGTCCTGCAGGTTCTGCGCCAGCATATTGATGGACTGGCTCAGCATCGTTTCATCTTCGTTGAATGTTCTTGCTTTATAGTTTCCTTTGGCAAGCTCAATCGCCACTTGTGTCGCAGACTCAATCGGATTCGTATATTGAGAGGTTATTCTCGCCCCAAGCCCGGCGATGATTAAAAAGGCCGTTCCAAGGCTCACGCCGAGGAGAATCCAGATCTTTTGATTGATGTCTTGCAATGAATCGACAGGAGTGCTGATCAGAATATATCCATTCACATTCCCGTCATCTTTGAGCGGCTGCACGTAACGGTAAACGGACTCGTCATCAGGGTTGATCCTGAAGCCTCCTCCTTCACCGTTTAAATCCGACTCAAGCGCTTCCTTGATAACGGATTGCTCTTCGGCGCGGCCCCCAAAATGAAAAAGAACCTGACCTTTTGTATCAATAAGCGATACACGACTGTCCAGTTCACGGCTTGCCTTCTCTAAAATAGCTCCTTGCTCCGAAGACTTCATGTTTTCACCATTTGCCAATGAAGCGACCAAAGCGGCCTCTTTTTCAATATGGCTGCTCAGTTTGGCATCGTAAGAGGAGTGAAACAAGTGAACGAGCAGAAAACCGAGTGAAGCAAATACGAGAATCAAAAGCGTCAGCAGGGCAGCTAAAAGCCGGGTCCGGAATTTAATCATTCAGTTTCGGCTCCTCCATTTTGTAGCCAAGACCTCTGATTGTTTTAATGTATTCCGGTTTTTTTGTATTTTTTTCGATCTTATCGCGAAGGTGGCTGATGTGGACATCGACGATGCGCGTATCGCCCGCGAAGTCGTAGTTCCAGACAGCGTTGAGGAGAAGGTCTCTCGTCAGCACCCTCCCTTTATGCCTTCCCAAATATAAGAGAAGTTCGAATTCCTTCGGCGTCAGCTCGAGGCGTTCGTTTTGAAAATAAACCTCATAATGTTCAGGCAGTATTTTCAGTTCGCCTATGATCAGCTCGCCTGCATCCGGTTCTTCCGTCTCCTCCGGCTGAACGGACAGCGTCTGTGTTCTTCTTAAAATCGCTTTGACCCTTGCCGTCACCTCTCTCGGGCTGAACGGCTTTGTCATATAGTCATCGGCACCCAGCTCGAGACCGAGCACTTTATCAAATTCATCATCCTTTGCGGTCAGCATCAAAATCGGATACATCAGCTTCTTCTGTCTGAGTTCCTTGCATACTTCAATGCCGTCCATTTTAGGAAGCATCAGATCGAGCACGATCAGATCCGGCTTCTCTTCAATCGCCTTTAATAAGCCGGCCTCTCCGTCCATGGCGGTCACCACATGATAGCCCGACCGTTCAAGGTTATATTTTAGAAGGGTAACAATCGATTCCTCATCATCTACAACTAATATCTTTTTGCTCATGACATGCCTCCAGGCTTCAGATTTCCCCGACATCTCTTTCTCTATCTTTTGTTAAATAAACGTTTTCACTCCTATTTTAACGAAAGCCTATCCGTTCGACAATTTGATTTTTCAGTGTTTTGCTTAAAATCTCTCTTTTTCGGCCATAATCCGCTGTTTTAAGTGATGGAATCCCCATGCAGCCAGCGGCCTCCATCAAAAAGAATGAAAATGTCCGGGCAGATGATTATGATTAGGTATATGCTGACAGCCCGTGTTTATGTCTTGATTTTCATACCGTCTTATGTAAAAGGTTCGCATTCAAAAACAGGAAGGCTTGTATAAAGCCTTCCTGCCGTGTTTATTATGATAATACTTTCATGACGTTTTTGACTGATTCAACGGATTTATCGAGCTGACTTTTTTCGGTTTCAGTCAGTTCAAGTTCAATGATCTGTTCAAGACCGTTTCCGCCGATAATCGTCGGAACGCCGAGATAAATGCCTTCATAGCCGTATTCGCCTTCAAGGTAGGCAATGGTCGGCAGCACGCGGCGCTGGTCTTTTAAGATTGCTTCAACCATTTCTGTCAGGGAAGCGGCAGGCGCATAGTACGCGCTTCCGTTTCCTAACAGGTTGACAATTTCTCCCCCGCCTTTTCTCGTTCTTTCAACAATCGCATCGATCCGGTCTTTCGGAAGAAGCGTTTCAAGCGGAATGCCGCCTGCATAAGAGTAGCGAACGAGCGGAACCATATCGTCCCCGTGTCCGCCCAGTACAAAACCTGTAATGTCTTTGACGGAAAGGTTGAGCTCCTGAGCGACAAACGTTCTGAATCTTGCCGTATCCAAAATTCCCGACTGGCCGATGACCCGCTCTTTCGGGAAGCCCGATTCTTTATAGACGGCGTATGTCATCGCATCTACAGGGTTTGTCAGAACGATGATGATACAATCAGGTGAGTATTTAACAACTTCCTTCGTTACGCTCCTCATGATCTTTTCATTTGTAGCCACGAGGTCGTCCCGGCTCATTCCCGGCTTTCTTGCGATCCCCGCCGTGATGACGACGATATCTGAACCAGCCGTATCTTCATAGTTTGCCGTTCCTGTAATATTCGCGTCAAATCCTTGGACAGGGCTCGCTTCCAGCATATCGAGCGCTTTCCCTTTTGTAGGGTTTTCAAGCTGCGGAATGTCGACTAGCACGACATCAGCCAATTCTTTTTGAGCCGTTAAAAACGCAGTTGTTGCACCTGTAAAACCCGCTCCGATGACAGATACTTTATTTCGCTTCTTTCCCATTTTTTCTACCCCTTTTAATTGTTGTTTGTTTTACCCCAAAACAGCCGTTTAAGACATGTTTTTGATAAGCTCATCACCGAATTCAGAGCATTTGACTTCAGTCGCGCCGTCCATCAAACGAGCGAAATCGTATGTGACGACTTTGGATGCGATTGTTTTCTCCATTGATTTAATGACAAGGTCGGCCGCCTCATTCCAGCCCAAATGCTCAAGAAGCAGCACGCCGGATAGGATGACTGAAGACGGGTTTACTTTGTCGAGGCCGGCGTATTTAGGCGCTGTACCATGTGTCGCCTCAAAGATGGCATGTCCTGTCTCATAGTTGATGTTTGCTCCAGGTGCGATGCCGATTCCGCCGACTTGGGCAGCCAGCGCATCTGAAATGTAGTCCCCGTTCAGGTTCATTGTCGCCACAACGTCAAACTCGGCAGGACGTGTCAGAATCTGCTGCAGGAAGATGTCGGCGATGCTGTCTTTGATGATGATTTTGCCGGCAGCTTCAGCTTCGCTTTGCGCTTTGTTTGCAGCGTCTTTGCCGTCTTTTTCAGCGATGCGGTCGTATTCGGCCCAAGTGAATACTTTATCGCCGAATTCTTTTTCAGCCACTTCATAGCCCCAGTTTTTAAAGGCGCCTTCCGTGAATTTCATGATGTTTCCTTTATGGACGAGCGTCACAGATTTGCGGCCGTGCTCGATCGCATACTCGATCGCAGCTCTGACAAGCCTTGATGTTCCTTCTTCAGAAACCGGCTTGATGCCGATGCCCGATGTTTCAGGGAAGCGGATTTTGTTAACGCCAAGCTCGTTTTTCAGGAATGAAATCAGCTTTTGCACTTCTTCAGAGCCTTTCGCGTACTCGATGCCGGCGTAGATATCTTCAGTATTCTCACGGAAGATGACCATGTCCGTATCTTCAGGGCGCTTAACCGGTGAAGGAACGCCTGTGAAATAGCGGACAGGACGCAGGCATGTAAACAAGTCAAGCTCTTGTCTGAGCGCTACGTTTAATGAGCGGATTCCCCCGCCTACAGGAGTTGTTAAAGGACCTTTAATCGCGATCAGGTATTCGCGGATCGTATCAAGCGTTTCTTCCGGAAGCCATTCGCCGGTTTTGTTGTACGCTTTTTCCCCGGCGTAGACTTCTTTCCAAGTGATTTTCTTTTCGCCGTTATACGCTTTCTCCACAGCCGCTTCAAGAACCCTGGAAGCCGCTCTCCAAATATCAGGACCTGTTCCGTCCCCTTCAATAAACGGGATGACCGGGTTGTTTGGAACGTTTAATACTCCGCCGGAGACTGTAATTTTTTCGCCTTGTGCCACAATAAAACCTCCCATAATATGTAATTCTTCAATATAGAAAAACATTTGTTTCCCCCGTTTGGCGGGGGACAAACATGTTTTTTCATAGATTCATTAATTCATTGCTTCCATAGAAAAGCCGTTGAGAGGCCGGCCGAACGAAGCTCGAGCAGCCTCTTTTCAAACGGTCAGCTTCTTTCTTCAATCGGAATGAACCTCTGCATGTCAGGGCCGGTGTAGTCAGCCCGCGGACGAATCAGGCGGTTATTTTCATACTGTTCAAGAATGTGAGCGAGCCAGCCTGATACCCTGCTGATCGCAAAAATCGGCGTAAACAGATCATGGTCGATTCCTAAGCTATGATAAACCGACGCAGAATAAAAGTCTACGTTTGGCGGCAGCTTTTTCTGAGACGTGACGATTTCCTCAGTCCGCTCTGAAATCTCATACCATTTGCTTTCACCCGTTAAATTCGTCAAACGCCTGCTCATTTCCTTCAAATGTTTTGCGCGGGGATCGCCCTGGCGGTATACGCGGTGGCCGAACCCCATGATCTTTTCTTTCTTTTCAAGCTTGGCGTGAATATATGAATCTACGTTTTCAACCTCGCCAATCTCTGAAAGCATTTTCATAACTGCTTCGTTTGCTCCGCCGTGAAGCGGACCTTTCAAGGCTCCGATTGCGGCCGTTATCCCTGAGTAAACGTCTGAAAGCGTCGCGACGCATACTCTGGCTGTGAACGTAGATGCGTTCAGCTCATGATCCGCATGAAGGATCAAAGCTTTGTCAAACGCTTCCACTTCGACAGGTGAAGGTTCTTTTCCATTCAGCATGTAGAGAAAGTTGGCTGCAAAGCCGAGTTCCGGATTCGGCTCAATCGGCTCAAGCCCTTTGCGGATTCTTGAAAAAGCAGCGACAAGCGCAGGCATCTTCGCTTGGAGACGCACCGCTTTTCTGTAGTTTGCTTCCGCATCCATTTGATCTGCTTCTTCGTCAAACAGCCCGAGTAAAGAAACGGCTGTCCGAAGAGCTGCCATCGGGTGGACTTTTCCATTCGGGTAGGATTTGAAATGGTCAATGACTTCTTTGGGGATACCGGCATTTTCAGAAAGCTGTTTTTTAAGCTCGGCAAGCTCCTCTTTGTTCGGCAGCTTTAAATGCCAAAGCAGATAAACAACTTCTTCAAAGCTAGCTTTTTCTGTCAAATCATCGATGTTATACCCTACATATGTAAGAGTATCATCAATAATTGAACTTACTGATGATGTAGTGGCGACTACCCCTTCAAGGCCGCGTGTTGCTGTCATACTCATCTCTCCCTTTTTTTAAAAATTTCCCCTTTTAAAATTAAACCAAAACCCAGGAGCAAAAACAACGCATGATGTATACATCTTCTTTAATCCAAAAAGAAAATGCTTACATTAAATCGTTTTTCAAATAAAACAATCGTGCGTTTCTATATACCGTTCGATACTCCGATATGCTTAATAAAGATTAAGCATATTTATATTATAAACAATTATCAGACATTTGTTAAATGTTTAACTATAGTTTTTTTTTCTTATTTTTTGGCCCAGCTTACTTCTATTTACAGATTCTTAGTAGTTTTAACTGTATTATTTATATTCAATTATGTTTTTTTAAAAAAATACGGGGCCGAAATTTTTTTAGTAGCGAAAGTTTTTTTCAAACTAAAAAACCCCCTGAAACAGGGGGACCGCGCACATTTCTAAGATGTGAAATGCTGGACGGCCTGCATGACAAGATAGGCAATCCCGGCACCGATCAGCGGGCCGACGGCAACGCCTTTGAATAAAGCGACCGCTAAAATCGTTCCAAATACAAGAGCGGTCGTGATATGCGGGTCTTCTGCAAGCAATGTGATCCCGTTTTTGGCGATCAATGCTACGAGAATGCCCGCTCCGAGTGCAATCCATGCGTAATATGACTTCATCGCTTCGCCAAGCTGTTTAAAGCCGATCTCTCCTGTTGCGATCGGCACAAGAACCGCAATTGTAATAACGGTAACGCCCCAGTTGATCCCTTTGGATTGGATGGCTGGAAACAGCTTTTGATCGAGGCCGATCAGCTTGATCAAAAGCAGGACGGATACAGCGATGATCAACGACTGATTTTTCGCGATTAAAGCGATGGCCAAAAGCAGGATCAAAAATAAATTAGCTTGAGTAAACATGCTGTATTCAACTCCATTTTTTTATGACCTTTCTCATAATAACAGGACTCAAGAATAAAATGAAATAAGGACATGCTTTCTAATATCAGGAGGATGCAGAATTGAACCAATCCTATCTCACAGCTGCGCTTCGGGCAGTGTATGTGCTGTTTTTGACCGCTGTTTGCGGAGCGGTCGGCTACTACTCTTTTCCGTTAACCTATCCTTTTGTGATTGCGCTTATTCTCGCCATCATGATCAATCCTTTTGTGGAATGGCTCGATAAGCTGACCGGGTTCCCGAGAGGCGTCAATGTCGGAATCGTTCTGTTCGGCTTTTTGACCGCCGGAGCCGGCTTTTTGACACTGGTCGTTGCCGAGATCGTCTCTGGAACGGCCTATTTGGCTAAAATACTTCCCCTCCAGTTTAATAAAGCCGCTCTTTATATCGAATCGTTTTTTACGAATCAAATCATGCCGCTGTATAATGAGCTGGCCGCTTTTTTTGACGGCCTTGAAGCCGCCCAGCAGGAATCGATCATTACACAGGTCCAAAATTTGGGCAGTGAACTTGCTTCAGGCACGGCTTTATTGCTTTCAAAAATTCTTGAGACGGTGCCCCTTTTTTTCGCCTTTCTGCCGAATATGGCGGCCGTGCTGATCTTTTCGCTCCTGGCCACTTTTTTTATCAGCAAAGATCTGCATAAAATACAAAACAAGGCACGGTCTGTTCTTCCTGATCGTCTGATCTCGGGTGCAGCGGCTGTCTATGCAGAATTGAAAAGAGCACTGGCAGGCTTTGTGAAGGCCCAGCTTACCCTTGTGGCGATGACGATGGTGCTCGTGTTGATCGGGCTTTCCGTGTTGAAGGTCAATCATGCTGTGGCGATCGCTTTTCTGATCGGGCTGGTCGACCTGCTGCCGTATTTGGGAACAGGGTCTGTATTTGTGCCGTGGATTGTCTATTTAGCAGCGGCCAAACAGCTGCCGCTGGCGATCGGCCTTGGAATTCTGTACATCGTCGTACTTGTCTTCAGGCAGCTTGCCGAACCGAAGATTTTAAGCCGGTCAATCGGACTTCACCCTTTGGGAACATTAATCGCGCTGTTTGCCGGTTTCAAATTGTTTGGCTTTCTCGGATTGATCATGGGCCCCGCCCTTCTCGTTCTTATTCAGGCTCTCTTTACAACAGGTATTTTTAGAGACATATGGCTGTTTATTAAAGGAAATGAAAAATAAGCGGCAGCCTGCTTTTCCATGCGGGCTGCCGCTTATCGGGTTATTTGATAATGTTGATCCGCCTGCCTTCAGACATTCTCTTCAGCTTGCGGGAGATAAATGGTTTGAAACGGCCGCGCGTTGCCGGCAGCAGCAGCAGTAAACCGATGATATCCGATAAAAAACCGGGCAGCAAAAGCAGCATGCCCCCTATGAAAATACAAAGCCCGTCCAAAATCGCGGCCCCAGGCATCTTTCCGTACTGAAGATCGCGCTGGACTTTGTAGTAGACTTCGATTCCTTGTTTTTTGGCGAGAGCGGCCCCGAGAAAGCCCGTCAAAATGATCAGCAAAACGGTCGGCAGCACACCGATCCAATTAGCGGACAAGAGGAACAGACCGATTTCACTCGCTGGAAAAATGACGAGAAATAATAAGAAAAACTTCATTTTTTTCACCTCATAATTCTAAATTGGAAGCGAACGGCCGCCCTATTTTGCTTGTGCCGCCTGCAAAAAAAGAAGGGAAAGCTTCCCTTCTTCCAGCGTGTTGTCAAACCCTCGCATTCGTTGTCAGGCCTGCGCGTCGGTGCTCACGAATTCCAACATTCGCTCCGCTCCGATGCTCGGCCTTCCTAGACTGCAAGGGTTTTCAATCACGCTGAATTGAAGGATGACAAAATCCTAAAACTGAAAAACGTTTTAGGATTTTGTCATAAATCTAAAAGAAGGGGAAAGCTTCCCTTCTTCTTCAATAAGCGATTAAAGCACGCTTGCACGTCCTTTGTATACAGCTCCGCGGGCGGAGTCGACCGTGATGTCTTCTCCCTCTTTCAGAATGGAAGTCGCATTTTCCATTCCGACGATGACAGGGATGCCGAGGCTTAAGCCTACGACTGCCGCGTGGCTTGTTAAGCCGCCTTCTTCCGTAATCAGCGCAGCCGCTTTTTCAAGGGATGCCATCATGTCACGATCCGTGCTTTTTGTAACTAAAACGGCGCCATCTTTCATTTTTTTGGCCGCTTCTTGTGCGTTTTGAGCGATGACCACTTCACCAAATGCGGATTTGCGTCCGATGCCCTGGCCTTTTGCGACCACGTCTCCGACAACATACACTTTCATCAAGTTTGTTGTACCGGCTTCACCGACAGCTCCGGCCGTGATAACGATCAAGTCGCCGTGGCGTACGATGCCTGTATCGAGAGATTTTTGCACCGCTTTTTCAAGCATTTCGTCAGTGGAGCTGTGGTTTTGTCCGCTTGTTGCGAAAACCCCGAACACAAGTGACAGCTTTCTTGACACCGCATCGTTTACCGTAACTGCGACAATCGGCGCCTGCGGGCGATATTTGGAAATCATTCTCGCCGTATGGCCGCTTTCCGTCGGTGTGACGATGGCATTCACATCAAGGTTGATTGCCGTATGCGCCACAGATTGGCCGATCGCATCCGTAATTGACATGCTGACTTGCTTGCTTCGTGCGGAAAGGATCTTTTTATGGTTGAGCGCTTCTTCTGAACGGGAAGCGATATTGTGCATCGTCTGAACGGCTTCAACAGGATAATTTCCCGCTGCCGTTTCACCTGAAAGCATGATTGCGTCAGTTCCGTCAAAGATCGCATTGGCAACGTCGCTCGCTTCCGCGCGTGTCGGGCGCGGATTGCGCTGCATGCTGTCGAGCATTTGGGTAGCCGTGATGACAGGCTTGCCAAGCGCATTGCATTTTTTGATCAGTTCTTTTTGAACGAGCGGCACTTCTTCGGCAGGGATTTCTACACCCAGGTCTCCACGCGCAACCATCAGACCGTCTGATACTTCAAGAATGGCATCGATGTTGTCAACGCCTTCCTGGTTTTCGATTTTTGGAATGATTTGAATATCTGCCGCATTGTGCTCTTCAAGAAGTTCGCGGATTTCAAGGACATCCGACGGACGGCGCACAAAGGATGCCGCGATGAAATCAACGCCCTGCTCGATGCCGAATACGATGTCGTTTGCATCTTTTTCCGTAATTCCCGGAAGATTGACGCTGACGCCCGGCACATTCACGCCTTTTTTGTTTTTCAACGTTCCGCTGTTCATCACTTTCGTGACGATTTCACGCTTGTCCTTGTTTATGTCAGTGACTTCAAGTCCGACCAATCCATCGTCAAGCAAAATCGTTGAACCGACTGACACATCGTGAATCAACCCATCATATGTAACTGAGATTTTATCAGGCGTACCGATGACTTCGTCCATTGAAACGATCAGCTGAGAACCCGCTGCCAGTTCGATCGAACCGTTTTCCATTGTGTGCGTGCGGATTTCAGGCCCTTTCGTGTCAAGAAGGATGCCGATATCTTTTCCCAGCTTGCCGGCTGCTTCACGAATGTTTTTAATTCTTGCGCCGTGCTCTTCGAAATCTCCATGGGAAAAGTTCAGGCGCGCCACGTTCATTCCGGCTTCCATCAGCTGGGTGAGCTTTTCAACACTTTCGCTGGCCGGTCCAATTGTACAAACTATTTTAGTCTTTCTCATATTGCTTCCTCCTCGGGTTTTACACTAGATTGACAGTTCTTGAGACAAGCGGTACATGCTTTGATCAATTGTATGTTTTTGCTCGAGTATTTCAATGATATCATGATGCACAAGCTGGTTATTTTGAATTCCTACACAACGTCCGCCTTTTCCTTCAAGAAGCAGTTCAACCGCAAATGCCCCTAGACGGCTTGCCAATACGCGGTCTGCTGCAGTCGGGGAACCGCCGCGCTGGATATGTCCAAGCACCGATACTCTAGTTTCGAGATTTGTGGCTTCTTCAATTCTTTTTCCGAATTCAACGCCGCTGCCGACGCCTTCCGCCACAATGATGATGCTGTGTTTCTTGCCGCGCTCATGCCCTCTTTTCAGCCTTGCAATAATTTCTTCCATATCGTAGTCTGCTTCAGGAATCAAAATGGATTCCGCGCCTCCGGCCAAACCTGACCATAAAGCAATGTCCCCGGCATGGCGGCCCATTACTTCAATCACGTATGTACGTTCATGGGATGTAGCTGTATCCCTGATTTTATCGATGGCGTCAATAACGGTATTTAGCGCCGTATCGAATCCGATCGTCAGATCAGTGCCTGGGATGTCATTGTCGATCGTTCCCGGCACTCCCACACAAGGAAAACCGTGTTCTGTGAGCTTTTTGGCTCCCATATAAGAACCGTCGCCGCCAATGACGACTAATCCTTCTATACCATATTTTTTTAAATTCGCTATTCCTTTTTCCCGTCCTTCTACCGTTTTAAACTCAGGACACCTTGCTGTATATAGCTTCGTTCCTCCGCGGTGAATGATATCTCCGACAGAACCGATTTCAAGCTTTTCTATTTTTCCGCTGATTAAACCTGAATACCCGTTGTAAATTCCGTATACTTCTACGTCATGGTAGATCGCTTTCCTGACAACCGCGCGGACCGCCGCGTTCATTCCCGGGGAATCTCCGCCGCTTGTCAATACTCCGATACGTTTCATCTTTTTCACCTCGAAAACATATATAATTTACCTTAACACGTTCATTGCCGCTAAAACAATGAAAAAGGGATGAAAGTTTTCCGAAAATCCCTATAAAACCTTACTCATTATACAATTAAACAAAAAGTTTTTAAATAAATTTTAAGCAAACTCTTTGAAAAATCGCGGGCGGCAGACACAATCCTTTCACTTTTCACCTTCACCCATAAAAAATAAACGTGAGCCAAAGGCCTCACGTTTATTTATTTTATCCCAACATATTGGTTTTCAGTCGAAATTTTTCCAATTGACTTATACTTGTTATATCTTTGTTGGATCAGCTCGTTCTTATCCAGTTTCAGCAGGGATTTAAGCTCGCCTTTCAGCGCTTCGTCGATGTAGGCAGCCTGCTGCTCCACATCGCGGTGTGCTCCGCCTCTTACTTCTTTTATAACATGATCTATAATATCCAATTCTTTAAGGTCCGGAGCGGTGATTTTCATTGTTTCTGCCGCTTTTTTCGCGAGTCCTGAATCCTTCCAGAGGATAGCAGCAGCTCCCTCGGGAGAGATCACCGAATAAGTTGAGTTTTCCAGCATCAATAAGCGGTTTGCGACGCCGAGCGCAAGCGCTCCCCCGCTGCCGCCTTCCCCGATGACGATCGAGATGACCGGCACGGAGAGTCCCGCCATTTCAAAAAGATTCTTGGCAATCGCTTCGCTTTGCCCCCGCTCTTCAGCTGCTTTGCCCGGGTATGCTCCTTTTGTATCAATAAAGCAGATGATCGGCCTGTTAAATTTGTCGGCCTGCTTCATCAGCCTGAGCGCTTTGCGGTAGCCTTCAGGATGCGGCATTCCGAAATTGCGGCGGATGTTTTCTTTTGTATCCTTGCCGCGCTGCTGACCGATTACTGTCACAGGAAGACCCCGGAACTTGGCAATTCCGCCGACAATTGCTTCATCATCACCGAAATAACGATCTCCGTGGCATTCAAAAAAATCGGTAAAGAGATGTTCGATATAATCGAGCGTTGTCGGACGGTTCGGGTGCCTTGCAATCTGGACTCTGTCCCAGGCTTTCAGATTTGTATAAATGTCTTCTTCAAGCCTTTCAAGACGAGCTTCAAGCTTCGTAATTTCAGAGCTCAAATCCATATCGGAATCCTGTGTGAACTTTTTCAATTCGGAGATCTTTTCACGCAGTTCGACCACCGGTTTTTCAAATTCTAATTCTCCAGCCACTCGAGATCACCTCCAGTTTGGTGCATTTTCAAAATGCTGCCGAGCGTTTTTTTCATGTCAGCTCTGTGAACGACGGAATCAAGCTGGCCATGCTTTAACAGAAATTCCGCAGTCTGAAAATCCTCGGGCAGTTCTTCACGGATGGTTTGTTCGATAATTCTTCTTCCGGCAAAGCCTATCAGCGCGCCCGGTTCGGCAAGGTTGTAATCGCCGAGGGATGCGAAGCTTGCGGATACGCCGCCTGTTGTCGGATGCGTCATCACTGAAATGATCAAGCCCTGCTCTTCGCTGAACAGCTTCAAAGCGGAGCTTGTTTTAGCCATTTGCATCAAGCTGAGAAGGCCTTCCTGCATTCTTGCACCGCCTGATGCGGTAAAAATGATGAAAGGTACTTTTTCTTCTCTTGCCTTTTCGATTGCAAGCGTAATTTTTTCGCCAACGACAGATCCCATGCTTCCCATTCTGAAAGATGAATCCATCACGGCCACGACCGCCGGAGATCCGTCAATCGTCCCTTTCCCGGTAACAACCGCTTCATTCAGCGACGTTTTTTCCCGGTCTTTTTGCAATTTTTCAAGGTATCCCGGGAACTCCAGCGGGTTTTCAGACATCATATCCTGATTGAATTCTTCAAAGGAGCCATCGTCCAGCAGGCTTTTTATACGCTGCTTCGCGTTCATTTGAAGATGGTAACCGCAATTCATGCAGACCCTTAAATTTTTATCCAGCTCTTTTGTGAGCATGATTTTTTTACAATCCGGGCACTTTGTCATGATCCCTTCCGGTACATCTTGCTTCGCTGATTCCGCGGGAACGGAAGCGTATTTTTTTTTCTTTTTGCTGAATATATCTTTTAACAAAAGATTACCTCCCTTTTCTGAAGGGTTTTCTTCATGTATGCCTGTCCTGTTTATAGACTAGAACATCACTATACCGAAACTATTGTACTTTTTTTGTCAAACGGTGTCATCCTCAATTCGACATTTTTGACCGGCAAACAGCCGAATCGCACTTTATGCGGTTAGAGACTGACAAATTGATATATCAGCCTTGAGAGCGGATACAAAAGTCCGGAAAAGCGATTTGAAAAAAATTTTCACAGCCCGAATATTTCCTTACAAGTGTCCCCAATAAGAGGAAAAACCGAACATCATATTCGATAAACAGCGCGTGACGGCTCTTTAGGCCAGAGCAATCACGCGCTGATCAAAAATGGACTTTTATTTCCCTTCAATCACTGCAAGCTTTCTTGTTTTTTCAGCGACTTCTTCTGGATCGACATCGATTCGTGCAACGCCTGTTTCCATCGCGGCTTTGGCTACCGCTTTGGCAACAGCTGGTGCGACCCTTGGATCGAACGGAGCCGGAATGACATATTCAGGTCTCAGCTCTTCGTCGGAAACGAGTGACGCGATCGCCTCAACCGCGGCGATTTTCATCTCCTCGTTGATATGTGTCGCGCGGACGTCGAGCGCCCCGCGGAAGATGCCAGGAAAAGCGAGAACGTTGTTCACTTGGTTAGGGAAGTCAGAGCGTCCCGTTCCAACGACGCTTGCTCCGGCTTCATGCGCTTCGGCAGGCATGATCTCAGGATTTGGATTCGCCATGGCGAAGATGATCGGTTTGTCAGCCATGCTTTCAACCATTTCTTTTGTCAGAGCGCCTTCGACGGAAACCCCGATAAAGACATCGGCGTCTTTGATCACGTCTTTGAGCGAACCGTCTATGCGGTTTTTGTTCGTATATTTTGCGACTTCTTCTTTAACTGCGTTCATGCCGTTCGGACGGCCTTCGTAGATCGCGCCTTTCGTGTCGCACATGATGATGTCGCGCACGCCGAAATGATAAAGAAGCTTAATGATGGCAATTCCCGCTGCGCCGGCGCCGTTCGCCACAACTTTGACGGAAGACATCGTTTTGCCGGACAGCTTAAGCGCATTGACGAGACCGGCTACCGTTACGATTGCTGTACCGTGCTGGTCATCGTGAAACACCGGAATTTTCGTTTCTTTTTTGAGGCGTTCTTCAATGACAAAACAGTTTGGAGCTGCAATGTCTTCAAGGTTGACGCCGCCGAATGTCGGCTCAAGCAGCTTGACCGTCTCAACAATTTTATCGACATCAGATGTATTTAAACAGATTGGGAAAGCGTCCACACCGGCAAAGCTTTTGAAAAGAACCGCTTTTCCTTCCATCACAGGGAGGGCGGCTTCAGGGCCGATATTGCCGAGGCCGAGCACAGCCGTTCCGTCCGAGACGACTGCTACCATGTTTCCCTTCATTGTATAATCATATACTTTGCTGTTATCATCGTAAATCGCTTTGCAGGGTTCAGCCACACCCGGAGAATATGCAAGGCTTAAATCGTCCGCATTGCGAACCTGCACTTTTGATTTTGATTCCAATTTGCCCTGGTTTACTTTGTGCATATGCAGTGCTTTTTCTTTCAATGACATGTTAACAAACACTCCTTCAAGGGAATTTTGCCAAAAACTTTGCTTCGTTTTCTGCTTAAGATTCTTGTAAGACGAACCCCAGAATCTTAAAAATGATAACACAACTGACCGCATTTTTGATCAAAAATGCTCAGGATACCTGCTATCTGAGCACGACATTTTTCTCACCTACAACGCTTTTAAGCCTGTATAGAGCAGCGTGATCAGCCTTGATATTATAGCTTTCCGGCAGCTGCATCGTCTGCTTCCGTTTTTCATAATAGACGCAGACCGGCGTTTCCCCTTTGTGTTCAAGCAGGATGCTGCTGATCTTCTTGAAAATATCGTGGGTGTGCTGGCTTTCCTCCACTTTAATATAGACGGACGGCTGCTTTTTCGCATGAAGCGATTCGACGAGCGATGCCCCGGAAATAATCAGCTGGCGTTTTTCATTCCTTGTCTCAAGGCGTCCTTCTGCAAAAAGCGATACGCCTTCTTCCAGGATCGGGGAAAGCTGCCTGAACTGTTCAGGAAAAACAACCGCCTCCATTTCCCCGCTTTCATCGCTCAGCTCCAGAAAAGCCATCGTCTGTCCCGTTTTTGTGCGGATCGTCTTCATCCTCGTCAAAAGTCCGCCCAGAGCCGCTTTTTTGCGGCCAGAGGCGAGCAGCTGAATAATCGGCAGCGCACCTGCACGGTCCAGTTTCTTGCGGTGGACGCTCAGCGGATGGTCAGAAAAGTAAATGCCAAGCGTTTCCTTCTCGTGTGCCAGCAGGTCGACGAGCGGCATTTCCTCCGTCTCGGCGTACTTCGGCTTGATTGTCAAGCCTTCATCGAGAAAGAAGCCTAGCTGATCATTGTCTCCTGCAAACAATTCGGCATGCTCCAGCGCGACATCGACAGAAGCGAGCAAAGTAGCCCGGTTTTCACCGAATTCATCCATTGCTCCGGCAAAAATTAAGGCTTCAATCGTTTTCCGATTTACGCTTTTCACAGAAGTCCTCACACAAAAATCAAACAAATCTGCGAACGGCTTTTCTTTTCTGGCTCTGTAGATCTCTTTTACAGCCGCTATCCCGACGCCTTTAACAGCTCTTAAACTGTAGCGCAGCGCCCCGTTTTCCACGACAAACGGATAGCCGCTCTTATTGATGGAAGGACCTAGAACATTCAGCCCTTTCCCTTTTGCTTCATAGATGTACTGAGCAAGCTTTTCCTCATTTCCGATCGCACTCGTCAAGAGGCCGCACATAAAGTAGAGGGGATAATGCGCTTTTAAATAAGCGAGCTGGTAGCCGATCATGCTGTATGCAACGGCATGGCTCCGGTTAAAACCGTAATTGGCGAATTTCACAATCAGATCGTATACTTCATTAGCCGCCTGTACGGAATATCCTTTTTTCAAACATCCACTAATAAAATGATTTCTCTCTGTATCGAGAATTTCCTTGTTTTTTTTGCCGACCGCCCTTCGCAAAAGGTCGGCTTCTCCAAGCCTGAAACCCGCCATCCGGGATGCGATCATCATGATTTGTTCCTGATAAACGATCACGCCGTACGTATCTTTCAGGATATCGGCCAAATCCTCGTGCGGATAAGACACAGGAACCCGTCCGTGCTTCCTTTCGATATACAGCGGGATGTTTTCCATCGGGCCCGGGCGGTACAAGGCATTGACGGCGACAATATCTTCAAGGCTCGATGGCTTGAGCCTTTTTAAAACGTTTCTCATGCCGGCTGATTCGAGCTGGAAAATACCTGTCGTATCTCCTTCAGCCAGCAGCTTAAACGTCTGTTCATCATCATAGGGAATCGCCGAGAAATCGATAGTGACCCGCTCGCTTTTTTCGATCAGCGTTTTGATCGATTCAATGAGCGTTAAATTGCGCAAGCCGAGAAAATCCATTTTCAAAAGTCCCAAGTCTTCGAGATAGCCCATCGAATATTGCGTTAAATATACGCCGCCATGACCTTCCTGTACCGGTATGATATTCGTCAGCGGCTCCTCGCTCAATACGACGCCAGCCGCATGAATGGACGTATGCCGGGGAAGCCCTTCGATTTTCTGCGCCGTTTTAAATATGTCCTGAAGCTTTTTTGAGCCGTTTAGGCGCTTGTCAAGTTCAGGTGAAAGTGCTCTCGCCTCTTTCAGCGTCACTCCGGGTTTGGAGGGAATCAGCTTCGCCAGCTGGTCGGCTTCTTTCGGACTGATGCCCATCACCCTGCCGACGTCTCGGAGCGCCGCTTTTGCGGCCAATGTACCGAACGTGGTTATTTGTGCTACGTGCAGTGCCCCGTACTTATTTTTCACGTACTGAATAACTTCATCCCTTCTCGTATCGGGAAAATCGATATCGATATCGGGCATGCTGATGCGCTCCGGATTTAAAAACCGTTCAAACAGCAATTTGTGCTTAAGCGGATCGACATCTGTGATAAACAGCGTATAAGCGACGAGAGAACCGGCCGCCGATCCGCGCCCCGGCCCTGTGATAATGCCGTTATCGTGGGCGAACTTCATGAAATCCCAGACGATCAAAAAATAGTCGCTGAAAGCCATGTCGCGAATCACTTTCAGCTCATACTTAAGCCGCTCGACATACTCCTTCGGAGCGGCTTCGAACCGTTTTTTCAGTCCGAGAAAGCAAAGCTCGGCCAAATAATCGTCGGCATTCTTGCCGGAAGGCGCCGGATATTTCGGCAGGCGCGTCTGGCCAAGGCTCAGGTCCACCTGGCATCGGTCCGCGATTTTGACTGTATTCTCCAACGCGTCCGGACGATCTCTGTAAATGTCCAGCATTTCAGCGGGCGGCTTGAGCTCAAGATGCAGATCTCCTTCGGCCTTCATGTCTTCGTTCAGCTTCTCGCCCGCTTTAATCGCTTTTAAACACGTGTAAGCTGCCGCGTCCTCCTTTTCGATGTAGCGTACATCGCCGGTTGCGGCAATCGGAATTCCCGTATGTTCGCTTAGCTCTAAAATGCGTTCAGAAAGAAGCGGGTCTCCCTTGTACGGCTGATACGACAAATAGAAGCTGCCCTCTCCAAAGATCGAAAGGCAGCGGAGGGCAGCGTCCTTCGCCTCTTCGATCAGCCCTTCTTTCAACAGCGCTTCAACATGGCTTGTCCCGCCCGTTGTCAGCGCGATGAGGCCTTCATGATAGCTTTTGAGCCATTTTTCCTTGATGCCGGTTTTTGATTTTGACTGCAACACGCTGCTGATTTTCAGCAGGTTTTGATAGCCTTTGTTTGTTTTCGCCAAAAGAACGAGCGGATATGATAGCTGCTCTTTTTCATCTGTTAAAACAGAAGCCGTCAGCCCGATAATCGGCTTGATGCCGCGTTTTTTGCATGATTTATAAAATTCCACCGCCCCGTACATGACCTCGTCATCCGTCAGCGCCATTGCGCTGTAGCCCAGCTCTTTGGCTTTGGCCGTGAGATCCTCTACGGAAGCGGCGCTGTTTAATAAGCTGTAACCGCTATGTACTTGCAGGTGAACAAAAGGCATTTCTGTCACCCCTTCCTTTTTCGAGCCGTCTCTTTTCATTATATGATGGGATCGAATGAGAAACAAATGTTCTTTCTTTGATCAACAATCATACTTGTCTTTCTTTATCCATATAGTGTGATAAGGTGAGGTGATCGGAATGGATCCTGAACAGCCCTTTTTCCCAAACTTTATCAGCTGTTATTTTATTGCGCTTGGAGTGCTTCTCGGCGGTTGTTTAATCGGGGGGATCGGCGCCTATCTGTCGGGGCAGCCGCCTTTAACGATCATTACAAGTCTCGCAAACCGCCTGAAAATCTGGGCGCTGGTTGCGGCAATCGGCGGCACGTTTGATGCGGTCTACAGCTTTGAAAGGGGCATTATCGAAGGCAATACGAGAGACATCGTAAAACAGCTTCTCCTGATTCTTTCGGCGATGGGAGGAGCGCAGACCGGTTATCTGATCATCAACTGGCTCACACAGGAGCATATTTCCTCATGAGAATCCCTCCATATTATAAAAAGCCTGGGTGGCAGCGTTTTTTTGCGGGAATGATGTGCGGAGCCATCATCAGCTGGTTCGTGTTCCTGTTTACATACGGAACCTTTCAGGAGAAGCAGGTCGTCTTGATCAGGGAACAGAAAGAGCGCATCAATGATTTAAATGACCAGATCACCATTTACCGCGAGGATCTGCATAAGCTGAATGAAGACAATAAAAGAAAACTGCTGATTCAAAGCGTCGACGTCAAGCTGATCAACGGCAAGCAATACAAGCTGTCACAGCCGGACATGATGAACTTTGAGGAGCATATCCGGGATAACATTTCAGATGTCATTACAAAGGATATCGAAAGCGTCTACCGGACGAAGGAGCTTTTAAAGCGGACGATTGAAAATAAAGAGTATACGATAAACGATAAAAAGTACAAGGCGAAAGTCACCGAACTGACGATTTATACGCGGCTTTCCGTTGAAATCAAAATCTCTTTTTCCGAATAAAAATTATGGATTTTTTTTTACGATTCACATGCATTCGTCGCTTTTTTCCATATTTTAATTTAAACTGACAGTAAGCGATATGTAAGTTTTTTTAAAAAGGGAGGAAAGCAGAATGTACATTTACAGTTACCATCAGCTGGCAAGAGATAAAGTCAACCGGATCAAGCTGGGCTACTCGGCTTATGCGGAAACTGAAAGTCTCGCGTCCCTTATCAAAAAAGAGTTAAAGGCCCAAAACATCCATGTTTATGAGGATGTAACAGATATCGGATCATGGTTTATACCTGAATAAACAGCAGCTGTCGTGCGTAAAATGATCCGCTTACACTTTGCTGCTGTTTACTTTTTTGCAAGATGCAATGCAAGCGTTTGCAGTTAAACTGCACAAAAAAGAGGGACTTCCCCTCTTATTTGTTTTCTTTGCATATACGCTCCAGGTCAGCGATGACAAGATCAGCGTCTTTCCAGTCATAGATGGAAGCGCCGGCTGCGAGCGGATGGCCCCCGCCGTTGTATTTTTTAGCGACTTCATTGACAATCGGCCCCTTTGAACGAAGCCTTACCCTGATTTGATCGGCTTCCTCCACAAAAAACACCCATGCTTTGATCCCCGAAATATTGCCGAGCGTGCTGACAAGCTGTGAAGCTTCAGACGGCGTAATATTGTATTGATGTAAAATATCGCGGGTGATGAAAACCGACGCAACACCGTTTTCGGACAGAGAAACATTCTGGTAAATATAGCCATTCAGCCTCACAACATTTAATTTCGTCTCATATAATTGATCAAAAAGCGCCTGGGAAGAAAAAGGATACTCGATCAGCTCTCCGGCATATTTCAATGTCTTTTTTGTCGTGTTCGGAAATAAGAAGCGCCCTGTATCCCCCACAATGCCGGCATAGATCAGTTCGGCGCCCTTTGTTGGAAGCGCCCATCCCGCTTGTTCTTTACCCGCTAAATACAGTTCGTAAATCATCTCGCTCGTCGAGCTCGCACTCGTATCCACCCATAAAAGGTCGCCGTACCGGTCTTCATTCGGATGGTGGTCGATTTTGATCAGCTTGTCGCCCAGGTTGTAGCGCGAATCTGAAATTCTCGCTTGATTTGCCGTGTCGCAAACGATGACAAGTGCATTTTCATACACCGGGTCTTCAATCACATCTGGAGTATACAAAAAAGCGAGAGAAGGTTCAGGAGCTCCGACCGCGAAAATATTTTTTTCGGGGTAGGTTGCCCTCAGGATTTCCGTAAGGCCGCATTGGGATCCGTAGGCGTCAGGATCCGGTCTCACATGTCTATGTATAATGATCGTGTCATATAATGATATGGTTCTGATGATTTCTTTTTTCATGACGCGCCCCTTCTTTACTTTGTTTTTAACCATTAAATCATAATCTGTTGTTGGTGGAAAGTGAAAGTTATGACTTTTTATTGTAGAAAGCGAACCCGATTATGTATACAATGGGTTTGTAAAACTTACAATGGAGGATGTCGATTATGCCGTTTTTTGTTTTTTTTATTGTGGTTTCAGCGATAGCTTATGTGTACTTCAAAGTAAGGTATGTGCGCACCAAAAAAGCGGTTGAACGGGAATACTATTCGGCCAAGTCAAGCATGAGTCTGGGCCTGTTTATCATGTTCTTCGGCGCCAATCAGCTGATTTTAAACCGCGGCACGCTGGCTGTCGTCATCGGCGTTATTTTTATGCTGACCGGGCTCGGGAGCATGTGGGCCGGCTACAAGGCCTATAAGCACTATGTCCCTTTGCTTGCGAAAGAAAACGAACGGGAGAACGCATAAGCGAAAAGAGGGACACCGACCGCGTCCCTTAGCTTCTTTCCATCAGCTGAACCATCATCATCGCTTTGCCGACTAGAGCACCCTGGTGAAAAACTTCTATATCCATTTTCCCGAACTTTCTCCCGGCTTCGAGAATGTTCGGTTTTATTTCAATGACAGACTCCATTTGCACAGGCTTTAAAAAATAAATCGTCATGCTCTCTATCACGAGCTCGCCTTTTTTGCGCGACCGCAAAAAGCGGTTTGCAGCTTCGGTCAAAATCGTCGTAAACACGCCGTAGGAAATCGTCCCCAAGTGGTTTGTCATTTGCGGCGTTACTTCGTATTGATAGACCGGAGCCGGCTTGTTTTTGTCATGGTCCGATTCTTTGAAACCGCCGGTCACGATGTCATCGAGTTTTTCTCCGACCTGCGGCTGTTTTTGGATCATTTGAAGCGCCTTTAATACATCCTGCCTGCTGATCATGCCGATCAGCTTTTGCCGCTCGTCAACGACGGGAAGCACTTCGATCCCTTCCCAGACCATCATCTGCGCGGCTGAAGCAACAGACGTTTTTCCGATCACTGTAATCGGGTTTTTCGTCATGACTTTTTCAATCAATACACTGCGGTCATATCCGGCAACGTCCTTCGAAGTTAAAATGCCGTGGATTTTCATCTGCTCGTCAACGATGGGAAAGCGTCCGTGCCCAGTTTCAAAGTTTTTCTCATACCATCTTTCCAGCTTTTCATGAGGTGATAAGCAGACTGTTTTTTCTAAAGGAGTCAAAATATCCTCAACAAGCACGACTTCTTTTTTGATGAGCTGGTCATAAATCGCCCTGTTGATCATCGCCGCTACAGTAAACGTATCATAGCTTGTAGAAATGACCGGGAGCTCGAGCCTGTCGGCAAGCTCAATAATCTCCGGCTCCGTATCAAAACCGCCCGTCACCAGTACGGCAGCACCCGCTTCCAAAGCCTGGCGGTGCGCATCGATTCGGTTGCCGACAATCAGCAGGTTGCCCGCTCCGGTATATCTCATCATCGCATCAAGCTTCATCGCTCCGATGACGAATTTGTTGAGCGTTTTATGAAGCCCTGCTTTTCCGCCAAGCACATGGCCGTCAATGACATTCACCACTTCAGCATATGTCAGTTTTTCAATATTCTCTTTTTTCTTTTGCTCGATCCTGATCGTTCCGACCCTTTCAATCGTGCTGACAAACCCTTTATTCTCGGCTTCTTTTATCGCTCTGTAAGCAGTTCCTTCACTGACTTTCATTTCTTTGGCAATCCGCCTGACGGAGATTTTTTCGCCGACAGACAAAGAATCAATATATTTTAAAATCTGTTCGTGTTTTGTCGCCAATCGTTTCACCTTCATCCTCTGACTGCTAGATATATTTATTATAAATCGTTGTGCGATTGAACCGCAATCCGCCTTCACAACATCATGCCCGCCTAAGCCTTATCATCCTCCATCAGGAGAAGCGCTTTTTCAAGCCATGAGCAATAGCCTTTTTCCCGCTCAAGCGCCCGGGTCAATACAAGGTAATGGCCGAAATGAGGCGAGCGGAACGTTATTGAATCACCCGCTTCGCGCTTCAATTCATCGAGCTTGGTGTTTAAAAAAGCAGCTTTTTCCTGTCTCTTTTGAAGCTGATCGTTAAAAAGCCTTTTCGCTTCATCAGGTTCCATCGAAGAGATAAAATAAGCTTTCAGCATAAATTCATCTTTTACCGTATCTGGAACCGGCTTAAATTCCGTAAGCCACCCGTGAAGTTCACGCTTTCCGGCTTCTGTGATGGAATACATTTTCTTTTCTAATTTTGAGCCTTGGATCACCGTTTCAAATTCGATAAATCCTTCATCCGTCAGCTTTTTCAGCTCGGGATAAATCTGGCTGTGCTTGGCGCTCCAAAATTGGCCCAATTCGGCTTTAAACCGGCTTGTCATATCGTAGCCGCTCAAACTCCCATGATCAAGGAGCCCCAAAATCGCGTATTTCAATACCCTCATAATCACCCTCCAAGATGAATCCGATTCCTACATTATATCATGGTGGACATGTTTTGATAGGCGCATAACCGGTTCAACCGAAAAAAGGACCCGGATTCGGGCCCTCTAAAACAAATTTACTTAAATTCGATTGACTCACCGACCTCAAGCACTTTTCCGACGCCTCCAGGAAGGCTGTCCGCAAATGCATGCGGATCCTGTTCGATGACGGGGAACGTCGAGTAGTGAACCGGGACAACCTGTTTCGCTCTGAGCCATTCTGCGGCCAGTTTGGCGTCCTCAGGGCCCATCGTAAAATTATCGCCGATCGGCAAGAAGGCAAGGTCGATATGATTTAATTCACCGATCAGCTTCATATCTGAGAAAAGCCCGGTGTCGCCGGCATGAAAAATCGTCCTTCCTTCCACAGTCAGAAGGATCCCCGCCGGCATGCCGGTATAGACGATCTTTTGGCTGTCTTCTTCCGTATAAGCCGATCCGTGGAAAGCCTGCGTCAGCTTGACTTTTCCAAAATCGAACTGGTGGGAGCCGCCGATGTGCATCGGATGTACATTCAGGCCTTTCCATCCTAGATAGACCGCGAGTTCATTCGGAGCTACAACGAGCGAATTGTTTCGCTTGGCGATTTCGATGGTATCGCCGACATGATCGTTATGTCCGTGAGTCAGCAAGATGACGTCCGCTTTGACATCTTCGGGCTTTAAATCGGTTAATGAGTTTCCTGTAATAAACGGATCGAAGATCAACTGATGATCTCCCGTATCAACTGTTACCACTGAATGACCATGATATGCCACTTTCATCATATCCACCCCTGATTTTTTTAATTTCGCACGTCTAGAGAGAATGACGGTTAATCACATTCAAGCCGCCTGTGGCTTCAATGACTGTTCCCGTAATGTAGTCGGAATGTTCATCGCATAGAAAAGTGATGATCCTTGCGATGTCTTCACCGGTTCCCGACCTGCCGATCGGCGTTTCCTCATCAAGTGACGCCCTCGCTTCTGAAATCGAGGCCTCTTTCATATCCCCGACAATGTTGCCTGGACAGACCATGTTGGCTGTGATGCCGGAGCCCGCTTCTTCAATGGCGATCGTCTTTGTTAAAGAAGCCAGCCCTACTTTTGCCGCTCCAAAAGCGGAACGATGCAGCCAGCCAGGCGCATGGTCGGCCCCCTGAAATCCGTAAGTGATGATTCGGCCGAACCGCTGGCGCCTCATGATCGGAACAACCGCTTTAAACAGATGGAAGACAGAGCTTAAGTTGCCTTCAAGCATGTCATACCATTCATCATCAGTATAATCCGCAAGCTTTTTTCGTTCAAATATGTATGGGCCGGCATTATTGATCAGAAGATCAATTTTTCCAAATCGCTCAAGAGCGGCATTCACCATCCGGAGCAGGTCTTCTTTCCTGGTGACATCACCCTTAACAAACTGCAAACGGTCAAGGGATGACCGCCATTTTTCTTTGAGGCGGCGGACAGCTTCTTCGTCTTGCCTGTAATTCACCGTCACTGAGTAGCCTTTTTCAAGCAGGGCTTCCGTCACTTTACGCCCCAAACCTTTTGAACCGGCAGTAATTAACGCATGGCGCACATCTTTCCCTCCCAGGCATTGGTTCTCGGTATTCGCAAATGATTGCATTAATCTACCTATACTTTACTACAAAACCCTTAGGATATCACATTTGGAGCATCGGGAAGTTTCAATCGCCGCTGGAATACAATCGACAGACGGAAGAAAGCTGAAGCCCGCTCTTACGGGCTCCAGCTTTCTATTGTTTATCTGCGTCAGCTAACGGCTGTGCGTCATCGTGCGCGACAAACCCGCTGAAATAAGCATCAGAGATCTGCTGAACGGTTTCTTTATCTCCGTCGGCATCATACATATATCCGTGTTTTGACTGATCTTGTTTCATTGCCACACCCCTTTTCGATTCACAAATTTATTTTGCGTATGAAGCCGCACAGTTATGAATCGAATCGGGAAGTGTTAAAAATTGTTCAAACACTGCTTCGCCTTTTGAATGGCTTCTGTCACCTTTTTGAATCCCGTCCCGCCTTCGCTCATTCTTTTTTCGACGGCATGGTGCGGGTCGAGCACGATGTAGACGTCTTCTTCAAACAGCCCGCTTGCCTTTTTGAACTCTTCAAACGGCAGGCCGCTGAGATAAATGCCCTTTTCGATGCAGGTGAAGACAAGTCTTCCGACGACTTCGTGCGCTTCTCTGAAGGGCATGCCCTTTTTCGCCAGATAGTCGGCAAGTTCAGTTGCATTTGAAAAATCCTGCTCCGTTGCTTTTTTCATCATATTTTTGTTCACTGTCATCGTTTTAATCATGCCGGCAAAAATCTCAAGGCTTCCTTCGACCGTTTTCACAGTATCAAACATACCTTCTTTGTCTTCCTGCAAATCTTTATTGTATGCTAACGGGAGCCCCTTCATAATCGTGAGGAGTCCGATCAGATCACCGTATACGCGTCCTGTTTTCCCGCGGATGAGCTCCGCCATGTCCGGGTTTTTCTTTTGCGGCATCATGCTGCTTCCCGTCGCGTAGGTGTCATCAAGCTCAATGAATTTAAATTCCTGCGAGCACCAAAGAATGATTTCTTCGGAGAATCTTGACAGATGCATCATCAGAATGCTGCTCGCGCTTAAAAATTCAAGGATGAAATCCCTGTCGCTGACGCCGTCCAGGCTGTTTTCATATATCGAATCAAAGCCGAGCAGGTCTGCGGAATATTCACGGTCGATCGGAAACGTCGTTCCGGCGAGCGCCCCGCATCCGAGAGGAGACTTGTTAATCCGCTTGAATGAATCATGATAGCGTTCTTTATCGCGCTCCAGCATCCAGAAATAAGCCAGCAAATGATGCGCGAACGAGATCGGCTGGGCCCGCTGCAAATGGGTGTATCCCGGCAGTATCGTCTCCACGTGTTCTTCCGCTTTTTCGATCAGAACGTGTTGAAAAGCCGTAATCAGCTCGATGATATGCTCAGTGTGCCCTTTTAAATACAGGTGCATATCCGTCGCCACCTGGTCGTTTCGGCTTCTGGCCGTATGAAGCTTTCCGCCGAGCGGCCCGATTTCATCAATGAGCATTTTTTCTAGGTTGAGGTGAATATCTTCGCAATCGACTGAAAAATCGAGTTCGTTTTTTTCCGCTTTGTGCAAAAGGGATGTCAGGCCTTCCTTTATTTTGACCGCTTCTGCTTCGGTTAAAATGCCGCATTTTTCAAGCATGGAAGCATGAGCGAGAGACCCTGCGATATCTTCTTTTACAAGCGTTTTGTCAAAGTGGATCGATGCGCCGAACTCATCGACCCATTTTTCCGGTGTTTTTTGGAACCGGCCTCCCCACAGCTTTTTCATGCTTTAATCTGCTCCTTTTTTTGGACGATGCTGTTTACTTTCGTCGGCAGTCCCCACAGCTCGATAAAGCCGACTGCAGCGTGATGATCGAATGCATCGTCTTTTGTATACGTCGCAAGCTTTTCATCATACAGGGAGTATTCGGACTTACGCCCTTCAACGATCGCATGGCCTTTAAACAGCTTGACGCGGACGACGCCCGTGACATGCTTCTGCGTTTCTTTCAGGAAACCGGAAAGCGCGTCTTTAAGCGGAGAAAACCAGAGGCCGTTATAGATCACTTCAGCCATTTTTTGTTCGATTATAGGTTTGAAATGCGCCACTTCTTTTACCAATGTCAAATCTTCAAGCTCCTTGTGCGCCTTAATCAAAGTCATCGCGCCCGGGCATTCGTAAACTTCGCGCGATTTGATGCCGACAAGGCGGTTTTCAACATGGTCGATGCGCCCCACTCCATGTGCGCCCGCCAGTTCATTCAGCTTTAAAATCAAGTCTGACAGCGGGTAGTGAGTCCCGTCAATGGATACGGGAACGCCTTCTTCAAAAGCGATTTCGATCACATCAGGAGTATCCGGTGTTTTTTCAAGAGGCTTCGTCAAATCATACGCTCCTTCAGGAGGCGCGGCCCAAGGATCTTCCAGGACTCCGCATTCATTGCTTCTGCCCCACAGGTTCTGGTCGATTGAATACGGGCTGTCAAGATTGATCGGAATTGGAATGCCATGCTTTTCTGCATACGCGATCTCTTCGTCGCGAGACCATTTCCATTCGCGCACAGGTGCCAGCACCTCCAAATCCGGATTGAGCGATTTAATCGACACCTCGAAGCGCACTTGGTCATTCCCTTTGCCTGTGCAGCCGTGAGCCACGGCTTGCGCGTTTTCTTTCTCAGCCACTTCGACGAGCTTTTTGGCGATCAGCGGTCTGGACAGGGCTGATACGAGCGGATACTTTCCTTCATAAAGCGTGTGGGCCTGGAGGGCGGTCAGCGCAAACTCTTTCGCAAATTCTTCTTTTGCATCGATAACATAAGAATTAGAGGCTCCGACTTGAAGCGCTTTTTGCTGAACAAAGGCGAGATCCTTTCCCTCTCCGACGTCAAGGCAGCAGGCCACTACATCATATCCCTGTTCCTGAAGCCACTTTATCGCGACAGAAGTATCAAGTCCTCCTGAATATGCTAATACCACTTTTTTCTTTTGCGTCATTTCGAAAAACTCCTCTCATCTCGGTGCTCTTTTGTATAAAAATAAGTTTTATTTAATAAAAATACATTTAATATGTATACACTTTAACAAGGAAGTCTGGTTTTTTCAACCTTTTTATAAAAAAAACTTCATTCATTTTTTATGAATGAAGTTCAGTGCATATTCAGCGTTCGGCCGGAAGGCTTTCCGGCCTTACTTTTTCATATCTTTTCTCAGTTCTCTGATGACATGGGCAAGCTCAGGCACAATCAGCTTTGACATTGCAAGCTTTACGGCACCGCTTGAACCCGGTGTTGCAAATACGGCTTTGTTTTGAATAACACCTGCTGCAGCCCTTGAGAGGATCGCAGCCGCTCCGATATCCTCTGTATAACTCAGCATGCGGAATATCTCCCCGAACCCCGGAATTTCTTTCGAAAAAAGAGGAACGATCGACTCGATTGTTACATCTCTTGAGGCAATGCCAGTCCCTCCGTTTAATAGGACGGCATCGATCCGGTCGTCGAGACAGCCTTTCAGCACAGCTTTTTGAATTATTTCCTTTTCGTCCTTTACAATCTCATAGGAAACGATCTCATGACCGGCTTCCGCTAAAAACTCTTTCATGAGCCGGCCGCTTTTATCCGTGTCTTCCGTTCTTGTATCGCTGACAGTAATGACTTTGCAGTTGACGCAGTCCGGCGCTTCTTTTTTATGCTCTTCAACACTCATGGCCATACAGCCTCCTTTATACAGTCTTTTTTCATTATAAAGGGGAAAATGTATAAAAAAACAGCCCTCCTTGAAAAGAGAAGGCTGTTTTTTTATTTTTAGTGTGCCAGTCTGACGACGTCTCTTGCAATCATTACTTCTTCATTCGTCGGAATGACGATGACTTTTACAGGCGAATGCGGGTAGCTGATAAACGCTTCTTTTCCGCGGACGTTATTCAAGGCAGGGTCCCAATAGACGCCCATGAATTCCAAACCATGAAGAACGCGCTCTCTGACTTCAACGCTGTTTTCCCCGATGCCGGCAGTGAAAATAATCGCGTCTACTCCGCTCATTCGCGCTGCATAAGAACCGATGTATTTATGAATTCTGCTTGCGAATACTTCGAGTGCTGTTTCCGCACGTTCATTGCCTTCTTTAGTTGCTTCAACGATATCGCGCAAATCGCTTGAGAATCCAGAAATACCCAAAAGACCGCTCTTCTTATTGAGCGTGTTCAGGACTTCGTCGGCTGTTTGACCCGTTTTTTCCATAATGAACGGGATAAGCGCAGGATCGATGTTACCTGAACGCGTACCCATCGCTACACCTGCAAGCGGTGTGAAGCCCATTGATGTATCGATTGATTTGCCGCCTTCAACAGCTGCGATGCTCGCTCCGTTTCCAAGGTGGCAGGAAATCAGGCGAAGTTCTTCAATCGGACGGCCAAGCAGCTCTGCCGCGCGTTCAGTCACATATTTATGAGATGTACCATGGAAACCGTATTTACGGATGCCGAATTTCTCATAATATTCATATGGCAGACTGTACAGATAAGATTGTTCCGGCATCGTTTGATGGAATGCCGTATCAAAAACGGCCACGGCAGGAACATTCGGAAGAACTTCTTTAAACGCTTTAATTCCGACAATATTGGCCGGGTTATGAAGCGGTGCAAGCTCTGAAATCTCTTCGATCTCATGGATCATTTCATCCGTCAATAAAACGGAGTCGCTGAACTTTTCGCCGCCGTGTACGACGCGGTGACCGATTCCGTCGATTTCATTTAAATCCTTGATAATGCCGAATTTTGTCAGTTTATCCAGCAGCATTTTTACAGCTACGGAATGATCCGGAATATCTGTTGTTTCAGTCTTTTTTTCGTCGTTGACGGAAATCGTGAAGATGCCGTTATCCAGCCCGATTCGCTCAACAAGGCCTTTTGTTAATACTTTTTCGCTGGGCATTTCGAACAGTTGAAATTTCAGTGATGAGCTTCCAGCATTGATTGCAATAATTTTGGACATAAAATGACGCTCCTTTTTACCTATAGTCCGGTGACATTATGTTCAACCCGGAACATAAAAAATATGTATAAAATCGTTCTTAGTAAATTCAAAAAATATCTGCCTTTCTCATTTAAACACTCAAAAGAGTGCATTTCAAGTCACGATCCGACATGTTAACGCTTTCACTAAGAAATTATTATTTTCTGAATATAAAAATAGATCAGAGAATATATCTTCTCTGATCTGCTTATCTTTTTTCAGCCTGGAACCAGCTGTCGAGTTTGGCTGTCATGTTCAGCATCGCATCCTGATTGGCGAATGACGGGACTTGCGCGAGCAGAACCTGTTTAGGCGCTTTCGCCTGTTCCCCATGCTTTTGTAAAACCAAAATGCTCTTCGCGTGTGCTTCATCTTTGAAAATGGACAGCGGAAGCTGAAGCACTGCATTAATATGCGCATTGTTCTTTAAAAAGGTACGCAGCTTTTCGCTTTGACCGCTTTCAAACAAATGGTTCGGAATCATAAAAAATAAATAGCCGCCCGGTTTCGTATAGGTCAAGCTTTGTTCAATAAACAAATGGTGTGAAAAAGAGTGGCCTTCATCTGCCTTTAATTCGAAAGCGCGCGCACTTTCGTCATCAGGATAATATCCGACAGGAAGATCGCAGATGACCGCATCGGCATGTTCCATAAAAATCGGCTGCAGGCTGTCCTGGTTAAAAAGCTCGATTTCCTTTTCCTGCAGGTTTGCCTGGACATAGGCCAGCTTGATCAGGACGTCATCAATCTCTGAGCCGAACGCTTTTCCCGCTTCCTCAGCCAGCTGGTTCAAAACGGCAAGCAGCAGGTTTCCAGTGCCGACCGCCGGATCAAACAGCGTCAATCCTTTTTTCCGCTCCATAAATTTGTTCACAAGATATCCGATAAATAATCCGATCGTATCGGGCGTCATCTGCCTGTTCGGATGAGGAATATCTTTCTGGCCTTTCAGTATGGCAAGCTGGAAGGCTTTCCGTATCGACTCATGACTGCACTCTGAAAAGCGCGCACGGCCGATCAGATCCTTCACCTTTTGTTCGGCTTCTTCGGAAAGCCCGCGGTCCGCAGAACCTGTAAAGAATGCCTCTCCGGCTTCCGCCAATCCTTCTATGTAAGGGATCTGCCGATCGCGTGCGATGACTTCCGCTCCTTTGTCAAGCCATTCATAAATCGTTTCGACTGGATAGTTTTGCATGATGATGTCTCTCCTTATCAAAAAATCAAAGCCATGAAAAGAGCTCCGGCAAGATGAACACCTGGAGCCCTTTTATGAGTTGAATTTACTTAACGAGTGATTTGGCAGCTTCGATGGCTTTGTCGTAGTCCGGATGGTTTGTCGCTTCGCTGACGTATTCAGTGTAGACAACTTTTCCGTTTTCATCTAAAACAAATACGGCGCGGGCAAGCAATCTCAATTCTTTAATGTAAACCCCGAATGCTTCCCCAAAAGACATCTCCCTGTGATCTGACAATGTTTCCACATTTTCAATTCCGTTTGCTCCGCACCAGCGCGCCTGTGCAAACGGCAGGTCAGCGCTGATCGTATACACTTTCACCGAACCGAGGCCTGCGGCTTCTTCGTTAAAGCGGCGGGTCTGTGCGTCACAAACACCTGTATCGATAGACGGAATCACCGAAATAACCGCCGGTTTGCCTTTGATGTCCTGAAGTGTGACTTCCTCAAGCGAATTGGACAAAACCGTGAAATCAGGCGCCTGGTCTCCGACTTTCACTTCTGAACCCACCAGTGTCACCGGGTTTCCCTTAAATGTAATTGAAGCCATCATCATTCCTCCTTCATTTATGTATGACTCTACTATAAAAGAGTTTAGGACAAACTGCAAAGCTTAAGTCCGGCAGAGACAAAAAAAGTTAACTGCTGCAGGAACAGTTAACTTCTGGGACTCTGTTGCCGGAAAGCCGGGGCTTTTAAAAAGGAGGCGTCTGGTTTTGACGGTTCATATTTTGCTTCTGCTTATCGTTTTTCTTAAACATATGCTGAATCCGTTCGATCGTTTGCGGAGCTGAGTCTAAAATCTTATCGATGACGTGCGTGTTTTCATCCAAATGCAGTACTTTAACGCCTGATGATCCGACAATCAAAAAAGCAATCGGCGTAATCGATACGCCTCCTCCGCTTCCCCCGCCAAACGGGAGCTTCGATTCTTTTCGTTCGCGGTCTCCATCGCTCGCTTTGGATTCGGCCGGTTTATTGCCGCCGAACTCGCTTCCGCCAGCCGCAAAGCCGAATCCCACTCTGGAGACGGTTAGGATGACGCTGCCGTCAGGTGTTTCCACAGGATCTCCGATAATGGTATTGACATCAATCATTTCTTTTAAGTTTTCCATTGCGGTTTTCATCAAACCTTGAATTGGATGTTCAGCCATATTCTATTCCTCCTATACTGATGAATCATTCTTTGTTGAACCTGACAGATTTTTTGGCAGCTTAAATAAGCCGCGCATTTTCCCTTTCCAGTTCACCACGATTCTGAAAGCTGCGGTTATAGCATGTCCAACCCGAAAATGGAATATACATGTCAGATGCGTTTTGGAGGAACGGCTGTTAAAGGCTGGAATCACCTCGTATTCCGGCTGGCTGTCAAAGCAAAAAAGCTGATGCAAGAGAGCCACCGTGCCGGCTTTCAGGGACCAGGCGCCGCCTGTGACAATCCCGGTTAAAGCCGCGTCAGGAAAGCCGAGGACAGAGGTCCATTCGAGCTTCGTGACGTGAATCCGCTTCATAAACCGGCGGATGATCGGCTGCATATTGATGATCTGTTCCACCAATTTTTTGATTTGCTTCGTACTATCGAACACTTCCCGATAGCCGATTTTTCTCCTCTTTTTATCTTTTTTCAGAGCCGAATTCGTCTGTTCTTTCACATCAACGGTCATATCCTCCTGGTTGATTTTAATCACCGGAATCTCCCTTTTAATGCGCAGAATGCCAAAAGCCGTCCGAACTTTGACGGTCAGCCGGTCGTCATCGTCTGTATGAAGATACTCGATCGCTACGCGGATTTTCATTATCATCAATGCTGCCAAAAGAATGAATACTCCCGCAATCCATATGTAAATCATGATTTCACTTCCTCTTATACTAAGCATTATAGGAAGAAAACTGGAAAAATAAACATAGCCGGAATTCCGCCGATACAAAGGAATAAAAAAACCCGGCAGTCTTCAGCCGGGTTTAAAACTCTCAGTCTTTTTTTCGATACAGTTTTTCATGGATAACCGCAGTGTCCGCAAAGAAATCGTGAATCCCTTGTTTCTTAGGCGAAAACGCTGCTACGAGATACGTAATATATAAACTGTTGATATAGCGGCCGATAAACTCCCTAAACAGGACCACATCCCATGTCAGCCCTTTTTCCGGGACAAGCGACACGACCTTCAGCCCGAATACCATCTTGCCCAACGTCTGTCCGAAATACTTCGTCATCAGGACAAAGTAAGCAAAAAATACTGCCGCCGTCACAAAAGAATAAAGCGAAAAGGTGAAAAACCCTGATTCTTTAGGGAGGTTCAGCAGGCTGAAAACGGGTGAAACCGCTAAGTTGTTGATGCTGCCGATAACAACCCCGTCAAGCAGAAAAGCAAACAGCCTGATCCAAAAACCGGCATAGGCATGCTCTACATGCGGGGCCGATTCTTCCCTGGAAACGCCGACATTCGGCGATAATTCATTATGATCCTTTCCATCATAAGTCACATCCATTTTTTCGGTCCCCTCCTATTTGGCATATAAATACATGAGTCTCGGTGCACCGGATTGAGAAATCGCTTCTTTAATGTTTAAGAAATCAGCTTCGCTTTTAAACATCTTATTTGCAGTCATTGAAAACAGCGAGGCAAGGCCGGCTGATTCTTCATAGCTGACAACAGATGCGCCGGCAAGGTTTTTGTGGTCCTTTTTCATCGCTTTGACCGCATCTTCATAATAGCCGAGCTCATCAATGAGATGGTTCTGTTTCGCCTGGCGGCCGTCATAGACACGTCCGTCGGCAATTTTTTTCACGTCATTTTCGGACATGCCGCGCCCTTCGGCAATAACATCTACAAACCCTTCGTACGCGTCATCGACCATTGACTGCATGATTTCTCTTTCTTTTTTCGTCATATCGCGCGTCGGTGACATGATATCTTTAAACTCACCGCTTTTAATCGTCTCCGTTTTTAATCCAAGCTTCTCTGCAAGCTTGCTGTAGTTAAGGCTTTCCATGATGACCCCGAGTGAACCCGTCAGCGTGTCAGGCGCTGCAAAGATTTTGTCGGCAGGCGTTGAAATGTAATAGCCGCCGGACGCAGCCATCGATCCCATTGATACGTAAATCGGTTTTTTCGTATCTTTTTTGATCTCTTCAAGCTTCTTATGTATCTCAGCGCTCTCGTATACTCCGCCACCCGGAGAATTGACGCGCAGAACAATGCCCTTTACGGCAGAATCGTCTTTTGCTTTTTCAAGCATTTGCAAAAACGATCTGTGGTTGTAGCCTTCAGAGCTGAACAGGCCTGAAGCGCCGCCATTGTCGGAAATCGTTCCGTTCACTTCAAGAACGGCGATTTTTCTTGAGCTGTTTCCTTGTTCAAGCACCGTTTCTTCCTGGGTGTCATTGAGGCCAAACTGCATCTTTCCGTCATTCCCCATCGTGTCAAATACTGCAAGCAAAAGGCTCATCACCGCAGATAACGCAAAAACGCCCAGCGCGATGACAAGTGCGATCCATCTTTTCGCATTCATTTTGTCTGTTCTCCTCCTTTGAATAAAAAAGCTGCATGTCTTAGTACGTATATGAAGAGAAAAAGTTCATTATGATGCCGCTTCATATACAAGAAGTTTTTGGACATGGTAAACTAAGGGTCACAGGTCATTTTAACATATATGTTAGATGGCAGAAAAATCTAAACTTAACAGACAAAGGGGAGAATGATTGTGACAGACCGCCGAAACATTTATTTCTTTTACAAAAAAAGCGAAGAAACCGACGAGCAGTGCAAAAAACTGAAACAGCTTGCCGAAGAACACGGATTTCGCGTCGTTCACCATCACAATGAAGCCAATATTATCGCAAGCATCGGCGGCGACGGGACATTTTTGCAGGCTGTTCGAAAGACGAACTTCAGGGATGACTGCCTGTACGTAGGCGTGGCCAAAAAGGGGAAAGCTCATTTGTATGCGGATTTTAATATATATGATACCGATAAAATGATTGAAGCGACAAACTCGGAGCAAATCGAGGTCAGAAAATATCCTCTGATCGATGTAACCGTTGACGGGACCAGCTTTCAATGTCTAAATGAAGTATCCATCCGTTCAAGCATTATTAAAACATTTGTAATGGACGTCTATATAGATGATCTTCATTTTGAAACATTCCGGGGGGACGGAATGATCGTGTCCACTCCGACCGGAAGCACCGCTTATAACAAATCGGTTGATGGGGCAATCGTTGATCCGCTGATTCCATGCATACAGGTGACAGAGCTCGCTTCATTGAACAACAACACATACAGAACCCTCGGCTCGCCGTTTATTTTAAGCGCGGATCGAAAGCTGACATTAAAAATCGTCCAGGACGGGAACGACTATCCGATCATCGGCCTTGATAACGAAGCCTTCAGTACGATGAATGTGAAAGAAGTCGAAGTCAGCCTCTCCGGCAAGATGATCAAAACCATTAAATTAAAAGATAATTCGTTCTGGGAAAAAGTAAGGCGCACATTTCTATAATTTTGAAAACCTTTTCATTAAAAAAGAGCAAGACGATCGTCTTGCTCTTTTTTGCGAATGCCTATAACGAAATTTTCACTTCCGCATTCATGCCGGGAAGCAATTTGGCGGACGGATTTTGAATCGAAATCTTGACTTGAACTTTCTCGGTGACTTTCGTATAGTCTCCGCTTTGGTTCATTTCCGGAAACATTGAAAATACCGAATCTGTCGCATATCCGATCTCTTCGACCTTCCCTTCAAACGTTGTATCAGGGTCCCCGTCGACTTTGATGTCCACTTTGTCGTCTTTTTCGATATCGCGTAATTCCGTTTCTTTAATATGAGCCGTAATATATATGTTATCCATATCGGCAGTTTGACCGATGACAACCCCCGCATTTACGATTTTATGATTGACGGCTGTATTTTTGACCAGTGTTCCGTCGGAAATGGCTTTGACAGCTACCGACTGCTGCCCGTCCGATATTTTTCCGAGGTTGTCGCCGTCTGATATATGGTCGCCTTCTTTTGCATCCCAGCCGCTTAATTTTCCGGAAGCAGGCGCCGTTATTTTTGTCATATTTGCGGAAACCCTTGCTTCATCCGTCGTGACATAATGTTTATTTTGATAATAGTAATATCCGCATACAGCGACAAGCGCTAAAGTTGCGATAATACCAATCATATTGATGATCATCAAACGTCCTTTACTCATGTTTATCCTATCTCCTTTTGTTGACTTGCTGAAGGGTCTGGCAGGCGAAGGCGCTTCTGAACGAGCGATCTTCCTTTTCCGGTCGCTGCCTTTCCAATTGAAGCCGCAAGCATGATGATGCTTAGCCAGAGCAGTATCGTAAACAAATCGTGATATGCGCCAAGGGCTGAAGCTTTTCTGGCATTTGCAACAATCGTATAGGCCGCCATGTTCTTCGCATCACCAACAGAAAGCCCGCTGCTGACAAAATCACGAATCATTTTTGACAATTCCAGCTGAATTTCAGGATCAGCTTCACTGATATGTCCTCTTATCATCTCGTAGTGCACCGCATTCTTCATTGAAGCAAACCAGCCGATCACCGGTGCAGCCCAGGCACCGGCGAAATTGCGGATAAAGTGAAGCGAAACCGAGCGTTTTGAAGCTTGGTGAATATCTCCGGCAAGCGCCGTGCCCAGCGCTCCCGATACCAATACCATGCTGACGCCGCTGCCCAGCAAAACAGCATGAAGATATAACGACTCCATCGAAACACCGGGTTGAACCGATCTCCATTCCATACCGACGATGATCATTTCCAAAGCGCCGATACAGCCGAGCAATCCGGCGCCAAAATGATCATACAAAAGCGTGCTGAGCACGGCAGTAGCTAAAATCCCTGCGAAAAAACACAAATAAAAGCGTGTCATGCTTTCAAAAGAAGCCTCTGCAATGTTTTCCAAAAATCCGTTTATCCCGGCAAGGGAAACAATGATTGCAATGTGTGAAGCAACGGCCATGACTGTCCCGGAAACAGCTTTTGCGGACCACAGTGAACGAAACGGCACAAGAGGTTCCCGGGCGCGCAAGTCTGTAATGACAAACAACGCCAAAATGATGAATCCGGCCAAAAAGAACGGCCACACATAAAAAGAATGAACACCCGTCTTCTGCAAATTGATAAGCGGCACCGTCAAAACAACCATGAGCAATGAGAGCATAAAAACGCCCGTCTTATCAATCGAATGATGCTCCCGCTCATCCGCTGCTTGTTTCGGCAAAGAAAAGAAGCCGATCACAAGGCAAAGGACAGGCGAACAAATATTTAATATAAACACCCAGCGCCATGCATCCGCGCTGAGTGACAGGGAACCAAAAACCGCTCCGATGGCAGAAGCGCCGAACAATCCGCTAATGACGAAAAACAAAAACAAATTGCGGACCTTGTTCGGAAACGAAATCAATTTGACAGGAAGAATCGTCAAAAATAACATTCCGGAGCATAATCCTTGTATCACCCTTCCGATAAGAAGCGAAAACAAGCCTGCTGAAAATGCGTCGATCAGCGAGCCGCATAAAAATAAGGTGATGAGTGTCAGGTAGCTGTTCCGAATGCCGAACCTCCTTGAAAATATACGTCCAAGCGGAACACCGAGAGCAAAAGCAAGATTTGTCAAAATGGACGGAATCCGCATATCGTCCGGTGACAAATGAAGTCCGTTTTGAATGACGACTTGACTGAGCGTATAGGAAAGATTAAGAAAATATTGCGGCCCAATGGCCAGTATCGTTAAAACCGAAATGATCAAATACTTCGGAATGCCGATTTTTTTAGAGCTCGGGATCGCCACATCAGATTGACTCATAAGCGCTCCTCCTTTAGTTATATATTTCATATTACAAGTTGTATTATGCAAGTTAAATTATACATCCTTCCCGCAATAATTCAACCGAAAGAAAAAGAAAAGGCTGATGATCGTCTGACCAACCAGCCTTTAGCCGCTTATTTGCTCCACTTTTTAAAATCCTGATTCAGTCTGATCAAGCGGGTTTCCAACGTGTTCAGTTCTTCTGTTGTCCAGTCTTGAAGAACCTCCGTGTATACATGATAGCGGGCCTTTTGCACTTTTTTCAGAGCATCAATGCCCTCCGAAGTCATCTCCACAAGGCTGATCCGGCCGTTGTTGGGATCAGGAAAACGTCTGATGAGCTTTTTCCGTTCCAAGGCTGAAACTTGTCTGCTTGCTGTCGACAGATTCAGCATTAAGGTTTCAGCCAGCGAGTTGATGGCGAGAGGACTTTGCTTATCAAGCTCGCTTAACAGCAGATATTCCGAGCGGTCCAGACTTCCAAAGCGCGGGCTGTAGGCCGTCGTCAGACGGACCAAAAGCGCGATTTCTTTCTCTATGTTTCGGAGTGAGTCATGACCCAACGGATATTCCCTCCTCTTTGTGTGGTTATTCAGCTTTCGTTTTAAGTGCGATTTCCCGTTGTCTTAGTTCAAAGCGCTTGATTTTCGCCGAAGGCGTTTTCGGCAGTTCTTCGATGAATTCTATCTCCCGGGGGTATTTATAAGGGGCCGTCATGGCTTTTACATGGTCTTGTAATTCCTTTGTCAGGTGTTCATTTCCGCGGGATGGGTCCTTTAAGACAACGTATGCTTTCACGATCGATCCCCTGATTTCATCAGGGCTTGCCACAACAGCACATTCTTTGACCTCAGGATGCTTGATCAGCGCATCTTCAACTTCAAACGGGCCGATTGTATATCCTGAGCTGATGATCACATCGTCATTGCGGCTTTCAAACCAAAAATAGCCGTCTTCATCCTTTCGCGCCTTATCCCCTGTTATAAAGTAATCCCCTCTTCTTTGTCGGAGCGTTCGTTCTTGATCTTTGTAATATTCTTTAAAAAGAGCCGGCGTGCTTAAGTGAACGGCAATATCGCCTGTTTCGCCCGGGGGACAGCTCTTTCCATTCCCGTCAATAATATCAACCAAGTTTCCAGGCGTCGGTTTTCCCATGCTTCCAGGCTTGATTTTCATACCTTTTAAAATCCCCACCAACAGCGTGCTCTCCGTTTGTCCGTATCCGTCCCGCACAGCAATATGAAAATGCTTTTTAAATGTATCGATGACTTCCCTGTTCAACGGCTCTCCGGCCGAAACAGCGCTGTGCAGAGAAGACAGGTCAAATCGGGACAAATCATTGACTTTCGCCATGAACCGGTACTCTGTCGGCGTACAGCACAGCACATTGACTTGATGGCGCTCAATCAGCCGCAAATACGTTTCCGGCGTGAATTTTCCATGATAGATAAAGCCGGTTGCACCGCTACCGAGCACTGCTAAAAACGGGCTCCATACCCATTTTTGCCAGCCCGGCCCTGCTGTCGCCCAGACGAGATCCCCTTCCGAAATGTCAAGCCATGCGGAAGCTGTCGTTCTTAAGTGAGCATAAGCCCAGCCGTGTGTATGTACAACCCCTTTTGGCTGACCGGTCGTGCCGGATGTGTAAGATAAAAATGCGATGTCATCGCGAGAGGTATCCGCCGCTTGAAAATCCGCTGCAATGGCCTGATTCATTTTTTCGAGCAGATTGATCCACCCTTCGCTGCTTTCTCCGACGGCAAATAACGACAGTGCCTCTTTTGAACGAACATCTAGAAAAGCATCAAGAAATGCTGAATATACGACGGCTCCTTTGACGCCTGCATGCTTGATCCTGTAATCCAAGTCTTTCGCCCGAAGCATTTCGGAACATGGGATGACCACCATTCCAGCTTTTAAAATGGCCATGTACACGGCATACGTTTCCGGTATCCGCGGCATCATCACGATAAGCTTGTCACCTTTTTTCAGTCCAGAACGGGTCAATATGCTGCCGATTTTGTAAGCCTTTTCAATCAATTTTTCATAGGACCATGACACTTGACGCCCTGATTCATCTTCCCAGATCAATGCGGTCTTATCGCGGGAAGATTTAAATTTTTCAATTTCATCAACCGCATTATACTTCTCCGGCGCAATCAAATCTTCTCTTCTCAACCCTTCCATCTCCTTGTCTTGTGCCATCTTTTTATTATACATAATCCTTTCATACAATTGTATTCCGAAATGCCTATTTTGCAGAACATAAAAAAGAGTGGGGATTAAACCCCACCCATTATCCATTGCTTTTTAATTTTAATTATTGTTGTGTTCCACCCATTTGCTGTTGAGCGAAAGAAACTAAACGCTTAGTGATTTCTCCTCCAACTGAACCGTTTGCACGAGAAGTAGTTTCTGCTCCAAGGTTAACGCCAAATTCAGAAGCGATTTCGAATTTCATTTGGTCGATAGCTTGAGCAGCACCAGGAACCAATAGTTGGTTAGAACTGCTTTGTCTGTTGTTTTGAGCCATGTGTTCTCACCTCCTTGTGAGTATAGATTGTGTAAAAACACATGACTTCATACAAAGAATGTTTGGTAATTGTATGCAAAAACAGACAAAGATGTTTGATTGAATATTCCTTTAGAAAAAATCCGCAAATTGATCTTTCGTTTCCGCTTTGCTGCTCAAAACAATCGTTTCCGTGTTTTCCACAGCTTCGTTGATAAGCGGTTCGAAATCTGTGTAGCTTTCAAAGTGTTCGATTTTCTCTTTTTTCGGACGCGTTTTCGGCGCAGAAGGCGTAAAGATCGTGCAGCAGTCTTCGTACGGACGTATGCTGATATCGTACGTATCGATTTCCTTCGCTTTTTCGATGATTTCCGTCTTATCCATGCCGATTAAAGGGCGCAAAACCGGCGTGCTCGTGACCGCGTTGATGGCATACATGCTTTCAAGCGTCTGGCTTGCCACCTGGCCGAGGCTTTCCCCTGTAAAGATCGCAAGCGCGTTATGGCGTTCGCGCAGTTTGTCGGCGATCTGGAGCATCAGCCTTCTGGTCGCCGTCATGGAATAGTTCTCGGGAATCTGCTTTTGAATGAGCTCTTGAGTTTTTGTAAACGGAACGATATGAAGCTTGATGTCTCCGCCAAAAGCCGTAAGCCGCTTAGTAAGATCGATCACTTTTTGCTTGGCCCGCTCGCTTGTATATGGCGGGCTGAAAAAGTGAACGGCTTCGATCTCAAGTCCGCGCTTCATGGCATAGAACCCGGCAACAGGGCTGTCGATTCCGCCGGATATCATAAGCATCGCTTTTCCTCCGCTTCCGACCGGCAGTCCGCCCGCACCTTTTTCATCCCGGAATGTCAAATACGTGGCATCTTCCCGAATTTCGATACGCAAATGGATGTCCGGGGAGTGGACGTCAACGGTAAGATCGTCGGTGTTGCGCAAAATGTGTCCTCCGATCTCGGCATTCATCTCATTTGTATTTAATTCAAACTGCTTATAAGCCCTTTTCGTCGATACTTTAAAGGTATCCCCGGGCTTGTATTGTTCTTGAACAGAAGCGAGCGCCGTCTCTTTAATGCTTTCCAGATCTGTCCGGCACTTCACGGCAAGACTGAACGATTGGATGCCGAAAACGTGTTTCAGACGAGCCATTACAGCTTCAGCGTCTTCTCCGTTTAATACGAGAGTCATTCTGTCGCGTGTTGATTCATAACGGACGTTGCGGAAATCGCGCAAGACCATTTTGATATTTCTTTTCAGGCGATCGACAAAAAGCTTTCTATTCTTTCCTTTTGTTGAAATTTCGCCAAATCTGATTAAAATGTAGTCCTCATTCATTGTGCCTCTACCTCATAATTCCTTTTAGTTTGTGTAAACTTTCTTTTAAGGCCGTCATAAACGGGCCGACAATCTCATGATTATCCCGGTACGTCATGCTGATTCTGATGCTGCTTGAGGCCGCACCTTCACCTTTTCCCATTTCTAAAAGCACCTTGCTCGGCTTATGCTGTTTTGAAGAGCATGCTGATGTCGTCGATACGAAAATATCCCGCTCCTCTAGCATATGCAAAAGGACCTCAGCCTTCAATCCCGGAACGGAAAAATTGATGATATGCGGCGCGCTGTTTTCTTCCGGCGTATTTAATATAACACCTTTCAGCTCTTTTAGCTCCTTGATAAAAGCTGATTTTGCCGCCTTTATTTCTTCTATATAATGGTTATAATCCTGTTTTGACAAATTGATCGCTTTTGCAAGTGTAACGGCGCCGGCGGTATTTTCAGTTCCAGCACGCCTGTTGTTCTGCTGTTCTCCTCCGGAAATCAAAGGAAAAAGCGAGATCCGTTCGTTTAGAATGAGGGCTCCTGTTCCCTTTAAGCCGTGAAATTTGTGACCCGAGATTGTACAAAGGTCAATGGCTGCCCCGGAGATGTCCAGCGGAACCTTGTTGATGCCCTGAACATGATCAACGTGAAAGTATGCCCTTGTGTTTTCTTTTACGATTTTCCCGATTTCTTCCAGAGGCTGGATGACGCCTGTTTCATTGTTGACGTGCATGATGCTTACAAGAATCGTGTCTTTGCGGAGCGCTTGTTTCAAGTCTTCAAGAGAAACAAAGCCATGGCCGTCGACAGGAAGATATGTAACCTCAAAGCCGAAGGCCGTCTTCAGCTGCTCCAAGGATTCCGTCACAGACGGGTGTTCAATGGAGGAAGCAATGATATGCTTTCCTTTTTGCGCATGTGCCAAAGCAATGCCTTTAAGCGCCATGTTATTGGCTTCTGAAGCGCCGGACGTAAACACGATATCATGATTTTTTAGCGAAAGCGCCGATTTAATCTGTTTCCGCGCTTCAGAAAGCAATTGATCCGCTTCAACGCCGTGGCGGTGCAGAGACGACGGGTTGCCGAAGAAGCGCTGATTTACTTGTTCATAAATTTGTAATAATTCAGGATATGGTTTTGTTGTTGAACTATTATCAAGATAAATCATGATCTACTCCTTTAAAATGAACGTTCTTTTTCATGACTGTATATGTTATCATATCAACTTGTAATTGAAAATTAAAAATAAATGTTTGACTTCTCTGATTTTTAAAATATAATAGTCTTTGGACTTTTGTCATATTATATCACGAAAATAAATTGACAGAAAATTTAAACAAAATGCCAGGAGGTTCTTTTTAATGAAAACTTCACTATCCGCTAAGGAAACGACGGCGATTGGGCTTATGCTGTTCGCCCTCTTTTTCGGAGCGGGAAATATGATTTTTCCTCCCCAGCTTGGTCAAGCTGCCGGAGAGAATATTTGGCCGGCTATCATCGGATTCTTGCTGACGGGCGTTGGTCTTCCTCTGCTCGGCGTCATCGCGGTTGCTTTAAAAGGGAGTGCAAAAGGCCTAGCTGACAAAGCCCACCCGGTCTTCGGCACGATATTAATCGTCAGCATTTATTTAACGATCGGACCTTTATTTGCCATTCCGAGGACGGGAAACGTTTCATACGTCATAGCGGTTGAGCCGTTTTTAGGAAAACATTCGTCAAGTCTTTATCTGTTCATCTTTACCCTGATCTTTTTCGGGATCACTTATTTCTTGGCGTTAAACCCAAGCAAGCTTGTTGACCGCATCGGTAAAATTTTAACACCGATATTATTGACTGTAATCGCAATCTTAGTCATCAAAGCGTTTATCACCCCGATGGGCAGCATCGGGTCTGTGACAGAGGCTTACCAATCCGCACCGCTGTTTGTCGGATTTTTAGAAGGGTATAAAACGATGGATGCGATCGCTTCAATTGTTTTTGGAATTGTCGTCATTACGGCAATTAAAGACCGCGGAGTCACAAATCCAAAGTCAATCGCCGCTTCATGCATCAAAGCGGGGATAGTCGCTGCAGTCGGTCTCGGACTCGTTTACGTTTCACTCGCTTATTTAGGGGCGACAAGCGTTGAAACCGTCGGTTCGCTCGACAACGGCGGCGAAATATTGTCCAAAGCTTCCGCATATTTGTTCGGCTCGCTTGGAAATGCCGTGCTCGGCATCGCGATCTTGTTCGCCTGCCTGACGACAAGCGTAGGACTTGTTTCTTCTTGCGGAGAGTATTTTTCAAATCTGATTCCGAAGCTCTCTTACAAAGCAGTTGTCATCATTGTGACGCTTTTCAGCCTTGTGATTGCCAATTTCGGACTGACAGAAATCATCTCGTTTTCAGTACCGATTCTGTCTGCGATTTATCCGCTTGCGATCGTCGTCGTTTTGCTCTCATTCATTGATAAGCTGTTTAATGAACGGCGCGAGGTCTATATCGGCACCCTTATCCCGACAGGAATTCTGAGCATCATCGACGGATTAAACGCGGCGAAAATCCCGCTGGGGCCGGTTAACGATATCTTAAAAGCGAACATCCCGCTGTTCAGCATGGGTGTCGGCTGGGTCGTTCCGGCTGTTATCGGCGCAGTGATCGGTTACATTGTGACATTTTTTATCGCTTTGCCGGAGGACAAATTAAAGAACGTCAGCTGACCTTTGCAAAAAACAGCTCTGTTTAAAACAGGGCTGTTTTTTTATCTTTCATTTCTTTAGACAAAAAACCCGGCACACATCTTTGGAGAGACCCAAATAAATGAGACAAGGAAAAAACACCCCCTGAATCGTATTAATACAATATGATTCTTAGGAGGGTGTTTTTCTATGGGCACAAGAGTACATTACGCAGAAGAAGTAAAATGGGAAGTAATTAAAATGAAACAAGCTGGAATGACAAACAAAGAAATAATGGAACAACTGGGGATAAAAAATAAGACTCAAATTAAAACATGGATGCGATGGTACAAAACAGGCCAAACCTATCGATTTTCGCAACAAGTTGGAAAACAATATTCCTACGGTAAAGAATCGGAGGAAATGAGTGAGCTAGAAGAATTAAAACTAAAGAATAAACAGCTAGAGGCTCAATTGGCAATTATAAAAAAGTACCAGGAGATCGAAAGGAGTTGGAGCCACGAGTCATTGTCCAAGTTGTAGAAGAACTCTCAGCCACTTTTAAAATAATTGATATTCTTGGAGTATTAGGCATACCTAAGTCAACATATTACCGTTGGAAAAAGAAGTATAAAAAAGTTGAGCTAACTTCATTAGAAGAGCTAGTAATCAAGCTGTGTAAGAAAAACTTCTATCACTATGGTCATCGTAAAATTAAATCCATCTTAAACAGAAAGTATGGGATAAATGTAAACCGCAAAACTGTACAAAAAATTATGCAAAAGTTTGAGATTCAGTGTCAAGTTAAGAAGAAGCGACAAAAGTACATTTGTGGTGAGAGTAATATTATTGTGCCGAACACTCTCAATCGTAATTTTAAAGCAAGCCGATTAAATGAAAAATGGGTAACCGACATTACCTACTTACCTTATGGCTCGACTATGTTATATTTATCAACGATTATGGACTTATATAACAACGAAATAGTGGCTTACAAAATAGGTACGAGCCAAGATATTAACCTAGTATTAGACACATTGAGGGAAGCTGTAGAATTACGTAAACCAGTAGGGTTACTTCTTCATAGCGACCAGGGATCTGTCTATACTTCACATGCATATCAGAATTTGGCCAAAGAAAAAGGCATTACCACAAGCATGTCTCGAAAAGGAAACTGCCATGATAATGCCGTCATTGAATCCTTTCACTCCTCGCTAAAGTCGGAAGGATTTAACGCTCAAAGTAGAGCATCTATATCCAATTCTAAAGTAGTACAAATTGTAAATCAATACATGTATCGATATAATCATGTACGAATTCAGGCAAAATTAAACTACCTGTCCCCACTGGAATACAGGGGACAGGCAGCATAGGTGTTTTTTCTAAGTCTCATTTTAACGGGTCAGTTCATCTTTACATGCCGGGTTTTTGCTTTATTCAGGCTGCTTCGCGTCCGCTTCAAGCCGGGCCACTGCTCCAGGCGACGCTTTTTCCACCGCTCTGGCGGCTATGTCGTAAGCCTCTTCATACTGATATGCGTAAAAACAGTTTTCTGCTTCTTTCAGCTGTTCGGAAAGGATACGGTCCTGGCTTCTGAAGCGGTTGCCATATTGAATGATGCGTTCGATCAGCAAAACCAGTTCAACCAGTTCGTCCGTCTTTGTTTTCACTTCCGTGACAAGCTGTTCCGCCTCTTGAAGACGTTCGTTCACCGCATCCATGTTCAGCGGCAGCTCATTCAACTGTTCTGTCACTTTCTGCACAGTCGTCTGCGACTGTCGGATCTTTTCGGTTATGGCCTCCGGGATGCCTGGAACATTGCTTTTCTCCAGGCTGCGCGCCGTATCCTTGATTGTCTGCTTCAATTGCTTGAGAAGCTCTCTTGCCTGAAGCTCTTCTTTTCTCAGCATTTGCAGCATGTCCCTGTATTCGTCATGCTCCCGTTGCGCGGCTTCCATCTGCTTTTCGATATCGGCAAGCTCTTCTTTTAACAGCGAGTAGGCGACATGTTTCTGATCAAGCCTTTCTCTCACTTGTTCGAACTGCTTTTCGATCATTTCAAGGCGCTTTTCATATGACTGCTGCTTCTCCAGTTCGCCGGTAGTCAGTCTGTAGCCTTTCTTGACGAGCTCGGTTTCAGCTTCGGTATCCTTTTTGGAGGCTTCAAGCTTTTCCAATGCAGCGGCAAGCTCAGGCACTTTGCCCAAAATTTCCTGCCCTGCTTCGACTTCATGCTCGAGCTGGTTATACAGCGTCTGGATCGTTTCATCAATGATCTGCACGATTGCGGCGGCTTCCTCTAAATCAAGCTCGTCCAAAAGCGCATCTTCAGCGCGCTTCAATTCTTTCAAAAGGTTTTCGAGCTCCTTCTCCACTTGAATATGATCGAGCTTATACCCTTTATCGATCATTTCCTGATAGCCGGCTTTCAATTTTGCGATTTCCTGCGGAACTGTCTGCTTGCAGCTGGCAAGCAGTTTCGGCACATCGTCTATGTATGATTGAAGCTCTTCAAGCAAACGGTCTTGGGCAAGCAGCACCTTTCTGGCTTCTATGTAATTTCCGCCTTCTGTTTCCTCTTCAAACTGTTTAATGCCTTCCCACACGGTATCGAGGTCGGCTTCAATTTTCGCATAGAGGTCTCCGTACAGGTGGCTGTATGCCAAAAGGTTTTTCCGCACTTTTGTATAACGTTCTTTTACCTCTTCGATTTCTTTGCGGTTCTGCTCTTCGCTTGAGACAAGATCGGCGATTTCCTTTAAGATGTCTTCAATGTTGGACTCAGCCGCTGATAAAAGATTCTCAATATGCGCGAGCACCTGTTTCGATTTTTGAAAACGGTATTTGTCGGCGCAATCCTCGGCTTCAAACAGAAGCTCTTCGACTTTGGGCATATGCGAGGTGACGATTTCATCCCATTCCCGGCGCCATCTTTCAAAGAATTCCTCAGTCTGCCCCGTCATTTTCAGATGCTTGATTTTTGACATCTCTTCCACAATCGAACGGTTCATGATTTCGATTTTCCAAGCTTCTAAACGGTCGATCTCTTTATATATATTTTTTCTGAATAAGTAGCCCGTAGCGAATAAGATTAAAAATAACGCCAGTAAGCCAATGACAAACTCCATAATGAGCCCCCTTGCTGTTTATCTTGTTCTGTCAGGGTATGATATTTGAAATTGTTATGTAAAAATGAAGTTAAACTATCGTTTTCATTGTTCTTATGATACCATGTAACCAACATTTTTTGAGCAGAATTTTTAATTTTTTTACATCAAAGTGACAACATCTGACTATTTTTTTACGGGGTGACATCATGCTGAAACGAGACGGTCATGTTCATTCTCCCTTTTGTCCGCACGGATCAAAAGACGAATTCAGATATTATATAGAAGAATTGTGCAAAAAAGGCTTCCAATCCGTATCCTTTACTGAGCACGCGCCGCTTCCGCCTTCATTTATTGATCCGACTCCGGAGAAAGACAGCGCCATGCCGATCTCCCAGCTGGGCCGCTATATTGAACGGCTGACCGAACTGAAGGAAGAATACAGAGGACAGCTTGACATTTTGATCGGTCTTGAAGTCGATTATATCCGCGCCTTTGAACATGAAACGAAAGCTTTTCTCGATCAGTACGGCACACATCTTGACGACAGCATCCTGTCCGTTCATTTTTTGCCGGCTGGATCTTCATACATCTGTCTTGACTACGATGAAAAAGCGTTTCAGCAGCTGATCGACTGCTACGGCAGCACAGAGCAGGTTTATCTCGCCTATTATGACGAAATCTATTCTTCCATTGTATCACCGTTGGGAGCATTTAAGCCAAAACGAATCGGCCACATCACGCTTGCGAAAAAATTTGTGAAGCTGTTTCCGTATACGATGTCGGAAAGCGTTAGAAAATCGGTCTCCTCCTGTCTGGATGAAGCCGCAAAACGCGGACTTGAACTTGACTTTAATACGGCCGGCCTCCGCAAGCCTTATGCAGGCAACGTCTATATGGAAGAATGGATGATAAAAGAAGCGGAACAAAAAAACATCCCGCTTGTCTTTGGGTCTGACGCCCACCAAGCAGAGGATGCCGGATTTGGTTACGAACATTTTGAGAGCCGCTTTGTTAAATAACGGCGGCTTGCCGACGCTCTCTGTACAACAGACTGAGAAGCCATGTTTTGACTTCCTTGTAATACGCCTGATAAAAGTACGGCTCGTGCGGCTGTACATAAAGCACTTCTGAAATATATTGAGGCTGCAGATAAGGCATCATTAAAAGCGACTTCAGCTGAATCATAAAATGGGAAAGGGGAAAACGGGAAAATTCGTTGTCCTCATTTCCCTTTTCAATGATCAGATGGAGAATGTACTTTTCTTTCGTTAAATATGTCGACATCACTTCACGATTCAGTGTGGAATCAATCGTGACTTCGCGATAGACAAACCGAGTTAATTGACGATGTTCATGCTGATACGATAGAATATCAAAAACCAATTGAAGAAGGCAATCCGTTGCACCTGCATCCTGAAGGCGTTCATGGCCCTTTTCAAGGATTCTTAAATAGCCTTCATAAAAACGGGATACTAAATGCTCCATTAACCCGCCTTTTCCATTAAAATAATAGGAGATGTGGGCGACATTGACATTGGCTGCTCGGGCAATTTCGCGGACTGATGTTCCTGAAAAACCTTTTTGGTTGAACAGTTCCACGGCAGATTCGATGATCCTGTCCTTCGTGGTTGGAGTAGCGTTTGATCCCATCTTGTTTCACCCCTTCTTACTTAAAACAATTCCACTTCAAGCGGAGTTGTTCCTGTAAAAAGCGCTCGACAAATAGCATCACGGCAAGCGCGTTTTTGCCATTTCAAAGAAAAAGCGAGGGAAATATAATGTTTCATGTCGAAAAAACAGAAGGCAGTAAAGAAAAAAAATACGAGCTTCTCCTCAAACAGATCGATGCGCTGACAGAAGGCGAACCTGATATGATCGCCAATACAGCAAACGCTTCCGCTCTTTTGTATCAATCATTGGAAGACGTCAACTGGGCGGGCTTTTATTTTGCCAAAGACGGTGAGCTTGTGCTCGGGCCGTTCCAGGGACTTCCTGCATGCGTAAGAATCCCGTTCGGGAAAGGCGTCTGCGGCACCGCTTATACAAACGGCCGGGTCGAGCGCGTTGAAGATGTGAACGCATTCCCCGGACACATTGCGTGTGATGCAGCGTCCCAATCCGAAATCGTAGTTCCGCTTGAAGTTGACGGGAGCATCATCGGAGTGCTCGATATCGACAGCCCGATTAAAAACCGCTTCGATGAAACTGATGAGTATTATTTGAAAAAGTTCACGGAGAAGCTTGGAGAGCGTTTAAGCGAAAAGAGCCGGTAATTCCGGCTCTTTTTTAATGTGTCATAAACTTGTTTTTCCCGTTCCGCTTTGCATTGTACAGCGCGACATCCGCTTCTTTAAAAAGGTCGGATAAAGATTTCGGACGATCCTGAGACCAATGGGATACCCCGCACGAAATCGTCACCGTCGGATCCGTACATTCCCTGACAAGCATTATGAGCCTTTCGGCAAGCATTTCACCGGCGTTCAGCCTTGCTTTCGGCAAGTATACCGCAAGCTCTTCTCCTCCCCACCTTGCTGCGACATCCTGATCGCGGATGTTTCGCTGGATCACCCGGGCGACTTGTATAAGAATATCATCGCCTTTCTGATGGCCGTACGTATCGTTAATCTGTTTAAAATCATCGATATCGATCAATACGAGGACGCCGCTCTCGTCCAATTTCATACTGTACCCGATTTTCTCATCGAGATGGCTTCTCGAGTAGAGCTCTGTCAAACGGTCTGTCTGAACAAGATACTTCAGCCGGTCGCGCAGCATCAAATTCGATACGGCGAGCGTGGAATGCCTGATCAGCGTCTGAAACAGCTTAAACATCTCAAACGAAAAGGAGCAGACGTTTTTTTTCAACACGATGACAAACCCTTTGTTTTCATTATTTTCCAGCATCGGAACGCCCATTAATGAAGCATATCCTTCATTCCCAAAAAGCGAAGAACCGTTTCCGACAAACACCCCGTTTTCCTCTGATATCTTCTCTTTGACATAGCGGATGTATGGAAGGGCCTCATCCGTCTGAAAAAAACTAGTGCTTTCCGGCAGCAGGGTTTCCTTTCCTAAGTGATTTTTATAAAAAAAGCCCACCTCTTCGGCGCCGAATGAACTGATCAGCCTTTCGGACAAGCTCTTCATCATATCCGGAAGGCGTTTCGTCCGGTTCAGCTGATGCGATGTTTCATTAATCAGCTCCAAATTTGAAATCATATTCTGCGACTGTTCGTAAAGCCGTGAATTTTCAAATGCTTTCCCTGCCGCATTCGAAATAATGCATATATCCGCTGCCGTATCGGCAGCGCCTGGTCCAAAGGCTTTCAAAACGCCGTACGTTCCCTGCCGGCCTTTAATCGGAATGTATACTTCCGCTTCATTTTTGCTCTTCTCCTGTCCTGATAAGTATGCCTCCAAGGCAAAAGAATCGGTCGATTCGCTTTGCACATCCAACTCTATCGCAGGGAGGTTGATGTATTGATCCTCATCGTATGACAAGAAAAGACAATACGTTAAAAAAGGAAACACACTCCTTAAGCTTTCGAGCATTGTCTTCAGCACCTGCTCCTGATCCATCAGCTCATGCAGCAGCTCCGTCTTTTCATAAATCTTTGTTTTCTTAAGCTCATCACGAAATAATGCGTCAAGCTCCAGACAATGCACCAAAAACAGATGAATGGATTCCGCGAGACGTTCTGGTAATTTATGTTTCTTTTGACATGAAAGTTCTATATATTTGCTGTTTTCTTCTATTGTTATAATGGTATGATAATCGCTCACTCGTCTGATCGGATCACCGTCGCCTCTCGATCCCTGCAGTCTTGAAGAAGGCTGCACTGTTAGAGATATAAACGAAAAAAATGACTCTGCTGCCGCTTTTAGCCAGGCAACAGAGTCGTCGTACGAGACGGCCGGCTTTTTTAAAAAAAATTGAAACAGCTTTTGATGAAAAGTCAGATATAGGTCTTCAGTTTGTTTATTCATGGTCATCACCTTAAAAAATCCGTTTTTTGTATTTTATTTTCCTGATTATATCACAAAAACAGGACTATATACTTATAAACAGTCCGTTCCTTTCGGGACGATCCATGAATGGTTGACTTTGCCCGGCGGACATTATATAATCTTCTTTGTGTGAAATAATGCAGCCTTTTTGTTCTGCTTCTATGTTTCATTTTGTTCCTTATTTATTAAGGTGTATCGTGTAACTCTTTGCTGCTGGAGCGAGGATACATGAAAACAAAATGGACATGGCTGAATTGAACAGATGGGTTTTATTTTCACAAAAATAAAACCAAAGGAGGAGTCACATTATGGCTCGCTATACAGGTCCAAGCTGGAAATTATCCCGCCGTTTAGGCATCTCTTTAAGCGGTACGGGTAAAGAATTAGAAAAACGTCCTTACGCACCAGGTCCTCACGGTCCGGGACAGCGTAAAAAACTATCAGAATATGGTTTGCAATTGCAAGAAAAGCAAAAGCTTCGCCATATGTACGGTGTGAACGAACGCCAATTCCGCAACCTTTTTGACAAAGCTGCGAAAATGGCCGGTAAACACGGTGAAAACTTCATGATTCTTCTTGAGTCACGTCTTGACAACATCGTTTACCGTCTTGGCCTGGCGCGCACTCGCCGCCAAGCACGCCAATTGGTAAACCACGGTCACGTTCTTGTTGACGGAAGCCGCGTTGACATTCCGTCTTACCAAGTTAAACCTGGCCAAACGATTTCACTTCGTGAAAAATCTCAAAACCTTTCTGTCGTTAAAGAAGCGGTTGAAGTGAACAACTTTGTTCCTGAATACCTGACTTTTGACGCTGAAAAGCTTGAAGGTTCACTAACTCGCCTTCCAGAGCGTTCTGAGCTTCCTGCTGAGATTAACGAAGCGCTGATCGTTGAGTTCTACTCTCGTTAATAGAAAATGCTCTTTAAAGAGCATGGGCAAAAACCCTAGAATTGTTGACATCCCAACGATTCTAGGGTTTTTTGTTTACTCCCCGTTGATTCTGGCTGCTGATAGATCTGATGATTCACTTTCAAATGATATCTGTGATCACATTCATCCTGGTTCGAAATTCGCCCGCCGGAATAAAACAGACCCGCCTCATAAGAGTAAGGTACCTTCTCACAAGCAAACATCTCCTTTTCTCCTTTAAACATCTTCGGTAAAATTAAATCGTTGGTTAGACAATTGAAAGCGGAGGAGTGGCCGACAAATGCTTTTGTTTTTTGCTAAGTTTGTCTTGTTCTACGTATTCTGTTCAGTTGCATTCGCCCTTTTCAAAGTCATGTACTACAATATCAGCAAAAAATGGGTTACAAAGACGGCGGAGGGCACTAAACTGAATTGGGCTTTGAATGTCTTTCTTAAACACGGCAAGAAAATGGACAGCAACGACTGCTTTGTTATGGGGGTTTTAGCGGGATGGTGTGCGATTTATTTATAAAAAGCTTCCGAAAAAGGACCGAGATCCGTGTCGCGATGCAGCCACAACTGAACTTCAGCGACTGCTTTTATTTAGTCTCGCCGATTTGACTGTTCTCCGGTATCACCATACGATCCTCAATCGCTGCTGAGAGTGATACCGCCAAACACTCTTCGGTATTGCTGGCACATTGAACAAAGCTCCGATGATATTATTGAAGGGTTGCTCAATAAAATCAAAAATTCAGGTCTGCTTCAGTATATAAAAAAACCCCAATCGCCAGATGATTTTCTAACAATTGGGGGCCAATTTACGATACATTTACTTTTGGATTTGGTCCATATTGATTTTCTTTTGCTTCGCCAGCCTGACAGTAAAAAATAAGCAGAATGACAGCACCGATAATCGGCAAAAAGCCAATTAAAATCCACCAGCCGCTTCTCCCGGTATCATGCAGCCTGCGGACATTGACAGCCAAAGAAGGCACCAAAACAGCCAACTGATAAATAAAGATGAGAATGTATCCGAGGAACCCCCCGCCATACCCAATAATATATCCTACTTGATATCTGTCATATCCTTCTGCTGTCATGATTCCTGAAATAAATAAACTTACTACCATTAATGATAAGATAAATAATATAAAGCATATGATGCCGTTAAATACATGAAACAACCAGTATTCCTTTCGTCTTGCTCTCCCTTCAAAATTCGCATAATTCTTCAAGCCTCTCCAATACCACTTCATACAATTTCCTCCACTGCCAAATCTATAAATTTGCGAAAAACATATGAATTATACCATAAAATATCATTTTCGACCATTTACTTGAAGGGATGTTTTGATGCCTGTTCGGAAAGAACATTTTTTCTATGGGCTTTGAGCTTACATTCATATCATAGGAAAAACAATATACCGTTTCCATTTAACCATTGCTTCTGTATAATATGAATCATTCATTTCGCCTCCGTAGCTCTAGAAGGGAAGAGCGCCGTAAAACACTGTAGGAACGGGTCGCAAGGCAAGGGTTTCAGAAGCACCGAAAAGCAAATAGCTGAGACAGGTGGAATTCCTGTCGGTGAAAGTCCGTAGGGAAGCGTGTTCTCCCCTAGCCTATGCTTACGGAAGGAGTGCGGGTTCGAATCCCGCCGGAGGCATTGATTACATCTCTGGTCTCGAAGAAGAATTAAAAAACAGACAGAAGTTCACTGTCTGTTTTTTACGGCTTTGACCTGTCATATATTAAAATGTGTAAGATTCGCCGTCATCCGGCACAAGTACGCGCGAGGACATTCCTTTTTCCTGAATGAAGCTCTTCAATTCTTTTCGTGATAAAGTCCAATGGTTGACAGCCTCCATATGACTGGAAATGATTGTGGCCTTAGGTGCAGCTTGATAGACTTCAGCAATATCCTCTTTTCCCATCACAAGAGACCCTCCTTCAAAGAACTGATTGTCTCCTCCGTTAACGACTATGACGTCCGGCTGATGCGCAGCGATTTCTTCCCGGACACCTTCATACCAAACTGTATCCCCTGCCACATACAGCGTTTTCTCCTTTGAGTGTTTGAAGACAACGCCGCACACTTCTCCGGCAAGCTTTAATATCTCTCCCCTCCCATGCTCGCCTTTTGTTTTGATTAATTGAATCCCCTCAAACACCGTATCTTTTGTTAAGACCTCTATATTTTGAAAACCGGCTTTTCTCACTTCCTCAGCATCTGCTTCATTTTGGACAAACAGTTTGATTTCTTTCGGAAGCAGATCTTTGGCAGCATCGTCAAAATGATCTAAATGCAGATGAGTGACGATGACTGCGTCTGTATTCTTGACGAGCTCGTCGGTTGGCACAGGCAGGCTGACCAAAGGGTTGTTTTGCTCTTGTCTTGCTGAGTTCGGGAAAGGAGGGTAAGCGCCTTTTTCAGCCAGCATCGGATCTATTAAAAATGTTTTGCCCGCATATTTGACGGCCAATGTTGCATTTCGAATTTGTTGAATATTCATAGTTATCATGCCTTTCCTTTCATTTACGATTAGTTTATACTATGACCGATCAACATTTAAATAGATAAAATCAAGTCTTTACAGCGTTTGACTTGATTTTTGAAAAACGTTCATTTGAGAGGATTTGATGAAATGCTGGATCATACAGACAAGCAAATCATAGAGGAATTATCAAAAAACAGCCGGATGACCATGAAGGAATTAGGAGAGAAAGTTCATTTGACAGGCCAGGCGGCTTCAGCAAGGGTTGCTAAATTAGAGGATCAAGGAGTGATTGAAGGTTATACCATACAAGTGAATCAAGTGAAACTCGGGTGTTTTATTCACGCTTTTATCAATATCTATACAAAAAGCACTTATCATAAGCCTTATCTTTCATTTATTAAAGCACAGCAGAAATACATCATTCATAACTATAAAATCAGCGGAGACGGCTGTTATCTTCTTGAATGCAAGTTTCCGTCAAATCAACAGTTGGACCAATTTTTAATAGACTTAAACCATCATGCAAATTATAAACTGTCGATCGTTATCAATAAAACGGGTGGGTAAAGAGACTGCCGGCCGTTTTATTGATAAAAAAGAGGGCCTCTAAAGACCCTCTACTTCAGCCGCTTTGCTGCATTTTCCGTCTGATTCAATTGATTGTATCCGTCAGCCGACTGCTGCACCTCTTGTTTTCGTTCCGTTTCCAGCTGCTTGTGGTAATCTTCCATAAATTTCTCTTTGGCTGCAATGAACAGGTTCATGCTACATTCCTCCCTCTTCAACGATGGAAACGCTCTACCTATTACATCTATATTTTTGACATTTCCTGAATGAACATACATGAAACATGTTGACACAAAAAAACCCTTGCCGTTTGGCAAGAGTTTTTTTGATTACTTATAAGTCAGCAGGAAGTATTTCTTTTTACCGCGGCGAATGACGGTAAACTGTCCTTCGATGCGGTCGTCGGCGGTGAGGACGTCCGCAACATCGGTGCGGCGCTCGCCGTTAACGTATACCGCGCCATTCGTGATATCTTCGCGCGCCTGCCGTTTAGACGGAGACAGCTTTGATTGGACGAGTATTTCAACAAGAGGAAGTTCATCCGCTTTCTCGACCTCCAGGGAAGGAACCCCTTTAAAGCCGACTTTTACTTCTTCAGCTGTCAATTGTTTGATATCTCCGCTGAACAGTGCTTTTGAGATGTTGACGGCCTGCTCAAACGCTTCACGGCCGTGTACAAGAACGGTCACTTCTTCGGCGAGGCGCTTTTGCGCTTCGCGTTTTTCAGGCGCCGTCTCTGTTTTTTCAGCGAGATCTTCAATTTCTTCTTTTGATAAGAAAGTGAAGTATTTTAAGTATTTCACGACATCCCTGTCGTCGGTATTGATCCAGAACTGATAAAACTCATACGCCGACGTTTTCTCTTTATCAAGCCAGATCGCGCCGCCTTCCGTTTTTCCGAACTTCGTGCCGTCTGCTTTTGTCACAAGCGGAATCGTCAATCCGAAAGCTTTTGCATTCTCTTCGGATTTGCGGATGAGTTCGAGACCTGATGTGATGTTGCCCCACTGGTCGCTTCCGCCGATCTGAAGCTTGCATTCCTGGTTTCTGTACAAATTCAAGAAATCGAGAGACTGCAGGATCATGTAGCTGAATTCAGTATAAGATATGCCTGTCTCGATTCTGGAGCTTACCGTATCCTTGGCAAGCATGTAATTGATTCCGAAGTTTTTGCCGACATCGCGCAGGAAATCAATGACGTTCATTTTGCCGATCCAGTCATAGTTGTTCGCCATGATCGCCGGGTTCTCTTCAGCTTCAAAATCAAGGAAACGCGAAAGCTGGTTTTTGATTTTCTGCGACCATTCGCGGACGATTTCTTCATTGTTCAGCGTGCGCTCCGCTTTCTTTCCGCTCGGATCGCCGATAAGGCCCGTCGCCCCGCCTACGAGCGCAATCGGACGATGTCCGGCCAGCTGGAAGCGGCGAAGCATTAAAATCGGCAGCAGGTGGCCGATATGCAGACTGTCAGCTGTCGGATCAAATCCGGAGTATAAGCTGATTTTCTCTTTATCGAGCAGTTCTCTCAAGCCTGCTTCATCGGTTTGCTGCTGAATCAGTCCCCTGAAGGACAAATCATCAAGTATGTGTGTCATCATCAATTAGCTCCTTTTTTCCAAAATAAAACGCCCCTTCGCAAAAACGAAGGGACGATAAAAATCGCGGTACCACCCTGCTTAAAAGAACGCATGGCCGCGCTCTTTTCACTCTCGTTGATAACGGAAAAGCTTCCGTTCTTCTGCTACAGAAAGCCCGGAAGGCTTTTTTCGCAAAAGCGGTTCATGAGTGTAATTCAAACCATCCATATGTGCTGATTTTCACCGGCCATCAGCTCTCTAAGACAGGGAAGGATGCGTTCTACTGATCTCAGTCTTCACCTTTTGAATATTCGACTAAATCTTTTTTAACATAATATTTTTGCATTGTCAATGAGACATCAGTCTTCCATCGATGAGAGATCGCCTGCCGGAAGGTTCAGCTCCCATGCTTTCAGGACGCGTCTCATGATCTTTCCGCTTCTTGTCTTCGGCAGTTTATCTTTAAATTCGATTTCCCTTGGCGCGGCATGTGCGGCCAAGCCTTGTTTCACGAACTGCCTGATTTCTTCTTTTAACGCATCTGACGGTTCATAACCGTCCCTCAAGGCGATGAACGCTTTAATAATTTCACCCCGGACGGGATCCGGTTTGCCGATGACGCCTGCTTCAGCGACGGCCTGATGCTCAACAAGCTTGCTCTCGACTTCAAACGGGCCGACGCGTTCGCCCGATGTCATGATGACATCGTCGATCCGTCCCTGGAACCAGAAGTACCCGTCTTCATCCATGTAGGCGGAATCTCCTGACACATACCAATCGCCCGGCATAAAATAGGAGCTATATTTTTCAGGATTGTTCCAGATCGAATGCATCATCGACGGCCAGCCTTTTTTAATGGCGAGATTTCCCATTCTGTAAGGAGGCAGTTCATTTCCCTGGTTGTCGACGATTGCAGCCTCTACACCGGGAATCGGCTTGCCCATTGATCCCGGTTTAATTTCCATGCACGGGTAATTGCAGATGAGCTGCGATCCTGTTTCAGTCATCCACCAAGTATCATGAATCCGGTTGCCGAAGACTTTATGCCCCCACCTGATGACTTCGGGATTTAACGGCTCCCCTACGCTTAAAATATGCCGCAAGGAGCTTAGATTATATTTATTCACAAGATCGTCGCCTGCACCCATCAGCATCCGGAAAGCCGTTGGCGCGCTGTACCATACCGTCACTTCCATTTTTTCAATCGTTTCGTACCATGCCTCAGGACTGAATCTGCCGCCTACGACAACATTCGTAGCTCCATTCAGCCACGGACCGAAAATCCCGTAAACCGTTCCGGTGACCCAGCCGGGATCAGCGGTGCACCAATAGATGTCATCGTCATGCAGATCAAGAACCCATTTGGCTGTTTGATAATGCTGGATCATTGCTTTATGGACGTGGAGAACCCCTTTTGGCGCGCCGGTCGAACCCGACGTATAGTGAAGCAGCATCCCGTCTTCCTGATCCACCCATTCAATCTCAAGATCAGTGCCTGCTTCCGCCGCTTTCGCGTAATAATCAATGACAGGTCCTTCTTCCTTTACGCCTTCTCCAACGACAATGATTGATTCAAGATCCGGAAGTTCATCGGCCGGCACCCGTTCAAGCAATTCCGGCGTCGTCACGATGACCTTCGCTCCGCTGTTTGCAAGCCTGTCTTTGACGGCACCTTCCATAAACGCTTCAAATAACGGCCCGACGATCGCTCCCAATTTGATGGCGCCGAGAAGAATAAAATAAAGCTCGGGCGATCTCGGCATAAAAACAAACACACGGTCTCCCTTTCCCACATCGGCATGCTGCTTTAAGACATTCCCGGCTTTGTTGGTTTCATTTTTCATCTCTCTGAAAGTGTACTTTTCTTCGCGGACCGGATCTTTGTAGTAAAATGCCACTTTGTTTTTCAAATTTGACTCAGCGTGGCGGTCGATAGCTTCATAAGCTGCATTGATTTTTCCCGTTTTGTGCCATGAAAAATGCTTTTCGGCATCCTTCCAGTCAAATGTCCGGTATGTTTCATCATAGTCTTTCAAGTTGTAATTTCCCTTTTCTGCTGGCAGCGCTTTCAATTTCATGCCCATCCCCCTTTGTTCGATCATCAAAATATATTATAGTATAGATTTTTTATTTTCTCAATTTTTAAAAAATACTCTTCTCTCCTATGAAAACGCTTAATATTTTGGTATGTTATGTATAAAAGACTTCAACTAAGATGTAAGGCGGTGGATACGTGGAGCATCACAAAACTTATCATGCCAAAGAATTGCAGACCGAGAAAGGCTCTGTGCTGATAGAGGGCCCTATCAGTCCCGAAAAACTCGCAGAATATGAATTTCACGACGAGCTTACAGCCTTTCGCCCATCACAAAAACAACATGAAGCATTAATCGAAATCGCAGGGCTTCCCGAAGGACGAATCATCATCGCCCGTTTCCGGCAAACCATTGTCGGCTATGTGACATATGTTTATCCAGACCCGCTTGAAAGATGGTCTGAAGGAAACATGGAAAATTTAATCGAGCTTGGAGCCATCGAAGTCATTCCGGCGTTCAGAGGTCACTCTGTCGGGAAGACGCTGCTTGCGGTCAGCATGATGGATCCGCAGATGGAAAAATATATTATCATCACGACTGAATATTACTGGCATTGGGATCTAAAGGGGACTAACAAAGATGTTTGGGAATACAGAAAGATGATGGAGAAGATGATGAATGCCGGAGGACTTGTCTGGTTTGCGACAGACGATCCGGAAATCAGCTCCCATCCCGCCAACTGTTTAATGGCACGCATCGGAAAAGAGGTCAGTCAGGAATCGATCGAGCGTTTTGACAGACTCAGATTCCACAATCGTTTTATGTATTAAGGGAGCAAAGGGGACCTGAATATGATTGTTGAAAAAATCATGAAACGGGATGTTGTGACACTATCCAGAACCGATACGATTGAAGAAGCGATCAAACGCATGCGAACATTCCACATAAAGCACCTTCCCGTCATCAATGAACGGGGAACGGTCATAGGCATTGTCACGGACAGGGACGTCAAAACAGCAAGTCCGAGTATCTTTGCCCAAAACAGATCTAACGAAGATTTAAAAAAGCCGGTGGAACTGATCATGTCCAAAGAAGTGATCACCGGTCACCCGCTTGATTTTGCCGAAGAAATATCAGCCGTCTTTTTTGAACACGAAATCGGCTGCCTCCCGATCGTAAAAAACGGAAAGCTTGTCGGCATCGTGACAAAATCCGATTTGCTGCATACGTTCGTTCAGCTGACAGGAGCCCATTTTCCAGGCTCCCAAATCGAAATTAAAACCGATCATATCGCCCGAAGCCTCGCTGATATCAGCGCCATCTTCAGCAGGCGCCAAATCGCCATATTGAGCGTGCTCGTATATCCCGGTGATGAAGATGATTCGAAAATACTCGTGTTTCGCGTTCAAACGATGAATCCCGCCTCTATCATCAAAGACGTAAAATCCAAAGGGTATCAGGTTCTTTGGCCGGCTGTTCAAAGGGATTTGCCATGAAGGACAGCGTATTTATTTTTTCTCCCTCATATCAAACCTATCAATTTCATCAAGACCACCCGTTTAATCAGCTGCGAGTCTATGTAACATACGATCTTTTGAACACGGTCGGCGCATTTGAACCGGGAGAAACGATTGCCCCGCGCGCAGCGACAGAAACCGAGCTCGAGCTTGTTCACACGGGCGATTATATCAGGGCCGTCCAGCTTGCAGGGGCGGGAAAGCTCCCGGCAGCCGAAAGCGAAAACTACGGGCTTGGAACGGAGGATACCCCTGTTTTTGCCGGGATGCATGAAGCCGCCTCCCTTTTGGTAGGCGGAACGCTGACGGCTGCAGACTATGTCATGACGGGCAAAGCTAGACACGCCCTCAATCTTGGAGGCGGGCTTCACCACGGGTTCAGAGGAAGGGCTTCAGGCTTTTGCGTCTATAATGACAGTTCAGTTGTGATACGTTACTTGCAGAAAAAATATCATGCGAAAGTTTTATATATTGATACAGACGCCCATCACGGCGACGGGGTGCAGTTTACGTTCTATGATGATCCTTCCGTCTGCACCGTCTCGATACATGAAACAGGCCGCTACCTATTCCCGGGAACGGGGCAGGTTCAGGAAAGAGGTCATGGCGAAGGCTACGGCTATGCTTTTAATATCCCGCTCGATGCCTTCACAGAAGATGAGTCTTTTCTTGATTCCTACCGGACGGCTGTTTCTGAAATAGCCGAGTTTTTCAAACCGGATGTCATTTTGTCGCAAAACGGAGCTGACGCACATTACTACGATCCGCTGACACACTTGTGCACGACGATGAAGATTTACGAAGAGATTCCAAAGCTCGCTCACGAACTTGCACACACCTATTGCAGCGGAAGATGGATCGCTGTCGGCGGAGGCGGCTACGACATTTGGCGCGTCGTACCGAGGGCATGGGCAAGAATCTGGCTTGAAATGAAAGGGATGGAACCAGAGGAGAAAATGCCTGAAAAATGGCTGAAAAAATGGGGGAAACAGGCATCTGTCCGGCTTCCTGCCAACTGGTCCGACCCGGAAGATTTGTATCCTCCAATTCCAAGAAAAACCGAAATAACGGAAAAAAACGCACAAACCGTTGCCAAAGCCCTTTATCCGATTCGCTCTGCCCAGCGTACCACTTAATATGAAAATTGCGGCACACAGAAAAGGCCTTGCTTTTGTGCAAGACCTTGCTTTCTTCTCATTATTGTTTTGCGATGACAATCTCGACGCGCCTGTTTTCCTTCATATGGCTCTCAGTGCGGTTGTCCCTGACCGGTTTTGTATCCGCATAACCGATGGCAAGAAAACGCGACGAGTCGAGCTTTTCCTTCGACGTAAAGTAGCCGATCACAGTGCTCGCCCTTGCTGCAGAAAGCTCCCAATTGGATGGAAAACGGTAAGTCGAAATCGGGCGGCTGTCCGTATGCCCCTCCACACGAATCGGGTTGGACACCGATTTGAGAAGGACGGCGATTTTATGCAAAAGCGGGTGAGCTTGGTCTTTCAGATCCGCTTTCCCTGAATCAAACAAAACCGCTTCCTGAAGGACGAGAATGACGCCCCGTTCGTCACGCTTGGCCGCAATCAAACTTGACAGTTCGTTTTTTTCAATATAGTCATTGATTTTCTTTAATAAATCATCTTGGCTTTTAGCCGTTTTTTCAGCCTTCTGATCGCCCGCGTCTTTTTTCAACTCTGCGGCGGATTTGCCGTCGGCCCTGTCTTGAAATGAACCGACTGCTGCTTTGAATTTGTTTAAATCGATTTGCGACATCGAAAACAGTAAAATAAAGAACACGAGGATGAGCGTAATCAAATCCGAAAACGTGATGATCCAGTTTGGCGATTTGCGGCCCTGCTCGCGCTTCCTTCGTTCATGTCTAAGCTTCATGAGGCCTGTCCTTTTGTTTCATGCGGTCCGCCCGCTTTTTTGTCCATTCTTCTTTTGAACTGAAAACGACAAGCTGACTTTCAAGATTTCGCGGATTTCTTCCCGATTGGATGCCGATGATGCCTTCGATCATGACTTGCTTCTTAAAGATTTCATTCTCCGTCTTTTCTTCAAGCTTCGCGGCGATCGGTATAAACAGCATGTTGGCTAAAAGTGATCCGTAAAGCGTCGTCAAAAGGGCGATTGCCATATTCGGACCGAGCGTTTCCGGCTTGTTCAGGTTTTTGAGCATCATGACGAGACCGACAAGCGTTCCGATCATTCCCCATGCAGGCGCAAATTCTCCTGCTTTTTCAAAGATCCTTCTCCCCTTTCTGTGTCGTTCTTCCATCGCGGCAATTTCCGAGTTCATCACATTGCGGATCGTCTCCTCATCCCATCCGTCGATGGCAAGGAGCAGGCCTTTTTTCAAAAACGGGTCTTTCATTTCATTGACATTGGCGTCCAATGATAAAATTCCTTGTTTGCGCGCCTGTTCAGACAGGCTGACAAAGGTTTTGACCAATTCGCGCACATCATCTTCCTCCGAAATAAAGACCTGCTTCAGCACAGCCGGCGCTCTTTTTAAATCTTTCGGGGAAAAGCTGATGAATACAGCTGCACACAATCCACCCGTCACAATAAAAAAAGACGTCAAATCGATAAACGAATAAAAACCGGAAAGCCCCGCTCCAGAGACAACGCCGAGCACTAAAATGAAAATACCCAGAATAAAACCGACCGGTGTCAGATAATCAAATCGTTTCATTTTTTCATAATCTCTCCAGCTCAAGGAAAAGAAAGCAAGCAATTCACGAAAAAAGCTGTGAACACTTGCTTTCTTTCTCGTTTATTTAATGATGATCATTTTGTTGATTGTCTGAGTTCAATGCGATGCGGCAGCTGGACAATATGCTCTTCGACTTCCTCTTTGTTCATCAGCTTTGTCAGAAGCCTCATCGCCACGGCACCGATATCATACGTAGGCTGGACGACAGTCGACAGCTGCGGCCGAACCATTAATGAAAGCCTTGTATTGTCAAAACCGATCACTTCAAGGTCATCCGGAACAGCCAGTCCTTTATCCTGTGCTGCGTGAATAACGCCGAGCGCCATTTCGTCTGTCGCTGACAGGACGGCTGTCGGTTTTTCATCCAGCTTCATTAAAGCCTCCAGCGCTTCCATTCCTGAATCGTACGTATAATCGCCTTCTACAACATACTCTTCCTTAAATTGCAGCCCCTTATCCCCAAGCGCTCTTTTAAAGCCTTGCAGTTTTTTCGCTTGATTAACCGGTTCAGCCATAGGTCCTGAGACGAACGCAAGGCGCTTATGGCCTTTCTCAATCAGCATGGTTGCCGCATCATAAATCGCCTGTTCATAATCGATCGCAACCGACGGCGTTTCCCCTTTTTCTTCAACAGATGCCGCAAGCACGATCGGAACTGGCGATCGCTTAAATTCCTCCACATGCTCTTCAGTCACATTTCCGCTCATAAAGACGATACCGTCAACTTGCTTTCCTAGCATCGTATTCAAAAGATGAAGTTCTTTGTCCATATTCTGGTCGGAATTGCTCAAAATAATATTGTACTTGTACATCGTTGCGATATCTTCGATTCCCCTCGCCAGCTCTGAATAAAAGATACTGGAAATATCGGGAATGATCACGCCGACAGTCGTCGTCTTTTTGCTTGCCAGCCCTCTTGCCACGGCGTTTGGACGATAGCCAAGACGCTCGATCGCTTCAAGCACCTTCTTTCTCGTCGTCGGCTTGACATTCGGATTCCCGTTGACGACCCGGGAAACGGTTGCCATACTTACATTTGCTTCGCGTGCTACATCATATATTGTCACATTACTCATTTTTACCACTCCTTCAACTGGGTACACTTTTCTTTTCCTATAGCATAAACATTTTCATGTAGAGAAATGTCAAAATGTAAAACTTTATGTAAAATAAACAGAACACCAGTTTACATTATTTTTCATAACCTGCCAAAACAAAAGGGGCTCTCTGAAATTATACACGGTTTTACCTAATATGAAAACGTTCCCTTTATTTTTATAATTAATTTAAATAAGAATAAACAGCTTTTTACTTAAAAATAAGAAATTTTTTCGACAATTTTTGATGACAACGTAAAAAAAGGACCGCTCGCGAGCGGTCCATAAACAAATCTTATGCTTTTACTTGAACGAGCGGCTTCAGTTCATTTAACCATTTTTCAAATGTCGGGATATCCATTTGCTGAGCTGAGTCGGAAAGCGCGACAGAAGGATCAGGATGGACCTCGGCCATGACACCGTCAGCTCCGATCGCAAGCGCTGCTTTTGCTGTCGGAAGAAGCAGGTCGCGGCGTCCGGTTGAATGAGTGACATCCACGAATACAGGAAGGTGAGTTTCCTGCTTCAGGATCGGCACAGCTGAGATATCAAGCGTATTTCTAGTCGCTGTTTCATACGTTCTGATTCCGCGTTCACAAAGGATGATTTGATCATTGCCCTGCGACATGATGTACTCCGCTGCATTGATGAATTCCTTCAGCGTTGCGGCAAGTCCGCGCTTCAGCAGAACCGGCTTCTTCACTGAACCGGCCGCTTTTAAGAGCTCGAAGTTCTGCATGTTGCGGGCGCCGATTTGGATGACATCGATGTAATCAATGGCTTCTTCAATATGCTGCGGATTCACGATCTCACTGATGACGGCCAGATCATACTCATCAGCAACACGCTTTAAGATTTGCAGGCCTTCCACGCCGAGGCCTTGGAAGTCGTACGGGCTTGTACGCGGTTTGAAAGCTCCGCCGCGAAGCAGTTTCAAGCCTTGCTTTTTAGCTGCCGCTGCGACTTCCGCTACTTGTTCGTAGCTTTCAACCGCACACGGACCGACGATAAATCTTTGTTCTCCGTCGCCGATTTTTTCGCCTTTCAGATCAACGATTGTATTTTCAGGCTTTTTCTTGCGGGAAACGAGCAGCGCTTTGCTGTGATCGTCTTCCTGCAGTTCAAGCCCGGCTTTGAAAATCTCTTTGAAGATATGCTGGATCGTCGAGTTTTCAAACGGTCCGTCGTTATTTTCAATAATTTCGTTCAGCATCGCTCTTTCTCTGACAGGATCGTAGCGGTTGATGCCTTGTGCTTCCTTCGCTTTTCCAATCTCCTGAACGATTCTTCCTCGCTCGTTAATCAGCTTTAATATTTGCAAGTTTAATTCATTCGCCTGCTGCCTCAGCAAATCAAGTTCAGTGTTGCTCATGGTAATCCATCCTTTCTTTTAACTTCACCCTCTATGAAAATAAGAATGATTCAATTGATTAGGGTTTATTATAAACAATGTTTCTTAAAATGTCACGAAAAAATTCTTTATTACCCAAACGCTTTTAAGTGATAAAGCATTATATGCAGTTTATCCCTTGCTGTGCGGGTGTTTATCGGAAGAATAAAAAAAAGAATCATGTTTGATTCTTTAACTTGATAACCTGTATATTCTCTGTATTGCGGTTTCGACGCTAAAAACCCTGTCATTCAAGGCAGCCGCCTTATCATCGGCATGTTCGACAATGTTCTCCGTAAATTGTCCGATGTTCTCGATGATCGTTTTCGGGAGCCTCTCCTGCCCTCTTTTCAGTTCATCTATATCTGTTTCAAGCCGATTCAGCCGCTTGTCCATTGCGTTTAAGCGGTTTTCTACTTTGTTTAAGCGCCCGTCTATTTCTTTGAAGCGCTTGTCGATTGCGTTAAAGCGCTTATCTACTTCAACGAAGCGTGCGTCCACTTCATCGAAGCGCTTGTCTATCTCAACGAAGCGTGCGTCGATTTTGTCTAAGCGCTTGTCGATTCCATCAAGGCGCTGATTGATCGGACTCAATTCTTCTTTTAGAACGGATTGAAGCATGTACTTTAATTCAGTGTTCAACTGATCACCTCCCGTTTTATTAATTATAACGCACACCAATGGATCAAACGATACATTTTCCTAAAAAGGCATTTCCATGAGGCAAAAGCATCATAACAACATAGAAAACGGCCAAAACGCTATACGTCTTGGCCGTTTTTAGCAGCGGATTATCTGCTGTTTTCCGCAAGTGCTTGTGCGGTAATTTGCGAATGGGAGGCATGCCATTTCACATTCCCGTTTGTAAAAATGAAGGCTTGAGGACTTTCGTGCTTAATCCCGTATTGCTCAGCGATATAGTTTGACAGCGGGCGGCTTTCCTGCACTTTTAAATAATAAGCCGGTATGTCTTCATGCTGATTGGCGAATGATTCGAATTCTTCAAACGCGCGCCTGCTGATCGGGCATGTCACGCTGTGTTTCAAAAAGATAAATGTATCATTGTTTTCTGCAAGCCTTTTAAATTCATCCTCTGTTTGAATGAGCTGTTTCGACACGGTGATCTCCCTTTCCACAGTTATTTCTGAGCGGTATCTGCTGTTTTCCTTGCTTCATCTTCTATTTCATTTTTGGCTTCTTCAGCCTGTTCTTCGATTGCAGACGATGCTTCTTCCTTTAGTTCACCAGCTTTTTCGGCACCCTTGCTTCGCAAGTCTTTGACTTTATCCATAATCTGTGAAGACTGGTCGGCAACAAGCTGTGAAATCGAAGATGTCTTCTCTTTGGCGATGCTGACGTACTCAGAGCCTCTCTCCCTCGCTTCGCTTGTGAGCTTTCCGGTCTTATCCTTTAAAACGACGGCCTGATTTCCAAGGTCATCGCGAAGCTCTTTCCCCGACTTCGGCGCTAAAAATAAAGCTGCAGCCGCCCCGATGATTCCGCCTACAAACGTGCCGATTAAAAAATCCTTAGTATTCATTCCGTCTTTACTCATTTATTATTCCTCCCTCATCTTCTTTTGTTTCCATCTATTCCAAATTTCCAAAGCTGCATTGCTCCAGCTGACAACTTGAGAAATTTTTTCACGGTTTTGCTCTGCGGCTGATGTGACGGACTGTGAAACCTGCTGAATGGAGTTGTTAAACTGCCTGACCGATGTGCCGACTTCCTGAACGGCATCCACGACCGTATTCAGCTTCAAAGATTTTTCCTGAATATCATCAGCGAGCCGATTCGTCTTATTCAGGAGCTCCGTTGTTTCAGCGGTGATGCCTTTCATTTGTCCTTCCACACCTTCCAGCGTTGATGCAACATGATTAAGTGTGACTTGAAGCGATTTTAATGTTTTTGATAAATAGATAACCAAAATAAGAAAGCTAACAGCGATGAGTGCAGCGCTTAAATACAGAATAATAATCATCTTATCCTCCTTCAGCTAAGGGCTTACAATTGATGTATACCCAATTGTTTAAATCGTAAACCTCTATATTTACTTTTTCTATACGCACGGGTGAATTCCTTTAACAGAAACTCCCGCTTCATATGTACAAAAAAGCAGCGGATTGACTCACACTGCCTTTTTCTTGTTATGCTAATACATTTTCATATGCTCTTAAATACTTTTGAATGTCACCTGCGCCCATGAAAATTAACACCGCATTTTCATGCTCCTTTAAAATTGATGTGTCATTTTCATCGATCAGCTTCGCCTGCGGAATTTTCTCCTGCAAATCACCGATCGTCAGCTTTCCTGCGTTTTCCCGGGCAGATCCGAATATATCGCAAAGATATACATAATCGGCTTTCTTGAGGCTTTCGGCAAACTCATTCAGGAATGACTGCGTGCGCGTAAATGTATGCGGTTGAAATACTGCAACAATGTCCCGTTCCGGATACTTCTGTCTGGCTGCTTCAATCGTCACCGTGATTTCAGTCGGATGGTGGGCATAATCGTCAATCAGCACTTGGCTGCCGGCATGTTTTTCGTTAAATCTGCGTTTAACGCCGCCAAAGGTTTGCAATCCTTCTTTAATGATGTCGACATCGACCTGTTCATAATGGCAGAGGGCGATGACGGCCAAAGCGTTCAGAACGTTATGGCTGCCGTATGCCGGTATATAGAAAGTGTCGTAGAATGTGTTCCTGACGAAAACATCGAACGTTGTGCCCTCAGTATTTTTGATGACATTTCTCGCCTGAAAATCGTTTTCCTCGGCAAAGCCGTAGTATACGACTGGAACGTTCGCATGGATTTTCATCAAATACTCGTCGTCACCGCATGCGATAATTCCCTTGTTCACCTGTAATGCCATCGTCTGAAATGCATCAAATACATCATCGATATTCGCGAAATAATCGGGATGATCAAAATCAATATTTGTCATGATTGCATAATCGGGCTGATAGCTCAGAAAATGCCTTCTGTATTCACAGGCTTCAAGCACAAAGTACTCGCTGTTTTCGCAGCCTTTTCCAGTTCCGTCTCCAATCAGATAAGAAGTCGGTTTTGCTTTTTTGATGACATGTGACAAAAGGCCCGTCGTTGACGTTTTGCCGTGTGCCCCTGTTACGGCAATGCTCGTAAACTTCTTCAGATAATCGCCGAGAAATTTATGATACCGCACGACTGGCAGGCCTTCAGCTTGCGCTTTTTCAATTTCGGGATGAGTGTCGGGAAAAGCATTTCCGGCAATAACAGTCATTCCCGGCTTGATATTTTCCGGATCAAACGGATAAATCGGGATATTTCTCTCCTCTAAAGCGGTTTGTGTAAAAATGTACTTTTCGATATCCGATCCTTGGACATTATATCCATTATCATGGAGAATTTGGGCAAGCGGACTCATACCTGTCCCTTTTATTCCGACAAAATGATAAACAGTCATAATAGTACCTCCAACAAACGTCTATCTGCTTCCCAGTATATGACGCTTATTTCAATTTGCAACCTAAAGCCCGGCCGCATCGTTTTCTTCAAAGTCATAATTATATTCAGTATCAGGCATTTTCAAGAGCGAATAAACCTCCTGCGGAAAGGATTTTTTTGACCCCTTTCACGGAAGTGCTCTTAAAAACGGATTAAAACGCCGCTGGCGGCGCTTTAATATACGGCGCTCTAAAAAAACACGCCCATCAGCTATCATACCATGTTTAGCCGAAAAGTGAACTACTTTCTATTAACTGTTCCAGATCAGCCTTTGTAATCAGGACTTCTCTCGGCTTGCTCCCTTTCGCTTCAGAAATCATGCCTTCCCTTTCCATCATATCGATTAATCTGGCAGCTCTGTTATAGCCGATGCGGAAGCGCCGCTGCAGGCTTGAAGTGCTGGCGCTGTTTTGTTCCACGGCAAATTCGCACGCTTCAAGAAACAGTTCATCGTGGTCAAATCCGGCCGGATTTTGTCTGACCAATTGTTCCTGTTCAAATAAATAGTTCGGCTCCTGCTGCCGTCTGACATGTGAAACGACACGATCAATCTCCCGGTCGGACACAAAGTTGCCTTGCAGGCGGACCGGTTTGCCTGAACCATTCTCCAAGAACAGCATATCCCCTTTTCCAAGAAGCTTTTCAGCTCCCGCCATATCGATAATTGTTCTTGAATCGACAGCGCTTGAAACAGAAAACGCTATTCTTGTTGGGATATTGGCTTTAATCAAGCCGGTAATGACATCAACTGAAGGCCGCTGCGTCGCAATCAGAAGATGGATGCCGCACGCTCTTGCTTTTTGTGCGATTCGGCAGATGCTCTCTTCCACTTCATTCGGAGCGACCATCATTAAATCGGCAAGTTCATCAATCACGACAACAAGATAAGGAAGTTTTTCACCCATGTTCTGTTCCCGGACTTTTTCATTAAAACGCTCAATTTCCCGAACACCGGAATGAGCAAATAATTCATAGCGCCGTTCCATTTCCTCGACAACCCATTTTAATGCGGCGGTTGCCGCTTTTGCATCTGTGATGACAGGACTGACGAGATGAGGAATATTATTATACGGAGCAAGCTCCACCATCTTAGGATCGATAAGCAGAAGCTTTACATCCCTAGGCGACGCTTTAAACAGCAGGCTTACTAAGATCGTGTTGATGCATACGCTTTTTCCTGATCCCGTAGCCCCGGCAATCAAACCGTGGGGCATTTTTTTCAGATCAGCCACGACGGGCTTTCCGGATATGTCGAGTCCGAGAGCTGCTGTCAGAGGAGACGGATTCGTTCTAAATTCCGAACTTCTGATCATTTCGCGTAAATAAACCATTTTGCTGTGCAGATTCGGCACTTCAATTCCGATCGTATTTTTTCCCGGGATCGGTGCCTCGATCCGAATATCTTTCGCTGACAGGCTGAGTTTAATATCATCTGACAGATTTGTAATTTTGTTGACTTTCACTCCGGGTTCAGGATGAACTTCAAATCTTGTCACAGAAGGCCCTTGGGTGACATGAACGACATTTGCTTTAACATTGAAGTTCTCAAGCGTGACGTCCAACAGCTCCCGCTGCTCGTGTATCCAGTCCTGATCATCCTGCTTTTGCGCCGGCGGCACATCAAGCAAAGACATATTCGGGAACTGATACCCTTGAGGCGCTTTTTCTTTTTGTTTATCTGAGGCAAACATCATGACATTAAACGGAACAGAGCCTTTCTTCGATCCCGGAGCGGCTCCTGCTTCCCGCTTCCGCGGAGCTTCCGGCCGATCCTCGTTTATCCTTGTAGTCTCCCGGTTCTCTTGCCTGCTTTCGGGTTCACCCGCGCTTGGCGCTGCCGTTTCCGGTGAACATGACGCCTGCTCTTGTCTCCAGCCAGTCTGGCGGCTTCCGCTTGTTTCTTCAAGAGCGTCAGCCGGGGTGTTTGAATCTGTCCTATGGGAAGATTCATCGCTCTGGACGGTTATTTCAGAGGCGCGGCCATGAGTGTGCGGCTCTTCCGGAACTGAAGCTTCCGGGTCGGGATGCGTTTTGCCCGAACCGTAAGTCTTCCCTTGTTCTTCCGTGGCGGCTTCTGCGTCCTCTGCCAGTACCATCTCTTCTCCGGTTTCCTCAATCTTATCCAAAAGCTTTTCGATTTGTTCCGGTGTTTGCTCAGCGGGGATTGCGTCTTCCTCCGTTATGTTTTGTGATGCGGAGGCGGTCTCTTCTACAGCTTCATTTCGCAGCGCTTTTTCCTCTGCGAGTCCCGCGCCTTCTGTCATTCGCTCTGGACGGACTTCCGTTTCTTCCGGAATATGCACTGACACAGGTGCTTCTGTTCGTTCGGATTCATGCCGCAGCGCTTTTTCCTCTGCGAGTCCCGCGCCTTCTGTCATTCGCTCTGGACGGATTTCCGTTTCTTTTGGAATCTCCGTGGATGCCTGCGGGACATCTTCGAATTCGGCGCGCAATGCAGGATTGCGGCTCTCGCTTTTGATCAGCGGACGGCCGTTCTTTTCAGTTTGCACGGAAGCTTCTTCTCGTACCGGCTGCTTATGTTCTGCAGACTTCTGCTCTTTTTCAATTTCTTCGTTAAACAGCGTGACACGCGCTTCAGTTTGTTTTTTTGCACGATATGTATGATTTTCCGGCTTGGCTCTTTTCTGCTCATGAAAGCCGTAAACCGGTGATGGGATGACGGACGGCCTAAAAGGTTTTTTCGCCGCCGCTTTCTCTTCATAATGATATGAATTGCCGGGTTTCGGCTGAGAAGCTGAATATCGGCTCGCCGGGCGGCGGGTCCTTTGTTCGCGGCTGTCGTCCTTTTCCCGCGGCCGCGTGTTTTGATCAGGTATAACCGGAAAGCGGAATTTCCCTTTTGGATATTCATATACGACTTTTGCGTCGGTTATTTGCGGCATCTCTTCGTCCTCTGAAGATGAATCCGCCTCAAATTCGTCTATGTGCTTTTTTTGTTTTTCATTATCTTCATCATCGCCTAAAAACAGGCTGAACATTTTATTAAACCAGCTCATGAATCATCACTCTCTAACTCCCTTAAATTTTTCGGGGACGGTTTTAAGTATACCACTGCTTCCCCACCCAGAAAAGGACAAGTCCTTCTCCAAGCGTCCGCCCTCCGAATAAAAAAGCCGCCAAGTTTGTCTACCCAGCGGCTTCTTTTTACATCTATTCGAAAGTTTTGTTCATTTTATGCCGTTAAAATGTAAAGGCTTCTCCTGCTTTACGGCCGTCGTCAAGAACAAGAATGCCTTTTTCCTTCGGCGCGTCTGGGAGATTCAGCTCCTTGGCAGAACAAATCATGCCGCTTGACGCCACTCCGCGAAGTTCCGCATCTTTAATGATCATACCGCTAGGCATCACGGCGCCGACTTTGGCAACGACGACTTTTTGGCCGGCTTCAACATTGGGAGCTCCGCAGACGATTTGCAGCGTCTCGCTCCCTACATTCACTTTGCAAACACTTAATTTATCGGCATTCGGATGCTTTTCTTTTTCTTCAACATATCCGACCACAAACTTCGGAGAAAGGTCGACGGTCAGCTCGTCTTTCAAACCGTTGCGGACCAGAATTTCATTCACATCCTGGACAAAGGATTCGGAAAGCGCAATAGCTCCGCTTTCCTCAATGCTCAAATATGAGGAGGCATTAAAAATGTTATAGCCTGCTGTTTCCTTTGTGTCTTTATGAAAAATTTTCACGACGTCTCCGTACCGCTCAAAAGCGATCTCTTCACGTGGAATATCGTTCAATGAGATGAGCAGCGTATCGCCTACGCCTTCTGGATTATAAAATGCGTTCATGAGAAAAATTCCTTTCTATCATTTCTTTTTAGGGCGGTTTTTAGCCAGAATAAAGATCGGTTCAAGCTTTCCATCCTCATACAGGAAAGAAAGCGCAGTGATCGGCACTGTGCCGTTTGCAAAAAAGCTCATCGACATTTGCCCGAGTATATCGTATCCGGCATTATTGCGGATGTCGGCAATAATCAGCACATCCTGGTGCGGAATTGACACGGCGAGGGTCCCTTCCGCGTTTTTCTCATACTCTGCGAGAATCGATTCGTTCAACACCCTGCTGGCGTCATAGCCGTCATTCGCTCTGAAAAAGTAGAAGTGATTGCCTGCGACTTCGTCTTCTTTTACAACGGTCTGGAGCGAGCGAAGGTTAAAGGAAGCTGTTTCCCGAATCCTTTCTTTTGTCCAGCCCTCTTTTTCAAGCATTTTTTCGTCGATCAGACGGTATGTGTTGCCAAGGTCGAGCGCATAGTAAATTCGTGTTTCAGCCGTGTGGCCGTCAAAAACCAAGGGAACGCCTGCGCTGGACTTCTCGGGAAAGGAAGTTGAGCGGATGACGGGATAGATCAGGCTTTCCCGTCCTTCCATTTCCTGCGACTGGCCTTTCATGGCGTTGAGCGCTTCCTCAGTATAATAGACGACTTCGTCAATCGCATCATCTTTTTTCTGCTCCCATTTCGCGATGATCCCCGGGAGCTCGAGTGTAATGCCTTTTCCAGTGTTTTTATCTTCGATTCTCAAGCTGTCCTTTTCCCTGTCGAAATGAAAGGACCAGCTGTCATTTTGCAAACGTTTTTTTAATATATCGGAAAGTTTCCTTGAGGTCATTTTCATAGAGGAACTCTCCTTTCGGCTACTTATTCAGTGAATCGGTCAAAAATTGCTCGATTTCCTCTTTCGTTTTCCGGTCTTTGCTGACAAAGCGGCTGATTTCGTTTCCTTCTTTAAATACGAGGAAGCTTGGGATTCCGAAAATATCCCACTCCGCGCACGTGTCTATAAATTTGTCGCGGTCAACATAATAGAATGTAAATTCCGGATAGTTCGCTTCAAGCTCGGGCAAAAAAGGTTCTACAAAACGGCAGTCCGGACACCAGTCAGCCGAAAACATCAACAAGGATAAATCGTCTTTCACAACTTTTTGCAATTCTTCATTCGTCTCGATCGTTTTCATCACTCAACGCCTCCAATATAAGTTCTTATCATCCATTCGGATCATACCAGACTGCCGGCTCTATAGCCAGCCTTTTGCTGCCTGCCGGCTTTTTTAAAAGATGGACGATTCTTATGTATCTTACCCGTTTTAAAAAGGGAAAATCTTAAGGATCCGAACCTCTTTCATATCATAAGCATAATTTTTTTGCTTTATCAAGCCATTCTCGTTTAACATTATAAGTAATAGGGTAAAAATATCCGTTAAGGCGCCTCGCGCCGTGATCCCATGACAGTCAGGAGGAGCATGTATGGAATTTATCGTTTATCTTGCCGGAGAAATACATAGCAATTGGCGCGAAGAGGTGAAGGAAAAAGCAAAATCGCTCAAGCTGCCGATCACATTTGTCGGACCGATGGAAAATCACGAGCGCTCCGACAACATCGGTGAAGAAATTATGGGCAAGCAGGCTGATTCAATCGCAAAGGATGATGCAGCCTCGGATTTGAACAATTTTAGAACTTCCGTTTTAATGAACAAGGCGGATGTTGTCATCGCTCTTTTCGGGGAAAAATACAAGCAATGGAACACGGCAATGGATGCATCATACGCGATCGCCAAAGGCAAACCGCTGATCATCATCCGACCCGAATCACTCCATCATCCGTTAAAAGAACTGTCAAACAAAGCGAACATTACTGTGGAAACTGTAAATCAGGCAATTAAATCGTTGTCATACGTATTTGAAAGCCGGTAGTTGTTTTTCCAAAAAGAAACCCTGGGCGTTAAGCAGCACAGGGTTTCTTTGTTCACTCATTTCGCAAAATCGACTGGACGGCAGAACTGTCGCAAGCTTTGACAAGCTTGATCAGCAATTCTTTTGCAGCAAGGTAGTCATCAACGTGGATAATGGAAGCAGATGTATGGATGTATCTTGAACAAATGCCAATCACGGCCGAAGGAACGCCTTCATTTGAGATGTGAACACGGCCGGCGTCGGTTCCTCCCGGAGAAACAAAATATTGATACGGGATGTCATTTGTCTCTGCCGTATCCAGCACAAAATTTCTCATTTCGCTGTCCATCACCATGGTCCGGTCGAAAATCCTCAACAGCACTCCTTTGCCAAGCTGGCCAAATTGATTTTTGTCGCCGCTCGAATCGTTTGCCGGACTTGCATCAAGCGCGAAAAACAAGTCAGGCTGTATCATATTGGCCGCAGTTTGCGCGCCTCTTGTTCCGAGCTCTTCCTGGACGGTCGCACCTGAGTAAAGATTGTTCGGAAGTTCTGTTCCTTGCAGTTCTTTCAGCAATTCAATGCTGAGTCCGCAGCCGTAGCGGTTATCCCATGCTTTCGCAAGGATCTTCTTTTCATTTGCCATCGGGGTAAACGGACAGATCGGTACGATTTGCTGGCCTGGTTTGACACCGATGCGTTCGGCATCTTCCCTGTCATCCGCCCCGATATCAATCATCATGTTTTTGATATCCATCGGACGTCTCCTCTGCTCATCTGTCAAAAGATGAGGAGGCGTGCTCGCGATGACGCCGGGGATCGGTCCGTTGTCCGTGTGGATTTCCACCCGCTGGGCCAATAAAACCTGACTCCACCAGCCGCCCAGCGTTTGAAACCGAAGCAGGCCGTTATCTGTAATTGATGTGACCATAAACCCCACTTCATCCATATGGCCGGCCACCATAATTTTTGGACTGCCTTCAGGTCCATGTTTAACGCCGAACACGCTTCCAAGTCTGTCCTGGATGATCTCATCAGCATATTTTTCAAGCTCTTTTTTCATGAAGCGACGGACAAGATGTTCGTTTCCCGGGGCGCCGGGGAGCTCCGTAAGCGTTTGAAAAAGCGTTCTCGTTTCCTGATTCATCTGTTTCCCTCTTTTCTTATGTATCTCTCTACATTTTACATAAGTGTGCGATGTGTTTCCAGAAGAGAGCCCATCCTTAACACGGACGGACATGTTCTGTATAATGAAAAAAACAAGCTTTGGAGGTGCTGAAAGGATGAAACTGCGCCACTTTCTTATTGGAGCCGGCATCGGCATTGCCGCGGCCGTCGTTGTCAAACAATATGTCATGCAGCCTTACATTTCTTCTGAAAAAGCGCTGCGCATCGTCAAGTCCGCTTTTAAACAGAGAGGCCCGATCGACGGTTCATGGATATATACCGTTCCGGAAGCCTATACCGTAAACGGCGAAACCGTCATGGTGTACAAAACAGGCATTACGCGTTCCGCTTTCCGAGAGCTCGAACAGTACGAAGTCATGGTTGATGCAAAAACAGGCATGATCGTAGATGTAATTGATACAGCAGCATAGCATCAAAAAAGATGCGGCCATCAGGGCCGCATCTTTTTATATGGCGCGAATCGGCCGGTAGACCGGATGCCACATCGCATCCTGCACCGCCTGAATCACATCGTCCGGCTCGTTTTCTGCAACTCCGTCTTCTATGGCTGCTTTGATGACAGCCGTTGCCACGGTTGCGGAAACCGTGCGCAAATCCTCAACTTCCGGAAGAAGCGCGGCGCCGGGCCGGCCCGTATCAACCATACCCGCGATCGCAGCCGCGCTGGCGTAAAACATGTTGTCCGTAATCAGTCTTGCTTTTGATACGAGCGTTCCGAGCCCAAGGCCGGGGAATACAAAGGCATTATTCGCCTGGCCGATCGCATAACGGGTGCCGCTGTATTCCACAGGCGCAAACGGGCTTCCTGTGGCGACGAGCGCCCGCCCTTCCGTCCAATTGATCAAATCTTCAGGCCTTGCTTCAGATAACGGCGTCGGATTGGACATCGGGAATATAGCCGGCCGTTTCACATGCTTTGCCATTTCTTTTACAATTTCCTCTGTAAATGCGCCCGATACCGTCGAGGTTCCAATCAAAATGGTAGGCTGCACTCTTTTAACCACCTCGAGCAGATCAATTGCATCCCCCGGGCCGTTCCGGCTGAAGTCTTTTACCTCGTCAGCAGGCCTTGCATACGGTTGTTGAATGTCCTGCAAGTCGTTCATATCATCTGTCAGCAAACCGTTCCGATCAACACACCAAAAACGGCGGTATGATTCCTCTTCCGACACTCCCTCTTGAACGAGTGCGGCGCGAATTTGCTCAGCATTGCCGATTCCGGCCGTCCCCGCTCCAAATATGACCACTTTATGATCCTTCAGCGGCATTTTTGATATTTTAACGGCCGCAAGCACCGCTGCGAGGGTAACAGCTCCTGTGCCTTGAATGTCATCATTAAAGGTGCAAATTTTGTCTTTGTATTTTTTCAAAATCTGACGCGCGTTCTGCGTTCCGAAATCTTCCCAGTGCAGCAAAACGCCCGGAAACGTCTCGGTTGCGATTTGAACGTATTGATCAATAAACGATTCATAACGCTCGCCCCTGATCCTCGAATGCTGATTCCCGACATAAAGCGGATCGTTCAGAAGCCTTTCCTGGTTCGTCCCCGCATCAATGACTACTGGCAGGACCCTGTTAGGATCGATGCCCGCAGCTGCAGTATAAACAGCAAGCTTTCCGATCGAAATGGCGATGCCGCCGACTCCCCAATCCCCGATTCCGAGAATTCCTTCAGCATCAGTGGCCACGATCAAATCGATCCGGCTTCTTTTAGCGGCCAGATTTTCAAATGCCGTTTTCATGCCTTCAGGGTCATTAACCGACAAAAACAGCCCCCGCGGCTTTCTGTATTCATGGCTGTATTGCTGTATTGCCGTTCCGACAGTCGGGGTATAGACAATCGGCAGCATTTCTGTCATATGGTCGTTCAGAAGCCTGTAGAACAGCACTTCATTTCGATCATGAAGCGCCGTTAAATAGACGTTTTTGCTCAAATCATCAGGCTGTGATTGGAACTGTTTATACGCCCGTTTTGCCTGTTCTTCAAGCGTCAGCACCTTGGGAGGAAGCAATCCTGTCAAGCCGAGAGCATCCCTTTCCTCCGGAGGGAAGGCAACCCCTTTGTTCAACAGGGGAGTCGCAAGGACTTCAAATCCTCTTAACCGCGTCTCGATCACTTGTTCATTTAATTTATTGTGGCTCACCCGTCGTCTTCCTTTCAAAAGTTAGTTACCCTTAGAATGGATAACAACAAAGCAAACCATTCACCAAAATAGCTAGCGGCTTTCTCTTTTTACTGACTCTGCAATATCGCCGTTTTCATCCCATTTTAATGCTCTGTAAAGGGCATCGTGGTAAAAAATGTACCAGGCGTTTTTCTCGGCGGCCTTCGCCTGCCATGCTTGCTTCGCGGCAATCGATGTCATCGGATAATCGTCGTACGCCAGCACCCAGAGAGGATTTTGATGGGCGTGCGTCGGCATAATGTCAGCCATATGAAGGGCCGTTTCACCGGCATCTTCGAGAACGATCACGGAATGGCCGTCGCTGTGGCCGCCTGTATGATGCATCGTGATTCCGGGCAAAACTTCAAGCTTCTCGTCGAAGGTTCTCACTTGATGCTGAACCGCTTCCCAGTTCTCTTTCCAATATGTATTTTTGGAGCGGATATTCGGGTTTCTCATCTCTTCCCATTCGATTGCAGACGTGTAAATCGCCGCATTTGGAAACACGGAAACAAGGCTTTCTCCCTCATAGCGCGTCAATCCGCATGCATGGTCAAAATGGAGATGAGTCATCAAAACGGCTTTGATATCTTCCGTTGAGAGCCCGAGTGCTTTTAACGAGTCATCAATTGACGATTCTTCGGTGACTCCGTAATTTCGTTTTTGCTTATCCGTCAGTTTGCCGAGCCCGATACCGGAATCGATCAGCAGGTTCGTGCCGTCTTTCTGAACTAGTATAGGATCTGTTCTAAGTTCGATTTGATTTTTCTCATTGGCGTAATACTTTTTTGACCAAAGCGGCTTGGGAACAACGCCGAACATGGCGCCTCCGTCCATGTGCGTGACGCCTCCGTTCAGCCATGTCAGCTTGATTCGTCCGATTGTTAAAGTTTCCATGATCATCCCTCCTCTTCCTATCGTAGCAAAAAATGCAACCTGAATCAGCTTCATTTGAAAGCAAAAAAACAGACTGCAGGAAGCAGTCTGTTTTTTTATGTTCGCCATTCAGCTTCGACTCTGTAGATCGGCTGGCCTTTAGCGGCGAACTTTTCTTCGTATTCGGTCATCACATTTCCTTCAAAATCGCTTTGATGCAGGTCAAGGCTGACGAATGTCAAAACGAGTCCGTATTCGGAAAAACTGGTGAGGGAGTACTCAAACAACCCGCGGTTATCGGTTTTAAAATGAATCGCTCCCTTGCCTCCGAGCACCTGCTCATACTTTTTCAAGAACGCATGATTGGTAAGACGGCGCTTTTCATGGCGCTTTTTCGGCCACGGGTCGGAAAAATTCAAATAGACCCGGTCGACTTCCCCGTCTGCAAAAACGTCTGAAAGCATATTGGCATTGATGTTCAAGAGCTTTACATTCGGCGCCTCTGTCTGCTTTACTTTATCAACAGCGGTTACGATGACGCTTTTAAATAGTTCGATTCCGATATAGTTTACATCCGGGTTTTGCAGGGCCATTCCTGAAATAAATTGCCCTTTTCCGGTTCCTACTTCGATGTGGATCGGGTTGTCATTTCCAAAAACGGAATGCCATTTCCCTTTGTATTGAGACGGCTCGCTGATCACAATATGAGAGTTTTCAGCCAGGTAGTCATCCGCCCATGGCTTGTGACGCATTCGCATGTACTTACACCTCTATCTGTTATATCGTCTTACAACATACCATGAAACGCAGGAATCCCGCAAGGCCTCTTCCAAAGCAAAAAAGACCGAAGATCGGCCTCCGGGTCTTTCGCGTATAAATTACAGCTTTCTGAACATTTTAATCCATATACTCCGAGAATGAAGGGAAGTGCCAATATTATGGGCTTAAATCAGCAAAATCAGATTCATCTATTAAAAGACATTCTCTCAGACCATCAAGCAGACTGCACCGGAACCGTCGCTGAATGCGAACAGATGGAGCGGATTATCAAGTCTTTAATGGCAAACACGAATCTTGACGCCGGCTTGAAAGGCGTTTTGGAAGACATTTATTTGTACAGCCAGAAGGGAAGATCTTCCGCTTCGATCAACAACCACATTCAGGAGCACCAGGATTATCTCACGCAATGGGTGGAAGATATCGACTCATTTTCATGAGGACCTGGCGAGACGCTCCATTAATTCATGCAGCTGTTCCAGCCCCTGGTGAAAGCCTTCCTGATTGCCTTTCGCTTTTTGCCAGAGTGTCGTCATTGCTTTTTCCGCCAATACGTACCAGGCCATTCTCAGCCTGAGATTGTCTGTAAGAGAAGAGCCGTAGCGTTCGAGCCAGCTTCCCCATTCCCGCTCTTCAACGTAATGATAAAGAAGCGGCCCCAGATCGATCGCGGGGTCTGCAATCATCGCTCCATCCCAATCGATTAAATAAAGCTGGTTCTGATCTGTAAGAAGCCAATTATTATGATTGACATCGCAGTGACAGACGACCTTTTCTCCGGACTGTACATCTTCAAGATGGTGCTCCAGATACAAAAGGGCCTGGTCCAGCTGCGGTATCGGATATTGCCGGGCCTGGATAAACTGCTTCAATTGAGTGATTACAGAGCTTGGCTGAAAAGGCTGTTTGCCGAGTCTCTTCAGCATATCCAAAAGCTCTTTGGAGCTGTGAATTTTCCGAAGCATCTCAGCCACCGCCTGGCTGTTCATATCCTTCGGCTTCAGCTCTCTTCCCTTGAGCCAGTGCTGTGCCGTAATCACATCCCCGTTTTCCATTCGTTTTGTCCAAACGAGCTTAGGAACAATTCCTTCCGCGGACAGGACAGCCAAAAAAGGAGAGCTGTTGCGCTTTAAAAAAAGCTGCTGTCCATTATGTTCTGCATAATATGCGTCTCCTGTAGCTCCTCCTGCGGGGGAAATCTCCCATTCGCTACCTAGTAATTGTCCCAACCAGTTCATATCGATTTTCAACCCATCATTTCATTAAAAGATTTTAAAAAGCATCTGCCCCCTAGAGCGGGCAGCAAACTGCTTGTATTGTCGTCTCTTTATATTCAAATAAAAAGACGGCTATTGAGAGTCATTTGTGCTAAACAATAGCCGTCTTTTAAATTTTAGCGCTAGACGCCAAACTTCGTCAAGCAAAACTAAAAAATCCCTTTTGGTTCGTATAAAACATAGGTCCCGATGCCGTTCAGCCGAAGCCTTTTTTCCGCTTGAACCTTCCCATTGAAGAACGTAAAAGGATCGCAGTGCAGCAAGTACTGTTTCTGATCGGGCAGCTTAAGCGTCTCCTTTTTTGCAAACGGACAATGCACCACTATGATTTCGTTCCAGGGATCAATTGCTGCAATGTTCTTCAGCTTGTAGGCCGTTACCTCTCCTGTACCGTCCATAAAAGAAAGATGCTCCTTGACTTCTTCCTCTTTTTGCAGACGAAAAGCGGGATGGCTTCTTCGCAGCCGGATCAGCTGGCGCACATATTCGACATCCTCGCAAAGCTCCGCACGCTTTTCCCAATCAAGCTTATTGATGTCATCTCCGGACCTGTAGCTGTTGCTGTCCCCATTCTTTGTTCGGCAAAATTCCTGCCCGGCGTGAAGAAATGGAACGCCTTGCGAAAGCAGGACGATCGACACCGCGAGCCTTTGCCTAAGCCGTTTAGTGTCCGCATCTTCTTCAAAACATAAGGCCATTTTATCCCAAAATGTATGATTGTCATGGCATTCCACATAATTGATTGACTGTGCCGGCTGCAAGAATCCGGGTGAACCGGCAATACCGTGCTGAAGCGCCGCTTTTTTTCCGGTGTCCCCTAAAGCATATCCGCGGTCGCTAAGCTCGAATGTACTCCCTTTGACTGCGTTCCTGAACCGATCATTAAAAAAGCCGACCGCCGGAACTTTTCCGGCATTTTGCAATGTTGCTTTTTGCCCGCTGTCAAGCGGGGTATTTAAATCCCAGCCCTCTCCGAACAGAGGCACGCCCGGCTTTACATTCTCGGCAAGCGTACTGATTTGGCGGACGGTTTCAATATCAAGAATGCCCATTAAATCAAAACGAATGCCGTCGACATCATATTCTTCCAGCCAATAGCGGACAGAATCGAGAATATATTTTCGCACCATCAGCCGCTCAGAAGCAATATCATTTCCGACGCCTGTTCCGTCGGATGGAAAACCGTATTCATTATGTCTGAAAAAATACCCGGGAACCGTTTTTTCAAAAGGGGACGTTTCCCTCTTGTACACATGATTATATACGGCATCCATAATCACGGAGAAGCCGTGTTTGTGCAGCGACTGAATCATCGTTTTCAGCTCGGTGATTCTGCATTTGGGGTTCTGCGGATCGAGCGAATAACTTCCTTCCGGGGCATTAAAATGGAGGGGGTTATAGCCCCAATTATAAGATTGATCAGGAGACAGCTCATCCACTCCGGCAAAATCGTGAAAGGGCAGAACCTCGATGTGGGTGACGCCGAGCTCTTTCAAATAGGCGATTCCCGTTGAGAAGCCGCCGGATGTTTCAGTTCCGTCCTCAGTAAAAGCAACATATTTGCCTTTATGGCGCATACCGCTGTCTTCATGAATCGAGAAATCGCGGATGTGAACCTCATATATAACCGCATCGCACGGACTGTGAAGTCTTGGAGCGCGGTGTTTTTCCACCTTGACTTCCTCTGGATCTAATACAACGCCTTTTTCACCGTTTGCCGTAACGGCTTTTGCATAAGGATCGACTGTCAATAACGGCTTCCCATTTACATAAAGCTCATATAAATAGGACCAGCCGTTTAGATCGCCTTCGACCGTTACCTCAAAAACGCCCTTTTTTCTGCGCATCATTTGAAAAGTATTTGTTTGAAGCGAATCAGGGTCCTCCAGCTTGATCGCTGCCGCACTCGCGGTCGGCGCCCATACCTTAAATAAAGTACTTCCTTTTGAATAAAAAGCGCCGAGGCGGCCGTCATAAAAAAAAGCCTTGTCAAACGCCGCGCTTCTCGTAACAGAGCCGATTTGCAGGTCTGTCCAGACGCTTTCTTCACAGCATACTTTGTGAACTCTTCCGAATGGAACGGTGCAGCTGCTTTCAAGAACATACTTGAATTGTTCCTCAAGCTCCACCTGCGCTTTTACCGAAAGCTCTATCCTCTCTCCTTGATCATCTTCAAGCAGAAAAGGAGGACTGCAGCTTGACGCACGGCTCTTCGGAACTAAAACAGTGATCGTTCTCATTTCATCGAGATAAGCTTCAAAAGGGCGGCTGATACCCGGCATTTCAGTCTCTCCTTCATTCGAAAGATTTATGCTCTTAATCGAAGGGATTCAGTCCCTGTTTTAATGAAAACGGGCGCCCAGCCGATCACCTCTCCATCCGCTTGAAAGAGCACCCGCTCATTCGTATGAAAATAGATGTCTTTCGTCTTAAATGCCGTAACACCGTTTTTGCCGACGTGTTTGCCGAATATCATCGCAAACAAGAGGCCGGCTTTTTTCAAGACGGGCAGGTCTTCAATAATGATCACGTCTAAAAGCTCATCCCGCGGATTCGCATTCGGTGCAATCTTCATTCCTCCGCCATAGTAAGGATGATTTGAAACCGACGCAAACCAGATTTTTTTAAACGTACGCTTGTCATCCCCGTTTTCATACGAAAGAACAAACGGTTTAAACGTAAACGCCGTGACAAAGAAAATCAGCGGATGAATCAAATGATTCAGCCTGAGAGCAGCCGTCCATTTCGGCAAAGCTGACATCTTCTTGGCGGTGCATGCATCAAATCCGAGGCTGAGATGATTCGCAAAATAAAGTTCGTTTTCACTGTCTTTCGTATGAAAGCTTCCGAGGGCATAGGTCCGGGTCAGCGATTGCCCTTTTCGCTTCATTTCTTTGATGACATTCGATTTTTTCACGCCAAAGCCGCGTTTAAAATCATTGCTTATGCCTGACGGGATGACGCTCAGCTGAATGTCCCGCAAGCTGACTAAACCATTGAGCACTTCATGGACGGTTCCATCCCCGCCGATCACCAGAAGACGCTTCAGCCTGTCATCCTGCATCGTTGATATTTGCCTTGCCAACACCTCAGCATGCCCGGGATGCTGAGTCATAAACGAGCGGTACGATATATTTGCCTTTTGGAGGTCTTTCTGCAATGATTTCCATGCTCTGAAGGCCGTCGAGTTTCCCGCCTTTGGATTTATGATGATATACCAATCGCTCATGATTCCATTCTCCATTTTATAGTATGAAAAAGCCGGGATAACGTTCTGTCGGTCAGCTCAGCCATTCCTGTCTCCGCACCGAGTCGGAGACGCCGTGCGACAAAAGAATTTTCGCCGTTTTCAGCTGCTGGCTTTTAATCGGGGCGAAGTTTTTTTGCTGTTTCTCCAGCCACTCTTTCCAGTGTCTCTTGTCGCAAATGCCGATTCCGTAGGGAGGTTCCGGATAATCGATGTACGATGTACGGCTGACGATGACTTTGCGCACAGGCAGTTCAATCCCCGATCCCTTTAACAAACCGGAAAGAACCTTGCCTGTCCTGAGGAGCTCGACAGCCGGATTTAACAATGACCGTTCCTTGCCCCTTACCGTTTTTTCTTTCCAAAAACGATCTTTGGAACCGATAAATGCGCTGTCCCTCTCACCTTCAAGAAATGACATACAGTAGATTTCAAGGGGAGTGAGAATCAAGACGCTGAGCTCTACCGCAGCCTGATTCACCTGCAGCACCGGCCGATACATGATGAAATATGAATCCGGGAGCTGCTGTGCCAAAATGTGCAGGATTTTATCGCTTTTTATTTCCCGGGAAAGCCTGGATATGTCAGAGATTGTCGAGCTTGCCCATTTCAGCTGAAACTCGTACACGTATTCCTTAAAAAACGGTACGAGTTCTTCCCCTGCCGCAGGAATTCTTGCGATCAAGCTTTCATCCGTTTCTCCGTCCAGTCCGTTAAACCATTCATCGGCTTCTTTTCCTTTATTAATATCGGATGCTTCTTTTTTTCTCTTTAATGTAAATGTATTCTTTCTTTTTCCAAACGTTTCATCACCGGCGGCTCCTTTATCGTGATGAAAGCTTTCTTTCTTTTTTTCAGCCATCTCTTTAATTGACTGCCAGCGCTGCTTTTTCAAGCGGATAAACTGGTTGATATAATGATAAGGATCTTGTTCATACCTTGAAATACAGTCCTGTATTTTAATAATCTGTGCCATCTGCGTTCATCTCCGAATCTTGCTTTTCTGCAGCCGGCCGTTCGCCGAAATGGAAAACGGCTTGATGCTCGTATTTGGGAAGCCTGTCTAAATGGGTTTGAAAGATGGTGAAATGCCGGGCCGTAAAAGACACCGCGTCTTCAAGCGGCTCCAGGCGTCCGTTAAAAGAGGCCGATCCATTCCACTTTCTGGCGACCGTCACATGTGGATGAAAAGGCCGTTTTTCAATTTCAAAGCCCGCCGCATCCGCTGCATGCTTCACCTGTTCCCTCACATGAAAGAGAGCGGCTGAGTATTCCGGTTCCACATGAAGAATTCTCGGCTCCGACGGCTTTCCGAAGGTTCCGAAACGTTTTATCGCAAGCTGAAACGGAGCCGTCTCATCGGAGATCAGCTTGAGGCTGCCAGCAAGCATCGCCAGCTGCTCCTTTTCAGCAGAGCCGAGGAACACGAGGGTGATGTGGTAGTCCAAAGGATGCACCCATCTATGAAAAGAAAATTCCGGACGGCTGCTGACCGTTTGATAAAGCGGATCACTAAGCTCCGCCGGAATTGGAATTCCAATAAAGTAATGCGGTTTGACTGACATATGTATGGCTTCCTCCTCATTCGTCTTCTCTATATTTTAACAAAAAATATGGACTTATAACCTCTCTATTTTCCACTTTCCAAGGGCTTATGATAGGATATTGACAGAATCATGTTTTCTAGAAAGGGTGCACAGTTGTGAGAGCCGTTCAAAATATTGCAGAATTAATCGGGGAAACGCCCCTTGTCAAGTTGAACCGCGTTCAGCCCGAAAACGCGGCCCAAGTTTATATCAAGCTTGAATCTTTTAATCCGAGCGGAAGCGTAAAAGACCGCGCGGCCTACCAAATGATCCTGGATGCCGAAGAAAAAGGCCTGCTGAAACCGGGTTCAACCATCATTGAACCGACGAGCGGGAACACCGGCATCGGCCTTGCGATGAACGCGGCGGCAAGAGGCTACAAAGCCATTCTTGTCATGCCTGATACGATGACGAAGGAGCGGATCAATCTTCTGAAAGCGTACGGAGCCGAAGTCGTCCTGACGCCGGGGGATGAAAGAATGCCGGGCAGCATCAAAAAAGCGCAGGAGCTCGCTCGGCAAATCCCAGGCAGCTTTATTCCGATGCAGTTTGATAATGAAGCCAATCCGGAGGCTCACCGGAGATCAACCGCTCTGGAAATTGCCCGGGCAATAGAAGAAATCGGCAAACCTCTCGCTGCATTTGTTGCAACAGCAGGGACAGGGGGAACGATTACCGGAACAGGCGAAAAGCTGAAAGCTTTATTTCCGGGAATAACCGTTCACGTGGCAGAACCTGCAGGGTCGCCTGTTTTATCCGGCGGCAAACCCGGAAAACACAAGCTTGTCGGGACAAGCCCGGGATTTATCCCAAACATTTTAAACGAAAACGTCTATGACGAAATCTTAAAGATCAAGGATGAAGAAGCCTATGAGATGACGCGCAGATTGGCGCGGGAAGAAGGAATCCTTGTCGGCCCTTCTTCAGGAGCCGCTTGCTTCGCTGCTGTTGAAACGGCCAAGAAGCTCCCTCCCGACAAAGTGGTCGTCTGCATGACGGCCGATACAGGGGAACGCTATTTATCAAGCGATTTATTTCAATTTGATTAAGAGAGAAAAGCCTGGATTTCTGTTTTGAAATCAGGCTCAGATTGTTGAAAAAATCCCAAAGCTAAGAGACGTTTTGGGATTTTTTCATCCTTTCAGCGTGAACGCAACCCTTGCAGTCTAGGAAGGCCGAGCATTGGAGCTGGTTTTCACAGGATGTGATGACGGCAGTGTTCAGGCAGGACGACGCCCGCTCCGTTAGCCGCCGTTTCTCTTTTGTTCGTGAGCATCGACTTAGCAGGCCTGGCAACGAATGCGATGGTTTGCCGACACGGAAAGAAGCGGATAAAACGCCCCGTAACCGAAAAAGAACAAAAATAAAATGAATAAAACCGTTTCAATTCCTTTTCCTGCTTCAAAAAGCCGCTCTCCTCCCGGACGCCTGTACGCACCTTCACTATATTCGTTATCCCTGAAAACAGCAATGTTTAACAGCAAAAAAGCCGCTCTCTAGAGCGGCCGTCTATGTTGTGCTACACATGCATTCCTGTTCTGGCATCGTTGTGATCCGTTATATATTCAATCCGCTTGAAACCGCAGTCCTTTGCATTTTGATATAGAAGCTCCAGGTTTTTTTGATCTTTGCAGTATATCGTGACAAAACTCGAATCGGCTGTAAGCACAATCAGCTCGCAGCTGCTTTTCATATATGATTCATATGTGCTGACATCTTCGGGATGGCCATCCTTCGGAAAAGCCTTCAGATCGGCGAAGATGAGATAGTACCTTGCGTCTTCCAGCCTTTTTTTAAATGCTTCTCCTGTCATCACCTGCGGATCTTGAGGAAAAAGATTTTCATCTGACAATTCACCGTTTTCCACGAGATAGCATTCGCCATCGGCAAGCAGCCAATTGAAATCGGCCGGTTCAACCGGCTTCAGTATATCGAGAAGAAAGCGCCCGTACCCGTTCGGGATTTCAAATAAAACGCCTCGCTTATGACTCATGCCATCACTCTCTTTGCTACTTCGCCAATTCATAAATGGCCTGTGCATAAATCGATACAGCCTTCAGCAAATCGTCGATTTCCATATACTCGTCTTTCTGATGGGCAACGTCAGGACGGCCTGGAAACAGCGGGCCGAATGCCACGCCGGCTTTCAGTGATCGTGCATATGTCGCCCCGCCGATGGAAATTAATTGTGCCGTTTCCCCTGTCTGCTCTTCATAGACCCGCTGCAGCGTTTTGATCAGTTCATGGTCTTTTGCTACATGATGTGGCTTGCTGTCTTTAAAGCTGATGAGCCGGGCGCCTTTTATTTGTGAAAGCCCGGATTTCACCCGGCCGCTCTCTTCAGTAACAGGATAGCGGATGTTAATATGGGCCTCCCCGCCTTTTCCTTGTTCATACTGCAGCCGGCCGACATTCAGCGTCAGCTCTCCGCTGATGTCATCGCGGCAGCCGATGCCGATCTTTTTCCCTCTCGTATCTCCGGCAAAAGCCCCGCTAACCGTTTGAACAAAATGGAGCCCGGCTCTGTCAAGGGATTGTGTATGTAAAAACTCGGCCAAAATGAGACCGGCATTGACTCCGTTATTAGGTTCCATGGCATGAGCCGATTTGCCGTGCACGGTTAATGTCAGTCTGCCGCCTTCTTGAAGAATACGCCCTTCTGCGCGTTTTTCTTTTACAAACCGGGCAAATGACTCTTCAAATTCTGACGGGACGGCCCCTGCCAGGACGGCTTCCGCATCATCAGGCACCATGTTCAGGCGCCGGCCGGACCGGAATGCCTCCAATACTAAGTCCGCACCTGTTTCCGCCTGATCAGTTTCAATTTTTAAAGCTGCGTCAATCAGGCCTTTTTCTGCATAGATAATCGGAAAATCAGCATCAGGCGCAAAACCGGCCGAAGGCATTTCTTCGTGTTTAAAGTAATGCTCCACACAGCGCCAGTCGCTTTCTTCATCGGTTCCAATAATCATTCTGATCCGTTTTGATAAAGGGAGGCCCGAGTCTTTGACAATTTTTAATGCATGAAACGCGGCCATTGTCGGCCCTTTATCATCAAGCGCTCCTCTTGCATAGATTCGGCCGCCCCTTATTTCAGCTGCAAACGGGTCGCTCGTCCATCCATCGCCGGGAGGAACGACATCAATGTGGCAAAGCACGCCGATAATCTCCTCGCCTTTCCCCCATTCGATATGGCCTGCATAACCGTCAAGGTTTTTTACCGTAAACCCGCTTTCCTCCCCTTTATTCAGAAGCGCTGTCAGGCATTCTTGAATCCCTTTTCCAAACGGCCGTCCCGGACCCGCCGTCTCTTCGTCAAGGACGCTGTTGATTTTTAAAAAACCCTGAATATCCTCAACGATCTCATTCCGTCTTTTTAAAACTTCCTGTTCCCAGTTCATAATTTCGCCCCTTCTTTTTTCAGTTTAGCCAAAAACCCTTGCAAAAACACCCGATAACGAATAATATAGATATTGTTTTGCTATAATGTTCGTTATTGGAGGAAATGATGTTTAACATAAAAGAAAACCAAACCACAGTCAAAAAAGAAATCCTCGCCGGTATTACAACCTTCTTTACAATGGTTTATATCGTCGTGGTCAACCCGAGTATCCTTTCCGGCACAGGCGTCCCGTTTGATCAAGTGTTCACTGCCACAATCATCGCTGCAGTCGTCGGAACGCTTTGGATGGCGCTTGCCGCCAACTTTCCGATCGCGATTGCACCCGGGATGGGACTGAACGTGTATTTTGCAGTGTCAGTCGTCGGCTCATCCAACGGCGAAATTTCTTATCAGACGGCGTTCAGCACAGTCTTCGCGGCCGGCATTCTCTTTATTATCTTATCGCTAACACCTCTTAGAAAACAACTGATCGAAGCGATTCCGGCTAATTTAAAATACGGAATTACCGCCGGAATCGGATTGTTTATCGCTTTTGTCGGTCTGAGAGGAGCCGGCATCATTACCGCGAACGAAGCCAATTTGGTCGGACTCGGCAATCTGCACTCGCCCGGAGTGATACTGGCATTAATCGGCTTGGCTTTCTCTGTCGTTTTGATGGTGATGAATGTGAGCGGCGCTCTATTTTTCGGTATGATCTTAACCGGGCTGATCGCCTTTTTTACCGGCCAGCTTGAGTTTACCAAAGGGATTATGTCGATGCCTCATCTGCCGGAAAAACTGATCGTCACAAACCCTTTCGCCGCTTTTGGCGATGTCATCCACTACGGCCTTTATTCGGTTGTCTTTTCGTTTCTGCTCGTGACGATTTTTGATACGACAGGAACGATGATCGGTGTCGCTGAGCAAGCCGGACTCATGAAAAACAACAAACTGCCGAATGCAAGAAAAGCCCTCCTTGCCGATTCTACAGCGACGACAGTCGGTGCAATGTTCGGGACAAGTCCGACGACCGCCTATATCGAATCATCCGCCGGGGTGGCCGCAGGCGGAAGAACGGGGCTTACGTCTTTAACAGTCGCTGTGCTTTTCGGCGCGGCCCTGTTTTTCAGCCCGCTTGTCAGTGCGGTCTCCGGAATCGCAGCGATTACGTCGCCGGCATTGATCATTGTAGGAAGCATGATGATCGGCGCCGTGACGAACATCCGCTGGAAAGAACTTGACGAAGCATTTCCGGCCTTTCTCGTCATCTTGACAATGCCGCTGACATCATCTATTGCGACAGGCATTTCCCTCGGGTTTATCGCTTATCCGATTGTGAAAGCCGCGAAAGGCAAATGGCGCGAGATTCATCCGCTTGTCTTCGTGTTTGCTGTTCTCTTTTTCATACACCTTTTCTTTTTGGAAGGGCATTAATCAACTGAACCCCGTCTTATTTAAAAAGACGGGGTTTTTTCAATATGTACTTTTAACTTCATCATCTTCACCACCTTTCTTTTATTACGTATGAAGAAAGAAAAAGTTTAAATTTTTTCATCAAAAAAACGTGTTCGCACTGCATGTTCTGCTCGCGATTTTCGTTTTTTCAATAATTTGGCTCCGCCTTTTTTCTGGATATTTGGCAAAGGGATCGTGTATAATATTTATTGATCATTTTCAAGAAATGGTCGCTAACCGTCCATGCTGCATTTTGGAGTCGTAAGTTGTGGTAGTCAAGTCCATTCGATCATACGATAGGGAGTGGTTGTTTGAAACCTTCAACAAACCGAATGCTAACCAGGATCAAATCAGTCTACATGTTCATTCAAGAAAAGGGACTCGTTACAACCCAGGAACTGGTTGATGAATTTGGCACTACACCGAGAACAATCCAGCGTGATCTGAATGTGTTGGCATACAACGATCTAGTACACAGCCCCAGCAGAGGCAAATGGGAGACTACAAGAAAAAAAGTGAAAATCTCCTCATAGCAATATTCTGAAAAATTGAACTTTAGCGCTGAATATCATATAAGAAAGCCATCAAACATAAAAAGCATCAAACTTGGTTAAGTTCGATGCTCCACAAACCCATTTCAGGCACTCGATGAATCAGAGTGTCTTTTTGTTTTGCAATGCGGCAAGCTCGTGTTCAGAGAGCTCCCTGTATTCCCCTGGCAATAGCTCTTCATCGAGATCGACATCCCCCATTTTCAGCCGCTTTAAATAGATGACGTCATGGCCGACCGCCTTCAGCATTCTTTTCACCTGATGAAATTTTCCTTCCGTTATTGTCAAAAGCAGGCGTTCTACGCCGTTTTCGCTTGCCAGAAGCGATGCTTCAGCAGGTTTCGTGACATATCCTTCACCGATATCGACCCCTTTTTCAAGCTGATCAAGTGCCGCTTGATCAATCGGCTTATTGACATGGACTTCATACGTTTTAGGTACGTGTTTTTTCGGAGATAAAAGCTGGTGTGCCAACTGTCCGTCATTCGTCAGAAGCAGCAGTCCCTCAGTATCCTTGTCAAGCCTTCCGACAGGAAACGGCTCAAACCTCAGCAGCTCCGGGTCGAGCAAATCGACAACCGTTTCCTGCCGGCTGTCTTCTGTTGCTGACAGCACTCCTTGCGGCTTGTTCATCATTAAGTAAATAAATTCCCGGTACATGACGGGTGCCCCGTATACCGTGATGTCGTCTGATTCCGGGTCAACGTGCTTTTTGGCGTCTTTGACTAATTGATCATTGACGCGCACCGCGCCGTTTTTCAGCATTTTTTTGACTTCTTTTCTCGAACCATAGCCGCTGTTTGACAACAGTTTATCCAATCTCATGAAGACACCCCTTTTTTTACATAAAAAGAAAAGCCCTTTTTAGGAGGCCTTTCTTTTGAAAAAGCGATTCAATCGCTGACCGAAGATTTTTTCGAGCAGTTTCACACGGTAAGCCAAGTACAGATAAACTGACCCGCCCACTGCGGTTGTGATGAAAATGACGACAGCAGACCTGATCTGCCCGCCTTCGTATGAAATAAAAATACTTAGAAGCGCCTGGACAAGCAGCAAAATGATGCCCATGACCGCCGTCAGGATCAGCATCAGCAAAAACCGTTTAAACAGTTTGCGATACGAATAGCCGGCATGGCGTTTAATCATGATAAATCCGTATAGGAGTGAAGCTGAATAGCCGAGCGCCGTTGCCAAAATCGACCCGCTGCCTTGAAGCAGCTTGATGAGCGGAACGTTAAGCGCGATTTTGATCACAATCCCGATCATCAAGCTGACAACCGCAAATTTCTGCTTGTTCACCCCCTGCAAAATTGCAGCGTTGACGGTGAAGAGCGAGAATAACAGCGCCACAGGCGCGTACCAGAACAAAATATCTCGTCCCATTTCAGGGAGCAGGCTTTCCGAGCCGTAAAAGAACGTGTAAACCGGCCCCGACAAAAGAGCCATACCGACTGATGCCGGAAGAACGATGAAGAGAATGATCTGCATCGCCTGATCAATCTGTTTGTTTAAAGCAGGGAAATCTTTGTTGGTAAAGTTTTCAGTCACCGCCGGAATCAATGTCAGCCCGAATGCCGTCGCGAGAGATACCGGAATCATCACAAGCTTTGGCACGTACAGCGTCACGATCGCCATCAAATCCTGGCTGATGTTTTGATAGCCGGCTGCAATCATCGCTTTATTAAACGTATTCGTATCAATGTACTGGTAAAGCGGTATCGCCAGCCCGACAAAGACATAAGGGGCGGCATAGCTGAACAGCTCTTTAAACATTTGCCGGTACGTAATATCGGCTGAAGGAACAAGGTTCGGCTTCAGCGCCAGGAGCGCCCCTTTTCTTTTCTGCCAGGAAAAGTAAAGAGTGAACAGTCCGGCGAACGCTCCGATCAAAGCCGCAAAAGTCGCATAGCCGACAGCGACGACAAGCCCGCCGTTTAATACTTTGATCACCAAGTAAGTGGCCGTTAATAGAAAGACGATTCTGGCAATTTGTTCAACTACCTGTGAAACGGCTGTCGGCCCCATCATCTGGTGACCTTGGAAAAAGCCTCTGATCAGCGCCAAGATCGGCACAACCAGTAGCGCGAGACTGACCATGCGAATGACATACACGACATGTTCAAGCGTCAGCCCGTTGTTTTCTGTTCCGCCAAGGGCCATCTCTGCAAAAAACGGGGCGGACAAATATAGAATGGAGAAAGCAATGATGCCTGTGACGAGCATCATCGACATTCCGGCGCGCAGCATCCTTCTCGTTGTTTCATAATCACCCATCGAGTTATATTTCGAAACAAACTTGGACACGGCCGCCGGAAACCCCATGGTCGCAATGCTTAAAAAAATCGTATATTGATTATAACCGTACTGGAACAGGGCACCGCCGGTGGCACCGACCATGGCTCCGAACGGAATCAGATAAATCATCCCGAGGATCCTTGAAATATAGGTACCAAGCGTTAATACAAATGTGCCTCTTAACAGTTTGCTTGACATGTTCCCAATCACCATTTTTCTTCAATAGATTCAACTTTTCTATTTTAACATACAGGCGCTCCACTCAGGTAATAATAACATGGCTAAATTTTAACATGGCTTTGTTTTATCGTTTTTTCATCATGCCGTTCTTTCGTTATAATAAGAAGATGGAGCGCGGTTGTTGTCTGATGCAATCTGCCCCGCCTGCACAGAATGCAGGCTTTACAAGACAGGAAAGTTGAGGATATTGGTATGAAGTATTTTGATGTCATCGTCATCGGCGGAGGCCCCTCAGGATTGATGGCCGCAATCGCGGCCGGTGAACAGGGGGCGGACGTTCTCTTAATCGACAAAGGAAACAAACTCGGACGCAAGCTGGCCATTTCTGGAGGCGGACGGTGCAATGTGACGAACCGCTTGCCGGTTGATGAGATCATCCGGCATATTCCCGGAAACGGACGCTTTTTGTACAGCGCTTTTTCTGAATTTAACAATGAGGACATCATCAAGTTTTTTGAGCGTCTGGGCGTCAAGCTGAAAGAGGAAGATCACGGAAGAATGTTTCCTGTCTCCGACAAGGCGCAAAGCGTAGTGGATGCACTTTTAACAAGGCTCGAACAGCTTCATGTAAGCGTACGTACAAACGAAAAAGTGAAAACTGTCCTATACAATGAAGAAAAAGCGTGCGGGATCGTGACGGGCAGCGGTGAAGAAATTGCAGCGGGATCTGTCGTTATTGCTGTCGGCGGGAAAAGCGTCCCCCATACGGGATCGACCGGAGACGGCTATGAATGGGCGGAAAAAGCCGGCCATACGATTACGGAACTGTTTCCTACAGAGGTTCCGGTTACGTCTGACGAGCCATTTATCAATCAGAAAACATTGCAGGGCCTATCACTGAGAAACGTCGCCCTCAGCGTATTGAACAAAAAAGGAAAGCCGGTCATCACCCACCAAATGGATATGATTTTTACCCATTTTGGACTGTCCGGACCCGCAGTCCTCAGATGCAGCCAATTTGTCGTCAAAGAGTTGAAAAAGCAGGAAAAAGTCAGGCTGAAAATCGACTTGTTCCCTGATATTCATGAGGAACAGCTTTTTCAACGCATGCATAAAGAATTGAAGGACGCTCCGAAGAAATCACTCAAAAACGTGCTGAAGCCTTGGATGCAGGAAAGGTATCTGCTGTTTCTTTTCGAGCGCAACAAGATTGATCCTTCTGAAACCTTCTCTTCCCTTTCCAAAGACCGTTTCAGAGCTTTCGTCAAAGACTGTAAAGAGTTTACTGTCAACGTGAACGGCACCCTTTCGCTTGACAAAGCCTTTGTGACCGGCGGAGGGGTTTCCGTAAAAGAAATCGATCCTAAAAAAATGGCGTCCAAAAAAAAGGAAGGGCTTTATTTCTGCGGGGAAATCCTCGATATTCACGGCTATACGGGTGGGTATAATATCACATCCGCGCTTGTCACAGGCAGACTTGCAGGCTTGAATGCAGGCGAATTTTCGCTTTGCCGGAGAAAAAAATAAAATTGCTCCAAACCCTTGACAAATGTGGAATGGCAGAGTTTCAGCCCAGTGCTGAGACTTGTGCCTTTTTTGAAAAGTATGTTACGGTTAAAGAGTTTTGTTTCACCTGATTGTGGGGTAATAGGGGAAGCTAGGTCAAACTTCCTGAGAGAGAATGATTTTTATATGTGCAACTCATACTAAACATAATGATGGGAGTAAGGACGAAAAATGATTAGAGGGTGAGGATGATTTTGAAAAATATTTCAAGCGTTTTTTGGATTGTGATTGTTATCACAGCAGCAGCTGTATTATGGGGAATCGTTGCTCCGGATAACCTTCAGGCGTTAACGACTTCGATTCAAGGTTATGTTACAAACACACTCGGATGGTATTACTTATTGGTGGTTTCTCTGTTTGTCGCATTCAGCATCTTTTTGATCTTCAGTCCGATTGGAAAGATCAGATTAGGGAAACCTGAAGAAAAACCTGAATTCTCTCGATTATCTTGGTTTGCCATGCTTTTTAGCGCAGGTATGGGCATTGGTCTCGTATTTTATGGCGCGGCTGAACCGATCAGCCATTATGCCATTAGCTCTCCATCAGGTGAAACAGAAACAGCCCAGGCCTTCAGAGATTCTCTGAGGTATACATTTTTCCACTGGGGATTGCATGCTTGGGCGATCTATGCGATCGTTGCCCTTTGCATCGCATACTTTCAATTCAGAAAAGACGCGCCTGGCTTGATCAGCGCGACGCTGTTTCCGGTCTTCGGCGACAGAGTCAACGGACCGCTTGGAAAAGGGATTGACTGCATCGCTGTATTTGCAACCGTCGTCGGTGTAGCGACTAGTCTCGGAATCGGCGCCACGCAGATCAACGGCGGACTCCATTATCTATTCGGAGTGCCGAACAGCTTCCAGGTGCAGCTGGCGATCATTGCAGTCATCACCGTTCTGTTTTTAATTTCCGCTTGGAGCGGAATCGGAAAAGGCATCAAGTATTTGAGCAATACGAACATGGTGCTGGCCGGCGTCCTGATGATCTTTATGCTGTTTGTCGGACCGACGGTGTTAATTATGAACTCGTTTACGGACACGATCGGAACGTATATCTCCAATGTGGTGCAAATGAGCTTCCGCCTTGCGCCTAATGATCCGGACAGCCGTGAATGGATCAATTCATGGACGATTTTCTACTGGGCTTGGTGGATCTCCTGGTCGCCGTTTGTCGGTATTTTCATCGCCCGCGTATCAAGGGGGCGCACAATCAGGGAATTTTTGATTGCCGTCTTGTTTGCGCCTACTGTGCTGGCGTTTCTATGGTTTTCAATTTTCGGGGTTTCAGCGATGGATCTTCAGCAAAAAGGGATTTTCAACGTTGCAAAACTGTCTACAGACACGATGCTGTTTGGAATGTTTGACCACTACCCGCTGGCTATGATTACATCTATCGTTGCCTTGTTGCTCATTGCCGTATTCTTTATCACTTCTGCAGACTCGGCAACATTTGTTCTCGGAATGCAAACGACTTACGGTTCACTGAATCCTGAGAATTCGGTCAAGATATCATGGGGCATCATCCAGTCAGCAATGGCTGGGGCGCTCCTGTATTCAGGCGGACTATCGGCGCTGCAAAACACCGCCATCCTGGCCGCACTGCCGTTCTCAGTCGTCGTGATTCTCATGATTGTATCGTTATATAAATCTCTGTCACAAGAACGAAAAGAGATTAAACAAGCCGAGAAATTCCAGAAGCCAAGAAGCCCGAGGGTGAAAAAAGCGTAAATGAAAACAGCTCTTCTCTCTGAAGAGCTGTTTTTTTATGTCCTGTATAAGATTAACGCTGAAAAACAGTAAAGCTGTTCGCCTTGAGGATCGCATGCGGCTGATACGTCATATTTTATATCGACCAGCTGGTCTTCCGACAGCTTTTTTAAGAATTCATTGATTTCATGCTGCAAATCTTTTTCGTGTTCTTCATCAAATACGGCCACCTTCAGCATACGCTCTCTCCTTTCTATAATGAAAGGTATTCGCACACAGCCGAAGTTATGCTTAAAATCCTTAGCAAAAGAGCCTTCAACATTGGCAGCAGACGCTCCGAACGTTACCTGGCATTTGGTGCTCCATTTTAAATAAAAAAACTTCTTACCTGTACAGATAAGAAGTCAAATCCGCTTATTTTGTTTTCGGCTTCGTGTTTCCGGTCCATTCGAGCATGCCGCCGACCATGTTGGTGACATCAAAGCCTTTATCCTGCAAATAGAGGCAGACATTTTCGCTTCGTTTGCCTGATCGGCACACAAAAATATAAGGCTGATCTTTTTGAAAGACGTCGAGTTTTTCAGGGATATCCCCCATTTTAATGTGGACGGCTTCAGGGATCATTCCTTCAGCCACCTCTTCATCTTCTCTGACGTCGATAATGTTCAGCGTTTCTCCTTTTGCAAGCCTGTCTTTCAGTTCATCAGGCGAAATCTCTTTTATCGTCATCATTACTGCTCCCTTCAATTGCCTTTAGGTGAGACTATTATAGCAAAAGTCGGGAGGCCATTTCTATTTCGGCATGTTTTCTCTATCGTCCGCTGTCAGGAAACACCGACTTTCCCAATGGCTGAAACGATCCGTCCTGTGCTGCAGAATCAGCTGTGAAGCTTCCCCCCATCAGGCAAACAAGCATGACGGCGAAAAAACAAATGTTTTTTTTCATATAATCCCCTCCTTCATTTTATATATTTGATTTTTCGCATGCTGCGATTTTTCCAGGTAAAGCGCGCTTTTTTCATGGTCGCCTGACTTCATGTAATAGTCGGCAATATCTTTTGTCAGTTCAGCAACATGCGGCCATAGCCGTTTATCACTCATATATTCAAGCGAAAATTCAATATCGAGCGGATGGCCAGCGTCATACAGGGCGAAAATCAGCCTGAACTTCGCTGCGTATTCATCCTCTCCTAATTCGGCCGATCTGGTAAATCCCTCTTTGCAGAGACGTCTCGCTTCTTCGGGAGAACCGTTTTTGTACATGAGGTGAGACAGCTCGAAAAGGGTGTTAATGCCAAAAACCGATTGCTCATGGACACCGATTGAAAGGGCTTTTCTAAAGTGCTCCTCCGCCAAAAGCGGCATGCCGCATTTGGCATAGTTCAGTCCCATATTATGATAGATCAGCCCGATGATTCGCCGGTTTTGAAGGGCAACGGCCTGATCAAGCGCCCGCCCGTAGTGCTCCTCAGCTTGTTTGATGCGGAACAATTCAAACTGCACCGATCCGAGTATCATTTCGCATCCGATCGTTTTGTCTATGTATTCTTTATGCTTGCTGAAAAGTGAGAGCGCTTTTTCGGAGTAGTTCAACGATCTGAAATGATCGTCTATTTGGTAGTAGGCGGTCGCGATTTTATAATAAAATTCCGCTTTTTCAATTTCATCGGTCAGTTTATGCAGCTTCGCTTCCGCTTTCTTGTAACAGCTGATCGCCTCAAAATAGTTTTTCTCATAAAACTCATACATGCCTGAAAAAAAGAAAAAATAGTACTGAATGATGTCATCCGCGCTCTTAACCGTTTCCTTCTGCCTTTTAATTTTCCGGAAAAGCTCGGCTGATTCTGAAACTGCTCCATCATCAATTTGCAGCGATAGTCCAACAGCTGAAAACAAAGCTCCAGATCTCCGCTTTTCTCCATTTTAGAAAGCAGGTTTTGGATCTCGTACCTCAAAGATACAGCCTGGAGCGCTTCATGGCGCTTGATCATGGTGTACCACTGATTCAGGAGCCAGGCCGCTTTTTCGTATGCCGCTTTCGCTTCCACTTCTTCATTCATCCTTTCTCCTTTTTAAAAGCATAAATATTACCTTTATTTTACATAAGATGATTGTTATTGGCAATTATTTTTATGAATAAGTGCAGGGAATGGCATCAGCTCCAATATTTGAGCTGACTTTCGAGGTTTTTGGCTGAAACAAGGCCTTTTTGGAATTGGTTCGGACAGGTGAGGTTGTATTTTTTAATTTTTTGGTTGATGGCATCAATCAGCGTTTCGCGCTGATTCGATTTGATCGCTTTTTCAATCTCTTGTTTAATTTCCTTTTGCAGCTTCAGCCATTCCGGCAGATATCGGGCGTTTTTAAGGGTTGACGAAAGCGCATCCCCCTCGAGCATCTCTTTGCTGAGCGGTTTTCCATAACCGGGGAGGGACTTGAAATCGTCTTTCTTTTCGCTCTCCTTCACGGCTTCATCAATCCAGTAAAGATATCGTTTTTCAAATTCTTCACCCATATGGGCCAGCTCCTTTCACACACCTAAAACAAAGGATTAAGTGTGTCTTGTCGTTATGACGGTTTCCTTCTGTTCTGCGGCTTCCGCTTTTTTCAACACTTGATATGCCAGCCACATAACCGCATAACTAAGCAGACTGGCACTGAAAAAAGGAACGATCCCGGGCAGAAACGCAAAAGCGATATAAAGCATTGCAGTGACCGCCATCATCGTTAATGTATACTGCAAATACGATATGCCCAGAATCAGCGAAAACTTGAAATACATTCGCTTCTTCCAATCGAAATGGGCGAGCAGCGGGAACATATAAAACAGCATGATCAAAAACAAAAATCCAAAAACCATAATGACGAACCGGAGAACGTGCAATAGGAGATGATCCGGATAAATAAAAGCAAGATCTACATAAATGATGATGCCGGCCGCCGCCAGAATGAGACCGATGGCGTTGGAACGAAAAAACTCGCCGCGGTACGCCTGCCAGAACGTTTTGAATATCGGAATATCGGTTTTGCCCATGATCCATTTTCTCGTCACTGAAAACAATGCAGTCGTCGCCGGCATAAACCCGAAGACGCCAAGGCCGAGCATAGTAAAAACAAACCACAGCAGATTGGCGTAAAAAAACTTCAGCACCCATTCACAAAAGCTCAGCACCCTTCCCATGGAGACGTTTTGTTCCATGAATTTCTCTCCCCCTTTATGTATATTGCCGGGTATGCAGAAGTTCACTGATTCCTATCGGCTTTTTTTCTTTGATGGAGCGCCACAATGCCTCGCCGGCTGCAATTGAATAGGCGCCTGCTTCGGCACCGGCCAGAATGTCGTAATTCCTCAAAGGGTCTCCTCCGCCAAACAGCTCCTCCAAAAGCAGCGGGTCTCCTCCGCCATGCCCGCCGGGCTGCCTGACGACGCGAATCGTTTCTTTCGATTCAAACAGCGGATAATAATCGATGGTCTGTTCGGGAACTTCAAATGGGACTCTTGCCGGAGCATGATATTCCTGTGTTTCAAGCCTTCCCTTTGTCCCGTTGATTGCAAGCCGGTAGCCTTCATACGGGGCTGAAAAATGAACGGAGTAATTCAGCAGCGCCCCTTTGCCGTATTTCAAAACGGCTGCATACGTATCCTCGATGTCGATTTCTTCATCGAAAATACACGCGTCAGGCCTGTAATCGGTATAGAGCAGATGCTGGCTTTCATTGGTCTTGACATGGTCGTCCTGCGGGTCGCCTGCCTGCCACCTCATATAATAGCGGCATTTCTTCTTGACATGGCATGTTCCGCAATAGCGGTTTTCCCCTTTTTCAGGATTCATTTCGCCGCGGGGTCCGTAGTAGTACAGACCGCCGTAGGCAAAAACCTCGCTGGGCGTTTGATCAAGCCACCAATTGACAAGATCGAAATGATGGGTTGACTTATGGACGGAAAGACCGCCTGAGAATGCTCTCATCCTGTTCCAGCGTTTAAAATAGCTTGCGCCGTGATACGTATCGATGTACCAGTTCAAATCAACCGACGTAATCGTGCCAAGCTTTCCGTCAAGTATCAGCTCTTTGATCTTGCGGTGGTACGGATTGTAGCGATAGTTAAACGTAACGGTCACTTTTCCTTTGCTCTCGGCTTCGGCTTTTAACACGGCTGCCGCATCCCGTGCCGTTGTCACCATCGGCTTTTCAGTGATCACGTCAATATCTGCCCGTAAAGCGCCCAATATATAGCGGACATGCGTATCATCACGGCCTGCTACAATAATGGCGTCCGGCTTGATTTTGTCAAGCATTTCGGTAAACGCTTTCTCTTCGAAAAACGGGACGGGGCGAAGCGCCGGAAACCTTTCTTTGCAGACTTCCTCCCTCAGCGGATCGATGTCCAAGAGCGCAGCGATGCGGTTTTCTTTCCCGTATTTTCCCACCAGAGGCTCGATAAACATGTTAAAAGCGCGGCCGCTCAGACCGCATATCGCATATTTTTTCATCGGCTCCTCCCCCTTTCATTCATTTTGCTTGAAGCGCTTCGATGAGTTCCGTCGCTTCAGGGGTTTTCTTCGCATAAACCGGTATGAAAGCTGCCATATCTGTATTCAACTGAACCGTATAGCCGTTCAAACGTTTTTCTCCTTTTTCGATGACAGCCGCATACAGCTGTACTTCCCCGTTTTTGCCCGGAGCGCTGTACGGCTCTTTTTCTTCCGAAGCAGCATTCAATGGCTGAAGTCCTTCAGGATCGTAAAAAGGTTTAAACATGTCTTCTGGAACGATAAACAGATCTCCTTCTTTCGCCGCAATTTCAACAAGGAGTTTTTCCGGGGTTGCCGGGAAAACGGTGATGTTGAGCTGTTCTTTCCCGACAGCGCGCTGCACGTTTTCCTTTACTTCAGCCGGTGCATCCGAAAAAATCAATACGTCTGTTCCCCGGCTACCATCCTTTCCGCATGAGGTAAGAAGAAGCACTGCTGCTATTAGAAGGACGGAGAAAGCGAAGTTTTTCACTTCGCTTCCCCGCAGGAAAAACGGCCGGTCTTTTCAAGTTCTACAAAAGCCATAACCAAGGCGCCGACACCGTGAAGATCGTTGGTGCTTTTTTCCCGTCCGACATAATAATCGTATGTCCCTGCAGAAGTTCCGACGCAGATATCTTTTAAAAGCAAGCCTTCTTTTGCGCTCATCTCGATTTTTTCTTCGACGAGTCCTTTGAAAGCCTTTGTCGCTCTATCAATATATGATGAATCAATATAGCCCATGCGAGCCCCTTTGGCCATCGCGTACATATACAAACACGAGCAGGAGCTTTCGAGCCAATTGTCCGGAAGTCCGCCTTTATCGACAACCTGGTGCCATAGCCCTGTGCTTTCATCTTGAAAATCAGCAATGCTTTTGACCATCTCTTGAAGCGTCCGGGTCCACTCCTGTCTTGTGCTATGCCCCTGCGGGAGCAGTTCGATCATGTCGCTCAGTGCAAGCGCGTACCAGCCGATTGACCTTCCCCAAAATTCTGGAGAACAGCCTGAGACGGGGTCGGCCCAAGGCATCTGCCTCTTTTCATCCCACGCGTGATAATATAATCCCGTCCTGCAGTCTTTCGTATGCTTTCTCATTAGTTTTTCCTCGAGGATGACCTTATCGTAAAGTTCAGGCTCATTGAACGCCCTTGCATACTTGAGTGCGAAAGGCCCTCCCATGTACAACCCGTCAAGCCACATTTGGTAAGGGTATTTATCTTTATGCCAAAAACCGCCTTCTTCTGTTTGATTCAGCGTTTCAAAAAGGCCCCTCAGCTTTTTTGCAGCTTTGCGGTAGCGTTCATCGCCCGTCTCCTCGTACAAAGGATAAAGGAGAAGTCCGGCTTGTATAGCGTCCAGCTCATCCCTCCTGAAATAAAAATTGCCGCAGTCATCGATGAGATCATCGGCATATTCTTTTACATATTTGAAGTATGCTTCTTTCCCCGTTTCTTCCCAAAGGCGAATCAGGCCGCACAGAAATACGCCCTGATGGTAGTGCCAGCGCCCGGCCGGTGGCAGCTCTTTCGGTGTATACGCTTTCATTATTGTTTTGGCCGCTTCTTCAGCAATGTAAAGAGGCGATTTTGTGATGAGAGATTGATTCATGTCATTCAATTCCTTTCATCAAAAAATATTAATATATCCCTTCTTCTCCAAATTTCTTCGCCATCCTGTTTGCAAATACGACAAGAATGAGACCGACAGCTGCTTTAAATAAACCGACGGCTGTACTGTAGCTGAACTGTCCCTGCTTTAACCCGGCCGTGTATACATACGTATCAAAGATTTCGGCCACTTCGCGGTTCGTTGCATTCAAAAGCAGATACACATGCTCAAAGCCGAGTTCGAGCGTATCGCCGATTTTCAAGATCAGCAAAACGACGATGACGCTTCTGATCGCGGGAAGTGTGACATGCCACATCCTCCTCAGGCGATTGGCCCCGTCCATTTTCGCCGCTTCGTAAAGCTGCGGATCGACAGCTGTAATCGCCGCCAAATAGATGATCGTCGACCAGCCGGCTTCCCTCCAGATGACCTGAAGAATGTACATCGGCCTGAACCAGCTTTCATTCAGCAAAAAATTGATCTTTTCTCCGCCGAAGTAGGCGATAATCTCATTGATCAATCCTCCGTCAACAGTCAACAGGACGAAAGAAAGCGATACCACAATGACCCATGACATAAAATGCGGAATATAGATCAGCGTCTGGACAAACTTTTTGAACAATGCGACTCTGACTTCATTCAATAAAAGCGCCAAAATAATCGGTATCGGAAAGAATACAACAAGGTTGAGAAAAAACAAAATCAATGTATTCTTCAACAGCATAAAAAACGTCGGTTCGGTAAACAGCCTTTCAAAATGCTTAAAGCCCACCCATTCGCTCCCCGTTATGCCGAGAAACGGCTGGTAATCCTGAAACGCTATGACAATCCCCCACATCGGCACATACTTAAAAAGCAAAAAATAAATCAGTCCCGGCAAAATCATCAAATATAAATATTTTTGCTGGAGAAGCTTTTCCCAAAAACGCGTCTTTCGTTTTTTTCCAACAACAAGGGCCGGATTTTTTCCGGTCTGGACATCGGCTGCTTTCATAAACGGCCTCCCTTCGTGATGTTTGCTTTCACTTTATCCCACCATGAAAAAATAAATCTACAATCATATCATCACATCGGCCGCACCTCGCCCGGCAGCCGGCAAAACCTAATAAAATGAAACGATGGTTAGAAAATGATTATTGACAAATTCACACAAAAGTCGGATTAATTATATATGAACAACTCAAACGAAGATTTGTTGGGGGGGAATTTATGAAGAGAAAACAATATAAGTTTTACTATAAACTGGTGACCTTCTTTCTCATTCTGAGCACCATTCCGGTCATCATCGTCGGCTTTTTTTCCTATCAGAGATCAGCGGAAACGATTGAACAAAACGTTACAAACGAAAAGCTCCAAACCGTTAGCCAGACACAGCTAAATATTGAACATATTTTAAAAACGGTTGACCATTCCTTCACCAATTACGTCCGTTCCTATCCTTTAATTCAGACGCTCAGCCGCACCATTACACCAGAACGCTTTCAGCTGTATAACCAAATCAACAAGGAATTAAACGAACTCCAGACATTCGATACCGATCTGTCGGATATCACGCTGATCAGCCAAGAAAAAAAGTGGTATATCAACAACTCCGGTTTATACCCTTTAGATCAGGGAAAACAAGCCATCACGCTCTCGCTTTACAACGCTTTAAAAAGCCGTTCCAGCTGGGTGCTTGAAAAAAACAACGACCTTGTCGCCACAAAAGAAGGGGCTTCGGGAAACTGCCTGTACAACGTCAATCTGGTCAAACAGCTTCCCCTGAACAGCATGGAAAACAGAGGCCTTGCGATCGCGAGCATTCCTTCTTGTTCGCTTGTCAAGCGCATGCCGGATCATTCAAAAACAAACAGCATGATGGTGCTTGATGACAACGGACGGATCATCCTTCACTCAGACCCGTCAATGATCGGGCAATCGATCAAACAAGAAAATTACTTCAAAACGATCCGCCGGCACCAAGAAAAAAACGGCCAGTTTGATACAACAGTCAGCGACACCGCCTATAACATTACATACCAGAAATCAGATTATAATAATTGGATATACGTTTCGTTAACGACCATTCCGGAACTCTATCAGCAGACGGCATCAATCGGCTGGTTCACGTTTACGATCTGCCTCATTTTGTTAGCGCTTTCATATTTATTCTCCTGGTTTGGTTCACGCCATTTTTACAGGCCGATCAAGGTTTTATACGAATCCGTCTCCGGCTTTTCTCCAGGAGCCGATTCCGTCCAAGAGAAACCGAAAAACGAATTTGAACTGATTGAACGGAACATTAAAGAAATGAAAAATAAAAACCATGATCTGAAGGTGCGCGTCGAACAGCAGGTCACCCAGCTGAAGCAGTATTTTTTAACAAGGCTATTGCTCGGCAAGCTGAGCGAAGAAGAAATCAAAGACCGCTTTACTGGGCTCGGCTTCCCTGAAGATTGGAGCCATCTGTCGGTATTCACACTGCAAATTGATACATTGAAAGACACATCATACGAAAAAAAGGATCTTGATGTCCTGCTGTTTGCGATCAACAGCCTTGTCGAACGATCTGTGCCCAAGAATAAGCGCCTTCCGCCGGTTGTCATTGATAAAACGCAGACCATCATCATGCTGAATCGCGGACAGCCGCTGGAAAGGTTTCAGGAAGACTTAGAGCATACCGCATCAGCCATTAAGGATAAAATTCATGAAGAGCTTGGGTTGTTCGTCAGCATCGGCATCAGCCAGCCATTTACAAGTCTTGCAATGTCAAAGCGCGGTTATTTGGAAGGGCTTGAAGCACTGACATACCGTCTGAAATCCGGAAAACACGCGGTGATTTTCTATGAACACCTTGACCGCAACAAAGCGTTTTTAACCCAGTTTCCGAAGCAGATTCAAAATGAACTGTTTGAAGCCATTAAAACGTGCAACCGTAAACAAGCGGCCGAACAGCTTCACCTTCTTCTTGAGTCGATTTGTTCTGAAAACATGAATCCGCATCACTGCCAGATTGCGATTGCAAGGCTGTTGAACAACTTGATTGAATTTATGCATTTGCTCGGAATCGAGATTTTTGAACCGAACGAAAATACGATGCTGTACGACGACGTCTTTGAGCTGACGACCATCGAGGAAATTGAAAGCTGGCTGAACGCGCAGATTATCGTTAAAATGATCGATACACTCAGCATCAGAGAAGAATCGCAATACAAAAACATCTCAGAAAAAATCGTCCATATTATCCAGCAGGAATTCGACACGGACTTGACGCTCGAATCGATCGCAGGAAGGCTTCATTACAACCCCAATTATTTAAGCAGCATCTTCAGGAAGGAAATGAAAATATCGTTCAGCGAATACTTGTCATCATACAGGCATCATATCGCGAAAAACTGGCTGACGGAAACGACTATGTCCGTAAAAGAAATTTCCGAAAAACTGAAATACAAAAATCCGCAGAATTTCATCCGTTCATTTAAAAAGCTGGAAGGAATCACACCCGGCAAATACCGCGAGCTGAAAAACCATTCGGCATAAAAAGACAATCCCGGCTCCTCGAAATTGTCTACATTGTTGACAAAATCCCAAAACGACTTTTAGTTTTGGGATTTTGTCATCCTTTCAGCGTGAATGAAAACCCTTGCAGTCTAGGAAGGCCGAGCATCGGAGCGCAGCGAATGTTGGAATTCGTGAGCACCGACGCGCAGGCCTGACAACGAATGCGAGGGTTTGTCGACACGCTGACAATCCCGGCTCCCCGGGATTGTCTTCTATTTTTCTGCTTTTTTAAATGACTCCTCATATTCTTCTATGACTTGATTTCCGCCGTTCGTGCGCCATTTTTCAACCGCTTTCTCGAACTGGCTTTCATTGATTTTGCCGAGAATGAATTGGTATGTGGCATCATCAATGATCTTTTGCAGTTCATCGCCTCTTTCAGATGCGGCCGGTGAGTACAGGCTTTCGGCCGGGTTTGAGACGATGATTTCGTTATTGTCCTCTGTCAGCTCTTCATATTTTGTGCGGAGCGGATCGCCCGTATTTTTCAAATATTGCTTATCAATGCCGACGAGAGAAACGAGCGGCTGAATTTCCGCCTGCCAGTCTTTCAGTTTCTCGTCGATCCGTTTGAATTGTTTATTCCCTTCTTTTTTATAGTGAACGCCTTCGATCCCGTATGTCATCAGACTGTAAACATCCTCTTCGGCGATCCGGTCGAAAAAGGCCAGAATCCTCTTCAGCTCTTTTTCTGTTTTGACGCTAGTTTTCGGGAAGGCAAAGATTCCGTTATGCCCGCCTGATGCCCAGACGCGTTCCTTTCCGTCCGGCCCTTTGATCCGATTGATGATCTCAAGTTCCATTTTATCATCGACAGACTGGTCTCTTAGATTGACGGCATCAACCATATTTCCGACATAAATGCCGGCCTTCCCTTGTGAAAACATTTCTTGCTGCTGCGTTTTGCTCGTCACCGGAAAGTCTTTGTTGATCAGCCCTTCATCATACAGCTTTTTCATATATTTCATCGTATCCATGTACTCTTTTGTCATGAAGTCAGGCGTGAACTTGCCGTCTTTTTCCTCCCAATCAGTCGGCATGCCCATATAGGACCCCAATGTTTTAAAGGCGCCGTAGATCAAATCGTTTCTGTCGGCAAAGCCGATCGTATCGTTTTTCCCGTTTTGATCAGGATCTTTTTCTGTAAATGCCTTCGCTGTTTCGTAAAGTTCATCAACTGTCTTCGGCATATCGAGTCCAAGGTTGTCAAGCCAGTCTTTACGGATGACGATCCCCTGTCTTGATAACGGGCGCTCCCTGTAGATGCCATAAAGCTTTCCGTCGATTGAAGCGTTTTTATTGATCAGCTTGTTCATCTTGCTTAAATTCGGATAATCCTTTAAATAAGGTCCGACTTCCCAAAACATCCCCGATCTGAATGCATTCATGACAGATGAATTTTTAATGTCCTGAATGGTGACGACTTTCGGCAGGTTTCCGGCGGCGAGCGCTGAGTTTAAACGGTCCTCTTTTACCGCATCAGGCACCCACATTAAATCGAGCTTAGTATTGGTGAGTTCCTCGATTTTTTTAATCGCCGTGTCCTTCGGCGGCTGCTGATGGTAAAGGATCACCATCCAGCTCAAGTCCAAAGGCGAGTTCAAATCGACTTTCTCCTCCTTCGAAGAAGCCTGGTCTGCTCCGCTGTTCGAACAGCCAAGCAGTCCGCCGGCCAAAAGCACGAACGCAAAAATCGGGATCAGCCATTTTTTCCCCATATTGTCCCCTCCGTTTTTATCCTTTAATTGACCCTAAAAGAGCGCCTTTTGCAAAGTGTTTTTGAATAAACGGATACACGAGCAGCACAGGTATGGTTGCAACGACAATGACCGCCATTTTGATCGTTTGTTCCGGCGGCGCCGCGGCTGCTCCCATTTCCGTCATATCCCCTTGCATACCGCTTGATACGATGACAATCTGGCGAAGCAAAACTTGTATCGGCCATTTTGTCGCATCGCTCAAGTACAGAATCGCCTGCATGTACGTATTCCAATAGGTGACGGCGTAAAACAGCGAAATCGTCGCGATCGCCGGCAAAGACAACGGAAGAATGATGCGGAAGAAGATGCCGATGTCATTGCAGCCGTCGATTTTGGCGGATTCCTCGAGGCTTGACGGTATGTTTTGAAAAAAGTTCTTTAAAATAATCAAGTTAAACGCATTGATGGCGGTCGGAAGAATCAGAGACCAATAGGTATCGAGCAATCCGAGCGATTTTACGACGAGAAAGGTCGGGATCATCCCTCCGCTGAACAGCATCGTGAACACGACCAAGAACATCAGGACGCGCCTTCCCATCAGCTCCTTTCTCGACAGCCCGTATGCCATTAAAGAGGAAAGAAACATGCTGACCGCCGTCCCTACGGCTGTGACAAGAATAGAAACGATTAAGCTCCTGTACACAATGTCAGTTGAAAAAATATACCTGTACGCATCCAGCGAAAAAGTCGTCGGTATTAAAATAAACTTTTTCGAAATAACCTCCTCGACTGTCGCAAAAGAGGCTGCAATAACGTGGATGAACGGCAGCACACAAACCAATCCGAACCCTGTTAAAAATGAATAATTCAATATGTCAAACACGCGGCTTCCAGCAGAATGCCTGATCGTTATTCCCCCTCCTTGTAAGCGCTGTCAAAATATTACGATATCGTGTCTAAAATGTAGCAGACAGAAAGGAGAGCGTCTATAATCATTTTTTAAGCAGGAGCAGGAAAGCGGAGAAAAAGATCATCACCTTAGAAGATGATACGTCAGTCTTCATCAAGGATGTCAGAGGCGCTGACTTGCGGCCTGTACCCCAGTTCCCGAATGGCGGAATCGATCGACCACGGCCGCCCCTTATTGTCGCTGACAGCATAATATGTACCATATGTTTTGCCGGATTTGATAGCGGCTTTAAAGATTCCGATGAGGTCGGGGTGGGATAAAAGCGTTTTTTTGCTTCTCGGTTTTGCGTGCAGCGTTTCTAGCTCATTTTCAGCAGCTGTCCCGATCCGCAGATTGATGACGGAAACCTTGGCGTCTAATTGGTGCGAGAAAAGGTAGCCGAGATTTTCGGACGCCAATTTTAGCAAGCCGTACAAGCTTTTGGACTGCGGGTAGTCATTTGTGTTGATCTGCCTCCCCAACAGAGAATCGCCGCCCTTTTCATATACATCTGTCACATGGTTGCTGCTGGCAAATACCACTTTCGGCACGCCGAGCTCCGCCGCCGCCCGCAAAATCGTATATGTCGCTTTAAAAAAGATATCCGTCATTTTCGCAAACTCCTGCCGGTCAAGCAAATCGCCCGACGGCTTTACAGCCAAAAGATTGATCAGCGCATTCGTCTGTGCAGGAATGCTTTTGACGACTTCGTTGTAATCTGTCGCATCCACCCGGATAAAACGGACAGCCTGTTTGTCATCCGGTTCTTTTAAATCCAGCACTGTCACCTCATACCCTTCGCCTGCCAATCCGCCCGCTAATACGCGGCCGACCGTGCCGTTCCCTCCGACGATCGTCACCTTTTTCACGGTTATCGCCTCCTGTTTTACAGCCATGTTTTTAAGAAACCGACCGCTTTATGCCTCATTCCGGCTGTCTCGAGGTGCCCTGAATGAGAACGAAACACTTCATAGCGTTCACCTGCGCCTTTTTCTATATACACATCGGACAGCTTTTCTTCAATAATGTCAATCCCTTGAACCGGCGTCAGTTTATCTGCGGTTCCGACCAGGCTTAAATGAGGCCTTGGAGCGATCAAGCTTTCGATTTGAGCGGTTGAAAAGTGTTTGACCAGCCCTGGAACATAAGAATAGAGATTGTGGCGGTCCAAATTCTGCGTCTTGATTAATGTTTCGCTGTCCACCTGAGCGCATATATCAACGCATACGCTGACCCGCTCATCCAATGCAGCGGTCCACCAGGCCATCAGACCTCCCATCGACATGCCGAGTGAAGCGATGCGGCTTTCGTCTATGTCCTCCCTCATTTTCAGATAATCGATGGCTCTGATGCTGTCGAAAACCATCATTCCCCACATCACCCGCCCTGTCCAAAGCATTTCTTTAAATATCTCACTCTCCGTTTTGCCCCGCCTGTCTCCGAAAGCCCAATGATCAATCGCAAGCACGGAGAATCCCAAAGCCGTCAATTCCTCGGCGAACGGCGGCGCTTGCAAGTACTCCGCTCCTTCAACCAGCTCCTCCTTTCCCCTTTCGTAGCGCCCTCCGTGTGAATGACAGTAAAGCACGGCCGGCCGCTTGCCGTTCATCTGTTTCGGTTTTGCAAAATAGGCCGGCACCGCTTCAATTCCGTTTAAATCAAGCAAAAGCGTTTCGAGAATAAAAGATGACTTTTCTTCGATTTTAAGAGTGCTCGCATCAATGCTTTTTTTCCCCGGCAAATCGCCGAGCAGTTTGAAAAGTTGACTGCGCATCGTATTCCCCTTTCTTTTTTCGTTTGATTCATTAATACGATTTGAAAGGGCGTTTTACCTTTTTCCAGATGTTAAGTTGGCGGAAGTTCACAACAAACAATGCGCTGGCAAGCATGATAAACAGTAATACCCACGATGATGAAAACAAAAGAAGCAGCGTGAAGCCCCCCATGAGAAAGAGGCATACTTTTTTGTAAATGCGGCCTGATAACAGCTTGTAAGCTGCGGCAAGACCGCACAGCGAGTTGCAGATGAAAAAGGCGTTTGCGATCAGAACCAGCGTCTCAACATTAAGAAAGTGAAACATCAGGCAGACGAAAACGATCGTATGGATGAGAAATATAAGCCCCAGCGCTGCAGTCGGCTGATTTCCCCTTGATCTGTAGGCAAACAGCCCGCCGGCCTGCGAGGCCACCAGCCTGGCTGCTCCGCCTGTCACCTGAAAATAAGCACACATACAGAGGACAGCGGTGAGCACTGCGATCACCGGCAATGCAAAAGATCCGAACAACGGCGTCAGCATCATCGCCAGCTTCAATTGTCCGTTTGCGGAGAATCCAGGATCAATCCACTGAACAGCTGCCGCGGTCGCCAAATATATGACCGTTACCGTCAGGCTGCTGATCACGACAGCCCGTGGAATCGTTTTCCCGCGGTTTTTCACTTCCATGCTGTAGTTGCCGACGATTTCCCATCCGACCAATGCCCAGAACAGGAGCAGCAATCCGCGGCCAAAATCGGTAAACTGAAATGTTCCGTCTACGAGAGGCCCCTCACGGAAGTAAGGCACGGAAGCCGCGCTGCTTCCAAACAGGATAAGCGCCGCGGCAGTGGAAAAAATGAGTGCAACCATGCCGACAAATGAAAGATTAAAGCAAAGGATAACCATACAAAAGATGAAAAAAACAAAGCCGTACAGTTCAGCAGGGAATGCCGTGCCTGCCGCAAGAGAATGAATATATTCGCCGGCCGTCATTAATACGGCGGCGGGGCCGAAGCTCGCAGCCATGATAAAATAAAAGACTGCCAACTTTTTAACACGCGACCCGAACGCTTTTTCAGCCGCATAAGCAATCCCGGCATCATTCGGATACTCGACGCTTAATCTGGCAAAAACCCAGGCAAATAAAAAACCGATTCCCAGCATCAACAGCCACGCAAAAATCGCGTAGTCTCCAGCTGTCTGATGAATCATCGGAGGCAGCAGAATGATTCCGGATCCTAAAATGGGCCCCGTCATCAGCCCGCTTAACAATAAAGGACCAAGCTTTTTTTCTCTCATACGAATACAATCCTTTCACAAAGTCGTTTAAAATGATTGTAATCATGTTCGATTCATCAGTAAAATAGATATTATCGATCTGCAACTTCGAATTTTTCGATATAAGATAAAAAAGGGAGATGGACGAGATGGAGATCCGACACTTGAAAACATTTAAAACAATCGTGGATATCGGCGGTTTTACCCGTGCTGCCGATTATTTAGGATATGCACAGTCCACTGTGACTTCGCACGTTCAAGCAATCGAACAAGAATTAAGAAAGCCGCTGTTCTACCGGCTCGGGAAAAAAATGATGCTGACAGAAGCGGGAAAGCACCTTCTCCCTTATGCCGCAGAAATGGTCGAGCTGTATGAAAAAGCGAGGCACATTCCGGAAAACGACCAGGAGCCGTCGGGAAACTTGATCATCGGCGCCTCGGAATCTTTAACGGTATACAGGCTGCCCGCCATTCTTCACGAATTTACAAGCAAATATCCGCAGGTCACGGTCACTTTAAAGTCTTCCACGTGCTGGCAGCTGAGAGACGAATTGAAACAGGGAAAAATCGATGTCGCTTTTCTTTTGGACAACGACCGGAAAGAAAACGACCTTCATGTTGAAAAGCTGGTCAATGAGCCGATGGTGTTCATCTTTCCCAAAGAACACCCGGCAGGACAAAAAGCTCTTGATGATTTGACTTTTAACGCAAATGAAACGTTTTTATATACCGAGCACGGCTGCAGCTACCGTGATTTTTTTGAGGAATATTTACGTCAAAGGGGAGTCATTGCCGACCATACGATGGAGTTTTGGAGTGTCGAAGCGATTAAACAATGCGTAATGTGCGGTTTGGGCGTCTCCCTTCTTCCTTTGATCACAACGCGCACTGATATCGAAGAAGGAAAGCTTCAGGGCACGCTGGTCCGCGACGCCCTGTTTTCCACTCAAATGGTTTATCATAAAAACAAATGGCTTTCTCCTGCTATGGCGGCTTTTACGGATATCGTCCGCAGGAAGGCAAGAGAATGGGAACAGACATAACATCCCTATATGCCTTCGGTATTCATCAGCACGATCCGCCAGCCGTCCGGATCTTCCACCGTTGCCCCTTTTTCCTTCCAATACGGATTTTCAGGCGGCACTTCGTCATAGCCCATGTCAGCGAGCCTATTTAATATGCTCCTGATTTCCTCCGGATCAGGAATATAAAAAACGAGCAGATTGTCTTTAGTCGGTGCCGGACAAGGGCTTCCTTCGATATGTGAGGTGAATTCAAGGTGGTATTGGACATTCGGCAGGCCGAACATGACGCCATTATACCCGTGGTGGCCGGAAAAACCGCCAAGCTTTTTCAGCCCCAGCCCCTTTTCGTAAAATGCAACGATTTCGTCAAAACGGTCTGTAGGCCGGGCGATTCTGACCTGTACGGCGGAAAAATCGGAAAAATGCATCATGATCATCTCCTTTTTTCCCATTTTAAGCGGTCATGGATCATTTGAAACGAAGCGATCGTCTGAAATATTATCATCCTTTCGGCGGAATGACAGAAAAAGCCCCTTCGGATTGAAGGGGCTTTCGCCATTAATTTGCAACAATATTTACAAGCTTTCCAGGCACAGCGATCACTTTTCTGATCGTTTTTCCTTCTAGCTGTTCTTTTACTTTTTCATTGTTTTTCGCCAGCTCTTCAAGCTGTTCTTTGTCCGCGTCGGCTGGAACGTTCAGCTTCGCTTTCACCTTTCCGTTCAGCTGAACGACGATTTCAATTTCATCATCCACGAGCTTCGCTTCATCATAGACAGGCCATGCTTCATACGCGATCGTTTCCTCATGACCGAGGCGGTTCCAGAGCTCTTCAGCCAAATGAGGCGCGACAGGAGAAAGCAATTTCACGAAGCCTTCCATGTATTCTTTCGGAAGCTGATCAGCTTTATATGCTTCATTGATGAAGACCATCAGCTGTGAAATGCCTGTATTAAAGCGCAGACCTTCGAAATGGTCCGTTACTTTCATGACCGTTTCATGGTAGACGCGCTCAAGCGTTTCGCCGGCTCCTTCAACGATCTTCTCGTTTAACCCGCCATTGTCATCGATAAACAAACGCCATACGCGGTCAAGGAAGCGGCGGGCTCCGTCAAGCCCTGTCGTTGACCAGGCGATCGATGCATCCAAAGGTCCCATGAACATTTCGTACAGCCGGAGCGTGTCCGCGCCATGCGTCTCCACAATTTCGTCCGGATTGACGACATTGCCTTTGGATTTGCTCATTTTTTCATTGTTTTCGCCAAGAATCATCCCTTGGTTATAAAGCTGTTTGAACGGCTCTTTCGTCGGAACGACCCCGATGTCATAAAGGAATTTATGCCAGAAGCGCGCATACAATAAGTGAAGAACGGCGTGCTCCGCCCCTCCGATATACATATCGACAGGAAGCCATTCCTTTAATTTTTCAGGGGAAGCCAGCTCGTTCGGGTTCTTCGGATCAATGTAGCGCAGGAAGTACCAGCAGCTTCCCGCCCATTGCGGCATCGTATTCGTTTCGCGTCTTCCCTTTTTGCCTGTTTCAGGATCTGTCACTTCCACCCATTCTTTAATATTCGCAAGAGGGGACTCACCCGTTCCGCTCGGTTTGATTTCCGACGTTTTCGGCAAGATCAGCGGCAGCTCTTCTTCAGGAACCGGAGTCGATGTGCCGTCTTCCCAATGGATGATCGGGATCGGCTCGCCCCAGTAGCGCTGACGGCTGAACAGCCAGTCGCGGAGGCGGTATGTTACTTTTTTCTCGCCCTTCCCGTTTTCCTCAAGCCACTGGATCATTTTTTCGATCGCAGCCGCTTTATCAAGACCGTTCAGAAAATCTGAATGGATATGTTCGCCGTCGCCTGTATATGCTTCTTTCTCAACATCCCCGCCTTTGACGACTTCTTTGATCGGCAGCCCGAATGCTGATGCAAATTCATGGTCCCGCTCATCATGGGCAGGAACGGCCATGACCGCCCCGGTCCCGTATGTAGCCAAGACATAGTCCGCAATCCAGACCGGAATTTTTTCTCCGTTTGCCGGATTAACCGCATATGCACCTGTGAAGACGCCTGTCTTTGTTTTGGCAAGGTCTGTCCGCTCCAAGTCGCTCTTTGATTGAACTTCTTCAATATAGGCGTTGACTGCGTCTTTCTGTTCAGGCGTTGTGATTTTTTGAACCAAATCATGCTCCGGAGCCAGCACGGCATATGTCGCACCGAATAATGTGTCAGGCCGCGTGGTGAAAACCGTAAACGTTTCATTGGTGCCGTCGACCGCAAAATGAACATGCGCCCCTTCAGAACGGCCGATCCAGTTGCGCTGCATTTCTTTAATGCTTTCCGGCCAGTCGAGTTCTTCCAGGTCTTCAAGCAGGCGGTCGGCATAAGCGGTAATTTTCAGCATCCACTGCTTCATTGGACGGCGTTCTACAGGATGTCCGCCGCGTTCGCTTTTGCCGTCGATGACTTCTTCATTGGCAAGAACGGTTCCAAGCGCAGGACACCAGTTTACAGGGACCTCATCTACATAAGCGAGACCTTTTTCGTAAAGCTTTAAGAAAATCCACTGCGTCCATTTATAGTAGTCCGGATCTGTTGTGTTGACTTCTCTGTCCCAATCATACGAAAAGCCGAGCGCTCTGATCTGGCGGCGGAAGTTGTCAATGTTCTGCTCGGTGAAGACGGCAGGATCGTTTCCCGTATCTAGCGCATATTGCTCGGCAGGAAGCCCGAATGCATCCCAGCCCATCGGATGGAGGACATTGTACCCTTGCATCCGTTTCATGCGGGACAAAATGTCAGTTGCTGTATAGCCTTCAGGGTGTCCGACGTGAAGGCCTGCGCCCGACGGATACGGAAACATGTCCAATGCATAAAATTTAGGTTTGGATTTATCTTCACGAGTGGCAAACGTTTTATTTTTCAGCCAATAGTCCTGCCACTTTTTCTCGATTGTTTGATGGTCAAAGCTCAATTGTAAAAACCTCCTTTGAATATGTGTACGGCTTCTTTGTCTTCAAGTATGGACGGGACTGGCAGCGTTATATTCAGATTATTCTAAAATCAAAAAAACTCTCCCATCCCTAAGAAGGGACGAGAGATTTCCCGCGGTACCACCCTTGTTAGTGTGCACGCGGCACACTCACTTGATATCTGTAACGCAGATACGCGGCAGCAGCTTATCACTGCTGCAACTCTGAGGCGAGTTCGGAAGCTCATTTGATTGACTTTCACCAGCCGTCAACTCTCTGAAACAAAATGGGCTTCTTACTGCTCCTCTTCACTGTTCTTGCCGTAACCGTAATCTTATCTGTATTTTATAGAATTCTGTTCATAAGTGCAAGCAGGTTTGTATACAATGGGAATGTGCTGAAAAAAGGGTAAGAGTGAGGATCTTAATCGTGTGGAGATTTGTTTTGCCGTTCGGAGTTCTGTACATTTGCCTGCTGTTCTCTGACAAAGTCAAAGCTTCTCAATACAGCTTCACCGCCGTAGCCGGCAATGATCGATAACACGACAAGCTGAATTCCCGAATCAGGTTCCGCAGATAAAACAAGCAAAATAGAAGCAACCATTCCGACAAGAATATCTTCAAAAAATCCAAGGTAAATGAATCGTTTCGTTGTTCTCGGTTTCTCGAGTCGTCCTCTTTTTTTAACGTGCCCGAGAACCCCCATAATCCCTCCAATCAAACAAGCAACCAAAACTTGATGCAGCATCTTCATCACCTTCCTAAAGCCCTTAGTTTAGTCAAGCGACTTCAGGCCATCGAGCAGCCCCCCTAGACCCCTTGCGATGATATTCGATACTACCATACAGAAAATGTGTTCTGTCTGAGAAGAAAAAAAGCTTGTTTCTTCCATTATATGTGAAGATTTGGTTGATAATCTTGATTCCTTCGATTCATTTTCGAATAATTACAATTACCTATTTTTTCTATATTACTCATGCATCTGACTGAGCGGAGAGCTGCTTTTCCTTCCTGTTGTATAAAAACGCCGTTCCTATTGCAATCAGCAGCAATGCGAGCAGAACCGCGAGCAAAAGCTGCATACTAAAATAATCAACCAGCATTCCGCCAAAAAGCGGTCCGATCATTCTTCCGCCGGTCGCCATACTGTTGACAAACCCTTGATAAAACCCTTCTTTCCCTCTCGGTGCGAGACGGTTTGCAATCGTCGGCACAGCCGGCCATACAAGCATTTCGCCAATGGTCAGCACAACCATCGCAGCAAGAAAAGCCGGAAACCGTTCAGCGCCAAACAAAATTCCGTATGCCATCATAAAAATGACAAATCCGATCACGATTTGGTTTTTCAGCGATTCGGCAAACCGTTTCACAAAAAAACCGATCAGCGGCTGACCGAAAACGATGAGCGCCCCGTTCACTGTCCAAAGCACGCTGTACTGCCCAAGAGATATCCCCAGCTCCTGGGTATGTGAAGCGATGGTCGAGGACCATTGCGAATAAGCGATCCAGCCGAGCAGGTAGCCCGTACATATGACCAAAAGCGCAGAAAATTTCGATTTCCCGCTGACTGAATCGGCATGATCCAAAACAGATGACTGCATGGCTTTTTCAGACCGGATGCGTTTAAATCCGAAAAACGCAATCATGAAGAAGACGGCGTACAGCATCGCATTCGCGAGAAAAACATACGTAAATGAAAAAGAAGCGACAATTCCGCCGAGCGCTGAGCCAACTGCCACACCTGCATTTTGGGCCACGTATACAGAGTTGAACGGCTTTCTGCCGCCTTCCGGCCAAACTGATCCGGCCATTGCATAGCATGCCGGAAAAACGATCCCTGATCCAAAACCGGCCAACGTTAAGAAAAGAATGTACTGGAACCAATCGTGAAAAAAGACGAGGCCAGAAAGGCTCGCAAACGTGATCACAATTCCAAGAACAACCGTTTTAAATCCGCCGATTTTATCGAATAGATATCCCCCGAACAGGTTGCCCAGCACATTTGCCCCTGAGTTCAGCATCAGCACAAATCCGGCCGCTGTCAGCGACTTTCCCAAATGCTGATGGATATAGATGGTATTCAGCGGCCATAAAAAAGATGCCCCCGTGACATTGATAAACATTCCGATGACCAAAAGCCATAATGTGCGCGGCATAGCGTTTCCTTCTTTCTCTTTATCATTCCCTCTAGATTCTATTCGTTTTGCCCATTTTTTTCAATTGACACGTTTTCGATTTTCAACATAAAAACCCCCTTTTTAAAGGGGGAATTTTTTTATGATTGCGTCATCCATTTCGGCTTTCCGAAACCGGCGAATTCCCGATCGATCGTCTCCTCGAAAGCTTTGGATTTTACCGCTTCTTTGAGATCTTTGGCGAATGGCTTGTCTTTGTTTTTTTCATCCACTACCACTTGGTTGCGGTAGCGGTCGGGCATGTTCTCAAGCGCTAGGGCGTCCTGCAGCTTCATATTGGCGGAGAGAGCGAAATTTCCCGGGACGGCCGCGATATCCAGGTCATCGACAGCTCTTGGAAGATTGGCGGATTCAAGCTGTTTAAATGTCAGCTTTTTCGGATTTTCCGCAATGTCCTGCACAGAGGCTTTCAATGTGTCGACATCGCTTTTCAGCCGAATCAGCCCCTGATCCTGAAGGGTTAAAAATGCCCTGGCAGCATTGGCCGGATCGTTTGGAACAGCCACTTCCGCTCCGCTTTTGACATCGTTCAAGTCGTTATATTTGGCAGAATAGAGCCCCATCGGAGCAGTCGGCACAGAAATGAGAGCCGCAAGATTTTTATTGTTTTCTTGATTGTATGATTTCATAAAAACCTCATGCTGAAACAAATTCGCGTCGAGCTCGCCTTCACTTAACGCAGTATTCGGCTGTACATAATCGGTGAATTCGATCACCTCCACTTTGTAGCCTTTTTTCTCAAGCTCAGGTTGAATCGCTTTTTTGACCATATCGTAATACGGTCCTGCAGTGGCGCCTATTTTGATCGTTTTGCCGTCGCTTGCGGCATTGTTTCCGCACGCGGCCAGAAGCGCCAGGCTCAAGGCCAGTCCCAGCGCAGAAGTCCATTTTAATAACTTTTTCATGTTGATCTCCTCCTTCAAAATAAAAAAACTCTTTCAGCCGCCTGAAAGAGTTGTTCAACTTATCTTTCAGAATGCGCCTGACATTCTGCTGGATTTAGCACCTTGCACTGCTGCAGGTTGCTGAGATTTCACCGGGCCAGTCCCTCCATCTCTCTTTATAAGCTGCATATTCGGTTTTTAAATGATTTCTTTATTTTACGTTTGAATATTTAGATTTGCAAGAAGTTTTTTCGGTATAAACATTTTTTTCTTTTTAAGCTAAAATATAGTTATCAATTAAGAAAGGAGACGAATCATGGAATCTATCATGCTGATCGGGTTTTTATCCTTCCTTTTTTCCATCTGCTATCTTGTATTTCATTTGATCAGAAGGATTTTTTCTCCAGGCAAAAGGTTTTCCAGGAAACTCTTTTATCCTTGTTTTGCCGGCGGACTTCTCCTCCTGATCATCTCTGCACCTTATTACGATGAGGAAACATATGCCGCCGATGAGAAAAAAACGGAGAATCTGACAACCGAGCTTCAGGAACTGAAAACTGAACACAGCGCTTTGCAAAAGGAGCAAACCGCATTAAAGCAGCAGGTCAAACAGGCAAACAAAAAACTGAAGGCAGTCAAAGCGGAGAATGACACATTAAAAAAAGAAAACGAAAAACTGACAAAAGAAAAAGATTCGCTTACGAAAAAAACAAAATCGCTGACAGAAAAACTGGCCAAGGCTGAAGAAAAAAGCGGCAGTGCCGAAACCTCTGTAAAAGAAAAGAGCGCCGCCGCTCAGGCCGAAGCGTCACACAGCACGCCCGCCGCCAAGAAAAGCAGCGCTGAAAGCAAACAGGAGTGCAAAATCAAAGGAAGCGTCAACCATATTTATCATACACCGGGCAGTACATATTATGACCGCACGAAAAACGTCGCTCGCTGGTTCTGCACAGAACAGGAGGCGCGTGATGCGGGGTACAGACCGCCAAAACGTTAAAAAGCCGGCATACCGCCGGCTTTTTTCCTAAAGCTCTCTTCTTAATGCTGTCAGCACGTTCGTTCTTGTCGCTTTAATGGCCGGATTCAGGCCGGAAAGAATGGCGACACCCGCACTGATCAATGTCGCGATGAGGACAAGACTGACCGGAATATGCGAGAAGGTGATACTGAGCTCTGCCGCACTCGCTTCTCCTTCTGAAACCGATGATAAAATGACAGGTATAATCTTGTTCACTAAAAAGCTGACACCGTATGAAATGATAATACCTAAAACAGATCCTAAGATGCCGATATAGGCGCTTTCCAGCAGGAACATTTTTCGGATCACATTCGGGCTTGCACCGATCGCTTTCATAATGCCGATTTCCTGCGTCCGCTCTGTAACCGCCATTGTCATCGTGTTGAAAATCCCGATCGCTGAAATAAAGACGGCAATGACTCCGACAAAGATCAGACCGATTTTAAAAGCCATGAAAAAAAGATTGATGCTATCGAGCTTTTTCGTTATTGAATCGACGTAGTAGCCTTCATCCTCCAAATCTGTTGTCAGCTGTCCGACATGTTCAAAGTTATCCGCGTAAACCGAAAGCGTTTTTTCGATCATGCCGCTGTCTTTTTCCGACTTCAGAAAGCCGGTGATGTCTTTTTGCATGCCGTTGCTGACATAGACTGTTGAATCGCTCGCCCATTCATACGAAGGTTTTTTTGTCACTCCGACAACTTTCAGATCATATGTTTTCGCTTCCCCTTCTTCTCCTGTTTTTTCATCCATTTTTGAGATCTTTAATTCAATCGTTTTGCCGAGAATATCTTCTTCGTATCCTTTCGGCTCTTTTGCTTCCTCAGCATTATTTTCCATCTGCTTTTCATAATCTGCGGCTTCCTTTTTCGTCCAGAGGTTCTTCCCGAAATGGTAGCCGACGACAATTTCATTCGGTGTTTTCGCTACGCGGCCGCGATCGAGTTTGATATTGGCTTTTTGCTCAGCGGCCATGTCGGTAATTGTAATATTCGACATTTGATTATTGGTCCTGTTGCCCAATTTTGCTTCAGCAGGTGCGAACACGTTTGTGCGCTCGATAATCGCGGACACATCTTTGCGGTTTTCAAATTCTTTCAGGTCTTTCTTTTGAACCTTTTGATCGCTTTGCCCTTCTTTTCCGACAACATTTATCTCGGTCACGATCTGCTCTTTCATCAGCTGTTCAGTCATTGATTTTTGCAGTCCGAATCCGACCGATGCGAGCACGATTAAAAACGCGCAGGCCACCGTTGTTGCGAGAATGGTCATGAATACACGCAGGCGGTTTTTCCTCATATTTCTTCTAATGAACTTCAACTGGTCCTTAAACTTCAACAGTCTCTTCCCCTTTCTCTAACACGCCGTCAGATAAATGAAATTTCGTATTGGCGATCGATGCCACCTCGTCATCGTGCGTGATGATGACAAATGTAATGCCGCGTTCCCTGTTCAGCTGCCGAATGAATTCAAGGATTTCCTGCTCTGTTTCGGAATCCAGGCTTCCGGTCGGCTCGTCGGCTAAAATGATTGAAGGATTCAAAATCAAAGCGCGGGCGATGCTGACGCGCTGCTGCTGTCCGCCTGAAAGCTCATTCGGATAGTGGCCGGCGTGGTTTTCAAGGCCGACGCGGTGGAACATCTCGTTGACGCGCTGCTTCCGCTCCGACGGATGAACACCTTTTAAAGTCAGGGGAAGTTCGATATTTTCGAAAGTCGTCAAGCTCGGAATCAGCTGAAAACTTTGAAAGATGAAGCCGAAATGTTCAAGCCTGAATGCGGCCCATTCTTTCTCGCTGTACTTCGTGACATCCGTGCCGTCAATCATGATCTTCCCTTTTGTCGGGGCGATGTAGCCGGAAATCAAGTTCAGCAGTGTCGACTTTCCGGAGCCGCTCCGTCCGACAATACAGGCGATTTCTCCTTTTTCAACGGTAAGCGAGACGTCCTTTAACACCTTAATTTCATTTTCCCTTCCCTTTTTGCCGACTTTAAACGAGTGGTGAATATGCTTTACACTGATCATTTGTAAATCTCCTCTCCATTAATGATTACAGCTGTTTTATTTTTTTGAAAATCAAGAAGTAACTGATTAAAAATCCGACTGCCGAACCGATCAACATACCGAATATATAGCTGAACAGACTCGAAGCAGCGGCTGTGCCGAATCCCCAGATGCCGAATAAAATCACGAGAATCTGGATCGGACGATCCATTTTTCTCCAAAGGAAAAAATGTCCGTTCCGTTCAAGCTGCTGTTTGATAAAGCAGAAATAGCCGATTATATAAAACAAGATCCCCATGGCGAGCGGAATAAGCGTAAAGGCCAGGCTGCCGTCTTGAATGCCGAAACTGTTGAGGTATATGATCGGCGTTATATAATCTAGTAGTTCTGTTTCACCATAAAAGAAAGCAGGGTCATGCCCAAAGAAACCCAGGATGATTCGTAAGTTGGCCAGCGGAAGGCCGATCAGCAAATACGGCAGAATCGACGCTGAAAAAGCAACGATCATCTGGGCCAGCGGATTGCCGGTCATCGCGCCCGCCGCCATGACAAGCGAGTAGACCATAAAGCAGAAGATAACCGCCCCGATAAAATACTCATGGAAAAAGACAACGTCAACGTTATACAAAATAATCAAAGCGTAAGATAACAAGTAAGATAATAGCTGGGCTGTTAAAAGAATTGAAATGCCGAAGAAATATTTAGTATTGAAAATGACGCCGCGCTTGTAAGGGAGGCCGAGTGTAAAGTCAAGCGTTCCTCTGCTCCGTTCAAACCCGATCTGGCTGATCGCAAGCGCGACTCCGCCAACCCAGAACATTCTCATGGCCCCGCTTACCCCATAATCTTTATATAAAACGCACTCTATATCGGGAAATTTTTTCTGTTCTGCAAGGCATCCCTGGTACTGGAAATAATCATTCAAAATCGCAAGCGGTTCACTCAGCAACACCGCTGCAAAAACAACTAAAAAAATCCAGAAATGCTGTTTCCATTCTTTATATAAAAGTCCGCGGTCTACCATCTTCGCTTACCTCCATACTTCGCGATGAATACTTCCTCAAGACTGACCGGAAGCTCGTTCCAAACTTTCGGAGACAAACTTTTAAGAAATTGTTTGCTCACATTGTCTTCTTTCGGAACCAATACCGTATAAAAGACGCCGGTGTGGTCCAAAACAGGGATTTCCCTTTCCCTGATTTTTAAATTGACATCTTCTTCAAATGCCATTTGAATTTTAATAAAATCGCCTTTCAGTTCATCAAGATCCATGATGTTCGACAATGTATTGTCTTCGAGAAAACCGATTCGGTTGCACATTCTTTCAATGTCCTCAAGCCGGTGAGATGTGATGAGAATCGTCGTGTTGTTTTCAGCCACTTCATCGACCATCAGCTGAAGAACGTCTTGTCTTGTGACGGCATCAATGCCGTCTGTCGGCTCATCAAGCAGGATGACCGCCGGCCGGATCGCAAATGACAGGATCAGCGACATTTGCTTTTTCAATCCTGTAGACAATTCCCTGTACTTTTTTGTTTCGGGAATATCGTATCGGTTCATTAATTCATTTGCATATGTAACATCAAAGTCCGGATAAATGTTACGCAAAATATTGACGAGCTGTTTGTAATTGTATTTTTCGAAATAGGTGTTTTGAACGGGCATATAGACGATGTTGCGCTTGACGAGCGGATGATCCTTCACCTTGACGCTGCCGAAAAAGATATCTCCCTCATCAGGCAGCAGGATTTGCTGAATCAGGCGAAGAAGCGTCGTTTTTCCTGAGCCGTTTCTTCCGAGAAGTCCGAAAATCTCTCCTTCCTCCAGCTTAAAGGAGATGTCTTTAAGTATTTGTTTTCCGTCAATCGTTTTTGAAACAGATTTGAGCTCAATCATTCACTTCGCCTCCTCTCACTTCTTCGTCGATTTCCGCCATCCACTCCTGCAGCTTTTTGGTGTCGATCCCCGCGTAATGCGCATCGATGATCAGCTGCTTTAACTGCTCTTTAATCATCGCAATCTTCCCTTCATCAAGCGTAACTTTCGCGTTTTCTGAAATATACGTTCCTCTTCCCCTCAACGTTTCAATAATCCCTTCCCGTTCAAGTTCTTTATAGGCTTTGCTGACCGTATTCGGGTTTGCAATGATAATGGTTGCAAGCTCTCTGACAGAAGGAAGTTTATCTCCAGGCTTGATTATCCCTTTTAAGCACAGCTCTTTCATCTGCTGGATGATCTGCTCATAGATTGGGGTTGAGCTTCTCGGATCGATTTGAATCATCTATCTCCCTTCTTTCTCGTTCAATCTCAGCGTTATTCACTTTTAAAAAAACACATATCCCAAATTTTCTTGAATCATAAAGCCCAGCTTCGCAAGTACAAACAAGAACGAACAGGCAATGATAAACGCCACGACAACCATTGGCGTTACTTTTTTATGTTTATCACTCATGAGTATTGCTCCTTTACATGTGTGTGTTAACTGTATTACTCGATGTAGTACACTTAATACAATATAGACATCGTCCTTTTTTGTCAATCGCTTTTTTCAAAAAAATGAACCCTTTCAAAAAGGGTTCATCTTTCATACGATCTCTGCAGAATCATATTGTTTTGAAGGGTTTGCAGCTGGAGCCTTTTGCGGTGAATTTCCTCCCTTTGCTGCTCATTGGCAAACAGCGAAAGCTTGTTTAATTCATTGACCGCGTTTTCAAGCATCAGCTGCGCATCGCTGTACTCTGTCTCATTGTAATGTTCCTGCCTGCTTGCAGTTTCAAATTGAGATAAAGCATAATCATAAGCATCTTCGCTTCTTTGGATGTGCTCTCCGACGGATTGTCTTGTAGCCAAAGTAAACCCCTCCTTAATGGAAAAATCCATCGTGATTAGTTTGGCCATCACAGCTGTGATCATTGAAGAAAATAATTGGGAATCGGTTTGTTCTTATCGTGTTTATTTGCTACAATTTTAGGATGCGTGATACTAAAAGGAGGTCCTTTTGTTTGCATCAGAACAACCCTTTTCCATATACGAACAGTGAAAAACGATATCATACATGGAATTATCATTTAAGAAATCATTTCGGTCATAAAGTGTTTAAAGTCGCCCTTGACGGAGGCTTTGACTGCCCGAACCGCGACGGTACGGTCGCACACGGCGGATGCACATTTTGCAGCGCCGCAGGGAGCGGAGACTTTGCGGGAAACCGCGCCGACGATCTGATTACCCAATTTAATGAAGTGCGCGACAGAATGCATGAAAAATGGAAAGACGGCAAATACATGGCGTACTTTCAAGCATTTACGAATACGCACGCTCCCGTCAGCGTTCTTCGCGAAAAATACGAGACCGTCCTCGGCCTTGACGGCGTAGTCGGCCTTTCAATCGCTACCCGGCCGGATTGTCTACCTGACGATGTTGTCGAATATCTTGCCGAGCTTAATGAACGCACATACCTCTGGGTGGAGCTCGGCCTTCAGACCGTTCATGAACGGACGGCTGATTTGATCAACCGCGCCCATGATTTCGACTGCTACGTGGAAGGCGTGAACAAGCTGAGGAAACACGGCATCCGGGTCTGCTCCCACATCATTAACGGACTGCCTCTCGAAGACCGCGGCATGATGATGGAAACCGCAAAAGCCGTCGCCGATTTGGACGTGCAGGGGATTAAAATCCATCTGCTCCACCTGTTAAAAGGGACACCAATGGTGAAGCAGTATGAAAAAGGAAAATTAACGTTCCTTTCTCAAGATGAATATGTCCAGCTTGTTTGCGATCAGCTTGAAATTCTTCCGCCGGAAATGATCATTCACCGGATTACGGGTGACGGACCGATCGAATTGATGGTCGGACCGATGTGGAGCGTCAATAAATGGGAAGTCTTAAACGCCATCAACGGGGAATTGGAAAGGCGCGGCAGCCATCAGGGGAAATGGTTCAACAAGGCGAAAGAAGGCATGGCCACATGAAGCTCAAGAAAATCCTCCCGTATGCGAAAGAACTGCTGAAAACAGCCGCAGGCGAAGGAGACATCGTCATTGATGCGACAATGGGAAACGGACATGATACTCACTTTTTAGCTGAACTTGTCGGTGAAAGCGGGCATGTCTATGCCTTTGACATTCAAGAAGCAGCTCTTATGAATACTGCCGAAAGACTTGGAAACGAGTATAAAGACCGGGTGACATTGATTCAAAAAAGCCATGATGAGCTCACCACTTCGCTTCCTGACGACATCTCAGGCAAGGTGGCAGCAGCCGTGTTTAACCTCGGATATCTTCCGGGAGGCGACAAATCGGTGACGACAAAAAGCGATTCGACCATCGCCAGCATCAAGCAGCTTCTCAAAATCCTGAAAAATGAGGGGCTGATCGTGCTTGTCGTCTACCATGGCCATCCCGAAGGAAAGCGGGAAAAAGACGCCCTGCTCGAATTTTGTGCATCGCTCGACCAGGATACGGCCCGTGTCCTCTGTTACCAATATTTAAACCAGCGAAACGATCCGCCGTTTATCATTGCGATCGAAAAGAAAGAAGCGGTCCAAAAGTGACATCCTGAAATCCTCCGTTTGGAGGATTTTTTTCATTCAAACATAATGTAAGCGATATCAAAATAAAATATGAACACTTTAGATTTCGGAATTTTCTAAAAAACACCAAATAATGGAGGTGGTTTCACTCTTTGTCGCGAAATTATTGAAAACTCATGGAAAATACGGAGGGATTTCGCTTTGAAAAAATTTATCGCTTATCAAATTTTGATCGCACTCGCCATTGGAGCAGTTATCGGACATTTCTTCCCTGATTTCGGAATGGCGCTGCGCCCCGTCGGAGACGGATTTATCCGTCTGATTAAAATGATCGTCGTTCCAATCGTTTTTTCTACAATTGTCATCGGAGCGGCCGGAAGCGGAAGCATGAAAAAAATGGGCAGCCTCGGCATCAAGACGATTATTTGGTTTGAAGTGATTACGACGTTCGTGCTCGGACTCGGGCTGCTTTTGGCTAATGTGTTAAAGCCCGGCGTCGGCCTTGACCTTTCCCATTTGGCCAAAAAGGATATCGACGAACTCTCGGGCTACACGGAAAAAGTGGTCGATATTAAACAAATGATCCTCGATATCATTCCTACCAACATCGTTGACGTCATGGCCAGAAATGATTTGCTCGCCGTGATCTTCTTTGCGATATTGTTCGGCGTTGCAGCTGCCGGGATCGGCAAAGCCTCGGAACCTGTCATGAAGTTTTTTGAATCTGTTGCCAACATCATGTTCAAGCTGACGCAGATGGTGATGGTCACAGCGCCTATCGGCGTGCTTGCTCTTATGGCCGCATCCGTCGGGCAATACGGCATCGAGCTCCTGCTTCCTATGTTAAAATTAGTCGGCACTGTTTTTCTCGGACTGTTTCTCGTTCTTTTTGTTTTATTTCCGATCGTCGGTCTTGTTTTTAAAATTAAATACTTCGAAGTCCTGAAAATGATTTGGGATTTGTTTCTGATCGCGTTCTCCACGACGAGCACAGAAACAGTCTTGCCGCAGCTGATGGACCGCATGGAGAAATACGGCTGCCCAAAACGGGTCGTTTCCTTCGTGGTTCCTTCAGGCTTATCTCTGAATTGCGACGGCTCCAGCCTATATTTATCGGTCGCCTGTATCTTTTTGGCGCAGGCTTTCAATATAGACATGAGCATTTCCCAGCAATTGCTCATGATGCTCGTGCTAGTGATGACAAGCAAAGGGATCGCCGCCGTGCCATCTGGCTCGCTCGTCGTCCTTCTGGCTACCGCCAACGCAGTCGGCCTTCCCGCTGAAGGAGTCGCGATTATCGCGGGAGTGGACCGCGTGATGGACATGGCGCGAACAGGCGTGAACGTGCCGGGTCATGCTGTCGCCTGCATCGTTGTTTCTAAATGGGAAAAAAGCTTCCGGTATAATAAGCGCTTTGTGCTTGAAAAACAATACCGGACGGAAAGCTTATAAACGGCAAAAGCTCAAGCCGATAAACGGTTTGAGCTTTTCTTTACGAGCTTTTCATCCACGGCATTTTTTGAATTTTGCGGTATGCCCTGCCGTTAATATAGAAAAAGAAAGATGTTTTGCCGCTCGCTTTAATCAGCTTTTTCGCAAGCCGGCCGATTTCCTTCTGGCCCGCTACTTTGTCATCCGACAAATAAACGCCTAACAGTCCTCTGTTGATCAAACGGTGAAAGTTTTCGTGCGGAATCCCGCGCAAATGTTCATCCGCCATTTCGATGAAATATTCGAGCCTTTCCATCATATCTGAATGTGATGGGTAATAAGTGCAGAAATTCAAATCCCCGCCGATTAAATCTTCCTCCTGGTCAATTAAATAATCGAGCAGGATGTGCAGTCCCTGTATGTACGGAAAATAGCTGTCGCGGATCTTTCCGGCCATCGATTCAGTAAAATCGGGACGGACGGAATACGATACGAGGCAGAAGATGCCGAGCGTTGAACCCGCACAGGCCGAGAACTCATACCATTCCATTTTCGGCAGAGCCGATTTATAATTCTCAAACCACGCTTCGAGCCGGGGAACACGCTCATGCTCCACTACGTGTTTATGAACTTGCAGGTCGCAATAGTAGCTGCAAAGCTCAATCAGATGCTCCTTGATCAGATCATAGTTCTCAATTTCCGCAAGCACGCCTTGACATGTTTTCACTAAGTCGTGCAAATAGCCTTGATCATCCTGATCTTCCCTGAACCGGTAATAGTTTTTCAATTCAGCCCCGACTGTCAGCGCGTCTTTCATCGACTGGTGAAGCATGGTGAAATCATCCGGATCAAGCGAGGTGCTCCGGTCGCATAGATTGTCGAGGTAGTCGCTTATCGTCTGATACGCCGTAATAAACCGGATCGACTGCTCGATTTTGTCTCCTGAAAGAAGGGCCATAATGCCGCCGCCTTCACAGTGAAAGGTTTTATCCCTGATGCTGGCTTTCGCCTGCGTTTTCAGTTCGGGATTTTGAATCGTTTCAGCTTTTCGTTTCCACTTGTCCAATTCCTGATGAACAAGGGGAAAAACCTCTCTGTATACTTTAGCCATTAATCCAAAAGGATGCTCCGGTACTGCCAAAGAATGCACCTCCATTATGTTATATACTGCTCCGCAAACGCTCTGGCCGCTTTAAAAACGTCTTCCCGTTCAGGCTCATTGAAAATTTCGTGGTACAAGCCATCCCATTCCCTGTACGTCTTATTGTGGGAAGCAAGCTGGTTAAACCACTTGACGACCATTTTTTTGTCGACAAGCCAGTCGGTGCCCGCCTGCATGACAAAGAGCGGGATGTTGAGAAAGGCGTCCGTCGGCTCCATCGCGCTTTTCAACGCTTTTAACATTTCTTGATACCATCTGACAGAAACTTTTGTGATATATAATGAATCGTTGATGTCCATTTCGATGACTTCTTTGTTTCTCGTCGCTTTATCAGGCGTGATCCCGGATTCAAACCGCATAGACGGCGCCAAAACGTTGAGCCCCTTGGAAATCAAGTCCAGAAATTTGTTCGGCTTTAATTGCAGCCCGAGACAAGGGGATGATAAAATGAGACCGGCAATGCCGCTTTGCTGCTGCTTAAACCATTCGATCGCAATCAGGCCGCCCATGCTGTGCCCGAGCATAAACACAGGCAGTTCAAATGCTTTCGCCCTGGCGACCCATTTGTCCACTTCATCAATATATTCTTGAAAAGAGCGTATATGTCCTCTTTCTCTTGTCGAAGTGCCCTGGCCGGGCAAATCCCCCATCACGACATTAAAGCCGGATGAACGCCACATTTCGGACAGCCATTTATACCGCCCGTGATGCTCACATGCACCGTGAATGACGACGATTGTAGCAACAGGTCTTTCCGCTTCCATGCACCACATGCTGACCACCTCACACAATTTTATAAATGAAAGGATGAAACCTATGATCTACCCTTATAAAAAAACGGAACCCGTTATTCATGAAACGGCGTTTATCGCCGACAACGCGGTCATCACCGGAGATGTAACAATCGGAGAGCGATCAAGCATCTGGTTCTCTTCTGTTATCCGCGGCGATGTCGCCCCGGTCAGAATTGGAAAAGGTGTGAACATTCAAGACCTTTCCTGTCTGCACCAAAGCCCTGAACGCCCTCTCGTGATTGAAGACGGTGTGACGGTAGGCCATCAGGTTACATTGCACAGCTCCGTGATTCGAAAGCATGCCCTTATCGGAATGGGGTCGATTATTCTTGACGAAGCGGAGATCGGGGAAGGCGCTTTTATCGGGGCGGGCAGCCTTGTCCCGCCTGGCAAAAAGATCCCGTCCGGGCACCTCGCATTCGGCAGGCCCGCCAAAGTCATCCGTCCGTTAACCGACAAAGATAAACAGGAAATGGAAAGAATACGCAAAGAATATATTGAAAAAGGACAATACTACAAATCCTTGCAAAAAAAAGATTAGCTTTGCTACAACTTTACCATTTTTCCACCGATAATTTAAGCAAAAACCTTTTCGGCCGCACGCGTCTGCGGCTTTTTTCTTTTTCCGAAATCTTTACAAATACTTATCATTTGCTAAACATTCATTTTTTACAATAAAAAATGAAGCAGCCATACATGTAAAGGGGGTTAGGACATTTGAATAAACTGATGGTTGGCATTTACAACTTTGAATGCCGGATTTTCCTCGGTATGAACAGATTATTTCATCAAAAAACACTCAACCGTTATTTTCGTTCCTCAACTCATTTGGGAGGGGCTATGTGCACGATTTCTGCCTGCCTGTCTCTCTTGCTGTTCGGCTCGGGAAGTGTTCGTACAGCGGGGATGGCCAGCGCCCTTGCACTTTTGGTCAGCCACCTTCAAGTCATGCTGATCAAAAAGCTGTATCCGAGAAAGCGGCCGTATTTAACGCTAAAGGAAACTCAGGTTTTGCAAAATCCGCTCAAGGATCATTCTTTTCCATCCGGACATACGACAGCTGTATTTTCTGTTATTACACCGTTAATGATATTCTTTCCGATACTCGCGCTTTTATTAATACCGGTTGGCGTCAGTGTGGGGCTCTCCAGGATTTATCTCGGTCTTCATTATCCATCGGATGTTCTGGCAGGCACAGCCCTCGGGATTTCAGTCGGAACCTTGTCGGCGATGATCTTCTAAGCCGGCCGTTTCTTCCAAAGCGTCACTGATTTTTCACACACAAACAGGAGGGGAAACGATGAAAATTGCGATATTTACGGACACGTTCACACCAGATGTGAACGGCTGCGCCAGAACGCTGAAAAGGTATACGGATTATCTTGAAAAAAACGGGATGCCCTATAAAGTATTTGCGCCGGAAAGCACGCATGAAACACAATTTTCGAGCCGCATCCGCCGTTTTACGAGCATGCCGTTCTTCTTATACCCCGAGTGCAGAATCGCTCTTCCTAATCTCATCAAAATGAAATCAGAACTCCGCGAATTCCATCCCGATCTCATTCACATCGCGACTCCTTTTAATATCGGCCTGGCGGGGCTCAAGCTTGCGAAGAAATGGAACATCCCCGTCGTAGGCTCTTACCATACCGATTTTGACCAGTACCTTTCATATTATGATCTTCAAATGTTTTCCAAACTCTTATGGAAATATATGCTCTGGTTTCATAAAGATTTTCGAAAAGTTTTTGTGCCTTCGCGCGAAACATTTATGCAGCTTAAAGCCAAACAATTCAGGAACCTCTCCATCTGGAAGCGCGGCGTGGACTGCTCGCAGTTCAGTCCGGCGCATCAAACCGAACACATCCGCAGGCGATACGGCATAAAGGAAACCTATATCCTCAGCTATGTCGGAAGGCTTGCACCTGAAAAAGACTTGGAGACGCTGCTCAAGATCGCAAGTCACCCCGCTTTGAAAGATGACGTCCACTGGCTGATCGCCGGAGACGGCCCGTTAAAAAAAGAGCTTGAGAAGCGAGCTCCCCTCAACATGACTTTTGCCGGCTATGTCAAAGGAGAAGAGCTGGCAAGCATCTATGCGAGCTCAGATTTGTTCGTCTTTCCTTCTCCGACGGAAACCTTCGGAAATTCCGCCCTTGAAGCGCTCGCCTGCGGGACGCCTGTTATCGGGGCAGACTCCGGCGGCCTGAAAGATTTTATACAGAACGGAAGAAACGGTTTTCTTTCCGAACCTAGAAATCCGGAAGCATTCACCGCAAATATATTGCGCGTCCTCTCCAACCCATCGTTAAAAAAACGGATGGCATACGAAGCGAGAAGCTATGCCCTTACCCAGTCGTGGGACGTGATCTTTGACAATCTCCTCTCCGAATGTGAAAGCGTGCTTGCAGATTTATCAGCAGAAAAACCGGCATAAAAAAAGAAGGTTTTCGGTTAATCGAAAACCTTCTTTTTTTGGCTTAAACAATAATGACCTCTTTTGGCTGATGGTTCAGCTCTTCCGGTACAAAGCGTTTTTCAACGAAAATGCTGTGCCAGATCATAAAGATGAGAACCGTCCAGATTTTGCGGCTGTTATCCGCTTTGTTGGCGCAGTGGTCTTCAAGAAGCTGAAGCACGTAATCTTTATGGATATATGCATCTGTCTCGCTCTCTTTAATGATGTTCACGGCCCAGTCATGCATTTCGTTTTTCAGCCAGTGGCGGATTGGCACAGGGAACCCTAGTTTTTTGCGGTTTAGCACGTGTTCTGGAACGATGCCTTCCGCCGCTTTTCTAAGAAGATATTTTGTCGTGCCGTTTTTCGTTTTCAGCTCTTCGGGAATTTTGGAAGCCGCTTCAAATACGACTTTGTCCAAAAACGGAACGCGAAGCTCCAGCGAATTGGCCATCGTCATTTTGTCGGCCTTCAGCAAAATATCGCCGCGCAGCCATGTGTGGATATCGACATACTGCATTTTATTGATTTCGCTGTAGGACCTGCTTTCTTCAAAATATGGCTTTGTCACGTCACAGTAAGACAGGTTGCTGTCATATTGGCGAAGAAGTTTTGATTTCATGCCTTCTTCAAAAATCTTTGCATTGCCGATATATCTATCTTCAAGAGGAGTACAGCCCCTCATTAAAAAGCTTTTCCCTTTCATTCCTTCCGGCATCGCTGAAGCTACGCGCAGAAGCATCTTTTTCAGCGGGGACGGGATCCGCTCAAACGGCTTTAATGAAAGCGGCTCTCGGTAAATATTGTAACCGCCGAACAGCTCATCTGCCCCTTCTCCTGACAAAACAACCGTAACTTGCTTCTTCGCTTCCTTCGCGACAAAATACAAAGGAATCGCAGCAGGGTCTGCCAGAGGATCATCCAGATGCCAGACGATCTTTGGAAGCTCGTTCATATATTCCTCAGGGGAAATGATCGCGCTGAAGTTTTCCACGCCGACCTTATCAGCGGTTTCTTTCGCAACGTCAACTTCGCTGAAGCCTTCATGTTCAAAGCCGACAGAGAACGTCTTTAAGTTGGGATGGAATTGCTTCGCCACTGACACGATAAAGGACGAGTCAATGCCCCCGGAAAGGAAGGAACCTACAGGCACATCGCTTCGCATATGAACTTTTACAGAATCAAAGATCGCGTCTCTTACTTCCTGAACAAGCTTGTCTTCTTCTGTCTGAACCGGCTTGAATTGAACTTTCCAGTATGTTTTAAATTGAATATCCTCACCCGGGCGGACGGTAAACTGATGGCCCGACTCTACTTTTTGCACCTTTTTGTCCAGCGTCTCAGGCTCCGGAACGAATTGGAACGATGTATACTGCTGAAGCGCTTTTTCATTCAATTCCAAGTCAGCATCGACAGCCATCAGGCTCTTTCTTTCTGACGCAAAATAAACGTGGCCGTCCGTTTTCGTAAAATAGAGCGGCTTAATGCCGAACGGATCGCGCGCTCCGTATAGAAGCTGCTCTTTTTTATCCCAGATTAAAAAAGCAAACATACCGCGCAGCTTTGAAGCGGCTTCCTGTTTGTAGTGGCGGTAAGTCGCAAGCAAAACTTCCGTATCTGAATCGGTTTTGAACTCGTATCCTTTAGAAAGAAGTTCGTCTTTCAGTTCTATATAGTTATAGATTTCTCCATTAAAAATAATCCAATAGGAGTCGTCTTCATAAGACAGAGGCTGTCCTCCATTTTCCACATCGATGATGCTGAGCCTTCTAAATCCGAAGCCTACATGCTCATCATGATAGTACCCATCATCGTCCGGACCGCGGTGTACAATCATTTCATTCATTTGTTTAATCAGTTCTTCCTGTGCTGCTGTCTCGGATGATGGGCGATGATTGAATACCCCTACAAATCCACACATAGTATTGCCTCCGATTTTTTAAATTTCGTGCAGAAATCAAAGTCTGCTTCTTGATTAGACAAGTGTTTAAAGAAAAACGTTTCAAGAAACTTGAAAAATGTTCATATTAAAATATTTGTATCTGGCAATATCACATCAATATTAAATCTGGATATTTTTCAAGTTTCAACATCCGCCCGCATTTTGCCATCGAAAAACAAAGCCGCTTATTAAAGCGGCTATGCGGTTGTTATTCTCCTAATGCATCTTTCTTCAGCTGATCTGCTTTGTCTGTGCGCTCCCAAGGCAGATCGAGATCGAGGCGGCCGAAATGTCCGTAAGCTGCCGTTTGTTTGTAAATCGGACGGCGAAGATCGAGCATTTTAATAATGCCGGCAGGTCTTAGATCAAAGTTTTTGCGAACCACTTCGATCAATGTTTCTTCACTCGCTTTGCCTGTACCGAATGTATCGATTGAAATGGACACCGGCTGAGCGACACCGATCGCGTAGGCAAGCTGTACTTCACAGGAATCAGCAAGGCCTGCGGCGACGATATTTTTCGCTACATATCTCGCTGCATAAGCTGCAGATCTGTCAACCTTTGTCGCATCCTTGCCGGAAAACGCTCCGCCTCCGTGACGGGCATAGCCGCCATAGGTGTCAACGATGATTTTGCGCCCTGTTAAACCGGCATCCCCCTGCGGTCCGCCGATAACAAAACGGCCCGTAGGATTAATGAAGTATTTCGTGTTTTCATCGATCAGCTCTTTTGGAACTACCGGATTGATGACGTGCTCTTTCAGATTGCGCTGGATTTGTTCAAGCGAAATCTCAGGATGATGCTGAGTCGAAATGACGATTGTATCGATGCGAATCGGCTTGTTGTTCTCATCATACTCAACGGTTACCTGTGTCTTTCCGTCCGGACGCAGATACGGCAGAATTTCCTCTTTGCGGACTTCTGTCAAACGGCGAGACAATTTATGGGCAAGCGAAATCGGCAGCGGCATAAGTTCCTTTGTTTCGTTGCAGGCAAAACCGAACATTAAACCTTGGTCTCCGGCTCCGATCGCTTCAATTTCAGCGTCGCTCATTGCTCCTTCACGCGCTTCAAGCGCCTGGTCGACTCCCATTGCAATGTCTGGAGACTGTTCATCTATAGACGTTAAGACCGCGCAAGTTTCGGCATCAAAACCGTATTTTGCACGTGTGTAGCCAATTTCTTTAATCGTTTCGCGGACTGTTTTCGGAATATCGACGTATGTGGACGTCGTGATTTCACCGCTTACCAGCACCAATCCGGTTGTCACAGATGTTTCACAGGCAACGCGGGCATTCGGATCTTTCTTTAAAATTTCGTCTAATATACTATCCGAAATCTGGTCGCAAATTTTGTCCGGATGTCCCTCCGTAACTGACTCTGATGTAAATAACCGACGGTTTTTGCTCATTTATGTTTCCTCCTGTATATGAAGATCAGCCGTGATCTTAAGTATGATACGGAACTCGTCCCTCTTGATTATATGACGATACTCGGGCTTCATACGCTCTCGTTTTGAAACAATTTCCATTATGCTATTCTTGACGAGATTCTGAGTCGAAATTCCCCTTAGCAGAATTTTTCCTGACTGGTTGCCCGGCTAGACCTTTCACGTCCTGTGAAAAACGCCCAGTACCTTCCTCCTGAAGGCAGTTTTTTTAGCAATTTTTGGATCTCGATTTATGCAATAAAAAAACCTTTTCCTATTCGGTGAGGAAAGGGTCTGGTATTGCGTGCCTTTCACTCTTATCGCTCAAGGTATTGAACACCTTGCATCAGGTTAGCACCGTAGTTGTCTCAGAAACTGTTTTTTTCCATTAATAAGAGAAACCGGTTGCTGGGTTTCATTGGGCCTGTCCCTCCACCAGCTCGGGATAAGAGTATCCGCTCAATGAAATATCTTATCTTAAAATGGCTTGTTATGTCAATATCGGCCGAAATAAATTTGAACTTGTCCTACGAGAAAAAACCCGAACGAAAAATGAAGAAACGGTATAGACTATAAGAGTAAATGTGTTATACTAATTCTACATTAATGTTATACACATTAAAAAACACGCAAAGGAAGGTTTTTTATGAATTCTGTAGATTTAACAACTGACTTACAAACGCTATTAACGGGCGAAAACGTTCAGATGAACTTATCCGTTCCCCATTTGGTTGAAAAGATCCTTGAGCGCAAAGAAGGAGTCTTGACATCTTCCGGAGCCGTGCGGGCAACAACCGGTACATACACCGGCCGCTCGCCAAAAGACAAATTCATTGTGGAAGAAGCGAGCACAAAGGACAAAATCGATTGGGGCGCAGTAAACCAGCCGATTTCAGAAGCCGCCTTTGACCGGCTGTACGCAAAAGTGCTCGGCTATTTAAAGGAACGCGATGAATTGTATGTATTTGAAGGGTTTGCAGGAGCAGACGAAAAATACCGGCTTCCGATTACTGTTGTCAACGAGTTCGCCTGGCACAACCTGTTTGCAAGACAGTTGTTCATCAGACCTGAAGAACATGATAAAAAACCTGAAGAACAGCCGTTTACGATTCTTTCAGCTCCGCATTTCAAAGCCGATCCGCTCGTTGACGGAACCAGATCTGAAACGTTTATCATCGTGTCGTTTGAGAAGCGGACGATCTTAATCGGAGGCACCGAATATGCCGGAGAGATGAAAAAATCGATTTTTTCTATTATGAATTTTCTTCTGCCTGAACAAAACATTCTACCGATGCACTGTTCGGCAAACATTGGCGAGGAAGGCGGAACTGCTCTCTTCTTCGGATTGTCAGGTACAGGCAAAACGACGCTTTCCGCCGATCCGAAGCGGAAGCTGATCGGCGACGACGAACACGGCTGGTCCAGCACAGGCGTTTTCAACATTGAAGGAGGCTGCTACGCCAAATGCATTAACTTAAGCGAAGAAAAAGAACCGCAGATTTACAATGCGATCCGCTTCGGTTCCGTTCTCGAAAATGTCGTGGTTGACAGCAAAACCGGAGAGCCGGACTATTCCGACTCATTCTACACGGAAAACACTAGAGCGGCTTACCCGATTGACGCGATTGACAACATCGTCAAGCCGAGCATCGCAGCGCACCCGCAGACCATCGTATTTTTGACCGCAGATGCTTTCGGCGTGCTTCCTCCGATCAGCAAGTTAACGAAAGAACAAGCCATGTATCATTTCCTGAGCGGATATACAAGCAAGCTCGCCGGCACCGAACGCGGGATCACCACTCCTGAAGCCACATTCTCGACCTGCTTCGGTTCACCGTTCCTCCCGCTTCCGGCACATGTGTACGCTGAAATGCTCGGAAGAAAAATCGATGAGCACGGGGTCGGCGTCTTTCTCGTCAATACAGGCTGGACCGGCGGCGGATACGGAACCGGGGAAAGAATGAGCCTCGCATATACGAGAGCGATGGTTCAGGCCGCAATAGAAGGAGAACTGGATAAAGCCGAAATGAGGACTGACCGCATTTTCGGACTTCATTCACCTGTCCACGTTCCGGGTGTGCCTGATCAAGTGCTTGACCCGGCCAAAACTTGGACAGATGAAAACGAATACGAGGAAAAAGCGATCCACCTGGCGAAAGCATTCAAACAGAATTTCAAAAAGTTCTCCAATACGGAAAACATCGAAAAAGCCGGAGGACCGCTCGTTTAACTCAGCCTGCTTGCATCAGCGCAGATCTTCTGCGCTGATCCAGTTTATCGAAAACCTCTTCGCCTATCAGCGGCCGATGCCATTTCCTGGGCAATGATCAAGATGACAGTCAAGCACCGCCTCAGATAAAACGATTCCAATTTGCAAGTATTATTATTTGAAAATACAGACTTTTTTTATTTTTAACAAAAGAAATCTTTCATATGTTAATATTATAAAAACATTTGTATATTTCAGGAGGACACATCTATGAAATTTGGATTACTGCCAAGGATCATTACGGCAATTGTTCTTGGTGTTATCGTCGGAAGCTTTGCTCCGCTTTGGTTCGTCAAAACGGCAGCTACTTTCAATGATATTTTTGGAAGCTTCATTAAATTTGTCATTCCTTTTATTATTATCGCTTTTATTATTCCCGGCATCGGACAAATCGGCAGCGGCGCCGGAAAAATCCTCGGCATTACGGCAGGTATCGCCTACACGTCAACCATTTTTGCAGGCCTCCTGGCGTACCTTGTCGGTTCAAACCTTCTTCCCGCGATCATTTCCGGCCATCAGCTGCAGGAGTTTAAAAATCCGGAAGAAGTACTGCAAGCAGGATTTTTCACCATTGAAATGACGCCGTTTATGAGCGTGATGAGCGCACTGATTTTTGCTTTCATCATGGGGATCGGCATCGCTTATCTGCCCGGAAAAACATTAAAAAACGCGTTTGATGAATTTCAAACGATCGTTGAAAAGCTGATATCATATATTATTATTCCGTTACTGCCTGTTCATATTTTCGGTATTTTCACCAATATGACGTTCGGCGGTCAGGTGCAGACGATTCTATCCGTATTTGCGAAAGTTTTCGTGATGATTATCGTGCTTCACCTTGTCATACTCTTGATTCAGTACTCCGTTGCGGGTGCTGCAAACGGCAGAAATCCGCTGTCGCTGTTGAAAATCGTAGCACCGGCATACTTCACCGCGCTCGGCACACAATCGTCAGCGGCAACGATTCCCGTTACGCTGAGACAAGTCAGAAAAACGGGGGCAAGCCAAAAAGTGGCTGACTTCGCCGTTCCGCTCCTGGCCAACATTCATTTGTCAGGAAGCACAATTACACTGACAAGCTGTGCAATGGGCGTGATGATTCTAAACGGTCAAACGCCGACTTTTTCGGTCATGATGCCGTTCATTTTAATGCTTGGCGTCACAATGGTCGCAGCGCCCGGTGCACCAGGCGGTGCCGTCATGGCCGCTGCCGGATTGTTGCAGTCGATGCTCGGCTTTAATGAAACTAGCGTATCGTTGATGATCGCTCTTTACCTTGCCCAGGACAGCTTGGGCACAGCAACGAACGTAACAGGAGACGGCGCTCTCACCATGCTGATTCACAGGCTGACTTCCAAAAAAGGAATCGGAAAAGAGGAAAATGTGCCTGCATAATACAGAAAAGCCAAGGACGCTATCCGCGCCTTGGCTTTTTTTAATTCGTGGAATTTAATGATACGAGCCTGTATGTTAAATGAGTCCGTCCGTCTGACCATTCAAGGCGCTCCGCCTGCGCGGTGCCGGTAATGTCGCCCCGCTTGGTCTTTCTGACTTCAAGCGGCACATGAAGAGGGTAAACCCGATAACCTTCTTTCTCGAGTGTAAACACATTTTCCTCAACCCGCGTTTCTTTTCCTTTTGTCACAATCATCGTGTTAAATTCAACTGGCATTCCCACCTAAAGTCCCCCTCCTTTTCTCTTTTACTTTAGTTTACCATAACTTGTCCAAGGACGGCTTTTCATCCATTGGGATAATTCTCTAACAATCCGCCTGTTTTCGCGCGGAGGAAAATAGTGGGTATATTGGCTGAAATACCACGTATCCACAGACTTGTTCCTTCGCAGAAGTTCACGCTCAAGACGCCGCGCATGCTCGATGGAGACATTTTCATCGTTTGCTCCGTGGATCAAAAGCACGGGCGCTTCAATCTTCTCCAGCTCGTCAAAAGGCGTCCTCCATTCATACGCTTCGGGAACCTTTTCAGGCGTCCCGCCGATGACCCGCTTCATCATCCGCCGCAAATCTTTTCGTTCGCGATAGGTCATGACCATGTCGCTGACACCGCCCCAAGACACAAACGAAGCGGCCGCTGCTTTCATTTCGATTGCCGTTAAGATGCCCATGATTCCGCCGCGGGAAAAGCCAAAAATGTGAACGCGTCCGTCCTTTACCAGTTCGTGCTTCTGAAGAAGACGAAAAGCGGCAAAAGCATCTTCCCGGTCATTACCTGCAAAATCCTCATCGCCTTCTCCTCCTTGATTGCCCCTGTAAAACGGAGCAAGAACGACAAAGCCCTGTGAAGCGAACTGGACGATTCGGCCCGGTCTGACCATCCCGACGTTTTTAATTCCGCCGCGCAAATACAAAAACCCGTCATAATTTCCGGGAGCGGCCGGTTCGGCCAAAAGCCCCTTAACCTTGAGTCCTTGTGAAAGGTATGTGACGGAAAACAGACGCACCTCTTTGTTCGGCGATGGAAACCTTCTTTTTTCTATCCACATTCGTCACGTCACCTCTTTTAATCCGCAGCTGTCCCTCACACCTGTTTAGTATATAACATAAACTATTTTATGCCGAAAATAACCGAAATCAAAGGAGGGAAATCGGTTTGAAACGTTTCTTTTTTACCATATTATCCTTCATCATGATGCTGTTTATCCTCGCTTCATGCGGCGGACAAAAGACCGAAAAGATCCGTCTGGCGGAAGTGACCCGTTCCGTTTTCTATACGCCTTTATATATCGCCTTATCTGAAGGTTTTTTTAAAGAAGAAGGCCTTGATGTTGAACTGAAAACGACCTGGGGCGGAGATAAAACGATGACTGCCCTTCTGTCAAACGGCGCCGATATTGCGCTTGTCGGCTCGGAAACGTCAATATACGTAAATGCCCAGGGCGCAAGCGATCCGGTGATTAATTTTGCACAGCTTACCCAGACGGACGGAACCTTCCTCGTCTCCAGGAACGATTCGGGGCATTTCAGCTGGGATGATTTGAAAGACAAAACGTTCCTTGGCCAGCGCAAAGGCGGAATGCCGCAGATGGCAGGCGAATTTGTCCTCAAACAGAAAGGCATCGATCCTAAAAAGGATGTGGATCTGATCCAAACGATTGATTTCGCGAATATCGCAAACAGCTTTGCATCTGGTACAGGTGATTATGTTCAATTATTTGAACCCCAGGCATCCATTTTTGAAAGAGAAGGCATCGGCCGCATTGTCGCCTCCTTCGGAAAAGAATCGGGCCGAATCCCATATACAACTTTTATGGCCAAACAAAGCTATTTAACGAAAAACAAAGAAGCGGTCGAAAAGTTCACCCGCGCGGTTTACAAAGCGCAGCAGTGGGTTGAGACGCACTCTGCAAAAGAAGCAGCCGAAAGCATTCAAGATTATTTTAAAGATACCGAGCTTTCAATCATTGCATCTTCAATCGAACGGTATAAACAACAACAGTCTTTTGCTCTTGATCCTGTTTTGGATGAAAAAGAATGGAACCAGCTTCAAACCATCATGGATGAAGCCGGCGAGCTGCCGAAGCGCACCCCTCATCAAAAGCTGGTCAATACAAAGATCGCCGAAAAGGTCACAAAAAATTACTAGGAGGTGGCCGCAGTGTCTTTTCTGCAAGTTCAGGATGTCACACATACTTACTTTTCATTGAAGGAAAAAACAGCGGCGCTGGAAAACGTCAGCATTGAAGTCGAAAAAGGCGAATTTGTTTCGTTTCTCGGCCCAAGCGGATGCGGCAAAACAACGCTTTTATCGATCATCGCCGGCATCGTTTCCCCCACGGAAGGACGCGTCTTGGTTGAAGGGCGCACACCTGATGGAAAGGATCGGCACATCGGTTATATGCTCCAGCAGGATTATTTATTTCCCTGGAAAACCATTGAGGAAAACGTCTTAATCGGTTTGCACATTTCCAAAAAACTAGGCCCGGAAACGAAGGAAACCGCTCTCGGCCTGCTGAAAAAATTCGGGCTTTACGAGGTTGAAAAAAAGTATCCAAAAGAGCTCTCGGGCGGCATGAGGCAAAGGGCGGCGCTTGCCCGCACTCTCGCTGTCGACCCCGATATCCTTCTGCTTGATGAACCTTTTTCAGCCCTTGACTATCAGACAAAATTGAACCTCGAAGATTTAGTGTTCAACACGTTAAAGACGTATCAAAAAACAGCGGTGCTCGTGACCCATGATATCGGTGAAGCGATAGCGATGAGCGACCGGATTCTGCTATTTTCAAAGCAGCCGGGCACTATCCATAAAACATTTGCCGTTCCTGAACCGATCAGGAAGCTGACACCGTTTGAAGCGAGGCAGGAACCGGAATTTCAGCCCCTCTTTCAGAACATATGGAAGGAGCTCAATGACCTTGAACAACAAACATCCGAAACCAAAAGTTGACTTCCTTCATGAGGCTTTTTTAAAGGAGCAGCAGGCCGAAAAAAGGCGGGTCCGCTTTTTTCAAATCGCGATTTTCATCGTTTTCTTTTCGCTGTGGGAAACCGCAAGCCGTCTGGCATGGATCGATCCGCTGATCTTCAGCTCTCCTTCAGCCGTCTGGGCGCTTTTCCTCGAAAAAATGGGAGACGGATCATTGCCGGGACATATCGGTGTAACCGTATTTGAAACCATCCTCGGCTTTCTGGCCGGAACATTGCTTGGAACTTTTCTAGCCGCCCTCTTATGGTGGTTCCCGAGGCTCTCCAAAATATTAGATCCGTATCTTGTCGTCTTAAATGCGATGCCGAAAGTGGCGCTGGGTCCCATTCTCATCGTTGCGATCGGCCCCAGCTTGACGAGCATTATTGCAATGGGCGCCATCATCAGCGTTATCATTACGACTATCGTCGTCTATACGTCCTTTCAAGAAATTGATGAAAACTATTTAAAAGTGATGAAAACATTCGGCGCTACGAAACGCGAGATTTTCAAAGAAGTCATTTTGCCCGCTTCCATTCCGACGATCATATCTACACTGAAGGTCAATGTCGGCTTGAGCTGGGTCGGTGTCATCGTAGGAGAATTTTTAGTATCGGCTCAAGGCCTCGGCTATATGATCATCTACGGCTTTCAAGTCTTTAATTTCAACCTCGTCATGCTGAGCCTCCTGATCATCGCCGTCTTCGCAACATTGATGTATCAAGGTGTCGAGCTGTTGGAAAGAAAGTGGATGAAAGGCAGAGTATAACATGAAAAAACCCTGCAAATGCAGGGCTTTTTATTTGATGATGCCGGCCTTTTTCAGCTTTTCAAGACTGATCGTCAGGACGGAATCTTTCATAATAAAACTGTAATTTTTGTTTTTTGCGATATCCTTCGGGAGGCTCTTCAGCAAAACAGGACCATTCGTCTCATAGTACGTCTGCTGTTTTTCTATCTTTTCGATATCGGCAAAATAAATATTTTTGACGATCACTTTCTCCCTGCCAAGAACTTTATATTGTCCGAGATAGGTCAGCTTTCTTACGACAGCGCCCGTTTCTTCCTTCACTTCCCGCAAAGCCGCTTCCTCAGCGTTTTCGCTCGGTTCGACTTTGCCGCCGGGGAATTCACGGCCCCTGTCCTTATGATTTGTCAGCAGCCATTGATCCTCGTAACGGCAGATCACCCATACATGCTTTGGTTCTTTTGAAAAAGGTTCCTTCTCAAAAGAAAGCTGAACCGTATTACGGTAAAAATCTTTAAATTCGTACATCCTAATCCCTCTTATCCGTTTCCTTGCTTCTTCCACTCATCATATCATATATTGGTTCTTTCGGTAGAGTTTTTGTCCAGTTCAGTTCAGTAATTTTATCGTTCCCTAAAGAACTTCATTGTCCATTCCTGAGTGAGAAGGCGGCAAGGCTGGATGACTCCGCGCCTGCGGGCGCTTTTCAAAAGCGGCATTTTTTAATCTGCTGAATTGAGTTCGGCAAGGCCGTTTTCACTGATAAATGACTTGGTTTCTTCATTGCCCAGACGGTAAAGCATCGAGTAAATGTCTTTGCGCAGTTCGTCCATTTTATCATTTGCACTGTCATTGTGATATTCGACCGCAGGCACGTGAGCTCTGAAAAAGTTGACCCAGTCTTCTGAATACAGCTGATCAAAATATTCCCTTAAAATGATGATGTCATCATCTGTCGCCGAAATTTGAAATTCCCACGGGGAAGCGTCAGAGCTCTGCGAAATCATTCCATCTTGCACCGAAACATAGTATGTCTTTTTTTCCAAAGCCAATCATCCTTTTTCGTGTTAGTATGACCAGTTGTTTTAAAATGTTACGGCTTTCCCCGGAGTTTTTCCTTTATGGTATTTAAAATGTCCAATAACATCTGCGGCACGGGGATTCCTAACGAATGAGCCGTGCTCACGATTTGAAACGCTTCATATAAAATATAAAACATAATAGAAAAATCGCGGATCGAACTGCCTGTTTGCAGCATTTGATCAAAAAGGTGGGCAACGGATATCAGAAAGAGCGTAACCAATTTTTTCGCCAGCCTTGTAAACAGCCTCTTAATTGTAAATCGATCTTCCACACATTCGTTCAAGCTTTTGCTGACAAATTCAATGCCCATCAGCGTAATTAAGATCATAAATAAATATTCGATTCGGCCAAACAAAAATCCGATGGCCGATAAACCAATTGTAAAGAGCGAAAAGATGCTTAAGTCCTTAAACATATGCTTCAACATCCTTTCAAAAAAGACTTTTCATAGCTTATCCTATGAAAAAAGACTTTGAAAGGCTTGGATGAATTGTTTGACAATTTCTAAAAAAGGCTTTAAAAAGAACGAAAACACAAAAAAGCTCAGGCATTGCCCGAGCTTTTCCTTACCCTAAGTAGGCTTTCAGCATCCAGTTGTGTTTTTCGATCGATTGATGAATCGCGAGCAGCATGTCTCCCGTCGTTTCATCGTTGACTTCATCGGCAAGCTCCATTCCGCTTTTCAGCTCCTCAGCCACCGTTAAAAAGTCATTATAAATATTTTGCACCATTTGTTCAGCAGACTCGCTTCCGTCCGCTTCTTTAATCGCGGACATTTCCAGGCATTCCTTCATCGTTCCGACCGGAGAGCCCTGTATGGCCAATAGGCGTTCAGCCAAATCATCGATATGCTCTGCCGCTTCTGTGTAAAGCTCTTCGAATTTTTCATGCAGCGTAAAGAAATCTTTCCCTTTCACATACCAATGATAATTATGTAGCTTCACATATAGAACGGTCCAGTTCGCGACTTGTTTGTTGACGGTTGCTTTCAATTTTTCAGACATTAGATCGTCCTCCTTTTCGTTTACTTTTGATTTACCCGTTTAGCTTGTGCAGGAAACATTTCTTTTACTCTTTATCATGATTTTCTTTGCCTGATATGGTAAACTGTTGGAAAAAGCTATTCGGAGGTAAGTGATGATCCTCTTTTGGATTATTGTAGGAATTCTGATCACCGGCGCCGTTCTGGCCATATCGCTTGTCACAACATCAAAAGCTTATGACTTCAAGCATGAAGTCGATCCCCTCCCGTCGCGGGAAGAAGAACAGCCCCATCAATGATGGTGGGCTTCTTCTTTTTCATCTTCATCGGTCTCATCCGTCGCTTTCCCTACTTTAATGTCTGCAACAGGCATTGTATGCTGTTTTTTCGCCGTGACATGGACTTGGACTTTGTAATGGCCGTCTTCAGGAAACGCTTTTTCCATGCTGTATACGCCTTTTCCCTCATTCTTCGCTTTGATTAGCTCGCTATCTTCCTTGCTCCCGGCCTTCCAGCATTCAAACTCCACCTCATCGGCATCTGCAACCGGCTCTTCCCCGTAGAGGACGGTCGCTTTTATGACAGCCTTTTCATTTTTGGCCGCCGATTCAGGCGTCGCCAGTTTTGCCGTCAGCACTTTGGGCTCCTCATCCGATGCCGCCTGCTTGTCCCCCTGGCTGCAGGCGGAAAGACCGACCGCTAAACATAAGAGAATGAACCATTTTCCAAAACGCATCCTATCACCCTTCTTCTATGATATGTATTACAATATAAAGTGTAGCAAAGTTCAGGGATAAATGGCATTATTTTCTTTGTGAACAAAAAATGAAAACCGGCTCTCTTATGAGCCGGTTTTTTTCAATCATTTTACCCAAACACCTTGAGCAGGTCTTCTTTATTTTGCGAAAGCCAAAAACGCATCATGCGCTTTGCGCCTTCAAGATCGTGAAGCTTTGCCTGGCCGCACTGTTTTTCGTTAGCCGCCGGAATTTCAGTCACTTCAACGGCTTCTTTGAACGTATCCTCAAGCAAATCAACGATTTCTTCCACTTTCGGCTCACCGCTTACCACCAGGTAATAGCCCGTTTGGCAGCCCATCGGCGAAATGTCGATAATATCAAAGTGGTCATATTTTTCCGCATATGTGCGGATTGTAAATGCAAGAAGGTGCTCCAAAGTATGAATCGTATCAGGTTTCATTGCCTGTTTATTCGGCTGGCAAAAACGGATGTCAAACTTGTTGACGACGCCGTCCGTTCCCACTTTGTGGACGCCGCAGTGTCTGACATAAGGCGCTTTTACCGCATTATGGTCAAGCTCAAAACTTTCAACTGAAGGCATGGTTCCTCTCTCCCCTCTAATCGGTCTTTTTGTATTATATCATACTTTACCGATAAGTTTTCAGGTGAATGCTTTTCCTTTTTATGCGTTTTTTGCTTATATTATAATAAGATCAAAACAAAAAAGGTGCGAAAAACATGAAAACCGTATTCCTGCTGCTCATCCGCTTTTATCAAAAATGGATATCACCGGCTCTTCCGCCGACCTGCCGTTTTTATCCGACATGCTCCAATTACGGTCTTGAAGCGATCGAAAAGCACGGCGCATTTAAAGGCGGATGGCTCACCATCAAGCGGATTCTAAAATGCCATCCGTTTCATCCCGGCGGAATAGATCCCGTTCCGGAAAAAAAGCAAAAGGATTAGCGCTCTTCCGGATATCCGTTGACAATGAGATCCAGTCTGCCTGTTTCCGGATCAATGACAAGTCCGTGAACAGGTACTTCCTCCGGCATCAGCGGATGGTTCCGAATAACGCTTACACTGTCCCTGACGCTGTCCTCTACAGAATCAAAGCTTTTCAGCCATTGTTCAAAATCGACGCCGGAGTACTCAAGCGTTTCAATCCGTTCTTTTGGAATGCCGCGCTTGACGACTTTGTCCAAAAAGCTGTCGCAGCTCAGCTTGCTCATGCCGCAGTCATAATGGCCGATCACGCATACTTCATCAGCGTTCAGTTCGTATACCGCAACGAGAATGCTCCGCATAATACTTCCGAAAGGATGAGCCACGAGTGCGCCCGCGCTCTTAACGATCTTCACGTCTCCGTTCCGCATATTCATGGCATGAGGAAGCAGCTCGACAAGCCTTGTGTCCATGCAAGACAGAATCACCATTCTTTTATCGGGAAACTTGCTTGTTTGATATTTTTGATAGTCCTGCCGTTCAACAAACTGTTGATTGAACTGTAGAATATTATCCAAAAGTTTCATGGCTCATTTCCTTTCTAAACGCTTTTTATATCTAAATATAACATATTTCTTGTATTTTTTTCACAAGTCCAGTAAGATTTCCTTTGTGCAAATCGAAACAATTACGTTTTAAGGAAGGTGAAAAACATGAAGGAAAACCTGATTCCGGTCACTGTTTTAAGCGGTTATCTAGGGTCCGGGAAAACGACGCTGCTGCAGCATGTCCTGCATGAAGCGCACGGCTTGAAAATCGCCGTGATCGTCAATGATATGAGCGAGATTAATATCGACGGCTCCCTCGTGAAAAAAGGTGACCTCATCCGCACGGATGAAAAGCTTGTCGAAATGCAGAACGGCTGCATTTGCTGTACGCTGAGAGACGATCTGCTCATCGAAGTCAAAAAGCTGGCGGAGAACGGCGGAATCGATTATATTCTCATTGAATCTTCCGGTATCAGCGAGCCGATTCCCGTCGCCCAAACCTTTACGTACAAAGATGAGGAGCTGAATATTGATTTAGGCAAATATTGCAGGCTTGATACAATGGTCACCGTCGTCGACGGCAGCCGTTTTTTTGAGGACTTCGCTTCGGGCGAGAGCCTATTGGAACGGAAGCAGGCGGCAGATGAAACGGACAGCCGGGAAGTGGCCGACCTTTTAATTGAGCAAATTGAATTTGCCGATGTCCTCATTTTGAATAAAACTGATTTACTCAATGAAGAAGAGCAGGAAAAGCTGTTCTGGTCCCTGAGAAAACTGAATCCGGACTGCAGAATCATTTCTGCGGCATTCGCAAAAGTGCCGCTTTCGGCCATCATGAATACGAAATCGTTCGATTTTGAAAAAGCAAGTCAATCAGCGGGATGGATCAAAGAGCTGAATGAAGAGCACACACCTGAAACAGAGGAATTCGGAATCTCTTCTTTCGTCTATCAAAAGCAAAGGCCTTTCCATCCTGAAAGACTGAAGCGCTGGCTTGAAAACTGGCCGCCGCAAATTATCAGAGCAAAAGGCTTCTTCTGGCTTGCTTCTCGAAATGACACAGCAGGCCTTCTGTCCCAGGCAGGCTCTTCCCTGATGATCCAAAGCGCGGGCCCCTGGATTGCAGCGTCTACCGAGGAAGAACAAAAGCTCGCGTTTGAAGAGGACCCTAATTTGAAAGCGGACTGGGATGAAACATACGGAGACCGGAAAACGGAAATCGTTTTTATCGGCATTGACATGAATCAGGAAGACATTATCCGCTCCCTGGATCAGACCCTTCTTACAGATAAAGAAATGAATTCAGACTGGTCGGCCTTACTTGATTCACTGCCTGAGTATATTTAACTATCATTTCCTCTTTTCAAATCGTAATTATTACGATACAATGATACAGGACCATTAAATCGGAACCATTTCAGTTTTACATTGAGAGGAGAAATACCATGAAAAAAACATTCGGAATAGCATCTGCATTCATTCTTGCTGCCGGATTAACAGCGGGTTGCTCAAGCAATGGAGCTTCCAGTGAACAAAAAGAAAATAAAGACACGCTGGACATCTATACAACCATTTATCCGCTTGAAGACTTCACCAAAAAGATCGGCGGAGAATATGTGAACGTTAAAAGTGTTTACCCGCCAAACGTTGAAGCGCACACTTACGAGCCAAGCTCAAAAACGATGGCGGAAATTTCCGACTCGGATGCCTTTATATACTCTGGAGTCGGTGTTGAAGGATTCGCAGACAAAGCTGTAAGCACACTTAAAAACAGCGACGTCAAAATCGTCAAAGCCGGGGAGGGCATTGACCTTCTGTCACGTGAAGAAGAAGGCGAACATGATGAGCATGCACATGGAGAAGAACACGGTGAGCACGATGAGCATGCACATGAAGAAGAACATGAACACGGAGAAGCCGAAGGTCACGATCATCATCACGACCATGGAGATCATGACCCGCACGCATGGCTTGATCCTGTCCTTGCTGAAAAAATGGCCGAAAACATTAAAGACCAACTCGTAAAATTAGAACCTGAACACGAAAAAACGTTTACGAAAAACTATGAGTCATTAAAAAAAGACTTGGAGCAGCTTGACAAAGACTTCAAACAAACAGTCGACAAAGCTGATAAAAAAGAAATTCTCGTCTCACATGCCGCCTACGGCTACTGGGAAAAACGCTACGGCATTAAGCAGATAAGCGTTCTCGGCCTTTCGCCTACTGAGGAACCTTCACAAAAGCAGCTTGAAAACATTGTTAAAACAGCGAAAGAACATAATATTAAATATATCATTTTTGAAAGCAATGTCAGCAGCAAAATCTCCGAGATCATCAAAAAAGAAATCGGAGCGGAAAGTCTGACGATGAAAAACCTTGAATCTGTAACAAAAGAAGACATTGAAAGCGGCAAAGATTATACCGCCATCATGAAAGAAAACCTGGACGTCTTGAAAAAAGCTTTATCAAGCAAATAACAGAGAACAAGCGCATGAGATGTCATGCGCTTGTTTTTTAAATGGACGAAAAAAAAGGCCGGAAACATCCGGTCTTTTTAATTTATTAATCCATATTAAATCTTTTCTTGAACTGTTCGACCCTTCCGCCTCTTTCATTGAATTTCTGTCTTCCGGTATAAAACGGATGGGTATCAGAGCTCACCTCAACTTTTATAACGGGATACGTCTTGCCGTCTTCCCACTCGGCCGTCTCATCGGAAGTTTTAGTTGAGCGGCTTAAAAAACGGTACCCGCTGTTTACATCCTGAAAGATCACTTGATAAGTTTTCGGATGAATATTTGGTTTCATATGCCATTCCTCCCGTCAAAACGTAATAATTACGTTTTATTATATACCTTTCAAATCCCTGTGTCAAAAATGAATGTTCATTTGCCATACTTAATCCCTTTATCCATTTTAACCTCCTACAGGAAGAATAATCTAAAAAAGGCGGTAAACAATAAAAAGCAAAATGGTGTAAATGAAAGGTGGTTTTCCGGATGAATGACTTGATTTTTGCAAGAAGCCTTTTCGGAACAACGATGGGATTCCATATTATTTTTGCCTCGCTCGGTGTCGGAATTCCTTTGATGATTTTGCTGGCCGAGCTGATCTATCAAAGAACGAAAGATCCCCACTACGCCATTATGGCCAAAAGATGGACGAAGGCGCAGGCCGTGTTGCTCGGGGTCGCCATACCGACCGGAACCATTGCCGGCACGCAGCTAGCCCTGCTCTGGCCGGGATTCATGGAAGTGATCGGAAAAGTCATGTCCCTTCCATTTCAAATTGAAATCTACGCCTTTTTTATTGAGGCTTTATTTATGTCCATTTATGTTTACGCAGCCGATCGGCTGACTCCACTTATGAGAATTACAGCCGTCATTTTTATCGTTATCGGAGCAGCCGCATCGGCCATCTTGATTACAAATGTGCACGCTTTTCAGGGAACGCCAGAAGGCTTCAAAATTGTAAACGGTGAAATTACGGATGTTCAGCCGTGGACGGCGTTCTTCAACAAAAGCTTTGTGGCCACAGCAGGACATGTTGTCGTCTCCGCTTTTATGACAGGTGCGTTTATTATTGCGACGATAGCCGCCTACAAAATGCTCCGAAACCGCGGCGATGATAGAGTCTACGCCCTTCATAGGAAAGCGCTGCTGCTCGGGCTGATTGTCGGAGGAGCGTTTTCTCTGGTCACGGCTCTGAGCGGGCACGAATCCGCACAGCTACTTCACCGCTACCAGCCTGAAAAACTGGCGGGCGCAGAAGGGCTGTTTGAAACCCAGTCCCATGCTCCTCTTGCGATCGGCGGATTTACTGATGAAAAGACGCAATCGGTGAAATGGGCGATTGAGATTCCGTGGGCTTTAAGCTTTTTGGCCGACAACCGCTTTGACACCGTCGTAAAAGGGCTGAATGACTTTCCAAGGGATGAGTGGCCTCCCCTGTTCATTCATACCTTATTTAACGGCATGGTTTTTATCGGCAGCCTTTTGATTGTTTATGCCGCTGTGGGTTTTATTTGGAGAAAAGTCATGAAAAAAGACCGCTTTCCCCGCTGGATGCTGGCCGTGTTCATAACCGGCGGCCCGCTCGCATTGCTCGCAATCGAACTTGGCTGGGTATTCGCTTGCACCGGAAGGCAGCCTTGGGTCATTTACCATATGCAGAAAACGTCGGAAGTAGTGACCACCTCCGGCTCGATCGGCATATTGTTTCTTTTGTTCTTTATCGTCTATATCATTTTAGGAGCAGCGGTGGTGTTCGTATTGCAATATTACTTTAAACGCCATCCTGTTGAAGAGGACTTAAAAAGCAGCTGAATGCACAAAAAAAACAGAAGGGAAGTCATATGATGCAACTGGATGGAACAACAGATGCCCTGCTGGCTATTTCGATCGTCTGGGGATTTATATTTATATACGCCGTTATGGCGTCGATGGATTTTGGAGCGGGATTTTGGTCGATGATTTATATGAACAAAAAACAGCTGAAAGCAACCAATATTGCAAACCGCTATCTTTCTCCGACCTGGGAAGTAACCAATGTTTTCATCGTCGGAATCGTCGTAGCCCTTTTCAGCTTTTTCCCGGGCGGCACTTTTGTGCTGGGGACTGTGCTTTTGATTCCCGGCAGCATCATTTTATTGCTTTTGGCGATTCGAAGCGGATTTTTGGTCTTCTCCCACGCTGCAAAAGATTATGAAAGGGCGCTGACTTACGTTTCAGGGATCAGCGGCTTTATCATTCCGGCTGTTTTAATCCTTGTCTTGCCTGTGACACACGGCAATTTCGTATACCAGGTAGACGGAAGCCACCAATTGGACTTTGTCAATTTGTTTTTAAGCCCTCATGCCTATTCTTTTATGGGCTTCGCCATTTTCAGTACGCTGTTTCTGTCTTCACTGCTGCTGGCTGATTTTTCAAATGTAGCCGGAGAAAAAGACGCGTATCAGGTCTACCGCCGAAACGCTTTAATTACCGGGCCGCTCGCACTGCTCATGTCGTTCAGCATCATGATGACCATGAGGACGGAAGCCAGCTGGCTTTATACAAAAATGATGGACGGGCTTCCATGGCTGATTTTATCGTTTTTGCTGTTTCTCGTCGCATTTGCGGCTCTGTTTCTGCCAAACAGACATAACAGCGACCGGCTGGGAAAGCCGCGCCTGGCTGTCATCGCCATTACGCTGCAGTATTTTACGGCGAGCTATGTGTACGGGAGGGCGCACCTTCCTTACATGGTCTATCCTGATGTCACGATTCAATCGGGCTTCACCGCACCGGAGACATTCAGGGCGCTGTTCATCTCCTACATCGTCGGTTTTATTATTTTATTCCCCGGCTTTTATTATTTCTGGAAATTGTTCATGAAGGACAAGCGGTACATCAAACAGCATGAATAAGGTTAAGCTAAATGTGTACAACTTTTAAAGGGGGCCCAAACTAAATGGAGCAAAAAATACTGTGTGAAGTCAGCAACTGCACCTATTGGGAAGAGGGTAACAAATGCACAGCCGACGCCATCTATGTCGTCAGCCATGCTGAAGGTGAAAAAGCTTCTAATAGTGAAGAAACGGATTGCAAAACCTTTAAACCTGAACATCATTAAAACGGATGAATGAAGGAGGGACAGTCGTGAATAAAGAGTCGCTGTTACAGGCTTTTTATCAGGAAATCCACGGGGCGGATGAAACCGCATTTCAAAAAGCCGCCCGCTCCTTCATGAACTTATGGGATTATGAATACGGCTGTCTCGACGGGCTGCCGGATCAAGCGGACCGGGTGATCGGACAGATCGTGCACGAAGATTTGCTTTTGGGCGATTAAAGGAAAGGGCTGTCATAAAGGCAGCTCTTTTTATGTTAAAAAAACCGGCTAGAAAGCCGGTCCAAACGAGAAGGGAATAATGTACAGCTTTAATATACATGAGAGGCCGCCTATTTAACAAAGCTTGAAAATCTGGAAATCGGCGTTTAAAACAGCCTTTACTGCTTAAAAACGTCTATTTTAGATGAATTCTTTCTTAAAATATGAGTATCGACTTCAAATCCCATTCCCGGTAAGGTTGGAACCTGAATATAGCCGCCCTCGATCCGGATTTCCGGTTTTACGATATCCTCTTCCCAATACCTTGAGGATGAAGAAAGATCCCCGGGAATCAAAAACTGCGGAAGAGAACTCAGTGCAAGATTATGGGCTCTTGAAATGCCGGTTTCAAACATGCCGCCGCACCAGACAGGCATTTGATGTTCTTTGCAGATGTCGTGGATTTTCAGAGCTTCTGTCAAACCGCCGACTCGGGACGGCTTTATATTGATAATTTTGCAGCTGCCGAGCTCAATTGCCTTTCGCGCATCAGCAGCCGAACGGATGCTTTCGTCAAGACAAATTGATGTTTTGATATGTTTTTGCAGATGGCGGTGGTCAACGATATCATCATCAGCCAGCGGCTGTTCGATCATCATTAATTTAAATGCGTCAAGCTCTTTAATCCGGCTGATGTCTTTTAATTCATAAGAAGAGTTGGCATCTGCCATCAGCGGCACCTTCGGAAAATGCCGGCGTATTTCTTTTAAAAGCTCTATATCCTGCCCGGGCTGAATTTTGATTTTTATTCTTTGATATCCTTCTTTTACATATTGTTCAATTTCCTGAAGCATATCATCCAATGGGGCAAGACCGACGACGACTCCGGCAGGAACTTCTGTTTTTACTCCGCCCAGCGCCTCTCTTAAAGAGATCCCTTTTTTCCTGGCGTAAATGTCCCAAAAGGCGGCTTCAAGGCCGGCCTTTGCCATTCGGTTGCCTTTGAATCCGCGAAGCGCCTCGGGCACTTCGGAAGGGTGTGTGAATGATTCGCGCAGCACAGCCGGAATCAAAAAATCTTTGAGCATGTGGTAGCATGTCTCCGTTGTTTCTTCGGTGTACCACGGAGATGAAAAAGCGGATACTTCCCCCCAGCCTGTCACACCTTCTTGATCAGCAGCTTCAACGATGATAAACTTGCGATCCTGAAAGGTTTCCAAGCTTGATTTAAAAGGCTTTTTCAGCCGCATGCTGAGATGGTACAATGTCAGCTGTTTGATTTGAATCATGGCGCTCTCCCTCTACAATTTATGTCTCATCAGTTTATTTGAAGCATTTCTCGGCAGCCTATCGACAAAATGAAATGCTTTAGGCACTTTATATGAAGCAAGCCGTTCTTTGCAAAATTCGCTCAGCTCCTCTTCATCAACGGGGCTGTCGGCGACGAGATAGGCGTGGGGAACCTTTCCCCAAGTTTTGTCATCGACTCCTTTCACCCCCGCTTCCGCGACATTGGGGTGTGACAGAAGAACGGCCTCGACTTCAGCCGGATAGATGTTTTCTCCTCCTGATATGATTAAGTCTGAACGCCTGTCCAGCACATATAAAAATCCGTCATCGTCAAAATACCCGATATCACCGGTTTTAAACCAGCCGTCATTGAATGAGTCTTTATTTGCCGCCTCATTTTTCAAGTAGCCCTTCATAACGGTCGGCCCTTTTACGGTTATTTCACCATGTTCTCCGGGTTGGCATTCCGTTCCGTTCTTTTCGATTTTGATGCTTGATGCAAACAGCGGTTTGCCGGCTGAACCGAGCTTTTCAATCGAGTATTCCGGGGCGAGGGTCGCAATCTGTGAGCACGTTTCAGTCATTCCGTACGACTGTACGACGGGCAGCCGCTTTCTTTTGCATTCCTCAAGGAGAGAAAGCGGTGCTGGCCCTCCGCCCAATAACAGGCACCTTAATGATCCGGGGCATCTGTCGACTTTTGCCGCAAGCCTCGACAGCATCGTCTGAACGACCGATGCAATCGTTACTTGCTGGTCTTTGATCGAACGAAGAACTTCTTCCGCGTCAAACCTTTGATGCAAAACGACAGTCATTCCGTAAATGACCGATTTAAAAAGCGCCGATAAGCCGCTGATATGGAAAAGCGGCAAGGCGATCAGCCAGCGGTCGTGTTCTTGGAGCCCCAAATTCAAGGCGGATGAAACCGCGCTGAAATAATGGTTTGCAAATGTCTGCATAACCCCTTTCGGCCGTCCGGTCGTTCCAGACGTATACATGATTGTTGCCGCATCGTCCAAATGAATGCTTTCGATTTCTGTAACCGGCGGGCAAGCGGCGTTTTGAACGTCTTCAATGTCAACAGCGCGAGCCGGCTGTCCCCCTCTATGCTCTTCTATGAAAGGCTTCTCTGTAAGCAATAGCTTTGCTTCAGAATGTTCAATTTGATATGATCGTTCGGCCATTGACAGCTTCGTATTCAGCAAAACGATGCGAACGCCGAGAAGAAAGCAGGCATGGACGGCGATGACCATCTCCATCCGGTTTGTGAGAAGTAAAGCCGCTGTATCCCCATTCTTCAGACCAAAGCTCTTCAGCCGGCCGGCCGTTTTTTTTGCTTCATGAAATAATTGAATAAAAGTCAGCTTGTGATCTCCCTGAATCACAGCCATCCTGTCAGGTGTCAGTTCTGCTCGCTGTTTAAGCCAATTCGGATGGTCCATCAGCATATCATCATCTCCAAAAAATGTCTTGAATGATAAAAGAAACAGCTCAGTCGCACCAAGCTGTTTCTCTCTTCCGATTTTTAAGGAAAACGCGGGAACTGTCCGAAGTCTGGACGGCGTTTTTCTTTAAACGCATCGCGGCCTTCTTTCGCTTCATCTGTTGTGTAATAAAGCAGTGTCGCATCTCCGGCAAACTGCTGGATGCCGGCAAGCCCGTCCGTATCGGCGTTAAAGGCCGCTTTAAGGAATCTGAGTGCTGTCGGGCTTTTCTCAAGCATTTCTTCACACCATTTAATCGTTTCTTCTTCAAGCTTTTCAAGCGGTACAACCGTATTGACAAGGCCCATTTCTTTTGCTTCCTGAGCGTTGTACTGACGGCACAGATACCAGATTTCGCGCGCTTTTTTATGTCCGACGATACGCGCCAGATAGCCTGATCCGTAGCCCGCATCAAAGCTGCCGACTTTCGGCCCTGTTTGTCCGAAAATCGCGTTGTCCGCAGCAATCGTCAAATCGCATACGACGTGGAGCACATGGCCGCCGCCGATCGCATAGCCTGACACCATCGCTACAACAGGCTTCGGAATGACGCGGATCAGCCGCTGAAGATCAAGCACATTCAAACGCGGAATCTCGTCTTCACCGACATAGCCTCCGTGTCCCCTTACTTTCTGGTCTCCTCCTGAACAGAACGCTTTATCCCCGGCACCTGCAAGGATAATGACACCGATATTGGCATCATCCCGCGCATATGCAAACGCATCGATCAGTTCTGAAACCGTTTTTGGACGAAATGCGTTATGTACCTCAGGGCGATTGATCGTGATTTTGGCGATGCCGTTATATGTTTCATATAATACATCTTCGTATTGACGTTCGCTTTTCCATTCTACAGTCATTGATGTGTACCTCCTACTTTAAAATAAACTCACTTACTATTCTACCAAAAAAATCGGGCTCTTCCACATGAACCGCATGACCGGTATGTTCAACAATCTCGAGGCGGGCGGCTGGAATCCGCTTTGCCATGCTTTCATTGATGGCGACAAATTTCTGATCCAGGCTTCCCGCGATGAGAAGCACCGGATAATTGATCCCGCTCAGTTTGTTCCACCAAGACGGCTGTGATCCGGTCCCCATTCCGATTAAGCTGCCTCGAAGGCCGATCGGATTGTTGTTCAGACGTTCTTCGCGCACTTTTTTTCTTTTTGAAGGGTCCATTGAAAGCTGGGATGCAAACAGCGGAATGCCTTCCCAATAATCTACGAAAGACTTGATTCCTTCTTCAAGTATCCGCCTGCTGAGCCGGCTGTCCTGCTCCCTGCGCGCTTTTCTTTCTTCAGGCGAATCAAGCCCCGGAGAACTGCTCTCCAGCACAAGACCGGACACACGCTCGGGGTGAATCATCGCCAAGGATAAGGCAAGCCGGCCGCCCATTGAATAACCGATGAGGTAAGCCTGTTTTACATTTAAACGATCAAAAATTTCGATGAGATCCGCTGCCTGCTTCTCTGTTGTGTAGCGCCGGCTGTCCGATGGCGAGTCGGTTCCGCCGTGTCCGAGCAGATTCAGCTTGATCAGACGCATCCCCTGAAAATAGCCGTCTATCCCGTCCCATGTGGCCGCGCTTCCTGTAAAGCCATGCAAAAACACCGCCGTTTTTTCTGCAGACAGGCCATTGTCTTCAATTTTATAGGAAACGCCGTCTTTCAGTGTCAATTTCAAAACGGCCACTCTTTTCTTATTTCATGCAGCGCGGAATCAAGCATCCGGCGATGCTGCTCCACACGATCATCGCGCTTCGTTTTCACCTCAATGATATCCAAGCCGCGGCGGTTGACGGAGGATAAATACGCATCGGCAAAATGTGCGGATGATTCAGGGCATATATAGCGTCCCCCATACAGCTTGGCAGCATGCTCGAATTCGAGACCCGTCGGCGTTCCGAACAAGAGCTCGAAGTACCTTTCTTCAGCAGATTGGGGAAGAAATGAGAAAATGCCGCCGCCATCATTGTTGACGAGAACGACAGTCAGCGGAATATCGAGCGTTTTGCTGACGAGGAGGCCGTTTAAGTCGTGATAAAATGACAGATCGCCGATGACAAGGGTTACCGGTTCTTTCGTTGCGGCATATATGCCCAGCGCCGTTGAGACAACACCGTCTATCCCGTTCGCCCCTCTATTGGCAAAAATCCGGAAGGTCCGTTCCTGATTTTCAAAAAATGTGTCCGCATCGCGGATCGGCATGCTGTTTCCGACAAACACGGAGCTGTTGTCCGGAATCAAATGCTGAAGGTTCCGGTAGATATTTCCTTCAAAGGTAAGATCCTCAGCTTCAAGATTTCTTAAAAGAGCGCGGAAGCGGCTGTTGGCAAACCGCCACTTCTCAAGCCAGTTGCCTGTCCTATTTTCTGAATTGACAGCGGAATCCGCAAGAACAGCAATCTCCTCTTCCGTGCAATGCAGCATATGTGCGCTGAGCTGAGTCGGATCGCGCCATCCTCCATCTGGATCAACGACGATTTGCCTAATGCTCGGATTTTGCTTCAGCAGCTGAAAAAGCGGCTTGGAAACCGGCATCGCACCGAAGCGGATGACAAGCTCAGGCATGAGCTCGCGTTTCAGCTGTTCTTCTTTCAATAATGAGTCGTATGCATCGATAATGGTTTCTTTTGAATGGGTGCCGTTTCTCAAGTTTGAGAGCGGGTCAGCCAAAATTGGGTATTCTGCTGCCTGTGAAAGAGCTACAATATGTTCTTTTGCATCATCATCTTGCAGCTCTCCGCAGACGATTACGCCTTTTTCGGTCTCTTTAATCAGAGCACTCAGCGCTACAAGCTCATGCCGATCAGCACGGAAGCGGCCGCTTTCAACCGTCACATGACTGCCGCTTCTCAGCCTTTGAAAAGGTTCATCCTCAAGGTTCGGCATGAGCGGCTCTCTCAGCGGAAAGTTGATATGCACGGGCCCGCGCGGCGCTTTTTTGGCTTCTCCGGCTGCACGTGCTGCCAAAGACCGGATGTACGCCAGCATGTCAGGATGACTGTCAGGCAAAGCCGAGTCTGTGAAAAACTTAACAAAGTTTCCGAATAAGAATTGCTGATCAATCGCCTGAGGTGCTCCTACTTCTCTCAGTTCATGCGGCCGATCAGCCGTTAAGATCATAAGCGGTATTCTAGAATAATGAGCCTCGATCACAGCCGGGTAGAAATTCGCTGCAGCCGTCCCGGATGTACAGATCAATGCGACTGGCTTCCGCATTGCCTTTGCCATGCCCATTGCAAAAAAAGCAGCGGATCTTTCATCCACATGGATATGAACATTGATGTCCGGATGACTCGCGGCCAAAATCGCAAGGGGCGTCGATCTTGATCCCGGGCAGATGACCGCTTCTGTCACGCCTGCAAGGGAAAGCTCATCAATAAAATTCCCTATATATTTTGTAATCGGATTTTCAGTCAACGGATATCGCCTCCAAGAGCAGACAGCATCGGCTTCATCTTAATTTGTGTTTCTTCGTATTCCATAAGAGGATCGGAATCAGCCACAACCCCGCAGCCGGCGAAAATTCTGGCCGCATTTGAATCGATAAGTCCCGACCTGATCGCCACCGCGAATTCCCCATTGCCGGACATGTCGATCCAGCCCGCCGGTGCCGCATACCAGCCCCTTGACATCGGTTCCAACTCCCTGATAACCTCAATCGCTTTTTGCTGTGGTGCTCCTCCGAGCGCAGGAGTTGGGTGAAGCTTCTCGATTAAATCAAAAATCGAGGACTCCGCATTCATTTTGCCGACAATCGGCGTATACAAATGCTGCACATTTTTTGTTTTGTAAAGTCCCGGCTTGGCCGGCTTTTTGATATTGCTGCAATTTGACAAAAGCGCCTGATGAATCATATTGACGACAATGTCATGTTCGATTAGATTTTTTTCATCGTTTAACAGCTCAAGACCGAGCATCCGGTCTTCCTGCTCACTTTCGCCTCTCTTGATTGAACCGGCGAGGCAGGTCGACAGAACGTTCTCTCCGTCTTTTTTGACAAGACGTTCCGGAGACGCGCCCACAAAACTTTTGCCGTTTTCTTCAATGGCGAATATATAGCTCGTTTTTTGTTCAGACATCAGATTGAATAATACTCTGTGAAGTTCGACAGGCTGATCGAACGTTAAAAGGATCTCTCTGGCGAGCACGACTTTATCGTACTTCCCGTTTTTAATGTCGTCTGTCGCCCGCCGGACCGCTTCAAGCCATTCAGGAACATCAAGCTCTTCCTTGGCGGTATATTGCGTATGACCTTTTTCCGGATAACGGGAATCGTCCGCCTTGGTCAGCTGTGAAGCAGCGCCCTTTATTTCTTCAAGTACTTTGCGCACGTCTTCTTCAGGAGTCTTCCATCTATTGACCGTTATGAATGTTTCCTCTCCGTCCTGTGTCAGCATAGCGGCGGGAATAAAAAAAGCGCCTTCCTGGTAGCCGTTCCAATGCTGCTTGCGATCTTCCAGCGGATCAAATGAAAAACCGCCAAACAGCAATGGCCCCACCGCTGCCTGACCTCTGCTTTGATCTTCATGAAAGTGATAGGTTTTCTCTTTTAAGCGCTCCCATTTTTCATGTACAGCCTGATAACGTCCGGCATCCTTCAGATCTGTGGAAACCGATATTTCCTTTCCCAGCCCGACAAGCGTCAGCCCGCCGTCCGGATCAGACCAGAAGAACCGTTCCCCGGCAAATTGTTCTTTCCCGTTTATGAAAAAGGAAAGAGCATCTATGCTCTCAATTTTTCTGGAATAGCTTATTAAAACAGCATGGTTGACTTTTTTGACGATGTTTAATGCTTCAGGCGCTTCCTTGAGGAAAGTGCGCTGCACTGTTGTCACCATGATACATTCCTCCAAAATCCGTAAAATGCTTTTATAACCATACACCTGTGAACGGTATGTGTCAACAAAACGACACTTTATTAACAACTGCCACCACCTATTATAAACGTAATCGGCCGATTGAAAAAGACAAGGTCATTTATTATTTTCGAATTGCAGGACGGCCGCTTTTTTTCTAACAATATCACCCATTATATTGACACCTTTTTTAACTTTTTCTAAACTTAGTATGGACGTGTACGTATTAAAACTAAAGGAGTCATACTTTATGCAGCATCAATCACTTTCAGGGAGTGTTTCTGAAATAAAGCCGGAAAAATGGCGCGTATGGTGGATGTTAACAAGACCCCATACACTGACAGCCGCCTTTGTCCCTGTAACGCTCGGGACCGTGATGTCCCTTGAATCGGGGAAAATTGACATCTGGCTGTTTTTAGCTATGCTGGCCGCATCAATATTGATTCAAATCGGAACGAACTTATTCAATGAGTATTTTGATTTTGTAAGAGGACTTGATAATGAAAACTCGGTCGGCATCGGAGGCGCTATCGTCCGCTATGGAATGAAACCGAAGACGGTTTTATACCTGGCATACGGACTGTTTGGAGCAGCCGTTTTACTCGGCGTGTACATCTGCGCTTCTTCAAGCTGGTGGCTTGCGCTGATCGGATTGGTTTGCATGGCCGTCGGCTATCTTTATACGGGCGGGCCGTTTCCGATCTCCTATACGCCGTTTGGTGAAATTATGTCAGGCGTTTTTATGGGAATGGTCATCATCCTGATTTCATACTATATTCAAACCGGCGGGCTGACTTGGAACGTCTTTCTGATCTCCCTTCCGATTACGATTTTAGTCGGAGGCATCAATCTTTCCAACAATATCCGCGATTTGGTCGGAGATAAAGAAAACGGAAGGAAGACGCTTCCGATTTTGGCCGGAAGAAAAAACGCCGTGCAGATTTTAAGCTGGGTTTTTGCTGTTTCCTATATATTGATCGGTATATACATCGGCTTTGAGATCGTTTCTCTGTGGAGCTGCCTCGTTCTTTTAAGCCTGCCTAAACCGATTAAAGCCATCCAGGAGTTCAAGGCAAAAGAAAAGCCGGCAGAACTGATGGTCGCCATGAAATCGACTGCGCAGACGAACACCTTTTTCGGCCTTCTGCTCGCCATCGCCCTGCTTATTCAGTACGTTTTTTAAAAAAAGAGCCTATACGGCTCTTTTTTTTGCTTTTATTTACAATGAAAGTTCTGTTTGAATTCGTTCATACTAAAAACGCGAGCACTTTAAAGAAACGAGGCGATGCATGTGCTAACAAAAGAACAGTTGACAAAACTCGAAAATGAACTGAAAGCCGGAAAAGAACAGATCATCAGCCGCTTTAAAGAAAACGGACATTTTGGCATCGATGCGACGCACCCGTTCAACTCGACGGGCGATCTTTCGGCTTATGACAATCATCCAGGAGATGAAGGTACAGAACTGTACGAACGCGAAAAAGACCTTGCCCTTTTTGAACATGAAAGAGAGCATTTACACGATATCGAACATGCTTTAGCCATGATCGAAAAAGGAACATACGGCCGCTGTGAAGTATGCGGAAAGGACATCCCGTATGAAAGGCTGTCCGTACTTCCAACCGCAACGACGTGCAGTGAACATTCGTCAACCGTCTCCGTTTCAAAAGATCGGCCGATTGAGGAAGAAGTGCTGAACCCGCCGTTTGGACATTTTGAACAAGACGAGGACGATGAAAATGTCGCATACGATTCAGAGGACGCTTACCAGGATGTCGAACGCTACGGCAATTCGGAAACGCCTCAAGATCTGGCCGTTCCGCCTCTGTCATACAGCCAGATGTACATGGAGTATGAAGAGCCGCTCGGATATGTGGAAGATTACGAAAACTATGCCGCAACAGACATTACCGGAAAAGATGTTACCGTCTATCCGACGAAAGAACACGAAAAATATGAAGACCTGCTTGATGAAGAAGGCATCATGACCTCTTTCGGCGATCTCCCGGCTTATGAAAAGGATCCTTATACTGAAGACGACGACTAAGCCCCTGACCAGCGGGGCTTAGTGTTTTTAAATTCAATGCTGGTACGGCTTAATTTCCCAAATGTCGTCCGCATACTCCCGGATGGTGCGGTCGCTTGAAAAATATCCGGCATGCGCGATGTTTGTGACGGCTTTTTCAGCCCAAAGACGCTTATTCAAGTAGTCTTTTTGAATCCGCTCCTGCGCTACAATATAAGAAGCAAAATCTTTTAAAACAAAGTATTCATCATTATAAGCGATCAGCGAGTCATAAATCGGCTCAAATTCGCCGGCTTCTCCTTCGAAAAAACCATTGATCAGCTGATCGGCCGTTTGTCTGATCCTTGCATCATGCTGATAGTATTCCCTTGACAGATAGCCGCCTTTTTCCGCGTAGTCCAGCACTTCATCCGCCTTTAAACCGAACGTGTAGATACACTCTGTCCCCACCCTCTCAAGCATTTCAATATTGGCGCCGTCATGCGTGCCGATCGTCAAAGCCCCATTAATCATGAACTTCATGTTCCCTGTTCCGGAGGCTTCTTTGCTGGCCGCAGATATTTGCTCGCTGACATCTGACGCCGGAAAAATACGCTCGGCGGTTGATACCCGGTAATTTTCCAGAAAGATCACATTGATCGAATGTCTGACATCCGGATCATGATTGATTTTATCTGCGACTGAATGGATCAGCTTGATGACCTTTTTGGCATAATGATAAGTCGGCGATGCCTTCGCTCCGAAAATAAAGGTTTGCGGATAAATGGCAAAGCCTTTGTCTTCCTTCAGCCTGTTGTACAAATACATGATATGGAGCACATTTAAAAGCTGGCGCTTATAAGCGTGGAGACGCTTGACTTGAACATCGAAGATGCTGTCAGGGTTGACGGCGAAGCCGACGCTGCCTTTCATCATGTCTGCCAAAAGCTGCTTTCGTTCCCTTTTAATGCGCTGAAACGACTCGAGAAACGCGGAATCGTTCGCAAATGGACGAAGATCCAGAAGGCTTTCCGGATCTTTCAGCCACCTGTCTCCTATCGCTTCAGTTATCAAGTTCGCAAGCGGCGGATTTGCCTTTAACAGCCACCTTCTATGTGAGATGCCGTTCGTTTTATTATTGAATTTAAAAGGGAAAACGGAATAAAAGTCGTTCATTTCCCGCTCTTTTAATATGGTCGAATGAATGTTGGCGACACCGTTAACACTGTAGCTGCCGACAATCGCCAAGTGGGCCATTTTCACTTCGCCGTGGGCGATGACGGCAAGCTTTTCGATCCTTTCCCATTCACCCGGGTATTTTTCCCACAGCCAGCCGCAAAACCGCTCATTGATCTCCTCAATGATCATATAAATTCTCGGCAGAAGCGGTTTAATTAAATCGATCCTCCATTTTTCCAGCGCTTCGGCAAGCGTCGTATGATTCGTATATGAGATCGTATGTACGGTAACATGCCACGCTTCATCCCACGTCATTTTTTCTTCGTCAAGCAAAATTCTCATCAATTCCGGCACCGCCAAAGCGGGATGGGTGTCATTGATATGGATCGCGACTTTTTGGTGAAAATCATGCAGTGACGGGTGAGTGTTCTTATAGCGTTTCACAATGCTTTGCAGGCTTGCCGATACTAAAAAATACTGCTGCTTCAAACGGAGAATCTTGCCTTCGTCATGCGTGTCATCCGGATACAGGCATTCAGATACAGCTTCTGTCTCGCGCTTATACTTCAAAATATTCGGTTCATGATGGAGCGAGCAAGGCTCCGCATTCCACAGCCGAAGGGTGTTGACCGTCTTGGTCTCATAGCCGATGATTGGGATGTCGTGAGGCACGGCTGTCATCACTTCCGCATCTTCCTGCCAAAAGCGGAGGCGCCCTCCTTCCTGCGCCATCTTGACCCGCCCGCCGAAACGAACACAAACAGCCTGATCGGCGTTGCGGATCTCCCATACGTAACCATGTTTGAGCCATTGTTCAGGCAATTCGACTTGATGACCGTCGACGATTTTTTGTTCGAAAAACCCATGCTTGTAGCGAATCCCCATTCCATGCCCGGGAAGGTCGAGCGAAGCCAGTGAATCCAAAAAGCACGCCGCGAGCCTGCCCAATCCCCCGTTGCCAAGGCCTGCATCCATTTCGGCCTCTTCGATGTCTTCAAGACAAATGCCAAGCTCGGTAAGACCTTCTTTGACAATCTCACGAACCCCGAGATTGAGGAGGTTTTGGCCGAGCAGTCTGCCCAGGAGAAACTCAATCGATAAGTAATAGGTCTGTTTATTTTGGTTGGAGCGGCTCCTTTCATTGGTCTCGATCCAGTTTGCGCTGATATGTTCCCTGACCATGATGCCGAGCGTCTGATACTGGTCAAGCGTTGAAGAGTCCCGAAAGCTTTTTCCGCACAACCGTTCAACACGTTTCAAAAAGCATTGTTTAAAGCTTTCTTTACTTGAGAACATGCGCTTCCCCCTTTATCTCCCGGCTGTATAACCGCTGATACTGACGGGCTGACAAAGCCCAGCTGACATCATGTGTCATCGCTTTTTGAACGATCCTGCCCCACTCTTCTTTCCTGTGATAAAATGACAGTGCTCTTTTGATCGTATGCTTCATATCATGGGCGTTAAAATGGGCGAACGTAAAACCGTTGCCTTCACCGGTTGTTTCCCGGTAAGCGGTCACCGTATCATGAAGCCCGCCTGTTTCCCTGACAACCGGCACCGCGCCGTACCTGAGGGCAATCAGCTGTCCAAGACCGCACGGCTCGAATTTTGAAGGCATCAGGAAAAGATCGCTCGCGGCATAAATCTTGCGGCTGAGCGGTTCATGAAAACCGATATACGCCTTGCACCTGTCCGGAAAAGCATGCTCCATATAGCGGAAGTAATTTTCAAATTCCGCTTCTCCGGTTCCTAAAACGATCAGCTGCATGTCTTCTTCTTCAAACAGTTCATGCAATACCCGCTTGATCAAATCGAAGCCTTTTTGCTTCGTCAGCCTTGCCACCATGCTGATGAGCGGAATGTCTTCATTCACCGGCAGACCGAATGTCTTCTGGATCACGGCTTTATTTTTCCGTTTTCCGTCCCGGTTGACGGCATCGTAATGATAATCGATGTGCGGATCGTTTAAAGGGTCGTACAGCACATCGTCAATCCCGTTTAAAATGCCTGTCAGTGCATCCTTCTTGTCTGACAGCACCCCTTCAAGCCGCTCGCCGTAGTATGGAGTCAAGATTTCATCGCGGTACGTCGGACTGACCGTTGTCACCTGATCAGCGGCGATAATGCCGCCTTTCATATAATTAATGTTCCCATAAAACTCGAGCTTTTCGGTCGTGAAATGGGAAATATCAAGTCCGAGCAGGTCATGAACCGCTTCCTTCGGGAAAATGCCCTGAAATTGAAGGTTATGAATTGTAAATACGCTTTTCATGTGCTGATAGAACGGCTTTTTTCGATATTCTTCTTTTAATAAATAATTGACCATCCCTGTGTGCCAATCGTGGGTATGGATGACATCAGCTTCAAAATTCAGCGCGTATAGTGCTTCCAAAACAGCCCGCGAGAAAAAAGCAAACCGCTCTCCATCATCATAATGGCCGTAAAGGGAATCCCGATTAAAATAATACCCATGATCAAGAAAATAATAGGAAACTCCGTCATGTTCAAGGTGTTCAATGCCGCAAAACTGCCTGCGCCACCCGACGCGAACCTCGCATTCAGCCGTTTTAACCATCCGTCTTCTGACGTCTTCCGCAATCAAACTGTATTTCGGCATCATGACGACCGTTTCTATGCCTAAAAGGGCGAGCTCTTTCGGGAGCGCCCCGGCGACATCGGCGAGCCCGCCTGATTTAACAAACGGCACACATTCAGAAACAGCAAATAAGACTTTCAAGAGTTCATCAGCGCTCCTTGTATGGCTCCTTTTTTTAATATGAAAGGGAGGCTCATGGTGCCGGACATTTCGATATGATGGCCGATTTTGACGTCCTTGTCGCAGATGACGTGCTCAAGCCGGCAGTTTTCTCCGATCCTTGTTTTTTGCATGACAACGCTGTTTTTGATGGTTGTTCCTTTTCCTACGTGAACCCCTCTGAACAAGACCGAATTCTCAACCTCACCTTCGATTACGCACCCATTAGCGATAATCGATTGCTTTACCCTGCTGTTTTTAGCGTATTTTACAGGAGGATCGTTTTTTATTTTTGTGTAGACAGGCTGGCCCATATGAAAGACTTGCTCCCAAAACACAGGCTGAATAAGGTTCAAACTATGAAAAAGGTAGCTTTCGGGGGAATCGATCACGGCGGTATATCCCGAGTGCTCATAGCTGTTGACGGATAGAGAGCCGCGCTCTTTCCGGCAGACTTCTTCAAAAGATTGGGCTCCTTCAGGGCAATGCCCTTCAACCATCTCCCACAACAGACTCTTCTTAGTGACATACATTCCTAAAGGCTTTCCTTCGTGACAAATTTCAGTCAGATCACACCCGGATTCAAGGTGTTGTTTGAGCACTTCTTGAAAAGGAATGTGACCGACCGTATAGCTATTTGCCACAACAGCATATTGTTGAGTGCTTCTTTGAAAATAATCGAGATGCTCCGCAAATTGCCGAAACGATCCAAGCCCAACATGCTCATCATGGGGAAGTGAAGATGGAAGAAAGAAAAGGCCCTCCCTTTTCCTGTTTAAATCCCACTCTTTTCCCGATCCTAAATGGTCCATCAAGGAGCGGTACGGGGACTTGGAGAATACAGCGACACTCCGAATGCCTGCATGAACCATGCCTGACAACGCAAAATCGATCAGCCGGTACCTTCCTGCAAACGGAACGGCTCCGATCGAGCGGCCGGCCGTTAAGTCCTGAAGAGAGTGCTGGTTTACAGCTGCATCAATAATTCCCAACATTTGATTATTCATTGACACCATCCGCCTCTCCGCGTTGTTTAAACAACCTTATGTTTTTTGACATACTCCTCTGTGATCAGCAGGACTTCGCCATCTTCCGGCTTCGCGCAAAAACCGTCCGGAATTCGAATTCCTGCCGATACAATGGCATTTTCGATCTCAACATACTCTCCAATTGAAACGTCATGCATCACGACTGAACGTTTGATGGCGGAATGTCTGCCGATGGCAACGCGCTGAAATATAACCGAACGGGTGACCGACCCATACACGGTGCATCCTTCGCTGACGAGCGATTCTTTGATTTCCGCCAGATCGGCAACAAACTGCGGCGGGAGATTCGGGGAGACTGAATAAATCCGCCAGTTCCGTTCGAACAGGTCAAGCGGAGGATGATCTCCAAGCAGATCCATATTGGCTTCCCATAAACTTCTGACCGTACCGACATCCTTCCAGTATCCTTTAAACGGATAAGCGTTCAGCCTCTTATTTTCTTCGAGAAGAGCCGGAATGACATCTTTTCCGAAATCGTGGCTTGACGCGGAATTTTTTTCATCGCGTTCCAACGCATCTTCAAGCACGCTCCATTTAAAAACGTAGACACCCATTGATGCCAAATTGCTCTTTGGATATTTCGGCTTTTCCTCGAAGCTTGTAATCTCCATCTTGTCATTCGTATGAAGGATGCCGAAACGGCCGGCTTCTGCCCAGCTGACTTCAATGACTGCGATGGTGGCGTCAGCTTGTTTCTCCGCGTGGTATTCGAGCATTTTTCCGTAGTCCATTTTGTAGATATGATCTCCTGATAGGATGAGTACATGTTCAGGCTGAAGCTCCTTTAAAAAATGGCGGTTTTCATAAATCGCGCTAGCCGTCCCTTTGTACCACTTCACTTCCGACGCTTCAGCATAAGGGGATAAAATGGAGACCCCTCCGTCATTGCGGTCAAGATCCCATGGCTCGCCGATTCCGATATATGAGTTTAATAAAAGAGGCTGGTATTGAGTCAGCACACCGACATGATGAATTCCCGAGTTGGCGCAGTTGCTGAGGGCAAAATCGATGATTCTGTACTTGCCGCCAAATGGAACGGCGGGTTTTGCGAGGTTTTTGGTTAAGGCATTCAGCCTGCTTCCCTTGCCGCCTGCCAAAAGCATAGCCACACATTGTTCTTTCATCCCTTTTTCGCTCCTCTCTTTTTGACTGCTCTGAAAACCGCAGCTCCCAGCGGAGGGACTGTCATGCTGATGCTGTATGGTTTGCCGTGCAGAACGCCTTTTCTTGCCTGAAGGCGTTTTGGGTTGATTTGGTGTGAACCTCCGTATTTTGCATCATCGCTGTTAAGCACTTCGATATATTCGGTTTGAAAAGGGACGCCGACCCGATATTCGTGATAGACGGAAGGCGTGAAATTGCAGACGATAATCAGCGCTTCACCGGGCTGTTTTCCATAGCGGATAAACGATACAATCGACTGTTCCGCATTGTTAACGTCAATCCACTCGAATCCTTGCTGCCGATGATCATTTTCATACAGGATACGGCTTTTTTTGTAGAGGTGTAGAGCCTCCTTTGTAAACATTCGGGCTTTGCGGTGCATGTCAAAATCGTCCAAAAACCAATCGAGCTCTTCTTCGTCTTTCCATTCATCAAATTGAGCAAACTCACCGCCCATAAAAAGAAGCTTTTTTCCCGGGTGCATCATAAAATAACTGATCAGCAGGCGGTACTGGGCGAATTTCTGCCAATAATCGCCGGGCATCTTATGAAGCAGAGACTTTTTGCGGTACACCACTTCATCGTGGGAGAACGGCAGGATGTAATTTTCTGAGTAGGCATACATTAAGGAGAATGAAACAAGATGATGCAGGTGTTTTCTTTGTTCTGGGGAAGCTTCCATATAGGTTAATACATCGTTCATCCAACCCATATTCCACTTATAATTAAACCCGAGACCGCCTTCATAGGTCGGATGCGTCACAAGCGGCCAGTCTGTGGAGTCCTCTGCAATCATCAAAAAGTGGGGATCTTTTGCAAAAACCTGTTCATTTAACGTTTGAATAAATTCGATCGCAAAGCCGTTCGCTTCAGGCTGAGGACGGTTTGGCCAATACAGGAGGTTCGCAACCGCATCGACTCGAAATCCATCTATATGATACATCTCGATCCAATACAACGCATTCGAGATTAAAAAACTGTGAACTTCTCGTTTTCCGAGGTCAAAATTGGCGGTCCCCCATTCCCAATTTTCCCTGTCATGCTCGTGTTTATATTCATACAGAGGCATACCGTCAAACAAATACAAGCCGTGGTCATCTTTGCAAAAATGGCCGGAAACCCAATCCATAATGACGCCGATCTCATGCTGATGGCACTGGTCGATGAAATACATCAAGTCATGCGGTTCGCCATATCTGCTCGTCGGACTGTAGTACCCTGTTGTCTGGTAGCCCCATGAACGGTCAAACGGGTGCTCTGTCAGCGGCATCAGCTCGATATGTGTGAATCCGTGTTCTTTGACGTAAGGAATGACCGTTTCGCTCAGTTCCCGGTATGTGAAAAAACGTCCATCCGCTTTCTTTTTCCACGAACCGATATGAAGCTCGTAGATGGAAATCGGTTTTTCATACACGGCTTTTTGCTGCTTTTTCTTTTGCCACTTCCGGTCGCCCCATTGGTATCCGGCCAATTGATAAGTGACCGATGCCGTTTTCGGCCTCACTTCAGAAAAAAAAGCATAAGGATCAGCCTTCAATTTCGTTTCATTTGCGGCTGTAATCATTTCATATTTATACAGCTCCCCTTCTCCAATACCGGGGATAAACAGTTCCCATATGCCTTCCTGATGACGCTTTTCCATTCGGTGCAGGACACCGGACCAGCCGTTAAACGTTCCGGCGATTCGAACCTCCTTCGCATGCGGGGCCCAAACACAGAAACGGAAGCCTTGGCGGCCGTCCTGTTCCGTCTGATGAGCGCCGAAGAACCTGTAGCTTTCATAAAGCCGACCTTCATGAAAGAGATGCGCTTTAATATCCGAGGCACTCACACCAGCCATTGATTTCATCCTTTCTGCCACTATATTTAAAGAATACTCTTTTATTCGGATAATATGGCTTGATCCCTTTAATGAAAGCGCTTCTTTTTATTGACAAAGTTCAACAATTTTCCTTTTAAACATTGACTGATGTCATATTTGAATATAAAAAAACTCCGCATCGAAATGATGCAGAGTTTAACATGATGACCCGTACGGGATTCGAACCCGTGTTACCGCCGTGAAAGGGCGGTGTCTTAACCACTTGACCAACGGGCCTTATTGAAAAAATGGCGGAGAAGGAGGGATTTGAACCCTCGCGCCGCTTACGCGACCTACACCCTTAGCAGGGGCGCCTCTTCAGCCACTTGAGTACTTCTCCATGGCTCCGCAGGCAGGATTCGAACCTGCGACCGATCGGTTAACAGCCGATAGCTCTACCACTGAGCTACTGCGGAATATCATGGTGGGCCTGAATGGACTCGAACCATCGACCTCACGCTTATCAGGCGTGCGCTCTAACCAGCTGAGCTACAGGCCCATGATATGCAAATGGAGCGGGTGATGGGAATCGAACCCACGACATCAGCTTGGAAGGCTGAGGTTTTACCACTAAACTACACCCGCATTTCGCATGGGGCGGTTGATGGGAATCGAACCCACGAATGCCAGAGCCACAATCTGGTGCGTTAACCACTTCGCCACAACCGCCGCAATATATAGAATTGTAAAATGGTGGCTCGGGACGGAATCGAACCGCCGACACACGGATTTTCAGTCCGTTGCTCTACCAACTGAGCTACCGAGCCTTTGTTAAAATGGCGGTCCGGACGGGACTCGAACCCGCGACCTCCTGCGTGACAGGCAGGCATTCTAACCAACTGAACTACCGGACCATTTTGGCTGCACCTTTCGGGCAATCCTCATTTAATGAGTGAATTTGGTTGCGGGGGCAGGATTTGAACCTGCGACCTTCGGGTTATGAGCCCGACGAGCTACCGAACTGCTCCACCCCGCGATGATCAAAATAATAAATAATATATGGCGGAGGAAGAGGGATTCGAACCCCCGCGGGCTTTGACACCCCTGTCGGTTTTCAAGACCGATCCCTTCAGCCAGACTTGGGTATTCCTCCGTAACAATGGTGGACCTTGTAGGACTCGAACCTACGACCGGACGGTTATGAGCCGTCTGCTCTAACCAACTGAGCTAAAGGTCCTTTAATAGCGGCGGAGGGAATCGAACCCCCGACCTCACGGGTATGAACCGTACGCTCTAGCCAGCTGAGCTACACCGCCATGGTGAATATTAAAGATAACAAAGTGGAGCCTAGCGGGATCGAACCGCTGACCTCCTGCGTGCAAAGCAGGCGCTCTCCCAGCTGAGCTAAGGCCCCGAATAGTGGTCGGGAAGACAGGATTCGAACCTGCGACCCCATGGTCCCAAACCATGTGCTCTACCAAGCTGAGCTACTTCCCGTTATATAATGGCGCGCCCGAGAGGAGTCGAACCCCTAACCTTTTGATCCGTAGTCAAACGCTCTATCCAATTGAGCTACGGGCGCTGGATGATTAAGCGGAAGACGGGATTCGAACCCGCGACCCCCACCTTGGCAAGGTGGTGTTCTACCACTGAACTACTTCCGCAAAATAGATTGGCAATGCGGATGAAGGGACTTGAACCCCCACGTCTTTAAAAGACACTAGAGCCTGATTCTAGCGCGTCTGCCAATTCCGCCACATCCGCATGAAATGGTGAGCCATGAAGGACTCGAACCTTCGACCCTCTGATTAAAAGTCAGATGCTCTACCAACTGAGCTAATGGCTCCAATACTGCAATGAAATCTGAAGACTTTTTCGAAAGCTATCTGTCTTTTTTCAGCAACTTTTATATTG